>CALSND010000019.1 GCA_943787625.1 uncultured Gammaproteobacteria bacterium | reverse complement strand
AGCAGTATGGTGAAAAAGTCTCTAAGCAACAAAGGTGGATAGTTTTGAATAAAGTCGACTTAGTCGATAATGCTACCCTCCAAATTTTTGAGGACCGCCTCAAAGCTGCTGGTTGGGATGGTAGAATCTACCGCACTTCAGGAGCGACTGGTGGAGGGTGTCAAAGAATTAATGTACGATGTATACAATTGGCTAGCAGAACAGGAGCAGTCCCGCGCGTGATGGAAAACGAGCATAGTTTGCGAAAGCGGTTAGGTGATTCTCGTAGGTGGGTCATCAAGATTGGGAGTGCGTTAAGTACCAATGAAGGGGTTGGCTTAAATCACTCAGCTATAGAGACATGGTCGCAACAGATTGTTACCTTAATGTCGGCGGTCATCAAGTTGTTTTAGTAACGTCGGGATCTGTTGCTGAGGGAGCCATTCGGCTAGGATGGAGAGAACGTCCCCATTCGTTACCTCAGTTACAGGCCGCTGCTGCAATAGGACAAATGGGACTGGTTAGGGGGTGGGATCTGGCTTTTGAAAAAGCTGCCTTACAAGCAGCCCAAGTTTTACTGACTCACGATGATCTATCCGATCGTACCCGATATTTGAATGCGCGTAGTACTCTTTCGACACTATTAGAGCTTAGGCGTGGTCCCGGTGATTAATGAAAACGATACCGTAGCTACAGCCGAGTTAAACTTAGGAGATAACGATACCTTGGCAGGTCTAGTTAGTAATTTGGTCGAGGCTGATCTCATGGTCATTCTGACAGATCAGTCTGGGATTATGACCGCTGACCCGCGGTTGCAAAGCGACGCAAAACTAGTTGAGTATGCGAACGTTGACGACCCCGAATTAGACGGTCGAGCCGGTTCTGGCGGTGCTTGGGGGCGCGGAGGAATGAGGACTAAGCTTAGGGCTGCTAGGCTGGCCGCTCGGTCTGCTACCTCTACAATTATTGCGGATGGACGAGTTGAGGATGTCTTGTTAAGTATCCGTCAAGGCGCTGGTATAGGAACGTTATTGCATTCAAAACAAGAAAAAGTTGCGGCAAGAAAACAATGGCTGGCGGGCTCGCTGCGTCCTTCAGGTAGTTAATACTGGATGAAGGCGCTTGTAATGCATTAGTAAGGCAGGGGAAAAGTCTTCTAGGGATAGGGGTTTTGAACGCTCGCGGCGATTTTGGTCGGGGGGATTTGGTGCAGCTTTTTGACCCTAATGGGCTCGAGATCGGGAGGGGCCTCGTGAATTATACGTCTTTAGAGTGCCGAAAAATAATAGGCGTTCCCTCGAGTGCAATCGAAGACATCTTAGGTTTTGCGCATGAGCCTGAATTGATACACCGAGACAACTTACTAGTCGAGAGCCTTAACTAACTAGATATCGCGCATTCAGCCTCTTACTACATATTTTTTATGCGGGCATGCAGCCTCGATTTATGCCGAGCAGCCTTGTTCCCGTGAATTATTTTGGTACCAGCCATCTTATCTATGACAGGCATCGCTAGTCGGTACGCGGCTTCAGCTGACGATTTGTCGCCAGATTCAATAGCCTTGATTACATTTTTAATACGTGTTCTTAGTAAGGATCTTTGTCCAGCATTACTTTGACGTCTTTTTTCAGATTGACGTGCGCGTTTTTTTGCTTGAGCTGTGTTAGCCAATTCAAATTTCTCCAAAAATCGTAAGTGAAGGCGCGAAACTATGCTGTTTTATGGAGGAATTGTCAATGGAAAATATGCTCCGCAACAATAATCTAAAAGGTATATTACTATATGAGGTATTAAACAGGATTATTTTTGTGAAAAAAGTGGATGAGTAATAAACTTTTAAGACCGCTCGCGGTGATAGGGAATTTAACCTTTATCTCAAGGATATTGGGCTATATTCGTGATGTATTGATCGCGACCATATTTGGCGCTGGTATAAGCACAGATGCGTTTTTCATAGCGTTTAAGATACCAAATTTTTTTCGGCGGATATTTGCGGAGGGCGCCATGTCCCAAGCCTTCATTCCGGTGTTAGCTGAATCTAGGAGAAATGACGAAAAATCTACTGCAGACTTACATTAGAGCGGTAAGTGGAGCTCTCTCAGTTACTGTTTTTAGTATCTGTATTACTTGGGATTTTGTCTGCACCATTCATCGTATATGTGTTTGCGCCAGGTTTCGTGGCGACACCCGAAAAAGCTAGCGCTCTACCGCTGATTTGCTGAGAGTAATGTTCCCATACCTAGGCCTAATATCGATTTGTGCGCTGGCCTGGGGGGTAATGAATAGCTCACAATAAATTTGCCGCGCCTGCGCTTTGTGCGGTGCTTTTCAACTTGGTGCTAATCTCAGCAATACTGCTCATGACTGGCTATTTTGAGAGACCTATTATGGCATTGGCTGTTGCAGTCACGCTGGGTGGTCTGATGCAATTGGTGTATTCGGTATGGGGCATTAATCGGTTAGGATTTTCTTTGAGACCAAAATTAAATTGGAATCATCCCGGCGTCACAAAAGTCCTTCATCTGATGGCGCCGGCAGCACTTGCGGCGTCGATTGTGCAAGTTAATCTGATGATTGATCTAGCGATAGCATCATTTCTAGAGACAGGGAGTATTTCCTGGTTATATTACTCTAACAGGCTTGTAGAATTCCCTTTAGGCGTTTTCGGGGTTGCGTTGGCTACCGTCCTTCTTCCTAATTTATCTACCTCCGCTGCTGCGGGCGATGTGCGAAAGTTTTCTTCTACCATCGATTGGGCATTAAGGTGGGCGACTATGATCGGACTTCCAGCGGTAGCTGGTTTGATAATATTATCTGACGAGATGATTTTAACACTGTTTGGCTATGGTGCGATTACAGAGAGAGATGTTTTAATGAGCAGTAATAGCCTATCTGCTTATTCCATGGGTTTATTCGCTTTCATTATGATTAAAATATTTGGCCCTGGCTATTACGCGAGACAGGACATGCGAACACCTGTAAAATTCGGGTTAATAGCCATTGGGATTAACTTGGTTTTTAATTTATTGCTCGTAGGCCCCTTAGGGCACACTGGCCTAGCATTGGCTACTGCGGTGGCAGCAAATGCTAATGCTTTAATGTTGTGGCGCGGGTTACGCAAAGAAAAGATATATGCGCCTACTGAGGGCTGGTTATATTTTTTGATAAGAATTTTTATTGCCGTCTTGGCTATGGTGGGCTTTCTATTTTATGTCGCGCCACCATTATCTGCTTGGATAGATTGGTCTTTTGGCGCTAGGTTTTTTTATCTTTGCTTATTTGTTTTAGGTAGCTGCTGTGTGTATTTTATGGTTTTGCTGCTTGTAGGAGTGAGGAAGAAACATGTTGGACAATTTGGGTAAAATGAATGGTTTTTATAACTTTTAATTTGGCGTATAAGCCAGCATGAAAATAATTCGCGGATTAAATAATATAAAAAGTGAACATTTTGGTTGCGTCGCGACGATCGGCAATTTTGATGGGGTGCATCTGGGGCACGCCGAAATTCTTAAAAGGTTGAAATTTAAATCGCATCAACTAAATGTTCCTAGTGTAGTAATTGTGTTTGAACCACAACCGGCTGAATATTTCCGAAGGGGTAGAGTACCTGCGAGATTGTCTCGGTTGACTGAAAAAGCACAACTAATAAGAGAAAAAGAGGTTGACTTCCTTTTAGTTCTTCGTTTTTCTAAAGAACTTTCCAGCTATACACCGGAGGAATTTGTCCAGAATATATTGGTTAGTAGGCTAGGCATAAAGGCGCTCATTATCGGAGATGATTTTCGGTTCGGGTCTGGTAGGGGCGGAGATTTTAGTTTGCTTTCCTCTCTTGCAAATTTTCATAATTTTACAATTGAACAAACGCCGCCGTTTCTATTCATTGGGAAAAGAATTTCTAGCACCTATATTCGATATCTGCTCCGTCATGGCTATATGCGTGAGGCTGAACGGATGTTAGGTCACCGTTATTGTATAGAGGGTCATGTGGTACATGGTCATAAGCAAGGGCGAGAATGGGGATTCCCCACTGCGAATTTAAATTTGTATCGAGCTACTTGCCCAATTTCAGGGATCTTTTCAGCTCGAGTTCATGGTTTGAAGTCAACACCTCTGATGGGGGTTGCTTATGCTGGTTCTAGGCCGATTATTGACGATCCTCGTTATGTTTTAGAGGTACACATGTTCGATTATGATGAGGATTGTTACGGAGCGAAAATTAGCGTGGAATTTTGCGACAGGATAAGAGACGATATGGAATTTCATTCCTTTTCTGCGATGGCCGATCAAATAAAGAGAGATTGTGAAATCGCGAGGAGGAAATTAACGTTTGACTACTCGTAATTACGATGTGATGAAATGGATTGGCTTTGCCGTGATTATCGCTTTTATCGACCAGATAACTAAGCACCTCGCTACTGCTAATCTAGTGTATGGACATCCCCACGCGCTTATTCCCAGTGTAAATTTGACTCTGTTTCACAATACTGGGGCAGCGTTTAGCTTTTTAGCCGATCAAGGCGGTTGGCAACGATGGTTCTTTGCGATACTAGCAACAATGATTTCTGTGGGCTTGATAGTATGGCTCAAACTTTTGTCTCATAAGGAAAGGGCAACTCGCATAGCAATTTGTTTAATTCTAGGCGGCGCAATTGGAAATTTGTTCGATAGGCTAACATTGGGCTATGTCATTGATTTTATTCAATTATATTATTCTAGTTGGTACTGGCCTATATTTAATGTCGCTGATGCTTCCATTACGGTCGGGGCCGTATTATTGATCTTCGCAGGCAGTCATTTTGAGAAAGCGGCCTAAAATGACGGGAAGGCTCCTAATTTAATGAATAGAATAATAGAATAATAGAACAATAGAGTATAATCTTCATTTAATTATTAGGAACAGCTTTTAGACATGCAAATTCATCTCGCTAATCCTCGTGGCTTTTGTGCTGGCGTTGACCGAGCCATTGGTATTGTAGAACACGCGTTGAACCTTTTTGGTGCTCCAGTTTACGTTCGTCATGAGGTCGTACATAACAAGTATGTTGTAGATGGTCTCAGAGAGAAAGGTGCTGTTTTTGTCGAAGAATTAGATGAAGTTCCCGACGATGCTACTGTGATCTTTAGTGCTCATGGAGTAGCGAAGGCTGTGAGAGAAGAAGCAGCGCGTAGAAAACTTAGAGTGTTTGATGCCATTTGCCCTTTAGTCACAAAAGTCCATATGGAGGTGGGACTTTATCAGAAAGAGGGAAGAGAATGTATATTGATTGGTCACGCTGGACATCCTGAAGTAGAGGGCACTCTTGGACAGTATAAAAAATCAGAAAGCGGAGCAGGCGGAATGTATCTGGTAGAGTCTGTTCAAGATGTTTGGAACTTAGTGGTGAAGCAACCTAAATTTTTAGCGTTTGTAACACAAACTACTTTATCGATGGACGATACCGCCGTAGTAATAGACGCTCTACGAGAAAGATTCCCGAACATTTCTGGTCCTAAAAAAGAAGATATTTGTTACGCCACCCAGAATAGGCAGGACGGTGTAAAGAACATGGTGAGCCACTGCGATCTAATCTTGGTGGTGGGTTCACAAACCAGCTCTAACTCCATGCGTTTGAAAGAAATTGCCGAGAAAAAAGGTATTGCAGCTTACTTGATCGATAGTGCTGACGAAATCGTACCGGAGTGGCTTGAAGGGAAAAATGCGGTAGGTGTTACCGCTGGGGCTTCGGCACCGGAAATTTTAGTTGAGCAAGTAATACAAACTCTGCGAGATAGAGGTGGTTTAAAAGTGACTGAGGTACCTGGGATTGAGGAAAAAGTAGTTTTTAGTATGCCACGAGAGCTAGTAATTGCCGGGAAGTCAAAAATCGTCTGAATTTTTTTGAATTAGTAAATGCTAATTATTCGCATTTATACTAGACACAGTCTAAATGTCGGATATACTTATCGGTTATGAAAACTTTCAATGCCATTCCTCCGGTTGCCAAAAGTGACATCCCTAATGTTTTGCGAGGAGCCGGTATATCTATTACTCCGCAACGCGTCGAAATTGCTAATATTCTCTTGTCGAAAACTCAACATCTATCAGCCGATCATATTAGGAAAACACTTAAAAGCAACAATATGACCGTGTCTAAGGCTACTGTATACAATACATTAGGACTTTTTGTCGCACAGGGTGTGGTCCGAGAGTTGATCGTAGACGGTGTATGTAGCTTCTATGATTCGAATACTGAGCCGCACCACCACTTTTACGATACCGATAAGTCCGAGTTAATTGATTTCCCTTCAGATGATACACAAATCAAAAACCTTCCCGAATTACCTCCCGGAACTGAAATAGACAGCGTTGACTTGGTGGTTCGCTTGCGTCGCCAAGAGCGTTATTAAAAGAAACACTTGCCCTTAGACTCTCTAGCCGGAGTAGCTCAGTCGGTAGAGCAGTTCACTCGTAATGAAAAGGTCGGGGGTTCGATTCCTCTCTCCGGCACCAAAGAAAGTCCTTTCAGACAACTGGTCGCGCTACTTTCTGTCTGGGACTTGATAGCGTCCCCAAAGTCCGTCATCAATTCAAAGTTGCTTCAATAAGAGTTTGACGTTAAAAATATTACTGGCTAATTAGCGCTTGCTATTTAAACTTTTTAGACCGTTTCTTATTGGGAAGAAAGATGACAGACATAACGCTTTATACCGCTCCTACGGCGAATGGCTTTAAGATATCGATTGCCCTCGAGGAGATGGCAATTTCTTATTCGGTTCGTCACCTTGACTTTCAGAAGAATGAACAAAAAACCCCTGAATATTTGGCGTTAAATCCGAATGGACGAATTCCTGTAATTGTTGATCATCAAAATAATGAATATGTGTTGTCGGAGTCCGGCGCTATTCTCCTCTACTTGGCCGAGCGCAGCCGGATGTTATTTCCCGAGGCTCTGAAGGCAAGATACGAAGTAATGCAGTGGCTGATGTTTCAAATGAGCGGAGTTGGTCCGATGATGGGGCAAGCGATGTTCTTTCAGAGAATCGCTGCCCCAAAAGGTATAGTAGACGAATATGCGATTAGCCGATATGTCGAGGAGTCACGCAGATTGCTATCTATAGTGAATGAGAGGTTGTCCGGAAGAGACTACTTATGCGGGGACTACAGTATCGCTGACATCGCGATGTTCCCATGGGCAAGAGCCTACAGGTGGGGAAACATTGATATCGATGATTTAGAGCATCTTAGAGAATGGTTCGAGCGCTTAGAAAGTCGGGATGCCGTACAAAGAGGGATCCGAGTTCCTACTGGGGAAAGACCCATTGCTTATAGTAATGAAAGTGATTTATCGGAAGCTACTCACCAAAATGCTAACAAGTACGATGCTTGAACCAACGCGCACGAGATGTGCTGGAATTTGTTTTTGATTTCATTCTGGATATTAGTAGTATGAAGAATTAAATATTGAGGCAATGAAAAAGTATGGAGTCATCGTTAGACCTATTTCACATTATGAAAACAATGCGCCCGATGAGGCGCTTAAAACCCGACGACGTGCCAGATGATTTATTAGAGGAAGTTTTAGATGCGGCAGTCTGCGCCCCGAATAGTTTAAACTCCCAACCTTACAACTTTATTGTCGTTCGCGATAAGGTGACTAAGAGTCTTTTTGGCGAAAAATACGATCAAGCAATGCGTCAACGCTTTGCGAAGTATGTGCCCGAGTCGGGTGATAATTCGGCATTAGCGCGTAATTTCCGAACGGCGATGGCGTTCGGGAAACACCTGCCTGATGTTCCTGTACTCTTGTTTGTTTGTGGCGAGCGAGACTGGCCTTTAGCGGTCGCCGATGAGGCCCGTATTGGACTGGCGCCTCCGTCCTATGGTTCAGTTTTCCCTTGTGTTCAAAATATTTTACTTGGTTGCCGAGCCAAAGGGCTAGGAGCGAGTCTAACAACTATGCACCAAGTATTTGAAGCTGAGCTGATTGACCTTTTAAGAATGCCAGACTCACATGGTATCGTCGCTGTTATACCGATTGGATATCCCAAAGGAAACTTTGGCCCTGTAACTAGAAAGCCCTCCAGTGCTATTACTTTTTTAGAGCAGTGGGGCTAGTGTAATACTATTTTTTTATACGCTTTCAAAACAATACTGTGGTCGATTAAGTTTGATACACTACGCTTGAGAGGCAGTCGTTTCTAAGGAGAGTCTATTTGCGGATTGGTTTCTGTGTCCGAGGTTTTACTGGCATTTTGAAGATCTTGAGAGAACTGCTGCCTGAAGATGAAGTATTCGAGTGTGATCAATCTGAGTTAGCAATGCTAGCGCATACCGCAGACGTCCTTATACCAACAATATGTCCAATTCCGGCTTCAATTTTTGCTGGTGGAAGATTGAAATTAGTACAACAATATGGAGTTGGTTTAGATAGTATTGATATCGAGACTGCGACAGCAGTAGGTGTGCCCGTCTGTAACGTCCCAAGCGTCGGTACTGGAAATGCCGAGTCCGTTGCAGAGCTGGCTATAGCACATCTTCTGATGCTATCCCGAGACATCCCTGAGGCTATCCGAAAATTTAAGATTAAAAAAGTAGGCGCTCCTCTCGGTCGTTGTTTGTGGGGCAGCACTGTTTGTATCGTGGGATACGGCGGTGTTGGAGAAGAAATAGCGAGACGTCTTCAGGGTTTTGGAGTGCGCATAATAGCGGTTTCTAAAACTGGACCTAATGGCAGTCGCCTCCGAGATAAAACCGTTAAGATTGATGTGCATGTTGATCAGTCTTTATTGCTTGACGTGGTGAGAGAAGCTGATTTTGTGATAGTGGGTGCGCCCGCTACGTCTGAAAACAAAGGCTTAGTTGGCTGGTCAGTTTTATGTAGTATGAAATCGACTGCCTACATCGTTAACGTCGCTCGTGGCCCGGTAATCGATTACGAAGCTCTCAAAAAAGCCCTAGAAGAGGGAAAAATTGCAGGGGCAGGGCTAGATGTTTTTTGGAATGAGCCTTTTGACCCCAATGATCTGATTTTTGAGCAAAATGTGATTGCGACTCCGCATATTGGCGGCTCCACCGAGCGCAGCCTATTAGGTATCGGCCGCGCTGTCGCCTGTAATATCGACCGTCTTCGAAATGGTGAGACCCTTATGGACTGTGCGAATCCTAGTGCGATCACTGATGGAATTTGATCGGCTGATTTGTATGACCTTTGCCCATCAGTACTCAGTGAACAATCGTTCTTGCAACATGAGGAGTGGACTATTAACTTTGACACAGCACTGACATTTCACGTTGCGGTTGTCAGTATATTGCGAATGTCTGATTGCGGGGAGTTATAAATGAGTGCCTTAGATAATGGTGTACAACAAGAGTTTGATGTAGTGGTTGTAGGTGCGGGCTTTGCTGGCATGTATATGCAGCATCGGATTCAGCAAAGAGGCTTGTCCGTAAGGTTATACGAGGCTGGTAGCGGTGTGGGTGGTACTTGGTACTGGAACCGATACCCAGGGGCTAGAGTCGATATTGAAAGTGTTGAGTATTCTTACTCATTCGACGAAGAACTTCAGCAAGAATGGTCTTGGTCAGAGCGATATGCTTCTCAGCCAGAATTGATGAAATATTGTAACCATGTTGCCGACCGTTTTGACCTCCGGAAAAACATGCGGTTTGATACAAAAGTCGTTTCCGCACACTATGATGAAAAAATGCGGCGCTGGACAATAAAAACTAGCAAGCAGGACACGGTCAGCGCCAAATATTGTGTACTCGCGACCGGGTTTCTCTCGAGCGGCAGTGTTCCGGATTTTAACGGGTTACAGGATTATCAAGGTAACAAATACCTTACATCAAAATGGCCCAAAGAAGAGGTTAATTTTAATGGACAGCGAGTCGCCGTAATTGGTACCGGCTCGTCGGCGGTGCAGTCGATTCCGATTATAGCTGAGCAAGCAAAGCAACTTTATGTTTTCCAGAGAACACCGTCTTTTTCTATACCGGCGCGTAACGGTCCACTCGACCGAGATTATGAGAAGCGAGTTAAACAAAATTATCGTGATTGGAGAAAGCAACAGCGCGATTCGAGGGGAGGGTTTATCTCTGTAAATTTTCAGGCTATGAAGCCTAACCCAAAGTCTGCTATAGAAGTCAGTGTAGAGGAGCGCCTTGAGGACTACGAAATGAGATGGAGATCTGGAGGATTATGTTTCTACTCGTCTTTTGCCGACTTATTTACAAACCAGGAAGCTAATGACACCTTGGCTGACTTTATTCGTGAGAAAACTAAGGCGCGAGTTAATGATCCGGAGACGGCCGAGTTACTGCTGCCAAAAGATTATCCCATAATGGGCAAGCGGCTCTGCGCGGACACTAATTATTTTGAAACTTACAACCGTGACAACGTAACGTTGGTCTCTATCAAAGATTCTCCGATCGAAAAATTAACCATGGCAGGCTTACAAGTTAGAGACCACGAGTATAAGGTTGATAGCATCATTTTTGCTACCGGATTTGATGCGGTCACTGGAGCGATAAAAAATATAGAGATTTGTGGGCGTGACGGTAAAAATCTTCAAGAACATTGGGAAGGTGCGCCACGGGCTTATTTGGGGTTAATGAGTAGCGGGTTCCCGAATTTGTTTTTTTTAGATGGTCCCTGCAGCAATGGAGCATTAGTGAGTCCAATGTTATTGTCGGAATACCAAGTGGAGTGGGTCGACAAGTGTATCGATGACATAGGTATGGCGGAATCTGCCAGTCTTGAACCTTCACTGGTTGCTGAAGATGAATGGATGGAACACATGAATGAGGTGGGTAAGGATAGCCTACTGCACCTAGCTAATAGTTGGTATATGGGAGCTAACATCCCAGGAAAGCCACGTGCTTTACTCTCTTATCTCGGTGGTTTGGAGACCTATCGTCAACAGTGTCAAGCTGGTCGAGAAAACAACTACGAGAGATTTATTAAAAGTATTTGAGTAAAAAATAATCAGAAACTAAGCAAATTCAACCGTTTTGTTGTTCGGCGGAGAAATTAATCACAGTCTCATTTTCGACCGTGTATTCAATTTCTAAGGGTTGGCAGCAGACCTCGCAGTCTTCAGTATACTGCTGGGACGCCTCTGATAACTCTAGGATTACTGAGACTAGCTCCCCGCAGTAAGCGCAGTTAAAAAATTGCTCCTTCGTCATAAAACCGCCTTCAAATTTGCTGTAAAACACAGCGTATTGCTTGAAAATTAAGTATGTACCCTTATGTATCTATAGGTAAAGGTCGCGTCTATTTTATTTCAGAGCGACCCCAAATATTAAACGTATTGCTTCTTAAGGAGAATGTGTAATGAATACAATTGATTTTAGTCCATTTTATCGAAATACCATCGGCTTTGACAGGTTTGTGTCTCTTCTTGATAACACCCTGCATTCCGGAGCAAGGACACAAAGTTATCCACCATACAACATTGAGAGTATTGCTGACGATAAATATGCCATCACATTAGCTATCGCAGGATTTGAGGAAAAAGAACTTGAGATAGAGGTCGAAAATAGTGTGTTGACCGTCAAAGGAAAGAGGGTAAAAGCGGAAAACACTTCTACTTTCTTACATCAAGGGATAGCCAATCGGTCCTTTTGTCGGACATTTAGTCTCGCGGAGTATGTGGAAGTGAGTTCGGCGAAACTAGCTAATGGCATTTTGACCATCAATTTGGTGAAGAATGTGCCCGAGGCCATGCTGCCTAAAACTATTCCTATTCAATCTGTCACTCTTTGATAGCAATAGTTTAAGTAGAGCGTGAAAACGGCAGCGAATCTAAGTAGCATTAATTCGCTGCCGCTCTTTCGATAACCTAAATGTAGTGAGGCAAGATCTCTTCACCGATTTTTCTAATATTGCGTTTTACCTCTTCAATAGGAAGTAAACCTTGATCTCCCTGCCAAACGAACCATTCAGGATTTCCGGCTTCAATTAATGCATCCATCTGTCTTCGGATATCAGAGTTGGTCCCCGCCAATGCCCAGCCCGCATCGATCATCCTCTCAGCGGTGCATTCACTGACCGGCAGAGGTTGGTCTCCATATTTTTTATTATCATTTTCATTTCTGAATCCTTCAGTGAATCCAAAATGGTGAAAGAAATTTTGAAATGGATATAGGATTCCGTTTTTCATGGCTTTTTTGGCCAAATGGAGATCATTTGCCCCATATATAGTGCGTAGTACCCCCATCGATTGTCCCAGTTCCAGCTCACGCCCGGCATTGGCGGCCTCCGCTTTATGAGCCTCTGCAAAGTGTCGTACCTGTACCGGGTCGGCAGTAAATAAAGTTGGGATAATCGTCTCTCTGGCACACCACCGCACTGTTTCTTCGCTCATCGAAAATGCCTGAAATAGCAAAGGGTGAGGTTTTTGATAAGGCTTAGGGACGATATCGATAGCTTGGATCATTCCATTTTCATCAAGCTCGCCGGGTGCACCAGCTTCTTTGGTCCACTCATGTGCAGCCCATGGTGTTCCGGTTTCATAGGGGAACGGGTACTGGTAATGCTTTCCTTCAAAGCGGAAGGGCTCATCTTTCCACGCGAGTTTTAGTATTTGGAACACTTCTTCGAAGACTTCACGATTCCTCGCGTCTAACTCTCCCTGATTCGTGACAGTTGCGCTGACGTGTACTTTTTGCGCCATTTGATTTAACCATCTAGACTGATAGCCACGCGCAAAGCCAACATGCGTGCGTCCTTTTGTAAGTTGGTCTAGCCAAGCAATTTCTAGCGCCAGCCTCAGAGGATTCCATCCGGGAAGCACGTAACCTATCGGACCAACCTTCAGCGTTGAGGTGTTATGGATCACGTGTTGTGTTAATACCGGAAGACTCCCCATTTCCATACCTTCCGTATGTAGGTGATGCTCAGGAAAAGCAACTCCGGTAAAGCCAAGATCTTCGATCATTCTAGAAATTTCAGTGACCTCAGAGATCATTTTTTGCCAACGATCTGTGTGATATGCGATCGGTTTTAGCGCTTTCCTCTCAGCATCGGTCGCCGGCAGAGCAGGCAAGAAAAAATACATAAACTTCATTATTTATACTCCTTATAATCATGTATGTGAGATGTCAGTTCGATCAAGACTCCTCGTAGGCGATGGCCTCAGCGGCTATTTGCCATATTTTATATCCCGCGGGTTCAGACTGTTCTTCGTATATGTGCCCAACTAGCCCAGCACATCTGGCTATAATATTAAAACCTCGGGCAATGGAGGGGGGCATGGACGCCTCTAAAAGTACTGCGCCTATGGTTGCGTTTACGTTGATCACGATATTCTTGCCACTGATTTCCTTTATTGCATCGCCTAGCAGGTACATAGCTTCTATATACTCTCCATTTGCCCCATTTTCTTTTGCGATAGTTGCGAGGGTATCGACTCGTGGATCTCCATTAATATGAATAGGATGGCCGTAGCCCGGGAGAAATTTTTTAGCGCTATGATGCTCTTTTGCGATTTCTTTTGCCTTATTTTTACGTTCACCATCGGGTTGTTTGACGATATCTTGTAAGAGAACCGCCGCTTGATCAGCAGTTCCGACAAACCGACTTCCAGCGCCTAAAAGACCAGCAGCTACCGCCCCTTGAAGAGATTCGGGCGCACCTAAGTAGGTGACTCGACTTGCGATAGCTGAGGGAGTCATACCGTGTTCCATAATACACACTAAAACTGCGTCTACGACCGCGCGTTGAAGAGAGGTAGGTTCCTTTCCTAAGAAATGAAAAATAATGAAATCGCTAAAGCACATTTTACCCATTAGGTCTTCGCATAGATTTTTGCCTCTAATCGTTATGGAGTCAACGTCGCTAGTGCATAAATGCGTAACAGGGTTTTCTTTTTTGTACATAATTTATTGCCTTGTTAGTAATGATGATGCTTATTAATGGTTATCAGGATCTGTAACCTGATTTAGCGTCATGTGGTACTGGAAATATTCAGGCTGATGGGCTGAGCGAGCGACTTCTATCAAACCGCCTCGTTCATCAATAAAACGTCGCTCAACCGCCATAACCGCCGTACCTTGTTTGACGTTTAGATCTAAAGCTTCTTCTTCTGTTGCATACTCGACCGAAAAAGTTTGCTCTACTCTTGCAATTTCATGCAGGTATTCTTTTTGCATGATAGAAAATAATGGGAGTGCACTTTTAGTTAATTTCGAAACAGCACTTTCAAAGTATCGCGGTACGTATATAGTAGAAGATGCGATAACTGCCCCATCAGACTTTTGTTGCCTTTTGGTCCGGATCTTCCACCACTTATATCCTTGTGGGCAGTTAAGCCAATGACTGAGATCTTCATTCAATAATACTAGGTTAGTTGTCAAAACGGTTCGTGAAGTTGTTTTAGCGTATTGAACTAGACTTTGAAGTGTACTGAAGGTTGATTGATACAAAGGTTGCTTAGGCAAATTTTGAACTACCGTACCTTTTCCTTGTTTGCTAATAACTAGCCCTCGTTCATATAGGGTTCTGAGAGCAACTCTAATAGTATGTCGACTGCAATTGAAACGTTTTTGGAGAATAGCTTCTGTTGGTAGCAACTCGCCTGGCGCAAACTTACCGCGCTTCAGGTCGGCTATTAGGTTCCTACTTATCTGCGCATGTTTTGGGTTAGTTAAAACGCTTCTGACTCCATTAGAGCGCATCTAGTAGTCTCCTTTCACTCTCGCAAATTAAAATTTGTACGTACAAATATATCGTTAAACTGATTGAAATACTAACTTTAATCGATAAATTAAAGATTCATACGTACAAGTCGCTTTATTAAGGCAATATACTACTAACGACTATTTAGGTATTTGAGGGGCTTTAAGGAAGTGAGGCGATGGTGATAGCGACAATGGTTTCACTCACTTTCATTTGAAGGCAACAATACTTATACTTCATCCACTTTTATCAAATGCATGGCCGCCTAGCGACTATGAGACTGATAATCACGACATATCTCTGACTAGTTCACGGGCTAAGTAACCGATATTTCTTATAGGAAAAAAATATGAAGTTTAATGAACTAGGTCTGCAGGAGGCTCTTCTTACGGCCACGCAGAATCGAGGTTATGAGCATGCGACCCCAATTCAGCGCGAGGCCATCCCCAAAATATTGCGTGGTAGAGATATTTTAGCCGGCGCACAAACTGGGACTGGTAAGACTGCGGCGTTCGCATTACCTATTCTACAACAGCTAGTTGATCTCAGAGACACCTCTGACAGGGAAAAACTTAGGGTATTGGTGCTCACACCTACTCGAGAACTCGCGGCACAAGTTAGAACAAGTTTTTGTGACTATGGTGCTAATTTACCTTTTCGAAGTACAGCAATATATGGCGGAGTAAACATTAACCCTCAGAAAAAGGATTTGAAGAAAGGACTTAGTATAGTAGTAGCGACCCCAGGTCGTCTGCTCGATCATCTGCAGCAGGGGACGATAGATTTAGATGATTTAAAAACGCTTGTTTTAGATGAAGCCGATCGAATGCTGGATATGGGTTTTATTCGAGATATAAAAAAAATACTAAAACTCGTGCCTAAGCGGCGGCAAAATTTATTATTTTCGGCAACTTACTCAGATGAAGTGCGTGATTTAGCAAATCAGTTACTAGATAATCCGGTATTAATCGAGGTGTCGCCTCGCAATGAGCCTACAGAAAATGTCCGGCAAAGCGTATACTTTATTGCTAAGGAGGACAAAAGATACCTTCTAGCCCGACTCATTAAAAATTCGAACTGGTATCAGGTGTTAGTTTTCGCGCGAACTAAGTATGGAGCAGATCGTCTAGCAAAGCAGTTAAGTAAGATGGGTATTGTGGCTGAGGCCATTCATGGGAACAAATCGCAAAATGTGAGGACACGAGTTTTACGTCGTTTTAAGGATGGGAATCTTCCAGTTTTGGTGGCAACAGATATAGCAGCCAGAGGGCTAGATATAGAAAGCTTACCGTACGTAGTAAATTACGAGCTGCCTAACGTTCCGGAAGATTATGTGCATCGTATTGGTCGAACAGGACGAGCCGGAGAGAAAGGCGAAGCAATTTCGTTAGTAGCGCCCGAGGATAAAAAGCTATTAAAAAATATTGAAAAGATGCTGAAAAAATCTTTGCACGTAATGTCGCTGTCTATTGATAGCGATCTAAATGGACGTCAATTTCATTCCGCGCGGGATAAGAGGGTGAAAAGTAGCCAGACGACGAGAGTAGGACAAAAGAGGCCTTTCACTAAAAGCAGGTCAGGGAGAAAAAAGAAGAGTGAAGGAACTTTGTAAAAGCCGATGATCACGCGGTGATTAAATCTGTTCGTGTTGTAAATGGGGAGGATGAAATTTTTACTGAAGGAGTAATTCTATGATTTTGACCATGCTACAAGCGAAAATCCACCGTGTACCAGTTACAGAGTGTGATCTCAATTACAACGGTTCGATCTCTATTGACGGAGAATGGTTAGCACAGGCAGAAATTTTACCTTAACCAGCAGGTAGATGTATTAAATATCAATAATGGCGCGAGATTTACCACTTATGTCATTGAAGCGCCACACCACTCCGCAGATTATTGGGATTAATGGCGCAGCAGCTCGATTGGCGCAAATTGGTGACTTGGTGATCATCATCGCATATGCGCAACTGTCAAGGGATGATGCCAGGCAACATGTTCCTAGTATCATCTGTCCTTTCGATTAGCGGTTATCAATTATAAAACCAGCGTTCCTATCAATACTTGACCTACTACGACCAAACTGAGGCAGGTTGACGCAGAAATTAATGTTCCGATTGCTGCTCGACTGGATCCTCGGTTACTACTATTTGTGTTAGGCATGCTTAACTCCTTTTTTAAGATGTGTGAAAACTAACTATTTGAAACTAAAATTTTATGATGCGTCGCAATATATTTAAGGTTCTTTGCTAAAACAGTTGGCATATTGTTACAGGTACCTATGTCAACAAAGTTACGATGCTGTATACTTTTCGAGGCTACTCTCTTGTGAGCTCGGGGAAGATCGTGCGCTTGCAATACTGAAAGCGTGGCTCCCGATAAAACCAATAAAATAGGAATATTTTTGAGTATTTCGTGACTTACTAACCGATTTGATTTGTTCATTTTACTTGTCACTTCTGTTTAGAAATCCGTTCTTACAATAAGTTTTAATTGAACCCATTAAAATTAATTTTTGAATGGTCGTTGGTTATGGCAGCTACTATATTGCACTGCAATATAAATGAGTAGTAGGTACTTGTGAAAAACAGCTTTTCTTTTTTCTCTCATCCATTGATTCGAAATGGAACAGTACATGCACCAAAATAAAATGCATTTGAAGTGACATGGTTTAATTACATTTATCGGCTTTTGTAGTGTTTCGGTTTAAAAGCACCTGTAGTAAATTATGAGTTTCGGCATTTGTAGAAAGCGATGCAAAAGAACATGAATACTTTTTTCAAAAGGAGCATCTAACGGTGGGAATGCTCAACGGAGGAGTATGGCAAAATAACGATATTCCCGACTATAAGCGGGACGGGAAAAATGTTCGGTTTAAATCAGGATTTGAAGAGTGGATTAAAAGGGATGGAACCAGTCGTTTTGCTCCAGATGCAAACCGGTACATAGTATATTGCAATTGGACCTGTCCTTGGTCGCACCGCGTTTTGTTAGCGCGGCAGCTAAAAGGACTCTCGGAGGTGATAGATGTGGTGTTGCTCGATCCGGTCATGGGACCTGAGTCATGGTGGTTTGGGTCCTCCGGAGAGTATTATGACCCCGAAATTAAGGCGACGCATCTGCACCAACTTTACTCTGAATCAGACGCGAAGTTTACTGGAAGAGTATCCATTCCGATTCTATGGGATAGAGAATTAAAAACTATAGTGAGTAATAATTCTGGTTCCATTGCTCGAATGCTAAATGACGAGTTTGATCACGTTGCTAAAAACCCTAAGGCTAATTTTTCTCCATCCGAGATAAGGCCCGAGGTCGATGACTTGAATTTATATATAGGAGATCGAGTCATGGATGGAATATATCGTTGTTTGTTAGCTGCTAGTCAGGAAGATTTTGATTGTGCTTTTGAGCAGCTGTTTAAGGCGTTCGATTTTCTCGATCAAAAGCTTGATAACTCTCGATATCTGCTAGGTTCAGACCCAACTGAGCCCGATTGGCGTCTTTTCGCCTGCCTTGTGCGCTTTGATACTATTTACTATGGGCTTTATCGATGCAATTGGAAACGTATTGTCGACTACCAAAACCTGTGGGACTACACGCGGGATCTTTTTCAATACGAGGATGCTCAAAAGACTGTCGATCTTGATGCAATGAAACGAGGTTATTACGGTATTGTGACCCCAGGAAGCTTTATACCCAAAGGACCCGAGCTTGACTTTTTAGCACCTCACTGCCGAAATTTATAATTTAAATGATTAGGTGAAGTTTTTATATTTTGTGATACGGCGTCTCGTCAATTTAGGAGTAGGCGATGTTAAATCAAGTGAGAAGAAGCGCTGTTCTACCAGAGGAAAAGGCTGGGCAATGGGTAAAGTCGGGAATGACCATTGCGATAGGTGAGCCTGCTCCTATGGGATTATTGCGATGGATCATTAGGAATAAGATTACAGATTTGACGGTGATCGGTAGTGGATTGGCATTAGATTATTTAATAGCAGGTGGCTGCGTGCGTAAAGTTATTACCTATTATGCCGGCTCGCCCGATATTGCCGTAATGCCAGCATTTCGATCGGAGGCCGAAAATGGTACTCTCGAAGTTTGGGAATGTGAAGAAGGTATACTCACCAGCGGTCTCGAGGCGGCCGGGAAGGGCCTTCCCTTCATGCCCTGGAGAGGGGGAGTTGGAACTTCGCTACCAGACATCAATGCCGATCTCAAAGTCATACGCGACCCGATAGGTGGAGAGGTTTTAATCGCAGTGCCGGCAATAAATATCGATATAACATTACTCCATGCATCAATTTCTGATTCTTATGGAAATGTACAGCATTGTCGGGGGACCGGCTGGTTAGATATGTTTCTTTATCGTGCCGCCGATCGGGTAATTGTGCAGGTAGAGAAAATAGTATCGAATGAAGAGATCCGATCTAAGCCATGGGAGACGACTATTTCGAACGCGGATGCTACCGTTCTAATGCCATATGGAGCACATCCTTTTTACAGCCGAGGCTACTACATTCAAGATCAAGGGCATATTCACGACTATTTAGAAGCGATCACGACTGCTTATAGTGATGGTAACATAGACAAAAAAGATGATTATCTTGAGAAACATTGTAATCAATTTCAGAGTCACGCTGAGTATCTCGATGCGATCGGTACGGGACATTTGATATCGTTGAGCGAGTACTAGGCAAAATGTCGTCTACTGCAACCATCAAAGAACTAATGGCGGTTGTACTTTCGCGCGAGTTGGAAGATGGTGACCATTTGCAAGTAGGTGTGGCATTGCCTGTTCCGGAAGTGGCGGTCCGATTGGCGCACATCATGCACGGGCCGAACATGCAGTTAATTTTTCTTGGAGCTCGGATGAATGTACATCATTTAGAATCGATTCCTCTACCCGCTTTCGGTTGGGATAGTCGGTCTGTTCGGTGGGCCGAGTCCTACAGCGATCGTGGCCATCGGTTTGATCATGTGAAAGCATGGCATAAAAGAGTATTTTTTGTTGGCGGCCTCCAAGTGGATAAATTTGGAAATATTAATTTGATAGGCATTGGCAGTGATTCAAAAAAATTAAAGTTTCGTGGCCCTGCTTCGGTGGGGACTCCAACTTTAACAACTCATGTGGGACGCTATTACATAGTGCTGAATAATCACAGCTCGAGAGTTCTTGTTCCTAAATGCGACTACGTGAGTGCTGTGGGCTGGCATGAGGGGGGTGCTGATGCTAGGAAGAAACTTGGTATTCCAGGCGGGGGTCCTAAATTATGTGTTACTCCTTTATGTGTTATGGACTTTACTGAAGTTGAAAAGAGGATGCGACTAGTGTCTTTACATCCCGGAGTGACTTTGGATGAGGTAAAAGCAAATACGGGCTTTGAACTAGAGATACCAGATATAATTCCCATTACCGTAGTTCCTACGGAAGATGAGCTGACTATTTTACGCAGCAGAGTAGATCTCAACGGATTACTTCGTTTCGGATAAATTAGTGAGCAATTTTTTTCTAAGTTAAATATAATTTTGATAGTGCTAAAATATAAAAGTACAAGCCGATAATACTGAGTAAAATTAATTTGTAAGCAGGAGTGAAGTAGTTCAATGAGCAACAATGGCAATGGATCTTTAGTAGCAGTTGTGATGGGTAGCAAGTCAGATTTAGGTATCATGCAGCCTGCGCTCGATAGACTGGCAAGTCTCGAAATTTCTTACGAAGTTGACATTATGTCGGCACACCGGAGTCCTGGGAGGGTGTCCGAATACGCATCCAACCTTCACAAACGCGGTGTAATGGCCATCATAGCTGGTGCGGGGAGCGCGGCTCACCTAGCTGGCGTTATTGCAGCACACACCATTATCCCAGTGATTGGTGTGCCCGTGGCCGCGACGAAATTAAATGGTATGGATTCCTTATTATCCGTAGTACAAATGCCCGCGGGTATTCCTGTCGCTACTGTGGGCATTGATAATGCGGACAACGCAGCCTTGTTGGCCGCGCAAATAGTAGCATTTAAATTGCCAGGGTTAAGTGACCGACTATACGCACACAAGACGGCAATGGAAGAAAAGGTTAATGCCGCATCCAATGAAGCTGCCAAGAGTGAACAATTTTAAGTTTCAGTTGAAATAGATTAAGCGCTTCATACGGCGACGCTCTATCGTTTGCCTATCGATTACAGGATGAGTTGTCATAATCAAAGTACATTAAATCATTACTTGCAAATGATTATCATTTAGATTATTATAATCATTATTGGAGCGGAATTATGAGATAGGAGACATTTTATGTCTGCAATCAAACAATTGTTTGCTAAACACGATATCTGGATTTCATTGGTCAGCTCTATCGTAGCAATGCTGTTATCTTTGACTTTTTGCGTCCTCTTATTGAATTGATGATTTTGACTGAATTGTGCCAGTGCACTAGTTTTTAGACTCTATAGCTCCCTGCAGTCGAAAAATTTGCACTGGCACTCCTTAATCTCTACAAAGCTTGTGCTCCCATCATTGCTATAAGTCCATCTTCCGAAGATTTCACGCCACTTACTCCTATCGCACCTACAATATCGCCGTCGCATATCAAAGGTAACGCCGCCTTCAATCGGGAGCATTCCGGGCATTGCTAAGTAGCCGTGACGTCCTTCCGCAACTGTATCTTCCCAAAATTTTGTGGGCCGCCTAAAGGTTAAAGCCACTTTTGCTTTCGTTATAGCCACTTCGATTGAGCCTAGCTGTACTTTTTCGCGCTGGAGATACATGAGATGTCCCCCATCATCGACAATCGCGATGACAACATTCCATTCATTTTTCTGTGCTTCCGACTCCGCGGCGCGAGCAACACGTTTCACGTCATCTAGGCTCATTATCTTTTTTTCGTACAATTTGTAGACCTCTTAATTATTGAAAACCACGATTCCCGTCGATTGCAGTGAGAATGTAATAGTGTATGTTGGTTACAAGAAATAAGACATAGCGATTTGGTGGTCTTACGTTGTGAATTAAATTGCAGTTTTTCGAAGGGTGTCGAGTTGGCTGCAGAGCTCAGTAGAGATAAGTGTCGTGAAGAAAAACTTATTGCCAAACCAGAGTCGAGCGATCCAGGACAATTGCTCTATTTTATTTCCTGATTTTCACATACTGCCAGAAATGAATAGGCGGGAAATTCATTCTAACGATATAATGTTATTGGAAATCTAGGGGATTAGGATGGCTGTGCTCAAGAATTTTGAAGGAGATTATTGCGTCCCGAGGAATCTGATAAAAGTTTGAGAAAATTTCCTGAAATCAGGAGAAAGTCGATTGAAACTATCCAAGTTAATCTGGGATATCGATGCAATCAGGCATGCTCTCACTGTCATGTAGATGCTGGTCCGAATCGAAAAGAGCAAATGACGCTGACTACACTTAATCTCGTTTTTAAGTATATTGATAAGTGGAAGATACCGATTCTAGATTTGACCGGTGGCGCTCCTGAATTAAATCCTTACTTTCGTTATGCGGTTGAGGAAGCTGTGGCACGTGGGATTCACGTTATTGATCGATGTAATTTGACAATCCTAAGTGAGATAGGGCAGGAAGAGTTGGCCCGATTTCTAGCTAAAAATGGGGTACATGTTGTAGCTTCGTTGCCATGCCATTCAAAAACTAATGTTGATCGCCAGAGGGGGACCGGTATTTTCGAGCTAGATTGAGGGTATGCGCAAGTTAAATGCTCAAGGGTATGGTATTGCCGGCTCGGGACTTGAGTTAGACTTAGTTTACAATCCACAGGGGCCCTCTTTGCCTCCCGACAGTGAGATTCTTACTAAAGAGTATAAGCAAGTTTTAGCTCATTATGACGTCTTTTTTAACCGCTTACTGACCATCTCAAATATGCCTATTAATCGTTTTAGGCATCAGCTTGAGCGTGACGATCTGTTAAACGGGTATATGGATATGTTGCGTTCAAGATTTACGGAAAAAAATCTTAGCAAGGTGATGTGTCGAACGTTATTGAGTGTTAGTTGGGATGGTCACGTATTCGACTGCGACTTCAATCAAATGCTTGATCTTCCCTTGGGAGGGGGTAAGCAGGCAATACATCTGTCAGAGCTGATTGATCTGCCACTGGCAAATAGACCAATTGCGGTCGATGCGCATTGCTTTGGCTGCACTGCCGGTAGTGGGAGTAGCTGCAGCGGTGCCCTTACAAATTAAGCTGTGAATATTTCGATTATTATTCCCACCTTACATGAAGGTCGGACTGTCTTGCCATTATTGGAACAGCTCCAGGAGTGGCGACGGATGGGAGATGAACTTTTGCTGGTTGATGGGGGAAGCACTGTCCCTTTAGGTGAAGATGCGGCGGCCTTGATTGATGTATCGATAGATTCAAGTACCGGTCGCAGTGTGCAGCTTAATGCTGGGGCTAAATTAGCCTCCAAGCCAGTCCTATGGTTTCTTCATGCCGACAGCGATATATCTGGAATACAGCGTGAAAATTTTTACCTCACCTTAGGTGTGACAGTTTCTGGGGGTTTTTTAATATCAAGATTGCTGATCCAGCTAAAATTTTTCGTATGGTAGAGACTTTAATGAACCTAAGGTCCAGGACTTCTTTTGTTGCAACGGGTGATCAGGGTATTTTTGTCGCCAAAGACCTGTTTTTTCGAATTGGTGGTTACAAGAGTATTGCTTTAATGGAAGATATTGAATTATGTAAGGCATTGAGGAAAGAAGTCCCGCCGAAAAACCCCAAGAGTACTCTAATTACCTCTGCGAGAAGATGGCGCTCGAAAGGAATAGTAAAAACTATTTTTCTTATGTGGTTCCTAAGATTAGCGTGGATTGCAGGATTGCCATCGAAATTTTTAAAACATCTTTATGACAGGTAGAAGGAAAACTAGTCTTGATACCACGGTTATAGTTTTTGCGCGTAAACCGCAGGTTGGAAAAGTAAAGACTAGACTAGCTAAAACTGTTGGCGCAAACTTTGCCCTGCAGATATATTCTATTTTGCTGCAAAGAACTATAGTTCAAGTTTCAAAGATTAGGTATATTCGCAAAGTTTTAATGCCATCTAGTAGGAGGCATACAGGATGGTTTAAGAGACGCTATAGTCGCTTGGGTTGGTTTGTTCGCCCTCAGGTTGCTGGAGGTTTAGGGCGGAGGATGGAGAAAGCCTTTATGTCCGAATTAGCCCTAGACCGTTGCGTCATTCTGATTGGATCTGATGTTATAAGACACCAATCGAAAGATATTGAGGTTGCTCGTGGTTTGTTATCTAACGGGACAGACGTGGTCCTGGGTCCCGCTTTAGACGGCGGCTATTGGCTTGTTGCTATGCGTTCTGAATTCTTTAGTATCTTTCGAGGAATAAAATGGAGCCAGTCAAATGTACTCAGAATGACGGTAGAGAGACTACAAAAAGAAAATTGCAGATTTCGAGTATTAGCGCCTCGTCAGGACGTGGATCGAGCCCAAGACCTTCTCCGATCCGGATGGAGAGGTTACAATTGAGCATGAGCTCAAAGATCTTTTGATTTGAGACATTTACGTTACACAAAATTAGGAGAGGTGGCCGAGTGGCTGAAGGCGCACGCTTGGAAAGCGTGTAAGGGGTAAAACCCTTCGAGGGTTCGAATCCCTCTCTCTCCGCCAGTCACGTTTCGATAGGGAAATTCATATTGTCTGGCGCTGCGAAGGAGCTCTTTGTGTTGCGTGCGCGATCAGAATTTTTAAGCGTGAATGACTAGGAGGATCATATGAAATTAGATGGAGTAAGAGTTCTCGATTTGTCTCTATTTTTACCGGGTCCATTGCTGACGCAAATGATGGCTGATCATGGAGCTGAAATCATCAAGCTAGAGCCTGTAGGTGCGGGTGAACCGAACCGAGAAATCGGCCCTAAGAGAGACGGGATGACGGTATATTTTTCCAACACGAATCGGAATAAAAAAAGTATTCAATTGAACTTAAAAACTGAAGAAGGAAGAAAAGCAGCACTAAAAATTGCTTCAACTTGCGATGTGATGATCGAAGCTTTTCGACCCGGTGTGGCTGATCGGCTAGGAGTAGGGTACGAACAGGCGAAGGCAGTTAATCCAGGAATAGTTTATTGCTCGATGTCTGCCTGGGGTCAAGATGGCCCATATGTTCATAAACCCGCACATGATCTTGCGTGCGAGGCTATTGCCGGCATATTAAGTATCAATCAAGGATCGGATGGTAAGCCGGCTATACCCGGCATAGCCGGTGCGGATATGCTCTCTTCAATGATGACTCTAAGTGCGTTACTCATGGCATTACTTAGGAGAAAAGATACAGGCGAAGGTGACTATGTTGATGTTTCCATGGCGGATAGTTTAATGGCGGCTATTCCTAATAACATGGGGACGACCTTTGCGGACAAACAGCCGCCGATCTTAGAGGAGGAACGTGCACTCGGTGGGTATGCAATGTACCAAATCTATGAAACACGCGATCATCGACATATAGCGCTCGGCGGTTCAGAGTACCATTTTGCAGAGGCAATCGTGACCAAATTGGGACGACCAGATCTCTTAGATGCGTGTAAGACGCCACCCGGGCCGGGGCAAGACGAAGTGAAATTATTTTTGAAAAATAGATTTAAGGAGCACGATCAGTCCTATTGGGTGGACTTTTTTGAGGGCGTTAATGCTGCGTTTGCGCCCGTGAAAAATCTACGAGAAGCCGCTGACGATATTCAAATTCGACATAGAAAAATGATCGTTGAAGATACAAATGGCAATGAACATATTGGTATTCCCATGAAATTTAAAAATGAGCCTGGGGAAATAAAGTTCGAGTTTGCCAAACTTGGAGAGCATACAGAGGAAGTTCTTGCTAATGTTGGTTACACGTTGTCTGAGTTAGATGAGATGAAAAATTCCGGCGTTTTCTAGGGCGATTCTCGCATTAAAACCTCTTGGGTAAAGCTCGCAACAAGTAATCCGCTCGCCGACCAAACTTTCGCGGCAGCCAGTCCTCGATTATTTTGAATAGTAATAGGCTTTTGTTCAACAAAATGCCATTCGTTGAGATTAATAGGGCTGTGTAACCAAAGGGCGTGGTCCAGACTAACGAAAAATAGCCCGGGTGATGACCCCAAGTTAAATTAAACGGAAGCAACACATTGTCCGCGATAGATTCGTCACTTTGATATGCTAGCATGGCCGCGTGTAACTTAGGCTCTGGTGGGGCAAGTCCATTAGCTTTAATCCACATATTTATACCGCCCTGTTGTGATATCCCACTTGAGCTCCAAGGCGCATTGACAATACGCACGTCTATCCCATGCTCTCTTAGTGCCCATTCTTCAGGAAGTGGAAGTGGGTCCAATTTAGCCATAATATCCCTATACGGCTCTATATTTTCTGGAAGAGTTATTTGAGATAGATCTCTAGTGGCTATCGATTCGAAATTTTTGCCACTTTCTTTTTTATTGAACGATGCCAGAAGCTCAAAATTAGTTTTATTTTCTTGGGAGGCAATCACACGTTTCGTACAAAATGAGCGGCCTTCTCGTATCGTTTCCACGTTATAGATGATGGGTTGATTAGGGATACCTCCGCGTAGAAAATACCCATGCATGGAATGAAGCATGAATGTCGCGTCGGAATCGTGGAGGGCAGCTGAGATAGCTTGACCTAAAAAATGTCCTCCATAGGTGGCAGCTGCGCCATCTCCGATTGAACCCTTTCCGATAAAGCGATGCTCGCCAGAGCGCTCAAGCGTAAGCAGTGCAATGAGATCGGCAAGGGCTTGAGACATAATTTCACCTAGAGTAAAAGTTGTATAATTTTATTTTACACTGCTCATGGGAGTATGTAGATCCTTTTTGTATACGCTGTTATCTTCAAGTAATAGCTTATTGTTAAAAGATTAGAATTTACGTAATTTCGGTTAGCTGCGTCAGCGGTGAGGCGATATTGATAGAGGATTTAGGGGAGATAATTTGTGTTAGATTTCGATTTGCAATTTTGGAGCTGGCTTTTTCTCGCAATTTACCTGGTTGCCATGGTCGGCTTTGGTTTCGTGGGAATGCGTAAAGTAAGTGGTAGTGATGACTTTGCAACGGCGAGAGATTCCTATGGGCCCCTTTTTCTTGCTTTCGCTGTTGTGGCGACCACTGCAAGTGGAGGCACTTTCATAGGATTGCCTGCTCTTGGATACACGGCTGGATTTTCTGCTCTATGGTATGCTTTCGTTTACCCGATAGCAGTATATCTCGGGGTCATTATTTGTTTGCGAGGTATTAGGCGAGCGGGAGATGCGTTTGGTAATCGCTCTATACCTGAATATTTAGGTGACCGGTTTCCAATCAGACGCGCTGAGAGTTTTAGTGGCTCTTTTTTCAATGCTGTTATTGTTTTATCTGGCAGGCCAATTACTGGCGGGCGCGGTCATGTTTAATAAGATGATGGGTATCCCTGTCCTACCCGCATTGCTGGTCACCTCAGGAATTATAATGTTGTACTTGGTGATTGGTGGTGCGCACGCAGATATTTTGACTGATGGCGTACAGGGCGCACTAATGCTACTTCTTGCCATTTTCGTCGGATACATGTTTTTTTCCGGTTTCGGGATGAGGGGGGGTACACAGCCATGGTTAATCGATTGGTAAATTTAGACCCTGACCTAGTGAAAAATTTGCACCCTACGCATCCTGTTTTGAACTCGTGGTGGGATGTCTTTGCCATTTTTGTCGCCCACTTACCACTGGGATTGCTGCCACATATTGGTAATAAGCTTTGGGCCCTGAAAGGTAATAAAGCTCAAAACCGATTTATTTTTTATGCGTTTACGTTTGGCATGATCATGCCCTGTCTTGCGCTAGGTGGCATTGCAGCTCGGGCGGTGCTTGGCGATTCCCTGATCGAAGATGGAGCTGGTGCGAATTATGCTATCCCAGCACTATTCATTGCTACGCTACCTGCGTGGTTAGCCGCCTTGATAGGGGCGGGTGTGTTAGCAGCAATTATGTCTACCGCAGATGGCTTGGTTTTATCCACTTCTCAAATATTTGCGAATGATATTTATAGACGCACCATAGTTCCTAGACTTAAATCTCCTGTTGACGATAGCGTAGTTGATGAAATGGCTTTGAGACTAAGTCGGATCACTATGGTAATTGTTATGGCAGGCTCTGTCTGGATGGCATGGGAATTTCAGTCGATGAATGTCGCTTTATTAATCATAGCCGGAGTGGGTGGAATGCTGGCAGCGATTTGTGGGCCAATTTATGCAGGTATCCTTTGGCGAGGGGCCACGAAGGCTGGCGCGTTGACAGGTTTTACGGTAGGAGGAGGTTTATTTTTAGTATTAAAAGGTCAATTACTTTCTCCCTCACTGTTTGAAGGTACTTTTGTCGAAGGCCCCGCACTATGGGCTTTGTCGCAACACTCGAACGCTTTTTCTTGCTCAACCATTGGCGCGATTGCCTCAGTTGCCAGTGTGATTATAGTATCGCAATTTACTAAAGCACCTGAAGAGGCTCATTTAAGGAAAGTTTTTGGGACGTGATGTGAGTGGTTAATTAGTTCTCGGATCAACTAAATGAGCCATTGTAGGCAGTCATAATCCGTCAATATAGACTTGATCTGTTTTGGGTCGCGTATCTCTTGAAACCGTTTCTTTAGACTTTCTAGGGACTTAGCGTGGTATTTTTGAGGTTGTTGCGTGTATTTTTCGTTATTTAAATTTACAGAAAATTGCGTCTTATTTTGCTTTAGGGCGTTAGTATTAGCGCTGCTCCAAGGAAGAAAGAAGTTCCCTACGTTATGTAATAGTGGTCCGAGAGTTGGTTCTAGCTTTTCCCAGCTTAGAAAATCTCCCTCATCCCGAGGCTCAAGCATGCGTTGGCTCCAAGCCAAAGTATGGGGTGCTCGATTTTTTATTATTCCTCCTCCGGTCGGATCGGAAGCAAGCTCATATATCTGAGGAGCTAGGCCAAAATCGGCGAAAGCGGGTCTCCCCCCTAACAAATAGCGATGAATAGATAAATGGTGTTCTAGAAGACCCAGTAATTCATTTAGATATCTTTTTAGTAGTGGCGCGTTGTCTTTACTTGACCCAGTAAAATATCGTCTTGTAACCATTCGCTCAGCGATAGAGTCGGTTGCCTTTTCGATTTCATCTTCATCGTCTCCGACGATCCTGCTGTACGCCAAAACCCTAGCGCAAGCATTTCGGTCGTCTGAATGCCACCATCGAAAATGGAACATTAGCTTGTTTCCCCATTCGTCTCCGTACTCCTCTATAAGCGCTGAGATAAACTTCAGACTTTCATCCTGCGGATGTATTGACGGCGATGGATACTGCGATTCTATACGCTCGATTATCGGCGTAGAATCTTGTAATACCTCATCTGAAGGAGTCACCACGAGCGGTATTAGCGGTAATTTTGCCAATTTAGAAAATTCTTCCATATTCGAAGATCCTCTAATCACCCACTCGTATGGAATATTTTTATATCTCAGGTAAGAGCGAATTTTCACCGAGTACGGCGACAGTTCAGAACCAAAGACTCTATATTTTGTTGCCACTTGGTTAGTTCCCTTCCCCGGATTATATTCTCGTGCTTGATGCTTGACTGTTTTTGTCTGATTATTAAAGTATTGGCCTCGATAAGCAATAGTGTGCCATATTGAAGAATAAAATCGTTTTTGGGGAGAGGCGTTTTGGATAAAAAAGTAAGCGATGTTCGCACTAATAGTCTGCGAAAAGTGTGGGAGCCCATCACTCTCAAGAACTTAACGTTGAGAAACCGTATCTTGCAACCGGCTCACAGTTCCCAGCACGGTGACCCTCGTGATCATACTTTTTCGAAAAGCCAAATAGCGTATTTCACTGAGCGTGCAAAGGGTGGGGTAGGGTTATCTATTACTGAGACAGTAGCTGCGGCACGCAGTGCAGTGGGTTCGTTTTTTAATGTGGTCGATGTTTGGAATCCGGCATGCATTCCCTCCATGCAAGATTTAGCGGAGGGCGTTCATCAGCATAATGGACATGTGATGGTTCAGTTAGCATCGATGGGTGTTCATGACAGAGGTCGCATGTTTTTAGACCAAACCAAACCAATTTGGGGGGCCTCCCGAATTCCGTCGTTAATGCATAATGAGATGCCGCTTGTGATGGGGCAAAATGAAATTGATGAGGTGGTTGAGGATTTTGGTCAATCTGCTAAGAACTGTATGTTCTCTGGAATTGATGGGGTTGAATTGCACGGCGCCCACAGTTACGGACTGGGGCAGTTTCTAAGTCCTACTTATAATCGGCGTACCGATTCCTACGGCGGGTCTCCTAAAAAGAGGTGTCAGTTATTGATCGAGTGTGCAGAATCAGTCCGGAGAAATGTGGGAGATGATTATGTAGTAGGAGTTAGGCTTTCGTGGGACGAGTTTTTGGGTCCCGAGGGTGGCATCACTGCGGAACAGTCTGAGGAGCAAATTGAGGTATTAGCTGCTACGGGGCTATTTGATTTTTTCAATATTTCCGCAGGTGGCTATCACACTATCCATCTCGCTTTACCAGGGATGGAGGATACTTCAGGTGAAGGTTGGCTAGAGCCATTTAGTAAAAAGGCCAAAGAAATTGTAGGCGATAGGGGGAAAGTATTTGTCGTGGGTAAGATCCGTGACTTATATAAGGCTGAGGAAATTTTAGCTAATGACTCAGCTGATATGGTGGCCATTGCCAGACAGTTACTCACTGACGCACATACAGTCCGTAAAACAAAAGAGGGTCGAGAGCATGAGATCATCCGATGCAATCGATGTAATGAATGTGCCGGACGCCTTTGGGAACACCGGGAGCTGGTGTGTGCTTTAAACCCTATTAGTGGCCGCGAAGCATACTGGGGAGAGGGGAGTTTGACTGCGGCTTTGCCTGGAGATATCAAGAAGATTTGTGTTATCGGTGCCGGACCAGCCGGTATGAAAGCTGCGGCTGTAGCCGCCTCTCGTGGCCATCAGGTGACTTTGATCGAAAAAGAGGACGCGCTGGGCGGGCATCTAGCTCTCTTAGAGCGCCTCCCAGGTCTGGGTGATTGGTCCATCGCGATAGATAATTTGAAAAGAGAGATGGAAAATACTGGAGTAAAGGTTGAACTAGGCACCGAGGGAACGGTCGAAGGTCTCACAGAGCGGAATTGTGATGCATTAATATTTGCAACTGGATCGCATTTTGAGAAGAGTGGTCTTAGTTTATACCGACCTGATAGAGAGACCATACCAGGCTCGGATGGGGCTAATGTCCTCGATGTAGAGCAAGCGGCACGTGCGGTTTTAGATGACCCTTTGCTGTTAGGTAACAAAGTGCTCATATTAGATGAAACTGGTGTCCCGTTGCCTTTCGCTGTGGCAGAAATCCTGGCAGAGGCTGGCGTGTCAGTCGAGATAATGAGTCCGAGAATGTATGCCGGTGAAAAGCTGTATCGAAATCTGGATATTCTTTATATTTTTCCAAAACTTAAAAAACTTGGAGTCAAAATCACGCATCAATATTTTATCGAGGAGATAAAGACAAATGAAGTTGACGTCTACGATATTTGGACTGGCGTCGATGCTCTAGAAACGAGGACAGGTATTGATACGGTGATTTTATCGATATTGAGATTGGCTGATGACGCGTTGTATTTAGCATGTGCTGAAAAGTTCAAGGAGGTACATCGCATTGGAGATATGAGTGCTCCCCGGGACGTTACTGCTGCGATACATGAGGGTGAAAAAATAGGTCGGACAATTTAAAAGACGAATTTACGCGATTTTGGCAGAAATGCACAATCAATGTATCTTTTTATGGGTTGTCCTTTGATGCTTACACGCCTATATTTAGCTGCATTAAATTAATATTAAAGGAGTAGGGATAATGGAAATTGGTGTAATTATGTTTCCGACCGATAAGGCTATTCAGCCAATGGAGTTGGCAGTTGCTTGTGAAGATAGGGGATTTGATTCGCTATGGTTCCCTGAGCACAGTCATATCCCGACGAGTAGAGAAACTCCGTGGGGCGGTACCGAGGGAGCTCCTCCACTGCCTGAGGAATACTGGCGTACTCACGATCAATTTGTCGCGCTTTCTGCTGCAGCTGCAGTGACCAAAAAGCTTATTGTTGGAACGGGTATCACGTTAGTAGCGCAAAGAGATCCGATCTGGTTGGCAAAAGAGATCGCGAGTTTAGACATGATCTCCGGCGGTCGTTTGGAGGTTGGTATTGGGTATGGTTGGTGTGTTGAAGAAATGCGGAATCACGGATTAGATTATAAAAAGCGTAGAGGCATCTTACGCGAAAATATTCTTTTTGCGAAAGAAGTTTGGGGTAATGACGAGGCAAGTTTTTCCGGAGAGCATATCCAGTTTGAAGAAAGTTGGGCTTGGCCGAAACCTACTCGAAAACCTCATCCACCAATTTTAATGGGTGGAGCTGCGGGTCCCAAAACTGCAGCCCATATCGCTGAATTTTGCGATGGATGGATGCCATTAGGTGGTATGTACGACTTCGACGGTGGGATGAAAGAGATCACTAAAGCATGTGATGAGATCGGAAGAGATCCCAAGTCCTTAGAAATTTCTATTTTCTATGGCATGGGCGCTCCTGGGGAAGAAGAGTTACAAAAGCATAAGGAAAATGGTGCTAAGAGAGTAATTTTTGCGTTGCCTCCAAAGCCGTCGGACGTTGCACTTCCGATTTTGGATGAGTACGCGAAGTTCGTATAGATCGAGAATATACGTGGGGCGGACGCATCCGCCCCGCGATGTCTCATTATTTTAGGAAAGATTTTTGAAAGTCGCGATTTCGATTGGCGGTTCTGCTCCCGTGGACATTATGTCGCAAATTGAATTCGCGATCTGTGCTGACGAAATGGGTGTCGATACGGTTTGGTCTGCGGAAGGCTGGGGAGAAGATGCCGTCACATCCCTTACGTTTCTGGCAGCAAGAACCAAGCGGATTAAATTAGGTGCTGGGATTATGCAAATTAGTGCTAGGGCGCCCACTATGACTGCGATGACAGCTCGTGCAATTTCAAATCTTTCGGCAGGTCGTTTTCTCTTGGGGTTAGGAGTTAGTGGACCGCAAGTTGTAGAAGGGCTCCATAGCGTGCGTTACAACCAGCCTCTGACACGACTGAGAGAGAATGTGGAGATAATTCGACAGACGTTCTCTGGTGCAAAGGTCGCGTATCAAGGTAAACACTATCAGATTCCACTCGATGATAGCGAAGGCAAGTCAATTCGGGTCCAAAAGCCTATTTACCCTATACCCATATATCTTGCTACGATCAGTCCGAGAGCTTTGGAGTACACTGGACGAGTTGCTGACGGTTGGTTAGGGGCTTCTTTTTCGCCAGATTATTCTGATGCCCACTTTGAGTATATCCGTCGTGGAGCTGAAGTCGCGGGTCGAAAATTCGAAGACATAGAAATTCATGTGCCTTGTTCGATAGCAATTGATGACGACTGGACGGCCAGTATCGAAAAGCGTAGATCTGAAGTTGCCTTTAGCCTAGGCGCGATGGGATCTAAAAAGACTAACTTTTACAATGACGCTTATGCGCGCGCTGGGTTTGGTGAAGAAGCTTCGCATGTCCAGTCTCATTGGATACAGGGCAGATATGAGGAAGCGGTTTCTAATGTGACGGATGCTATGGTGACAAAGTTTAGCGCGATCGGAGACAAACGAGAGGTTCAAGCGCGACTTCAGAGTTATAAAAATGCTGGTGTAGACGTATTAGTTTTGCGCTTTTTGACTGATGATAATTCTTCGCGCGTGACAATATTAGAACAGGTACTTGAGATGACATCAGATTTAGTATGATTTCTTTTAGGCTGAGCTTTTTTAAATGAAAAAAGGGTGATATCAAATGGTTGATACAGGAACCAATGAATTACTCTGCGAAGTTAAAAATGGCGTCGCAGTTTTAACTCTTAATAGACCAGAAAAGAGAAATTCTTTATCAAATGTTTTGACCCCCGCTTTGAGGAAAATGGTTCAAAAACTCGACGAGCAATCGGATGTTAGGTGCTTAGTAATCACGGGAGAGGGGGGAAGTTTTTGTGCTGGTGGAGATCTAGGAGGAATGAGTGGCGGACAGCTTGCGACTGGGGTTGAAAGTTTTGATGAGAAGGTGGATGACTTAAAGAAGAAACAACGAACTTTGACCATGCGTATTCGAGACTTTAGTAAACCCACTATCGCTGCTGTATCTGGCCCGGCTGCTGGCGCTGGTTTCTCGATAGCGTTAGCTTGCGATATACGTTTAGCTAGTCGCTCGGCGTTTGTTACAACCGCATTTTCTAGAATAGGATTGTCTGGCGATTACGGGGGAAGCTGGCTTTTGACTCAACTAGTTGGTACTTCGGTCGCTAAGTCACTTTACTTTACGTCGCGTCGAGTAGGAGCGGAAGAGGGGTATCGTTTAGGGATATTCAATGAGGTATTTGAGGATGAGAATTTTAGATCTAGGTTTATTGAATTTGCTGAAGAGATAGCACAAGGCGCCCCGATAGCGCTAGAACTTATGAAGCAAAATCTCAATAGGGCTTGCGAGGAACCGTTCGAGGTTTGCCTTGACTATGAGGCGGAAAATTTAATGAAGTGCGCAGGAACAGACGATCACAAGGAAGCTGTTTCGGCATTTCTTGAAAAGCGAAAGCCTAACTTTTTAGGAAAATGATGTTTACATAAATAAAGGAATCAATATGGCGGATAACTTGAGTTTTGAAGTTGTAGACGATGTTGCTCTTATCACTTTGGATGATGGGAAAGCCAACGCTTTAGGATTTGAAATGTTTGCTCTGTTAGATGACGCATTAGATCAGGCGGTAAGCCAAGCGCAGGCGACTGTCTTACTCGGGCGTCCTGGGGTACTGAGCGGCGGTTTTGATCTCAATGTAATTAGGAGCGGGGATCCGGTCGAAATAGAAAAGCTGGTCAGGTGCGGGGTAAGGATGCTGATGAAGCTGTTTGGCCATGAGCAGCCTTTGGTAGTCGGGACGGCGGGCCATGCCGTTGCACTGGGAGCATTTCTACTTTTATCAGCGGACTATCGGATCGGGGTAGACGGAAACTTTAAAATCGGACTAAATGAGACGGCAATCGGACTGACCTTGCCGGCATTTGGGGTCGAGCTAGCGCGAGCAAGATTATCTCCCTTATACCTCTCTCGCTCAGCAATAGTCGCCGAGCTTTTTGAGCCTAAAAAAGCTATAGAAGCGGGCTTTTTAGACCAAGTTGTTGATGACTCTAATCTGCTTGCATCAAATCTAAAAACTGTTGCGGTTGAGAAAGCTCAAAGCTTAGCACCCTTAGATTCAAAAGCGTATGCATGTAATAAAAAAGCATTCAGAGGGGAGATAATAGAGAGAGTTCTAGCTTCAATAGCATAGGAATAGCCTTATGAAATCGATTGATGGTCCGCTATCTGGATATAAAATTCTTGATTTGAGTAGAGTGCTGTCCGGGCCAGCCGCAACGATGATGTTGGCAGATCAGGGTGCGGACGTAATAAAAATCGAACCACCGGCAGGAGATATTACTAGACAAATGGGTGTTGGGTCCCAAGGAATGACGTCAGGGTTCTTGAATATTAATCGAGGGAAAAGAGGCATGTGTCTGGACCTTGGAACTGAGCAAGGTCGTCACATTGTCCGAGAAATTGCCGCGACTTGTGACGTGGTTGTTCAAAATTTTAGACCTGGAACAGTTGAAGCATTGGGATTGGGGTACGCGGATTTAGTTAAGGTGAATAAGACCATAATATTTGCCTCAATTAGTGGTTTTGGTGAAAGCGGCCCTTATGCTAAGAAACGAGTATACGATCCGATTATTCAAGCTTTGTCTGGATTAACGGATATACAGGCTGATAGCGAAAGTGGGCGACCTAAGATGATGAGAACGGTCATTCCGGATAAAGTCACTGCATTAACAGCAGCTCAAGGTATCACCGCTGCTCTATTGCAAAGAGAACGGACCGGAGAGGGTCAACACTTGAGACTTGCCATGCTCGACGCGATGATTGCATTTTTGTGGCCTGAGGGGATGATTAATCTCACCGTCGTCGATGAGGTGCGGGACCTTCGTATTGGACAATTGGCGTTGGACCTTATTTTTCAGACAAGCGATGGATATATTACTGCAGGCGCGATGTCTGATGATGAGTGGGCTGGCATGTGTAAAACATTGGAACGTCCCGACTGGGTGAGCGATCCTCGCTTTAGTTCGACATCTGCTCGTTTTGAAAATGCAGAGGTCAGAATTAGAGAAACAGGTAAAATTTTACGAAAGAGGACTAGTGCTGAGTGGCTACAAACGCTTGATGCCAATGGTGTCCCTTGTGCTCCTGTTCTGACACGAACAGAAATGCTTAATAATCCCCAAGTAGTTAACAACGATATTATTGAGGAATATGGTCATCCAGTAATTGGCACTGTCAGACAGGCTCGCGGAGCTACTCGATTTGGCTCCACTAAAACTCATTCTTCGCCAGTGGCTCCTGCTCTAGGCCAGCACAACGCAGAAATATTAAAAGAGATCGGCTATGCAGACGAAGAGATTAGCAAGTTGCGAAGCGATAAAATTATTTATTCTTCAGACTAACTCGTGAGTTTGATTCTACTCTCTACCAGCTGAAGCTTTTCTCGCATCAGTGCTTCGTCGCCCTTAGATTCAACATTGAGTCTCAAAAGTGGCTCGGTATTTGATGCTCGAAGATTAAAACGCCATTTCTCAAAGGACATACTAAGCCCGTCTGTTTCATCAACAATAGGTTTCTCTTCACTAAAAAAGCTTTTTATTTCCCGAATTGTTGTTGCAGCATCTGCAACTTTATAGTTTATTTCACCACTACAAGGATAGGCCGCTATACGTTCTCCCACTAGTTTAGACAAAGGCATATTTGAGGTACTTAGCAATTCTACTGCCAGCAACCAAGGAATCATTCCACTGTCGCAGTAGGAAAAGTCTCTAAAGTAGTGATGAGCGCTCATCTCGCCGCCGTATACGGCTTTTTCAGCGCGCATACGTTCTTTCATAAATGTGTGCCCGCTTTTACATTGCACAGGAATGCCGCCAGCTAAGGTGACTATATCTATAGTGTTCCAAATCATTCGAGGGTCGTATACGATCTTTTCGCCTGGCATTTTGCTTAAAAAAGCCGCGGCAAGCAGTCCGACAATATAGTAGCCTTCAATGAATTGACCTTTCTCATCAAACAAGAAACACCGATCGAAGTCTCCATCCCAAGCTATCCCTATGTCTGCCTCATTTCTTAAAACCGCATCGGAAGTTACCTTCCTATATTCTGGAAGGAGTGGATTAGGCACTCCATTAGGGAAGGTTCCATCAGCTTGAAAATTTATTTTTACGAATTCTATGGGTATTGATAAGCCTCTGAAGCGCTTTTCAATTTCGTCGATGACATGCCCAGCAGCTCCATTTCCTGGGTTGCAGACAATTTTAAGGCGATTAACTTTTTTATGTGAAAAAAAGGTGAGCAATTTGTCGGTATATTTTTCTAAGATTGAAGCTGTGGAAATTGTCCCTTTATTAATACTGGCGAATTTCTTCACATTCTCTGCCAAGGCTTGTATTTCGCGCAATCCTGAATCTTGCCCTATTGGTAATGCATCTCGCCCAACGAATTTCATGCCATTATAATTTTTTGGATTATGACTGCCTGTGACCTCTATGCCCCCGTCGACGTCTAGATAGGAAGACGCGAAATACAGTTCCTCGCTACCGGTCATTCCAATATCAATAACATCAGCTCCGGTATCTGTGATCCCATCAGCAAGTGCCGCTTTGAGCGACTCGGTGCTAAGTCGTATATCGCCACCTAACACTATTTTTTTTGCTTTCAAATATTCAGAAAATGCTACTCCAATTCTGTACGCGACCTCTTCATCGAGCTCGGGCCCTAGCTCCCCCCTTACGTCGTACGACTTGAAACAAGTAATCTTATTCATTGATTCATCTCAGGTATTTTATAAAGTAATCAGTTCACACTGCGCTACCCTTGTTAGAATGGTACGTCCTCATTCTCGGGCCAAGGCGTTTCCGACTCGTAAGGCGGTTGCTCAGCGGCAGAGCCTGAATTAGTTGTGACTGTCCAAGCATCTAAACTATTAAAATACTTTATTTCGCCACTTGGACTTTCCCATTCGCGACCTCGAACGTTAAATTCTACTGTGACATTGTCACCTAATTTATACGGATCTATATTCTGACATCTGTCACCCGTAAGCTGAAACAGAACCACTTGTGGATAGCTGGGATTGTCAGCGGTCTCAAGAACGAATTCACGTTTCTGAAATCTCTCAGTTATTTGTTTTGTCTCGAAAATAGCGTGCAGCTTGCCTGTAATTTGCATGGATGTTCCGTAAGTAAAAGTTAATATTTAGAAACCTTAATGGTGGTTTAAGTAGGCGGGAAATTCAAGCAGGAATAGACGATTATTTTCTAATCAATTGAGTTAGCGCGTCCTTGGTTGCGGATTGGCGATTAGTATCTACCGG
>CALSND010000018.1 GCA_943787625.1 uncultured Gammaproteobacteria bacterium | reverse complement strand
CAATCTAAAAGGTGCCTTCAGATTAATAGCTATGACTTTGTCAAAGAGCTCCTCCGAGACTTCTTCGAGAGACGGATAAAGTGGAGACATGCCGGCATTGTTGACTAGTATGTCAATAGGTCCTAACCCTTCTTCAACGGTTTCAACCATAGGCTCTAATTCATTCCATTTTCCCACGTGACATGCCAGCGGCAGCGCCTTTCGTCCAATTAATTCTATTTCCTGCGCAACAACCACACAGTTTTCTAACTTACGGCTGACCACTGCGACATTGGCGCCCTCTTTTGCAAAAGCAATTGCCATCGCTCTGCCGAGGCCCCTACTCCCTCCAGTAATTAGCGCGGTTTTTCCTTCGAGTCTATTTCCCATTATTGGTTTTTCCTAAGTAACGCATTAGCTGCAATTACTAATAGTATAACCACAATAAACACGCTAGGGGCTCCAGGTAAGAATCCGACGATACTAAGCAAAGAATTCTCTCCTAAAGGGTTATCTCCAAAAGTTAGTGCCCTGTTACCAACAGCGTTCCCTATCCAATAAAACACTGTGAAAGACCAAGCGCAGTAGCAAAAGCCATATGCCATAATTTTGTTCTTAGTCTCAGTTAATCGAAGATGGGGTAATGAAAGTCCTACCAGCATAACAAGCACCCCATTCAAAAGCCCGCCAGTATGAGCTCTCACCCAGCCTTCTGATGTACCATATACTGGTATTTCGATGATATGACCCGGCCAAACTTCGACCCCTCCCACTAATTGGAAAAGCAACATAAAGCCAGATAGAGAAGCTACTAATATAACTAAAAGTCCATTTAGAAGCATGATGCGCTGTAAATTATCCATCTAACTTACTCCCCAGATAATTAGAAATTTTGAATTAAAAAATATACACAAATTTTTACTGAGTAAATTTACGAATGTGGTATTGGCATCTCAGGATGATTTGTGTCGACAAGAGGCTGACAATCGGGATCAGCATCAGGGTAAGCATTAACCCAATCATGAACCCATTCCGGATCATAAGTAGCTCTCGGATTGTGCCAAGGAAGAAGGGCATTTAATAATGAAGGACCCACGTTCCATATAACTGAACCAAGCATGCGAGCAATGCCAAATTGTCCTTTTATCGTCCACAATAATTTATCTTTCTTTAATGCCGTCAACATCCCCAGTAAGCCATAGCCCAATACGTGAAAGCTGCCATGAAATACTCCTATCGCTCGATGGACATAGGTTCCGGACTGAGCCATATATACATCAAAAGCAACTGTTTTATGCTCAACTTCCTCTACCATGTGCATTAGCCAAAAAGAGGTGATGTACGGGCAGCTGTCTTTGAACAGTTTGACGCGCTTGCCGCACATCCATTTAGTGAATCCTTGAGTCATTGTCTCAAATCCAGCGCTATAAGCCAGTCTTGTGCGGAGCGACTTTGCCGACAACCGTTTGTATGACTCTTGGATCTTTCGTTCAACTTCCTCAAACTCGGGATAACCATTTTTACGGAGTAATGAGTTTAACCGCTTGTGACACTCGTGATGACGATACTCCTGGCTATTAAAATCCTTTATATCTTGGAGGAGTTCGGGATCTTGGATAAAGGCCCTTGCATCGTTATTAGTTTTGCACAGGTAAGGTTCTAGATAGGGCATTGTTAGTGACACCCCGTTGAAAAAATGGGCCCTGAATACGTCGCCAGAAACCCACTTGGGGTCTAAGTCATCTGGAAAATCAAAACTAAAATTACGAGGTGTAATTCGCTTATCTGCGCTCATGACTCTCGCCCCTTTTTATTCACCTAAAACACCAACAATACATTTACAGCAAATTAATCAAAAATACTCTAATGCTGTAGGTTAAGTTTACTTGATGAACGATTGCAGTGCGTCGTTACAAACCCCTGATAGATCAGGCTTTGTTATGTCCTGTAGTGCGGGCGCTGGATAGTCGTGGTTTAGCGACAACGATTCCAATGCTGCTCTATCACTACGAAAGATCAATCCTAAAGGTAATCTACCTTCGTCCCTTAATTCCTGCATACGGGTAAATGCTTGAGTCCGATTCTCAGGATCGTAACCTTCCTCCGAATCCACATCATAAACACTGGTTCTCCAGTCCCGATACGTATCATTGTACGTAACACATGGTGACAAGACCTCGAGGTAGGACATTCCCTTTCCTGCCCTAGTGTGTTTCAGCGCTTCAGTCGTTAGTCGTGCCAGTTGGGCCGGTTGGCCACTGTAGGCCCGCGCAATAAAAGTTGAGCCAGGTATACTCAACCCTAGCATCACTGGATCAAGATCTTCTTCTAGATTGTCTTGATAACCAGTGGGCGCGGTAGGAGACGCTTGACCTTTCGTAAGCCCATATGTGCCATTATTCATTACTATGTAAGTAACCCCAGGGTTGCGTTTAAAGGCATGCATTAAATGTCCGCCACCTATAGCATAGCCATCACCATCGCCCCCAACTCCGACTACGGTCAACTCGGGATTCGCCAGTTTAGCGCCAGTCACCGTAGGTAGTACACGACCATGCAATGTGTGATAGCCGTAGCACGACAGATTATTTTGCAACGATCCAGAGCAACCTATTCCCGCAGTCACAAATCTCTCGTGCGGTGGTATTTCCAGCTCTTCCAGTGAGCCTACTAAAGCCTGAAGGACCCCAAAATCTCCGCACCCTGCGCACCAGATGGGTCTTGCGGGAGTAAATGTTTTCGTCATGCCACTTTGTCCTCTTTAAGGTTTAGTTTGGTTATTACTTCATTTACCAGATCTTTTGCTTGCATCGGCACTCCATCGTATCTAAGGATACTATGCATGTTTTCGTCATTTCCCCCATGAGAGTGAATCAATTTTTTAAGCTGCGCTTGATAGTTGTACTCAACTACAAAGGTGTTTGGACAGCGTTGAGTGAATGCCGGAGTCTCATCAAGCATGGGCCATAACGTACGAACCTGATGATACTGAGTGTGGATGCCCTTTGAGGACAATATGTCCATGGCCTCGAGTATGACCCCGTAACACATTCCTACTCCTATAAATGCAATATCTGCGGTCTCTACACCATGGGTAACCGCCTTAGGGAGCTCTGGTTTCATACTCTCCATTTTTCCTTGACGTTTTTCCATTTGCCTATTTCTATTTATTGGATCCACCGAGACTAGTCCGAACTCGTCATGTTCGTTACCAGTCACTAGTCCCATACCACCTGGAGTACCAGGTGCAGCAAACGGAGACGCGCCACTCTCAGTGAAAAGATATCGCTTATAAACTTCAAGCTCTGCGACTTGTTCAGCATCAAGGCGATCGCCTCGATCAATAGTAACTCCTGCCAAATCAAGCGGGTCCATGGTGGCTGTATTCTGAGATAGTCCTTGATCAAGACACATAAACACCGGCACTTGATACTTTTCCATTACATTACAACCAGTAATAGTTAGCCAAAAGCATTCTTCTGGCGTTCCAGGAGCTATTACTACCCTCGGGAAATCTCCCGCCCCGCCATAACAAAGTAAATTAATATCACTTTGCTCTGGCTTGGTAGGCATACCCGTACTAGGCCCACTTCTTTGGGCGTCTACTATCATTACGGGAACTTCGGCCATTCCTAGCTGGCCGATACCTTCCTGCATCAATGCTATACCGGGCCCGCAGGTTGCTGTCATTGTCCTTGTCCCAGTCAAAGCTGAACCAATACACATATTAATTGCTGATAGCTCGTCTTCAGCTTGCTTTACAACACCTCCAAACTTGGGCAACCATTTAACTAACCATTCCATCACGTCAGTCGAAGGCGTTATCGGATAACCACAGAAAACCCTTCCACCAGCAACTGCAAAGCCGAATGCGCACGCTTCATTTCCTGTGATTAACATATGAGGTTTTGCGTCTTGAGAAGTGATTTCAAATTTGCCCTTGCCAACTTCTAGGCCAGCTTCGTCAGATAGTTTACACCCGACCGCTAGCGCCTCGAGATTGTATTTTACGGCTTGAGCACCACGGCGCGTGAAGCGCTTTACAAACGCTTTTTCCATCTCATCGTCTTGCAGTCCTATTAAGCGACCTATCACCGCAAAAGAAATACTGTTTTTATATATGTCTCGTCTGAAGTGCTTTACCGCATATCGGCTTAGCGGGACTGGTATTAGCCTTACACCTTCCGGCAGTCCGTGCCCTTCCGGCAGCTCACCATTCGAGCTGTCGTATATAACAATGCTTTGGGAATTTAGACGGAAGGCGTACTTCGGCACGGCTAGTTGATCGAACGCTACTAGCAAGTCGATATGACTACTTATGCATAGTCTCTCACCATCGTAAGCTCGGAGAGTAGCAGCAGTGATACCGCCCTTGATTCGGGAAAGCACATCTCGCTCAGTGTAGACACGCAGTCCTCCTCCTCTTAAGACATCTGCCAAAACGTTTACGACCGTCAGTGAACCGTCTCCTCCTTGTCCCGCAACAATCACATTAAGATCTTCTAGAACTGGTTTCACATCGCTCATTTGTTCTCACCCTCGGGCTTAGCAGCAATTTTTTTCTTTTTCTTTTTGGGCGGAGGTGGTGGCAACGGCACCCAATTTTTTGCGTCGCTCCCCTCTTCCCATCCTCGGTAATAATTTTTGGGATCGAGATTACCAATTTTTTCTCGTTCAGAATAGCTAGGCATCAGCGCGGGTAATGGACGGTTTCTTTTATACTCAGAAAGTCTTTTGACAAGGTCTTTCCCGATTGGATGCTCGTCTAACTCTTTTGTTTCAACCCACCCATCAGCCACCAGCGCCTGCCAGGCCTTATGTCCCGCCTCTGTTCGAATAAATGTTATCGTCCACTTATCTAAGCCGATACCTCCGAGAGCTATATCAGAATTATCGGCAGCATAATCAGCGCAATAAAGACAAGCAGGACGAGCATACTTCCCAAATGCTTTGAGAGACTTCACCTCTTCTCGTCCATCACGAAGTTTTATCTCGACCCTTCCTTTGATATTAATATTCATAATATCCTTTTTGGGGACTTCTAAGTCTTCGGCGAGCCAGTCGATCCCTTTCTCCGTAAACGATTCGGAACAAAGCAACCCGATCACTAGCGAAATGTTCTTTGAATACCACTCAGCAACGTCTAATCGAATACTTGAAAATTGTTGCTGGCGAACTCCGTTAACTTGACAAGGAACTCCAACGACTGCCAGTGGCGAGATGTCTTTCTTCATCGCCTCGACTAATGCTAGCGTGTTTGGCTGATACGTATATCTAGACCGTGCACCTTTGATAACTTCCTCTTCTGTTTGCTGTAGCATGGACGACCCCATCTGAGGGTTTTCCGAATGTTCTTCACCCGCCACAGTAGCCTTGATCGTACCATTCTGCATTCCATGCAATATGAGTGCCGTACAAACTCCTCCATCTTGGCCTTGCTCCAGCATTGCCTTGTCGGTTGCCCGAGCATACACGCCATACGCATAGGGACCGAACCCTTCATCCTTCACGGGTTCTTTTAATTCAATTTGATCTTTCAAATCGTTGTCTACTGGCCTTAAAACCGGACATACGTCTACGCAAAGCTCACAAAACACACATGCATCGTGCCGGGTATCTAATGGTACTTCTTCTTCATAATCAAAGACGTCTACAGGGCAGATCGTCACACACGCCGCACACCCAATACATTTCTTAGGGTCGACAACTTCTTCCATTAGTAGATCAACCGCTTTGAAGCCACCTCTATTATATTCGGACCGCCAGGCATAAGCCCACTCGTTAGGATCACTGCCTTGATCAACCAGCCTATGATACCTTCCTTGAACTTCTTTCGTTAGCTCATCAAGATCCAACCTTCATCCCTCCGTAATAGTTGTTCTCCAGCACACACACATCGTCCAGACGCGCATACTTTACCGACAAATTAGCACAGCTAATTTCCCGTGCTAAAATAGAACTATCCTCTTTGAACTTTTAGTTCAACCGCGTGAGCTAAAAGTAAGCTTACCCATTATCTTACGAGACATCTGCTATTGCGTCCGTAAGACCATGATTTTATGCGCCTTATCCCTTAAACACAACGTATTTTAAAGGTCTAATTTCGCGCTAGCAATGTATATTTAAGCGACTATTCGGATTTTCGACCATTTTTACTTAAAAATACCTCAACAGCTCGACTTGCAAGACGTCATCGTGCCTAAATGAATACAATGGATTCATCTTTGCAGTGTCCACCAAAAGTCGAAATTCAACTTCGGCTTTCCAATAACTGCCAAATCGACGACTAGCTTCTATATTGAAAAAATACCCATCATTATTAAGGTCAGATAAGACGCCAGCCAATATTTGAGAATCAGAGCTGTCATTGAATGCCAAACGCCCCCCCAGAAACAGGTCATTATTAAAAGGCGAACTGCTAGTTTCTCCTCGTTCATCCCAGTGGTATTCGCTCAGGAGGCCTAAATCTAAAGCCGACTCAAATACCCCTACTATCGTGTATTCAAATCCACCTACTCCCGCCATATAAGTAGACCCTTGTCCTTGCCTTCGTAAAAATTCGAACTTAAACAGCCAATTTTCAACCGTTGCTTGAAGATCTAAACCACTTTGGTGTATCAAATCATAGACTGGAGCAAGCGTCACTTGACCAATTTCACTTACATTTGATTTAAATCGTGGCTCACGAGTGGTCCCCCAAAAGTGATATACGCCGAAGTCGATTATATCGATATATGTAGAATATCTTATTGCGTAATCAACGTGCTTATCCTTAGCAGCGGACTGATATTCGACAGCACTTTTATCAAATCTGAATGAGGGTTGAAAACGACCATGTTTGCCAGAATAAGTTCTCTCACGAAATCCTGGCAGGACAAAAAGATCGATAGTGCCCCAGTCCTGGATTAGAGCAAGATTAACCATTGGCTGGCCCAGCTTATCCTCGAGGTCACTGTTTTCAACGGCATCGCTTTGATTAATGATATCTACTAGATGATTCGACTCAGCCACACCCCAGAAAACTTTTCGGAAACCAGTACGTAACTCCCAGTCCGTACTTGCGTATATATAGCTTAACTCCCGTATGTCAGCATGAGAGCGTCGAGAATCTTGGTCGTCATAACGAAAAAACGGAACAAACAGAATACTTTGCTTTCCATTGTCCCAGGAAGAGTAAAGTTCAGGTTTAAAAGAAATCGAAAACGACTCCCGCGGCATAGAGTTGATAGTGCCCTCATTTGGAAACCAACGAAATTCCGCTCCGACATTTCCCGACACCTCGATCTCGAATGCCATCAGAGCTGTTAAATTTAGACTTAGGAAAGCAAGCAATAACTTAAAAGATATGTTCGACATTGTGTAAGGCTCTGTCCAAAGGGAGTTGGTTAGTTTTATGGGCACGCTAATTACAATGTGAAAATGCGCGTACTCACGATTCACGGCGTTTAGCAGATAAGGTATATTAAATTGTACTACGTTTTATAAAAAATGAATAATTTATTTATTATTCATTTTTAGCGCCTTGCCCGAGACTTTACCCGATGATGGAAGCTAAACTTTCATTTCGGCAAATCTAGATTCAATGACATCACTGCGTACTAGAATCCGAACCGAACAAATCTGATCTCACATCAATATCTTTTACTACTCCTAGATCACAAGTCATGAAAAAAAATGTGTCTGCTCCGGAGCGATCGAGGACACTCCTTGCACCGTTGTCGCCAGTCAGTCTAAGTAATTCATCTCTATACCTCACGGGAAAGCCGACGGGATGGCCCAGTCTACCCTCAAAAACTGGTACTGTAATTTGATTACTCGTCACCAGGAAGTCACGTAATTTGCATATCGTAGATAAGCTCAGGTAGGGCATGTCAGCAAGCGCGATTATCCAGTGTGTGGCTCCTGAATTGGCAGCGATTCCATGGCTAAGCGAGTACCCCATGCCAAACCCAGAATTCTGCGATACGGCCACATCATATCCATGATCTACGAAAAGACTGCGAGTGGCAGTATTTTCAGAATCGACTACGACCAACAAGTCATCTACGCATTTTTTAAGCGTTTCTGCCGAACGTATGCCAATAGGCACCGAATCAGGCAAACTAGCCAAAATTTTATTCGCGCCGAATCGTGACGACTTCCCAGCAGCTAATAGAACACCAACCACTTTGGTCAAAGTACACGCTCAGAAAGGAGTATCACGTTGTTTCTCTCCGCTGTAATTTGCATCATAATAGAGAGTGCGATCTCTTGGGGCTTTCTGCTATTTATGTCAACACCTATTGGAGCACGAAGTCGCGCTAACTCTCCCTCGGAGAAATCGAAATGTTCAATTAATCGGCGTTCGCGGCTCCTAGTTGTTCGAATCGAGCCCAGCGCCCCGACATAGAAAGCCTCGCTGGCTAGTGCTTCCATTATTGCCATGTCGTCTATCTTAGGGTCATGCGTCAAAGTGACAATTGCAGTCTTAGAGTCTAGCACTCTTTGTTTTAGGAAATCGTCTGGGTAGCAATCAGAAACGCTACACTCCGAGTAAGGCCATGAACTCCGATAATCTTCCCGCGGGTCACAAACTTCAATTGAGTAACCTAAAAATTGCGCCTGTCGGTATACGCATTGCGCAAGCTCACCCATTCCAATAATTAATATCCGCCAGGCTTTTTCGTACACAAGACGGACAATCTGTCCTTTTATCTCAGTCTTGTCGTCATCTAATGTTGGCCCCCAAGAAGAAACGTTTGCCGCTAGATCAAACGTCCTGGTAACACTTTCGCCAGTGGTCAAGCACCTGATCAATTCCTCAGAGTCGTCTATGGAGGACAAGGGTTCTAGTACTAGCATTAGTGTTCCGCCACAGGGAAGCGTTCTGGAGGTATCTGAGGCATATTCCACCTGCTCCATTGTGACAGGAAAAGCCTTCTTTACTCGCAGTGCTAACTCATCCTCTATACAACCACCAGATACGGAACCACACATCAACCCCGACTCAGTAAGAACCATCACAGCTCCTGCAGGTCTCGGTGATGAACCCCACGTTTTTATGACTGTCGCAAGAAGAACATTTTCACCAGAATTTTGAAGCGCAAATCCTTGAAGGATCGTATTTAATTCATTTTGAGCAGTCGAGAAAGGTTCCATAAAAAATCACTTCTCTAAAATTAATACTGGTACAAAGCTCGCAGTCACGGAAGATCGGGAAGTGCTCCATACTTTTTCTTATATATATTAACGCGATTCTCTAAATCATCTTTCATGCCATCGATGCCTTCAGCCTTGACAATAGCGTCAAACATTTCGCGTGCTTCGTCGACAACGCTCACGCCAGCGACTAACACGTCATAGACAAACCAGTCGCCACCGTTATCTTTTAGTCTATAAGTCACCTGCACACTTTTTCCGGAGCTAGACACCAGCGTTTCTACCACAGCCCTTGTTTTTCTGATCTGCTCGTTAAGAATTTTAATTGCTTGATCACCGGTTAGGATCAGGTTGTTACGATAAGTATCTTCTAGATATTGCGAAAAAAAACTCACGAATAAGCGCCTTTCTTCCTTAGACGCCATTTTCCAATCTTCTGACAATGGATTCTGGGACATACTTCTAAAATCGAAAGCCTGATCAATAATAAGTCCGATAGCTCCCCACTTCTCAGCTTGACTGTCACTAGTTTTTTTTCAGAGCCGAAACTGCTTTATCGATAGTCGCTTCGATCATCTCGGTTGGCGTGAGGTTGGCGTAAGCCAAAGGCGTACTAAAAACCAACACAAGTAGCGTACTTAACGCCAGTCTTCTCAATATACGCACGGAGTCTTGCGAATACTTAGTATTCTGCATACGTTTTAATGCTCATCTAGTTCAATAGAAATACTTATAGTCTCGTCGTTTATTGTGAAATGTTCAACCGCCTCTTCGGCTTTTGATTGTTCGAACAGCAACTGCCTTGATAGGGTTTCATTTTTTATAAGCTCAATATTATCAGAGACCGCCTCAATTATTTTCTTACTGCCTTGCATGAAGACAGAAATACGATCAGTAAGATTCAGATCTAGCGCTTTACGCAAAGATTGAATACGGTTGATCACTTCTCTGGCGTAACCTTGACTCAGAAGTTCTTGCGTGATCTCTGTATCGATAGCGACTGTCACACCGTTCTCTTGCGCCACAATCCAGTCATCGATTTCGTTATGTATGATTTCGACATCATCTTTAGAAAGCTCTATTGCTGAACCATCCACCATGAGCTTGAATGTTCCAGAGTTAGTTAATTGCCCAACATCCGAGGGGGAAAGCTTCGCAATCAACTCTGCGACTTTTTTCATCCTCTTACCCAGTTTTGGCCCCAAAGTCTTAAAGTTAGCTTTCGCAGTCCTTCTAACAATGCCGTCAGAGTTTTCCACAAATTCAATACTTTTAATATTCACCTCTTCCAAGATTATTGCTTTCATTGTGTCGACGATCTCTCGGTCGGCTGCGTTTGCCTCTACCACAAGAAGTCTTGATAAGGGCTGCCGTACATTAATGCCCACTCGATTTCTTAGCAACAGAGCAAGCTGAACAATTTGTCTTGCTAAAGCCATTTTATGTTCAAGATGAGTATTGATCTCAGCAGCATCTACTTCGGGGAAGTCACTATGATGCACCGACTGTAAAGTCTCGCCCTCAACTACTTCTGTCAATCTCAAGTACAACCAGTCGCTAAAAAATGGAGCGATAGGACTCATCAACTTTGAAAGCCCTAGCAAGCAGTCAAAGGTAGTTTGGTAAGCACACTCTTTATCATGTTCTTCAGTCGCCACGCCGCTACTATGCGCTTTTTTTGCAGCCCAAAACCTAGGCCTCGAACGTCTAATGTACCAATTAGATAGTTCTTCGACATAATCCTCAATAGCTCTAGCTGCACGCGTACAATCGTAACTCGAAAGTGCGTCGTCCACTGTTTTTGAAGTTGTGGACAATCGGCTTAACGCCCACTGATCTAACTCGGGACGCGACGATGCGTGTATCTTCTCTTCGTGGTAGGAAAAACCATCGATATTTGCATAGCTGGCCATAAATCGATAAACATTTTCTACTGTTCCAAAAAGCTTACCTCTGACTTCATTAAGTCCAAGTTCGGAAAACTTCATGTTATCCCAAGGGCTAGAATTACTCATCATGTACCATCTGACGACGTCAGCGCCAAAACGCTCCACCACATCAAATGGGTCAACGGTGTTACCTTTAGATTTAGACATTTTTTCTCCCTTCTCGTCTAAAACTAATCCGTTAACAACAACATTTTTAAATGCTATGTCTTTTTTTATGAGCGATCCTATCGCGTGTAATGTATAGAACCAACCTCGTGTTTGATCAACTCCTTCACAGATAAAATCAGCCGGAAAATGTTTTTCAAACATTTCCTTATTTTCAAAAGGATAATGCCACTGAGCGAAAGGCATGGCGCCCGAATCGAACCAAACATCTAGAACGTCAGAAACACGCCTCATTGTTCCGCCGTCTGGTGACGGCCACGTTAGCCCATCTACGAACGGTCTGTGCAAGTCTAACTCAGCGTCTTCAGCACGCAACTCATCGCACTTTGATTGTAGCTCTTCTATCGACCCAATCACTTCAAAGTAATTTGAACCAGGCACATCTGACAGCCAGATTGGTAACGGAGTCCCCCAATACCGCTTCCGGCTCAATGCCCAATCGACATTATTCTCTAGCCAATTACCAAATCGACCCTCTTTTATCGCAGGAGGATGCCAGTTAATGGTCTTGTTTGCCGCCACCATTTCATCTTTGATAGTCGTCGTACTGACGAACCAACTATCGACGGGATAGCTCATTAACGGAGTACCTTTACGCCAGTCATGAGGGTAGTTATGCTTATAATCCAGTCTTTTATAAAGCAACCCTCGCGTTTTTAGGTCTTTGATGATTGGTTTGTCAGCATCTTTAAACCAAAGTCCTCCCACTAGAGGTGTCTGCGCCTCAAAGATTCCATTTGGCATCACTGGATTGAGTAACGGTAATCCAAACCGTTTTCCAACTAGATTGTCGTCGGCCCCAAAAGCAGGTGCTATGTGAACAATTCCAGTACCATCATCTACGGTGACATAATCCGCGCTGCATATCTTGAATACATTTTCACCAAGTTCCCGATCACCAACTCTATAGAGCGGCTGATACTCTTTCCCTAACATCTCTTCGCCTGGTATGTGTTTTACAATTTCATAATCATCATCGATGACCTCCAGGCAATCCTTCGCCAAAATCAGTGACTCGTGTGCGGTCTTGATTTCCACATAATCAATTTTTGGATTTATAACGAGCGCCACATTTGATATAAGCGTCCATGGCGTAGTCGTCCAAGCTAAATAGCTAGTATGAGGATCTGTCGAAGATTTGAATCGAACAAACACGCTAGGATCTACGACTTCTTTATATCCTAGAGACACCTCATGCGAAGACAGCACGGTACCAGTCCCCGGACTGTACCATTGAATTTTGTGCCCCTTGTAAAGGTGACCATTCTCATAGATTTGTTTTATCAGCCACCATACCGACTCAATATAGTTATTTTCGAATGTCACATAAGGCTGATCCAAGTCAACCCAGTAACCTATCCTTCGAGTCAGTTCGTCCCATTCTTGTTTGTACCTGAGCACACTTTCTCTGCAAGCTTTATTGAATTCGCCAATGCCGTATCTCTCAACCTCTTCCCTGCCATCAAGCCCTAACTGTTTCTCTACCTCAATCTCGACAGGCAGACCATGAGTGTCCCACCCACCTTTTCTTAGAACCTGATAGCCTTTTAAACTCTTGTAACGACAAAACACATCCTTGATAGTTCTCCCAACAACATGGTGTATTCCCGGCCGACCATTAGCCGTAGGGGGACCTTCGAAAAATGTAAATACAGGGCCATTTTCTCGTATTTCATTAACCGCAGGAAAGATCTCTGATTGCTCCCACGCCAGCAACGTGTCCTTCTCAAGAGAAGGTAAGTCTAATGTTTTGCTTTCTTTGAACTGCCTGCTCATAGTTTCATTTTTCTTCTGTTGCTGATTTATTGATCATGGCCTCAACAGCAAAATGTCTAATTCGTTGGATCATTGCGTGTAAGCCGTTGCTTCTGGTGGGAGACAAATGGTCGGATAAGTCTAGGTCTTTAATAAACTCAGGGGGCGTAGCTAAAATATCAGATGGCTTCCTATTAGAATAAACCGAAAGTAACATTGCAATGAGTCCAGCAACAATTGCCGAGTCACTGGTGGCGGAGTATTTCAATAGGTCATCTTTGCGTGTAGTCACCATCCAGACCTGAGATTGACAGCCGTCTAGTCTGTTGGCTTCGGTCTTCCAATCTTCAGGGAAAGGGTCAGCTTGCCGGCCAAAATCAATTATGCATTGGTACTTGTCTGTCCAATCATCAAACAAACCAAACATTTCTGACAATTCTTTTTGGGCGTCTAAAATCTCTTGAGACGCTTTAAGTTCCTCACTCACGTCGCTTGCAGTCATTTCGTCCGCCACTCCGTTCCATTTTCGGTATCCAGGATTTGTACTCCCATAGTTGATAATTCGTCACGAGCAGCATCAGCAGTGCTCCAGTCAGAGGACTTGCGAGCAGCGTTTCTTTTTGAAATTAAGGCCTCCACTTTCTCTACATCCAAGTCCATAGCTGGCTTCGACTTGAACCACTCATCGGGCGAGCTTTGGAGGAGCCCTAATTCATTTCCCGCACCAACAATATTGCGCTTAAGTATAGCAAGTTCAGAATTATTATTTTCGCGATTCGCCTTACCTGCCAAAGACATAAGCTCTGTTATAGCAAGCGATGTATTCAAGTCATCGTCCATTGCATCGCAAAACCGTTGGGACGGTTCTAATCTCTGACCTTTCACGTCGATAGAGTCCAACCTCCGAAGCGCACCGTATGCTTTGTTTAATTGCTCCTGTGCCTGCTCCAGTAATTCTATACCCCAACTTATTGGTTCTCTATACTTTGTTTTAATCAGAGCAAGCCTGATAACTTCCCCAGGGTACAGCTTAAGCAGATCTTTCACTAACAGCACGTTACCTAAGGACTTTGACATTTTCTCGTCGCCTATCTCTACAAACCCGTTGTGTACCCAATACTTCGCGAGCACTACTTCATCATTAGCACAGCAAGATTGTGCGATCTCATTTTCATGATGAGGGAATTGAAGATCATTCCCCCCACCATGAATATCAATCACAGAACCTAGATGCTCTTTGATCATAGCCGAGCACTCCATATGCCAGCCCGGCCTACCCCTTCCCCAAGGGCTATCCCAACCAGGTAAATCGTCAGAGGATGGCTTCCAGAGGACGAAATCAAACGGGCTGCTCTTATAACTCTCGATTTCTATCCTTGAGCCCGCCTGCATATCTGACAATCTTTGACCTGACAGCTTCCCATATGAATCAAAAGAAGGAACATCGAATAGTACATGGCCATCCTTACTATAGGCATTTCCTTTGTTTAACAGAGTCTGGATAAGCTCAATCATCTGAGGGATATGCTGTGTTGCCTTAGGCTCCACATCTGGCGGCAATACCCCCAACGCTGAAATATCACTATGGTATTGTTCTGTGTACTTGTTGGTAATCTCTGTTACAGGAACATTCTGTTCTAACGCAGCCGCATTAATCTTATCGTCGAGATCGGTGATATTACGCACATAACGCACATTAGGATAATGACGCTGCAATGACCGATACAGGACATCGAACGCAACTGCCGCCCGAGCATTTCCTATGTGTGGGGGGTTGTAGACAGTGGGACCACAAACATACATTGATACCTCACCCGATTTAATCGGTTGAAATACTTCCTTTTCCCGAGTTAGAGAGTTATATAGATTCAGAACCACATTATTAAACCGTTAGTGTAGCAAAAGCAAAGACGTCCATTATACTAGGACTGTCGCACATATTCCTATCGATGCAATAACAAGGCGCAGTCCAACCCCTAACTATGACAACCTAACAGCGGCAAGTCAGCCCATTCACTGACACAGCAATGTGCGACATACAATGATCAGTATCTATAATGATCCGGTTTATAGGGTCCATTCACGGGAACACCAATATAATCAGCCTGTTTTTTCTTCAGCTTATCCAAACCAACACCTAGCTTGTCTAAGTGCAATCGAGCCACCTTTTCGTCTAATAGTTTAGGCAGCACGTACACGCCAAGTGGGTACCGTTCAGGATGATTGAACATCTCAATTTGTGCTATAGTCTGATTCGTAAAACTTGCCGACATAACAAAGCTAGGATGACCGGTAGCGCAGCCTAAGTTAACTAACCTGCCTTCAGCTAGAAGAAGAATGCTTTTATTCGGCTTGATGGCAATTTTATGAACTTGCGGCTTGATTTCGGTCCATTTGTATTTCTTGAGTTTTTCAACTTGTATCTCACTGTCGAAATGACCGATGTTACAAACAATAGCCAAGTCCTTCATTTTTTTCATGTGCTGCTCTGTGATCACATCCGCATTACCGGTAGTTGTCACAAATATGTCACCTTCGAGACAGGCTTGATCCATAGGCATCACTTCATAGCCTTCCATCGCCGCTTGAAGAGCACAAATAGGATCAATCTCAGTAACAATTACACGCGCACCCTGACCCTTCAATGATTGGCACGAGCCCTTTCCAACATCTCCATACCCAGCAACTACCGCAACTTTTCCAGAAATCATGACATCTGTCGCTCTGAAAATTGCATCCACTAACGAATGCCGGCACCCATACAAGTTATCGAACTTAGATTTGGTCACTGAGTCGTTCACGTTCATCGCAGGAAACAACAGCTGATTCTTTTCCAGGAGCTGATAGAGTCTATGTACACCTGTCGTAGTCTCTTCCGTAACTCCGCGAATATCAGAAAGAATTCTATGAAATCGACCGGGATCCCTTTTCAATGATTTTTTCAATTGAGCGAAAAGTAGCGCCTCCTCATCGTTAGCTGGCGCCTTTTCCAAAATGGATGGATCTTCTTCAGCTTGGTATCCGAGCGTCACAAAAATCGTAGCATCGCCGCCGTCGTCCAAAATCATATTGGGCCCTTTTCCATTGCCCCACTCTAATATCTTGTCTGTGTAAGACCAATAGTCCTCTATCGATTCTCCTTTCACTGCATAGACGGGAGTACCTTTTTTAGCAATCGCGGCGGCAGCATGGTCTTGCGTAGAGAAGATATTACAACTGGCCCAACGTACTTTAGCCCCTAGATGCTGCAATGTTTCTATCAGGACGGCGGTCTGAATGGTCATATGTAACGATCCAGTGATACGCGCGCCCTTGAGAGGCTTCGTTTTTCCGAATTCATCCCGCAAAGACATTAAGCCAGGCATTTCTTGTTCAGCCAGTGCTATTTCCTTTCGCCCAAAATCAGCTAACGCGAGGTCGGCGACTACGAAATCTTTTTTGACCTTCGATTTTCTCGTCTTATCAACGCTACTACTCTTAGTTTTCTGAAGCACTTTTAAATCCTCTTTATTATATTTTTTTAAACTGTATAACGGCTAAATCCTTTACGCCCACCCACACTTACGTGCATATAGCTAAGAAAGCTCACTTTTTAAAGCCTCAACAAGATCTGTTTTTTCCCAAGTAAACCCACCATCAACATCCGGCGTCCGTCCAAAATGTCCGTAAGCTGCTGTGCGCTCGTAGATAGGCCGACTCAATTCTAAATGCTCTCGTATTCCTCTTGGACTTAAATCAATGACTTTCCCAAGCGCAGCTTCTAGCGCCTTCTCACTGATTGTACCGGTCCCGTGTGTGTTAACATAAATAGACAAAGGCTTTGCTACGCCAATCGCGTAAGCAAGCTGTATCGTACACTTGTCACTAAACCCTGCTGCAACAATATTCTTCGCGAGATATCTGGAAACATACGCAGCCGACCGATCAACCTTTGTAGGGTCTTTCCCTGAAAACGCTCCTCCGCCATGCGGGGCTGCACCACCATATGTATCAACAATAATTTTCCTACCAGTTAGTCCGGCGTCACCGTCCGGACCGCCAATTACAAAACGTCCCGTAGGATTAACATAAAATTCCTGTTCACTACACATCCAACCGTCTGGGATCGATGCGACCACATATGGCCGGACTAACTCTCTAACATCGTCTTGGCTTAATTCTTCGGCATGCTGAGTAGAAACTACAATAGAGGTCGCACCAACGGGCTTCCCGTCTTGATACCGGAGAGTAATTTGACTCTTAGAATCAGGCCCCAATCCGTTAGCATCTCCTCGATGACGGGCGGCAGCTAAATTTTCTAAAATCCGATGACTGTAATGTATGGGCGCGGGCATCAAAACCTCAGTTTCCTGGCAAGCGTAACCAAACATGATGCCTTGATCTCCAGCACCCTCTTCTTTATCCTGACCGCTATCGACACCTTGAGCGATGTCGGTCGATTGATTATGCACATGACAACTAACATCAGCATTTTCCCAATGAAAGCCATCTTGCTCATATCCGATGTTTTTTACCGCACCCCTAGCAATCTTTTCAATAGCAGCCTGATCGATTGTGCTAGGTCCACGCACCTCACCCGCGATCACAATGCGGTTGGTGGTGGTTAATGTCTCGACTGCCACCCTCGATAGTGGATCTGCCCCAAGGTAAGCGTCTACTATAGCATCAGAAATTCTGTCACATACTTTATCGGGATGTCCTTCCGACACGGATTCACTGGTAAACAAATAATCTGATTTCATTTAAAACCCTCCTGAGGGCAACGATAATTTCTTATATAGGACGGACAGCTAAGCCCGAACTAGCAAAGGCTACGGCTAGCCGCATCACTTTGCAGAGCCATCTCATAGAGCATTATATAATCTTCAAGACAATCTTGCCTAGGTGTGCACTGCTCTCCATAAGGCGATGAGCTTCGCTCGCATCCTTTAACGAAAAAGACGCATATATGTTACTGGTTACTTTACGATCCTCTACTAGCGGCCAAACATGAGTAAGCACTTGTGCTGCAATAGCAGATTTTTGAGCCACTGATTGTGGCCGAAGAGTAGAACCTTTCATAGCCAATCTTTTCGTTAGAAATTGTCCGAAATTTAACTCCGATTTGATGCCGTCTAAAAAAGCTATCATTATGTATCTTCCATCGGGTGCCAAAAGCCCGATATTTCTTTTCACATATGAACCGGCCACCATATCAAGAACCACATCAACGCCGGAATCACTTTGAATGACACCGACTTCTTTGACAAAGTCGCTTTCGTTATAATTAATCGCAAAATCTGCACCTAGTTTTAGGCAATAATTACATTTCTCAGCATTTCCTGCTGTTACAATTACTCTCGCCCCAGTCGCCTTAGCAATCTGTATTGCGGTAGATCCAATCCCACTGCTCCCACCATGGATTAAAACAGATTCTCCTTCTTTTAGCTCACCTCTATCAATCAAATTATGATACACGGTAAAAGTTGTCTCAGGCAGCGCGGCAGCCTCTTCCGGGTTCAGTCCTATTGGCCATGGTAGACAATGAGAGTGTTCCGCAGCACAGTATTCGGCATAACCGCCTCCATGAGTCAATGCTACTACTTTGTCTCCCACACTCCATTTGCCCGCGTTCGTACCCGTAGCAACAATCTCCCCAGAAACTTCGAGACCCGGCAACGAGCTGGCATTCTCTGGCGCAACATATAAACCAGCTCTCTGCAAGCAATCGGGACGGTTGACTCCGGCCGCATGAACCTTTATCAGAACCTCAGAGGTTGTGATAGTGGGCATGTCGCACATCGCTAGCGCAAGTACCTCTGGCCCTCCCGGCTCTTGAATCTGAATTCCTTTCATTTGTTTAGGTAAGTCTGTCATGGTGATAAGCTTCTATAGTGTTTCTTACCATTAATATTTTATCTCAAGACCACCATAAGTATATAGCTCAAAATATTTGTCTTGGATAGACTGAAAAACATGCTAGCATTTATTCTATGAAACAAAATCATCATAAAGTAATATTGATTGGCTCAGGGCCGGCTGGTTATACCGGCGCGGTGTATGCGGCGCGAGCTGCGCTGTCACCAATGCTTATCACTGGCGTCGAAGTCGGAGGACAAATGACGACCACTACAGACGTTGACAATTGGCCGGGTGACGATCTCGGAGTTCAAGGTCCAGAATTGATGGAGAGAATGAAAAGGCACGCCGAAAAATTCGGCACTAAATTAGTTTATGATAATGTAAATAAAGTTGACGTGAGCAAACGACCTTTCTCTATACATGCAGACAGTAACTCATATACTTGCGATGCATTAATTATTGCTACGGGAGCTTCGGCCAAATACTTGGGGCTAGCATCAGAAGAAGCTTATAAAGGGAAAGGAGTTTCTGCTTGTGCTACCTGTGATGGGTTTTTTTTACAAAGACAAACCAGTTGCAGTAATAGGTGGCGGCAACACTGCGGTAGAAGAGGCACTTTATCTTTCGAACATCGCGAGTAAGGTTACGATAGTCCATAGGAGAGATGCGTTTAGATCTGAAAAAATTCTTGCCAACCGGTTACTTGAAAAAGCCGAAAATGGGAACGTGGCAATCGAATGGAATACCACTCTCGATGAAGTTCTAGGAGATACATCGGGAGTTACTGGCATCCGGTTGCGTGGCACCAAGTCTGGCAACACTACTGAGATAGAAGCGCTAGGTGTTTTCATCGCTATCGGCCACCAGCCAAATACAGCGATCTTTGAAGGGCAAGTAGAAATGGAAAATGGATATATAAAAACTGGCTACCCGCAGAGTCCATACGCGACTCAAACAAACGTACAGGGGGTCTTTGCTGCAGGAGATGTATCTGACCCTATTTACAGGCAGGCTATTACGTCGGCCGGAAGCGGCTGTATGGCGGCCTTAGACGCTGAGAAATTTCTGGAAAGTTAAGCGAGACAAAACTTTCAAATCCTAGAAATACGGCAATAGATTTAGTCACTAAATGGATAATTCAGCTCTAGGATTTTGTGTACTTCCGTAACAAAAGAGTCTGAGTCGCTATTCATATCTAACATAAGCCGAGCTAGGACTTCGTTATCTTCCTCTCCACCCCATATTTTTTTATACGTCCCATCTTTGTAACCATTCTCTTGTCTAAAGAGATTTAGAACATTTTTACCAACGTAGTTTCTGTACAAGGTATTAAAATCAGCACCACATTTTACCAAAAGCACTCTCACTAAGGCCGCGTTGAATTCTCCATTCTGAAGGGCGTCTAGCGCAATTTTTTCAACCCCATCTAGGAACTTAAAATCATCAGCATGACTATTCCAGTCAGAGGCAATTTCTTCTGCTAAATTAGCAACATTCTTCGATTTTGCAAGCTTAAGACTCAAACCAAAATGCCAGATATCGACAATCTCTAAAATTACTTGCGGAAGGTCTGTTGAAGAATGCTTCCACCATTTCCAATGGCCAAAATGATCCATTAGTTCCGCGCATTCGATCCAAATAGCGCGGTACCATTCTCGATTTTGATCAATCCAATTAGTATCGACGCGACAATTCATCTCGTTTTGCATTTCCAACATAGTTGCCACTTTCGCAACCAGAACGCTTGTGTCACTCATTCTCATTATTCTCACTTGCTAGGTCTATTTACACAGTATACAAGAAACCTAAAAATAGTTGTTTCCAATGGGTATGTTATAAATAGTTACATCGAATTCAAGAACCAAAAAAGATCTGCACATCCTCAATATCATTAGTTTGTCTCATTGGGGGCAACGAGCGAAGAAAAATTTCCCCGTAACTGCGCGTTTCAATTCGGTTATCGCCTATCATTAGTACTCCTCTATCATTGCAGTCGCGAATCAGTCTTCCCGCTCCTTGCTTCAAAACCGTCACTGCATGGGGAATCTGTATTTTCTCGAAGGCATTTTCACCATTTTCTGTTAGGCGATTGATACGAGCCTCTATAACTGGATCAGTGGGCGGCATAAACGGCAATTTGTCGATGATGACCAAGCTTAACTGCTGTCCTCGTACATCGACACCTTCCCAGAACGAAGATGTCCCAAGTAGAACAGCCTTAGGAGTAGTGTGAAAACTTTTTAAAATTTGGTTACGAGGGGCTTCGCCTTGGACTAACAATGGGTATTGATTTAAATTTCGCATGATAGCGGCAGTAGCATTTAAAGATCGATAGCTTGTGAATAAAAAAAATGCTCGCCCTTTACTTGCCTCCAACAAAGGCAAAGCTGCCTCTACTAGACGCTTCTCGTAGTCAGCATTGTTGGGTGCTACTTCTAAACTTGGAAGATAGAGTAAAGCTTGTTTTTTATAATCAAAGGGGCTCTCTAGAAAGCATTCCTTCGCGCCCTGTAATCCTAAGTAATTCTTAAAGTAACTAAAATCGCCTTTTATCGACAAGGTTGCAGATGTCATGATCCAAGAAATACCTGATTTCTCAACTAGGCTAGAAAATTCCTCTGCGACATTGATCGGAGTATCAAAAAAGGTGAAGTTATGGTCGGCAAGTTCTATCCAATGGACGTGGTCAGGGGTCGTATCTTTTTCAAATACAGTCCATCGGTCCTTCAAGTTGATAGCTCGCTCGTAACAATTTGCTAGTTCTATCCCACGTTCTGCGGCTATCTCAAGTTGTTCGCCCACCGTTCTCAACAGATTCCCTACATCACCAACTTTTTGGTTTAACCCAGCATTAGTCTTTTGACTATCCCAAGTTAGCCTAGAATTTCTCGATTTGATCTGGGCACGAAGACTACGCTGACATTGTTCAAGTCTTTCTAACCCAGAGGTGAGTGCCAACATGTCAGAAGCTTCTTTTTGAACTGCCTGCCTGCAGTCCTGACAAAACATCGAAATTTGCCGTGTCGATATGGAGCAACTAAAAAATAATGAAGCAATGTCAGGTACTTTGTGAGCCTCATCCAGAACTACTACGTCCGCTTCGGGTAATAACTCAGCAAATCCACTCTCCTTTAGCTCTATGTCAGCAAATAGTAGGTGATGATTCACGACAACGACATCAGCCGCGGTTGCCTCTTTTCGCGCCTTAACAACATGACAATCACCGAAAGCAGGACAATCAGCACCCAAACAATTCTCAGCAGTTGATGTAATAAAAGGTCTCAAATTCGAGCCATCCTCAAGGATTTTGAACTCGTCTAAGTCTCCCGTCAAAGTCTGTTCTGCCCATTCACTAGTCTTACCAAGCAATCGTTGGTTCGGTGCATCAAGCCGGGGATCTCCGAAGCTTTTATTCATTCTATAAACGCATAAGTAATTTTGCCTACCTTTCAACAACGCGATACTTTTTACAGAAGAAACTGAGTTATTAAGAACAGGAATGTCTCGATGATAGAGCTGATCTTGGAGAGCCTTAGTCGCGGTTGAAACAATTGACTTCTTACTGGACAGAAATATCGGCGCAAGGTACCCGAGTGTTTTTCCGGTGCCGGTACCGGCCTCACAAATCAACACCTCTTTAGCGTCTATTGCGGTTGCCACTTCCTCCGCCATCAGCTGTTGTTCTAGCCTCTCACTAAACCCCGAAAGATGTTCTTTCAAATCGCCATTTTTCGAGAGTAGCTGTGCCGCCGGGGAGTTCAGGTATTTTTGCATGGTTCGAGGCGCAGCCAGAAAATTGAATGTTTGTTATGAGGTATCATCTATAAATACATGATTAATAGCATTTTATACCAAGACTTCGAATATCTGAAATTCCCCACAATACCATCTCTAATCGCTCGAGCCCTAACGCGACACCGCAAACTGACGGCACACCTGACGAAAGCGCATCCAACCAAGCTGCATCGGGCTCTATTTGCTCTATCCCTCTTCTCTTCCTTAGCCTATTTTCTGCATTAAACCTGTCTTTTTGCTCCGCACTTTCGGTAATTTCATCATACCCATTTGCTATTTCAATACCATTGATTATCAATTCAAACCGGAGGGCAACCTTTTCAGTTGTCCCCGACAGACGCGCATAAGCGCGATGCTCCTTTGGATAATCAGTGATAAAAACGGGGCCAAATGATTTTAACAATGGATCGACGGTCGAAACATAGACAGCGTCCAACAAAAGAGCTCTATCGCTTAAATCACACTCTTTTAAATCTACCCCCTTCTCAATAGCACATGAAACCAGTTCTGAATTATCACATGTATGAGGATTTAAACCACTCGCATCTTGAAACAACTGGGCATACGCCATTATATCTATCGTATCCTGATAACCACATCGCGCTAATAAACATCTTACGTCCCCAATGAGAGCAAGTAACTCGATATTAGTTCTATACCACTCAACCATAGTAAATTCTTCGAGGTGAAAGGAGCCAATTTCTTCATCACGGAACACAGGCCCTATTTCATAAACATCCCCTAAGTTGTGAGATAAAAGCTGCTTCAAAGAACTTTCTGGTGATGTTCTTAGATACTTTCTCCTGCCTTTGTTTAACGATAGATTTTTTAATGCCGGCTCGCAGGATCCAAACTCACTCAAAACTGGCGTGTTAACCTCAGTGACTCCCTCAGAACTGAAATATGTTCGGATCTTTTGGAGTAAGACCGCTCGACGTCGGAATACCTCGCTAGTTTTGGCGTTATCGGACTTTGAGTAAGCCATTCCGCGAACCTTAACTTTCCTTAGAACGTGACACATACTCCCCAGTTCTTGTGTCAATTCGTATGAGCTCACCTTGTTCTACGAATAAAGGCACTTTGACTGTGGCCCCGGTTTCTAATACCGCAGGCTTGGTTCCGCCAGACGCGGTATCACCTTTTAGACCAGGGTCACTCTCCGACACTTCCAGCACTACAAAATTAGGAGGGACTACAACTATAGGGAGGTCGTTCCATAAGGTGACATCACAAATTTCTTGGCCCTTAAGCCAAAACCGTGCGTCTCCGACAGCATCCAGATTAGCCGATACTTGCTCAAACGTCTTACTATCCATGAAATACCAATCACTACCGTCATTGTATAAGTATTGAAGTTCCACTTCTAAAACGTCAGCTGCCTCAACATTTTCACCAGACTTTAAGGTTTTTTCACCAACCCTGCCGTTTTTCAAATTACGAATTTTAATCCTGTTAAACGCCTGCCCTTTACCCGGTTTTACGATGTCATTGACTAAGATACTATGAGGTTCGCCGTCGACTAGGATCTTGAGGCCGGGCTTGAATTGACTTGTACTGTAAGTTGCCATAAAACCTTAGCAGCTCCTATTTAGAATAATTCAGAGTATCATAACGCGAACAACACCAAAGAGCCTAAGAATGAATTGGCGAAAAGAACTAGTAAGCTCGTACACTCGGATAGAGGATCTACTGTCCTTACTAGAATTGGATATTAACCAAATTGATCCTCTGATGTCGGCGAAAACACATTTCCCTTTCAGAGTGACACAAGCGTACGCGAGCCGAATCAAACCTCGCGATCCAAATGACCCACTATTACTACAAGTATTACCCACCAACGATGAGCTAGTGAGCCCTCAAAATTTTAGCGACGACCCAGTCGAGGAAGAACCTTTCAAAAAAAGTAATAGCCTATTACAAAAGTATCATGGGCGGGCTTTACTCATTGCGACTGGCGCTTGCGCGATTAACTGTCGTTACTGTTTCAGGCGAGCATTTCCATACCAACACGTAATTAAGTCGCAAGCGTTAGAAAACGCTTTCGAACAAATTTCGCGAGACACAAGTATTAAGGAAGTAATCTTAAGTGGCGGCGATCCGTTGATATTAGATGATGAAGAATTAAAAAGGATTTTTGAGTCACTCCATCGGATAAAGCACGTCGCACGACTCCGCATTCATTCTCGGCTTCCTATAGTACTGCCTAGCCGGCTAACTAAACGATTTATCAAACTCATGCGCGACACACCATTACAAACGTCTCTTGTTGTCCATGTTAACCACCCGAATGAATTAGATAACCTAACTATCGAATCCCTTCGTAGGTGTAAAGAGAGCGGAATTACCCTGCTTAATCAATCGGTTTTATTGAAGAATATTAATAACAATACTGAGACACTTATAAAACTGTCCGAAATCTTGTTTTTGGCGGGAGTTTTACCTTATTACATGCATATGTTAGATCGCGTCACGGGGTCAGCGCATTTTGAGGTCTCGGATGCCGAGGCACTCAGTCTAGAGGCACAACTCAGAACAAGATTGCCCGGCTACCTAATGCCAACATTTGTCAGGGAGATCTCAGGAATGGGCTCAAAAATACCACTTGCGCAGGTTTAGTTCTTGATCACTCTTTCCAGTTTTATAATCGGGCTACGCTTGGTTGGCAATTTCTTGCCTCTTAGTGCTCTACTACTTACGTAGGCCTCTTGCTCCGCAGTTTTCATTAAGCGCTCTCGCCCGTCATCGTAGATTACCTTCAAATGATCCTCTTGGCCTAACACTACTATTCCGGCTAAATATTCCTCTCCCGCATTAAGTTTTTTCGTCGGAAACTGCATTATTTTCTGACCTTTACCCTTGGCTAATAATGGCAATTCTGCCACTGGAAATATTAAAAGATTTCCAGTGTTGCTTGCGCATGCGACCCATTCCTCATCGATATTAGTCACCTCTATCGGAGGTAGCAATTGAGCACCGTTTTTGACGCTCACTAAACCCTTACCCGCTTTATTCTTGGTCACAAGGCCTTCTTCATTTGCAACAAAGCCATATCCAAATGTTGTCGCAAGTAAGATATGCTTTGCCTCGTCGTAAAATAAGGAACCCACGAAGAGTGCTCCATCAGGCGGAGATAGCCAACCTGTCAGAGGTTCGCCAAGCCCCCTTGCGGAAGGCAACGTATGCGATGGGAGTGTGTACGCCCTTCCCGCGGAATCAAAAAACAATATATTGTTGTTACTTTTGCCGCGTGAAAACCCCTGAAACTCGTCTCCTGGCTTAAACGACAATTCGCTCGCAATCACGTCGTGCCCTTTCGCAGCGCGAACCCAGCCTTTTGCAGACAAAACGACAGTAATAGCTTCAGCTGTTAGTAATTGAGCTTCAGATAATGCCTGTGCCGCTTCGCGCTCAACCAATGGGCAGACCTCTCTCGTCGCCATGAACCTTGACATCTTCTTGGATCTCTCTTTTTATTAGAGTCTTTAGCCTTGCTTTTGAACTCAGTAATTTCTCTAATGATTTCCGTTCCTCATCCAATTGCTTTTGTTCGTCGATAATTTTATGTTCTTCAAGACGTGCAATAAATCGCAGCCTTAAGTCTAAGATCGCGTTCGCTTGAATCTCTGAAAGCGAAAACGTTTTCATAAGTACATTCTTTGGATAATCCTCATTACGAATAATTCGGATAACCTCGTCAATATTTAAAAAAGCTATGAGATATCCATCCAAAATATGGAGTCGGGATAAAACTTTTTTTAACCTATAATTAAGTCTCTGGGTGACCGTAGTAGTTCTGAACTGAATCCATTCTACTAGCAATGATTTAAGGTTCTTAACAGCTGGAAGGCCGTTCAATCCAATTACATTTAGATTAACTCTATAATTTTTTTCGAGGTCTGTTTTTGCAAAAAGATGGTTCATTAAGGCATCACAATCGACCCTATTTGAACGAGGAACTAAAATTAGCCGGACAGGATTTTCATGATCTGATTCATCTCTTAAATCTTCCAGCATAGGTAATTTTTTGTCAGACATCTGTCCGGCTATTTGCTCAAGAATTTTAGAGCTCGAACCTTGATAAGGCAGCGCGAAAACTACAATATTACCGTCTTCTTTTATCCACCTCGCGCGGAGTTTGACACTCCCGTTTCCGGACCTGTAGATTTCTCTGATTTCGCTAGGTGGAGTGATTATTTCACTGCCTCCGGGGAAGTCTGGCCCTTTAATGTATTCACACAAATCGTCAACCGTTGAGCGCGGTTTATCCAGTAAGCATATACAGGCCGCGCCTACCTCAGAGATATTATGGGGCGGCACATCTGTAGCCATTCCGACAGCTATTCCTGTAGTACCATTCAAAAGAACATTCGGTAAGCGGGCAGGAAGCACCGTTGGCTCTTCTAAAGTTCCATCAAAATTCAATGTCCAATCGACAGTTCCTTGACCAAGCTCTGAAAGCAGTAATTCAGCGTAAGGCATCAGCCGAGACTCGGTATAACGCATAGCCGCGAATGCCTTCGGATCATCAATTGATCCCCAATTTCCTTGGCCATCGATTAATGGGTAGCGGTAACTAAATTTCTGTGCCATTAGCACCATAGCATCGTAACACGCAGTGTCTCCATGCGGATGGAATTTTCCCTAGCACATCCCCCACAGTCCGTGCAGACTTTTTAAACTTTGCAGTTGCATCGAGTCCAAGTTCAGACATGGCATATACTATTCGACGTTGCACTGGCTTCAAGCCATCGCCCACGTGAGGTAGAGCGCGATCCAATATGACGTACATGGAATAGTCTAAGTAAGCCTGTTCAGTGAACTCTTCCAAAGAGAGAGTTTCTTCTAACGGAACGTTATCTTCAGACATCCGATTCACTCAGCTTGAGGTTAGATGCCAGGTTACCTTTTGTTTCGAGCCAAACACGCCTGTCAGAAGATCGCTTCTTTGCTAACAACATATCCATAAATTTCTCTGTTTTATCAACACTTTCTAATGTTAACCTCACTAATCTTCTAGTGTCGAGAGCCATGGTAGTTTCTCGTAACTGTAATGGGTTCATCTCGCCTAAGCCTTTGAAGCGCTGCACATTAACCTTACCTTTCAATTTTTCAGCCGCGATACGATCGAGGATCCCATCCTTTTCCTGATTATCTAACGCATAGAAAACAATCTTCCCAACATCAATCCTATAAAGAGGTGGCATCGCCACATAGACATGACCATTTTCAACGAGCGCCCTAAAGTGCTTTACAAACAAAGCACACAATAAGGTAGCAATATGTAGTCCATCCGAATCAGCGTCGGCAAGTATACAAACTTTACCATAACGTAATTTCGCCAAATCATCGCTCCCGGGTTCGATACCCTAACGCTACGGAGATGTCATGCACCTCGTTTGACGCAAGCACTTGAGCCGAGTCAACTTCCCAAGTATTAAGAATTTTTCCCTCTCAGCGGCAATATTGCTTGAAACTCTCTGTCTCTAGCCTGTTTTGCAGAACCTCCCGCAGAATCACCTTCAACCAAGAAGAGCTCTGTTTGTTTAATATTTTGAGAAGAGCAATCAGCGAGCTTTCCAGGAAGTGCGGGACCAGATCCAGTAATTTTCTTCCTAACAGTTTTCGCTTCCTTTAGCCTGCTTTGAGCCTTGCTGATACAGAGTTCCGAAATTTTCTCACCGATTTCGACGTGCTGATGCAGCCAGAGGCTGAATGAATCTCGAACAACTCCGGCAACAAAGGTCATGCAAGATCGAGAGGACAGGCGTTCTTTTGTTTGCCCAGAAAACTGTGGCTCCTCCATTTTGACCGAAATGATATAGGCGCACCTGTCGAACACGTCATCTCCAGAGAGTTTCACTCCTCTCGGCAATAAGTTCCGGTTTTCACAGAACTCTCTCACAGCATCGAGCAAGCCTTGTTTTAAACCCGTCACATGAGTACCGCCCTGAATAGTTGGCACCAGATTCACATAACTCTCAGTAACAGGCACCCCGTCATCTTCAACCCAGTGGATCGCCCACTGCGTGGAGGCATGAATACCATCCATGTCACCTAAAAATGCCTCCGCAGGAAGAAGGGTGTACTCAGGCATCGATTCACGCAAATAACTTGTCAACCCGTCGGCGTAGTGCCATTCAATTTTTTTTTCTTTACTATTCTCAACTTCAAAAGAAACTCGTAATCCCGGGCATAGAACTGCTTTCGCACGCAGCACATGTTTTAATTTTGATATCGATATTTTTAGCGAATCGAAATATTTGGGATCTGGGACGAATGTGAGGGCTGTGCCAGTATTTTTGGCCCCTACTCTTCCAACTTCAGTCAACTCGGTTTTTTTATTCCCATTAGCGAAAAGCATCTGGTATTCGACCCCATCTCGTTTGACTCGTATCTCCAAGGTCTTCGACAAAGCATTGACAACAGACACCCCAACACCATGGAGGCCTCCAGAAAACTTATAATTTTTTTTTGAAAACTTACCGCCAGCGTGTAGTCGAGTCAGAATTACTTCTACTCCGGTTACTTTTTCTTCAGGATGCTTATCAACTGGCATTCCTCTACCATCATCACTGACGGTTATTGAGCCATTTTTATTGAGGCAAGACTCGTATTTCCTTACAATGACCTGCTATTGCCTCGTCGACGCTATTATCAACCACTTCTTGAACAAGGTGGTTTGGCTGAGCGGTGTCGGTGTACATCCCAGGCCTTTTTTTCACTGGATCTAATCCAGTTAAGACCTCTATCGCGGACGCATCATAACTCGCACTCAATTACTTATACTCATAGACATATCTTTAGCCTTTACAAAATTGCAAAAGTATAGCTAAAAATCTTTACGGCCATCAGGAATTTTTTATGAGATGTCAGGCCTTTTTGTCACTCAAAATCTCCCACAAGTGAATCGAAGGTAGCACCGCTTGAAAGACGCAACTCGGCTTGGTATTCCGGAATGTTTTATACCTACGACAAAACCAGCCCCAGTTTTGATACTGCTGAGCTGCAGAATCAGAAAACTCAAACCTAAGAAAATGGACAGCCGCCGTTTTATCATCGTTGGTTCTGTCCATATCTTCATCGACAAACAATTGAGCCCGTTCACCGTCTCCGACACTGATAGTAAACACAATCCTCAATTCCCTTAAGCTTCACTAACGCTTGGCGCCTCTCAACTTCATCTCGGGTATTCAATCATCATAGTAGCTTTCAAATTTCGCCCAGTCGGAATAAGTGGATTATAAGCTTTAAGCTCATCTTCAATCCCAGCGCGGTCGAAGATTCGTTCTATTCTCAGCATTTCTTGGATCTGATATTGAACGGTACGACGGTCTTCAAAATATAAGCCGACATGGTCACCTAAGCCTATGTAACGTATCGATTTGTGAGCCATCAACTCGCGACGCATTGACACCCTTCTCTCCTGGTAATCCTCTAAGCTCAGTAAATCGGTTCTAGTAAGTACATTCGCCATAATTTATATTCCATACGCAGATTTAAGGATGCTAAATGCAGATGACACATGAGGTATCTCAGTTACTCCCTTGTGAGATCAGATCGCCTGCCATCGGACAGTCACTTAGGTATTGATCAGCCTGAGCGTCAGTGATTCTTTTAACGACTGGTTTACATATCCGTTTTGCTGAATCGTAATGCTCTTTTTTAACAGCATAGGTTCCATCATGTCCTGAGCAACGTTCAATGACCACGACCTCACTATCCGGCACCAGCTCAAGAACCTGCTTAGTTTTGAGCCCGATATTCTGTACTCGTTGATGACAGGGCACGTGATAAGCTAATCTACCGAATGGCTGTTTAAAGTCAGTCTTTAAACCACCTATTTCGTTTAAGCCGATCAAAAACTCAAAAGGGTCAACCATTGCATTACCCACCGCTTGAACATCTTTGTTCTCAGGGAAGAGTAACGGCAACTCCTGCCTGTACATCAACACGCAGCTCGGAATTGGTGCCGTGATCTTCAAGCCGTTGTGTGCACAAATTGAGTAAGCGCGGGTATATTCGCTCCATAAGAGCTTCAACCGACGACAGGTCGCCAAGCTCAAACTTAGGCATCCCGCAGCATTTTTCTGATTTCAGCAGCTCAACTTTAATTTCGTTATGTTCGAATACGTCAATCATATCTTGGACCATATCAGGAGCGTTTTTGTCCCCATAACAAGTCACAAACAATCCAATTTTATGGGTCGAAGTCTTTGGACTCGATCCTGCGTGAAATACGTTTTCGAGCTGTGTCGGCTATGAAAAGTGGGGATCGGTGCGTCACGATGTATTCCAATTGTAACGTCTAAAGTTTTTCTCAGAATTTTAGAATTGTTTGCTCCATTAACTACTTGCGAAACTACAGGTATGGACCCAATTTTTCCAACGACATCGGTGCTAGTCAGGACTTTGTCTCGCAAGGATGCACCCTTCTCCTTAAAACGCTGGGCTTTTGCTCTCAGCATCAAGTGAGGAAAATCTATAGCCCACTCGTGAGGCGGCACGTAGGGGCACTTAGTCATGTAGCAGAGATCGCACAGGTAGCAATCATCCACCACCTTACTGAAAGTCAGATTTGTCAACGCCGTCGACCTCAAGTGTTGGCGACTCATCAATAAGATCAAAAAGTCGCGGAAAAGATTCACACAGGCTCACACATCGCCTACATGTGTGACACACGTCAAACACGCGCTCAAGTTCTTGTGTTAAGTCGTCAGGGTCATTGAACTTATCAGACTTCCAATCGATCGGGTAGCGAGTGGGCGCATCAAGGCTTCCCTCGCGGTGCTTATTATCGGGCATTCACCACCTCTGGAGCGCAGAAAAGCAAATCAGGCCGAGCTTACGCCCGGCCTAAGATCTAGTAGCTTAAATATCTACTATTAGTCCATAGAATCTAGAGCTTTTTGAAAACGGTTAGCATGAGAGCGTTCAGCTTTAGCAAGGGTCTCGAACCAGTCTGCTATCTCATCGAAACCTTCTTCTCTGGCTGACTTGGCCATGCCCGGGTACATATCGCTATACTCATGCGTTTCGCCAGCAATTGCAGCCTTCAAGTTGAGCTCTGTGCTACCTATTGGTTCGCCCGTCGCCGGATCCCCAACCGCTTCCAAGTACTCCAAATGGCCATGGGCATGCCCAGTCTCACCTTCCGCTGTAGAGCGGAATACCGTTGACACGTCATTATAGCCCTCTACATCAGCTTTTTGAGCAAAATAGAGATACCGTCTATTCGCTTGTGATTCGCCGGCAAAAGCTGCCTTAAGATTTTCTTCAGTTTTACTACCTTTTAGTGACATTTCTTTAGCTCCACGCAGTTTTTGTTAATTGGTTTAGACTCAGTCTAAATTGAAGACTTAAGTGTAAATGGTAGATAAGAACCTAGTCAAGTCTAAAATAGGCATTTGACCTGCGACTAGGCAATAGTTTAAGTTGACGCTCTTGCGTAAAAAATGATTCTTGAATAATGTTTATTTGGATGCCGTAACAGCCCATGAACAAAAAGAGTAGCACTTCAACCCCCTTCAATTTCGAAAAAGCTATGGAAGAGCTTGAAGGGATTGTGTTGCAAATGGAATCCGGTAATTTTGAACTCGAAGAGTCTATCAAACAATTTGAAAGAGGCGTTGCCTTAACCAAACTTTGCCAAGCCGCACTCTCGGAAGCAGAGCAGAAAGTGCAACAACTATCCTCTGATTCCGAGAATAATTCAGTGGAATTAATTGATTTCGAACTTCCGACTGCCGATGACGCAGACGAATGAGCTTAACGAATATATTACCGACCTTGCAAGCACGGGCTAACGCGGCTCTTGATACTTGTTTGCCATCCGAAACGATTCCTCCTAAATCTCTTCATGCGGCGATGCGATATTCGGTACTAGCCCCGGGTAAGCGCCTTAGACCCGCCTTGGTCTATGTCACAGGCATGGTGTTCGGTGGCTCAGACAGTGTTTTAGATGCTGCAGCGACTAGCGTTGAGCTTATACACGCATACTCGTTGATTCACGACGATCTTCCCGCGATGGATGATGATGACTTACGAAGAGGGCGACCAACTTGCCATAAACAGTTCGATGAGGCTACTGCTATTCTCGCTGGAGACGCGTTGCAGGCATTGGCTTTCGAATCATTAATAAATAATACTGAAAGTATCATCGCCTGAAATCAGGATAGAGATGCTACGAGTCCTGACCCACGCAAGCGGTCCTGCAGGCATGGCGGGAGGGCAAGCATTAGACCTGGACGCCGTTGGAAAGACTGTGACCTTATCAGACTTAGAATTAATACACCGACACAAAACCGGAGATTTAATTACTGCTAGTATTTTATTAGGATATTTGTCTAGCGCGCAAAACGATAGCTCGATTCGTAAGACGCTCCAGAAATACTCTGAATGCGTCGGTTTAGCCTTTCAGGTGCAAGATGACATTTTAGATGTGGAAGGGACAACTGAAGAACTAGGCAAGCCTCAGGGTTCTGATGAAGAACTAGAAAAACCAACCTACCCTAACCTCCTAGGCATGGATGAGGCGAAGAAGACGGCACTGCAGATTGCGCGACAATGCTATACAATGCCTGCAAGAAATTGAGCAAGACACCAGTACTCTTGAAGAAATCGCGGATTTTATAATTTTTAGAACCAGTTAGTTCCGCGTGGTTTTAGCTGAAATGCTACTTTAAGTTTTAGTTCGCTCCACAATTCTTTAAGCTTAGTAGGACAAACCTCGTGAAAAGTTACGCCAAGTAAATCAAGTTCTTCTCAACCTTTCGAAATCTGCGTTCAAAACTTTTATTTGCTTTTCGCAGAGCACTGTCTAAATCGATGCGCTCATCTAGTCCGATGTTAACAAGAGTGAACATTAAATCGCCCAAACCCTCCGTGCTTAAAGAATCAGATCTGTGACTTTCTGACAGTACTTTTAAGCCAGTTAATTCTTGTTTAGTTTTGGCCAGAGACGAATCAATATCATGTGGCTCAAATCCTGAGCTCGCAACTCGTTCTTGCATTTTTTTAGAAGCAAGCACAGGATGGGAGCGTATTTGGTATATCATCGAGTGCGCTGAACATCCCTTTTTGCCTGCGATCAGCTGATTTAATCTCTGACCATCCAAACTCGTATCAAGTTTTTCTCCCGAACTCAGTATGTTCGTCAACAAGATCTGGATTTCGCCTCAATATTTTTAGCTCCAATGCATCCATTACTGAATCCAAAGTGAATCGCTCTTCTTCTTCCCCTAGCTCACAGAGATATAGTACTTGGTAAAGGAGATCGCCCAGCTCTTCCGGAAGGCGAGACCAAGCCTCATTTTCTACTACATCGCTGACCTCGTAAGCTTCTTCAATCGTGTAAGGGACTATCGATTGAAAATTTTGCGCCCGATTCCAAACGCAACCGGTATCTGGATCTCTTAATCTGCGAATAAGCAGCCTTAATCGTTTCAAAGTATTCATAATTTCAATTGGAAGCCTGAATATTAATTAAACAACTCGATTGCCAGCGATCTGCTTTAGTATATCTATTTTACGGTTGCGACTTCCTTTTAAATCAAGCATCATTAAGTCTTACTATTGGTAGCGTTTGCTGCTTTGTAATCAAATTTCCATAAGGAGTCGCACAATAATGTTTAAAGTCACCTATCCAGCAGTTTTTCTAGCCTTGGCGGTATGTGGGCTGTTAACCATTAGTGGCTGCGCTACTCCCGTGTCCACAGCAGAGACCAAAGCAACCAGCGCGATGGCAGAAGCCCGAAAAGCGTCTGCCGAGGCTTCAGCCGCCCTCAGGGCAGCAAAGCAGGCCCAAAAAGAAGCTGAGGAAAATAAGGCCCGTATTGATCGGATGTTCAAGCAAACAATGCAGAAATGACGTTAATCGACTAAGATCCCAATTTCTACGGGCATTCCGGTCTGTCCCACGAGGACTTGCTGAATGCGGTGATAGAATAATTTTAAAGGAGCGTCGCCAAAGGACCTTCTTTATGACGCGGATAGCGTCACTGTAGCGCTGAGACAAACCTGTACGGTCTTCATTCAAGCTGGGATGCGCCTCGAGGAAGATAGCGTCACTGAAGCGCCCCACTTTCACAGGCTGATTGACAACTGTTACCGTTGCGCCAGACACTAATCTTGGTAAATAGCCACTCTATGTGCTTCGGGTACATCCGGATGCAACCATGTGTAACTCTCATGCCTATCCCGTAGGGCTTATTAGTCCCATGTATCAAATAACCCTTTTTACTCAGTAGAAGCGCATATCTACCAAGAGGATTATCCGGTCCCGCTGGGACAACGCGAGGCAGTGGTTCGCCCATCTCCTCATGCTCTTTTAATATTGAGGCGGGCGGGTACCAAGAGGGAGCTTCGAGTTTTCCGGTTACCAGCATTGCCCCATGCGGGGTAGTCCACTCCTGCCTCCCGACACTAATAGGAAAAGAACGAACACCAGAGCTGGCGTGTTTATCGTAATAGTACATCCTCATCTCAGGCACATTGATTACGAGATCGTTGCGGGGCGCATATGGGAGTACATGCATGTCCGGAATCATCACTTCCTGCCCTTCCTTTCGGCAACCAGGGATCAATATTAGAATTTGCAATCCGAATTTCGGTGTAACCAACGTTGTACATGCGAGCAATGTCGGAAAGAGTTTCTCCTTCTGAAACATTCGCCACTGAGATGTGCCCAACTAAATCATTCTCATCCGCGGGTGACCGAGCGCTGATGAGAACAAGGCATACGCAACCCAGCAAACAAATAAAAATATTAAATGTGCTTGCTACTACTCGCATGACCTTTTATTTTTCGAGTAATCTGGGCATTAGTTCTACCAAATTACATGGCTTCGTAGTGCTATTGAGTTGGTGCTCAATCAATGAGTCCCAAGCAAGCCTGCACGCCCCAGGGGAGCCTGGAAGAGTGAACACATACGTGGCATTGGCTACGCCTGCGATCGCTCGAGACTGCAGAGTCGAAGTCGCGATCTCATCGTAAGAAAGCGCGCGAAACATCTCCCCAAACCCATCCAAGGTCTTGTCAAACAAAGGGCTTACGGCTTCAGGTGTGCCGTCTCTGCCAGTAACTCCCGTGCCACCGGTAGTAAGAACAACGTCGAGTTGTGAGGCCACAATCCATTCCGAAATAATTGCCCTAATTTCATAAATGTTATCTTTGCATATTTTTTTGTCCGCAAGAATGTGTCCACTACTCTCCAATTTTTTCTTCAACAAATTGCCCGATTTATCAGTTGCCTCTACTCGGGAATCTGATACAGTCAAAATCGCAATTGATAACGGCGTGAACTTCGAAAGGTCGCTCATGAATTTTCTCCTAAAATGACGTCTCTGATTCTATAATACTCTTAATATGACAAATAGCATTTTAGTAATAGCACATGAAAAGTGACAC
>CALSND010000017.1 GCA_943787625.1 uncultured Gammaproteobacteria bacterium | reverse complement strand
CTTAGGGGTTATTGATATGGATCCAATTTCGGAACCTGGACTGTTTATGGGCCTGATACTAGGTGTAGGCACATTACTCAAACTGGGCGGCGCTGTAGTAGCAATTCTGCTATTGGCTTCAATCTTCGGCCTAACATTGAGCGCTCGTAAATTCATGCAGTTTCGCGAAGCATCGGTGCCTGAAGTGTCTCGGCTAGATGAAGCTATTGGCCTTTGGCACCAAGGTGAGGATAGAAGTGCTCGGGAGATGCTGCTCCAGTCGCCCCTAAGTCTAGCGGAAGATGTCAGATTTGGTCTTGAGAAGCACGGCGAGATGGATAGCGATCTGCTGCACGACGAATTGATGCGCCGCGCGTCAGGCTTCTTACGAGGTTATTCGCGTAATTTGAGGTTGATTGAACTAATTTACTATCTAGCTCCAGTAATGGGATTGTTAGGAACAGTGCTTGGGATGATAGACGCTTTTAGAGGACTTGCTGTTAGTGCGGGTGCATCAGGCGAGTCATCAGCACTTGCCAGCGGAATATGGGAAGCACTGTTGACTACGGCGGTGGGCCTATCGATAGCGATACCCTTTGCGGTGATGCACGCCTTCCTAGAGGCTAAATTAGAGGTATTGTCTGAACAAGTTTCAGATCTAGTCACGCGAATTCTAACTTTTTCAAATACCCCGTAAGTATTGTCGTGAGTCAAATGACGCAGTCACTACTGCCAGATAGGCGCAAGCGGGCGGGACGAATGTCGCTGACCCCTTTGATTGATTGTGTGTTTATTTTGCTGGTGTTTTTTATGCTTCAAACAAACTTCATGAAGCCGCGGGCTATGGAATTTTCTCAGGCCACGGGTAGCAGTAAGATCGAGAGCGAGTCCTCTATGATAGTTGTGGAGATCCACGAGAATGGGTCTATCTGGTTAAACAGTAAAGAGAGTAGCTTAGAAAAACTTGGAGACTATGCAAGTGACCTTGAGGCGCCGCGACAAACAAGGGTCATGCTAGCTGTTGATGAGGCGGTAGAACTGCAGCAGGCTGTGGACGTGATGGATTTATTTAATCAATACGAAGTGCGAGACATTTCATTGTCCGCGACTCGCAGGTTTACCCAATGAATTCGCAACTTCGTTCCTCTAACAGACGAAGAAAATTTGATCCGGACGAGTTACGACGGCGGGTATTTGGTAAAAAGAAAACTCAGGAAGAGAATGTTATTCCGATGATCAATATCATTTTCTTACTGTTGTTGTACTTCATGATCGTCGGGAATTTGCAGCCTGATTACGATATTGTACCTCCAGCTTCAACACGTCAGGCACTTCCTGCTGCGGAAGTTCCGACGGTGTCAGTTGATCGAGATGATACTTTGCGGTTTGAGGGAAGACCAGTGGATTGGGACGCATTGAAGCGTGAGTTGGGAGCTGTGGCTGGGATAGACGAGCTTAAAATATACGCCGACGCAAAAGTCAGTGCCCTTACTGTTTCTAAAATAATGAAGTCGGCCTCTGAGGCAGGTGTGTTGCAATTCATTCTAGTTACCCAACGTCGTGCCAATGTTAGCTCGAATTAAATCGATGAAATTAATAACCCGCTCTACGGGTGTGTGGGCAGGCTTGTTGGTCGTTTCTATTGTTATTCACACTATCGTATCTGGTCGGATAGGCGAGCAGATCTCTCCTGCGAATGTGATCGCGCCTCCTGAAGAAGATGCGATTGTGATTAATCAAACGCCAGAAACATTGATTGAGAAAACTAAACCTCCTGAAGAACAGCTGGAATTTGATGAAGAGTTAGATTTTGAGCCTCCTGAAATTCTAATAGCACCAAAGTCGACCGCGCCTCCGCCACCGGACATAGCCGCTACCCTAAGGGCCCAAGCCGGTGGCTTTCGGGGTGTGGATGTTTCTGCAGGTCTTACTGCGGTTCCATTGAGCGAAGGCTCTGGCATAGGAGGGTTTAAAACCGGTATAGGGAACGGTCTCGGGGATGGTACGTCTCAATTCGCTTCCTATATTGCCGGTCTTCGCGAGGCGGGATTAGATGTCGTTTTCGTGGTGGATGCTACTGGTTCCATGGGTTGGGTTCTGGATGAGGTCAAAGATCGTATCGAGGATATCGCTCGTGTTGTTCGATCTTTGGTGCCGATTGCAAGGTTTGGCTTTGTTGGTTATCGAGATAAAGGGGACCCGGAGTTCACCACTCGCATTGAACCGTTAACCTATAGTACGACGCGATTAAAAAATTTCTTAGCCGGACTTGAGGCTGTTGGGGGAGGCGATTGGTTCGAGGCAATAGATGAGGGACTCAGAGTCGCCATCGAAGAATCGGGTTGGCGCATTGGTGCCCGAAGACTCATTATTTTAATTGGAGACGCACCTATACGACAGAGTCAATTGAATAAAGTTGTGGATTTAGTCGAGCAATTCAGACGGGCGGAAGGGACGGTATCCACATTGGATGTCAGCGATCAAGCGAATCCTCATTTGCTTGAAGCGAAAGTTGGCCGAAAAGTCGCGCATTCTTTGTATAGGAGCGCTCCAATGCATGCATTTTTAGTTATCGGTGAGGCTGGAGGTGGTGACACTGCCACCCTTGATGGCGAGCTAAAGCTGACTCGTCGTCTTATTAAGCTGATTTTAGGAGATAAGTTTGCGAATCAGATGCAGGCTTTATTGGATGTCTTATGATTAAAATCAAATTAAATATTACGTATACAATATTTTTAATCATGCTGTGTTCTTTCGCGATGTCATCAGTCGTTTACGGCGACACTGGTGCAGCTTTAGAGGCTGAGGCTAAGACATTTTTAAATACCTTAGAACAGATAGAAACTGCAACGGACGGCGCCGCAAAGGAAATGTTTGAGCTAGCTAATGCAATAGGTCCGCTCATAGATAGGATCAGGCAAGCAGAACTGAATATTGCGGAGTTGAAAAAATTTCGGGTTATTCTCAATGATATGCGAGATGTAGTCGAGCGCACCGTAATTGATGTGGAGGAAAAAGCCGAGGATAGTGAGGCAGAACTTGAGCGCCTATATCGCTCTCAGGATTGGGATGATATTAGTTTTGCCCTTGCAGCCTTTCCTTACTGGAGGGCTTGGATTGACCTGGAGATTGCCCGGCGAGTGAAAGATGAGGGCGATATTGACAATTTAAAGAGTACAGCGCTTCTTCCGGCACAAAATGGTTTTCGTGCTGCTTCGATGCAGTTATTTCGTCCCGGGTTGGTGTATGGGGGCTGGTTGGGACGGGGTTATGTCGAGATAGAAAAAAAGCGATACGCGAGAGCACACACTATATTTAAAAACTTGGAACGGGCACTAATGGGGGAGGAAGAGTCCCCTATTTTGGAGGTTGTACGTTTTGAATTACGGATTCTGGATGCGTTAACTGGCAATGTAACAGTGGATAGTCGCTCGGAGGTATTTGACGACGATGAAGCCCAGATCCAGCGTGCCGAAGCTTTTGGACTTCTGCAGGCCAGTCGGAAAACCGGTGGCAGGCCTTTGGGAGCTGCTGAGCGGTTAAGAGATTTAATGGCTGCGGGGAAAATTGATCAAGCATTAATTGATGACATGATGGTATACAGTCAAGAGCTGTCCGGTGTTGATATTGGAGTGTATACACAGATCTAGCGGGTGCCGAGTTTGCTCTTAACTACAATCATTACTATAACGCGATGCAAAAGTACGAAGCGTTTTTTACGCATGTTATCGTCCCGCCTAATGTCGACTCTGTCTCGCTACCAGTATAGGTGGGCCCTTGCGGCTTATAATGCAAAAATCAATCAACCGGCGATTGATATATTAGTGAAGCTGGTTCGGAAAAAGGATCTCGACGCGGAGCTAGACAAAGCGGTTGCTAAGCTGCTGTACGCGGTCTACGCAGCTCGCGAAAAGAGTGGAGGATCGAAGGCGAACACGAAGGAGCTAAGCGTAAGGCCGCTCAGACGGTTCATCCGAAAGAGCCCGGATGATAAAGATGCGGATGCCGCTCGACTGCTGATCGCGCAGACCGCGGCTAATGCGACGGTGGCGCTGAAGTCGCTAGCTTCAATTGGGTCGTCAGAAAGGTTCGAAGGGGACGTGGAGCGGACCGCGTTTCTACCTCATCGCGAAAGAGTTTAGTGCGAAAGTGACGCGATCAAAAATCGAGGAGGCGACAGCACTAGCTAAGCAAGGGTGTTGTAGCCTTCGGACGACTGCCTAAGTCTGACAGAGCTAATGCGTATAATTTTGCGGTGTTGCTGGAGATGCGGTCTTTGATAGACCCTAAGCCTGAAGAAGTTTTGAAGGCCTTGGATAAAATTGAGGAAAAGATGGCCGAAGAAGCGGCGGAGCTTGAAATCCCGGTAGAACAGCATGTCAGCCTTGATATCAGGAGGGCGCTTATTTGGTCCCGGCTTTACCTTATACAACCGATTGGGTGACTACGACAGAATCCTAGCGTTTATGACACAACTGGCCGCGAAAGGGATCCCTAGCTGGCAAATAGAATTCTTGTACCCGTTCATTGCTGATTGGTCACGATATTTCTCAGCGTATGGAGCTCGCTCGGCTGGTGCACGACTCAGTCAAGCGACAACCAGAAATGGATCGACGCTTTAGGGTTTTAATTATTGAAGGGGAGCTAGATAGCGGGCGGCCCGAGGTGGCATACGCAGCAGCGAAGCTGTTTACGCAAGAGCACGTGAGCTCCGGCGATGGTTGGAGACTGTTCGCGAAGACAGCAGATGCTATGGGGAAGCCGTTTGAATCCGATAGGGCTTGGAAGGCGATAACTGATAAGGCGATCCCACCAATGGACGTTTGGTGGGAAGGAATGATTGGCAGAGCTCGCTTGCGTTTAGAGGGTAACCGACCCGAGGAAGGGTGCTTGTTAATAATGGAAACTCTGCGCAGTATTACGTATCTTCCTTCTAAGTTAAAAACAGAATACGATGAGGTATCGACATCTTTAGATTGTGAGCGTTTTTCTAAGCCTGTGCTTGATGCAAATGTGGCGGTAGAGAAGGAATAATGAAGAAGTAAATTGGTTCTTTTGGTGAGTTAAGCATAAGGAGTGGACAATGGTCCGAATCAAGAAGTACACGACTGACTTTAGCCGAAGACGCTTTGTTGAGAATACGGCTGCCGGTGTACTAGGCGCTGGGGTTCTTTCTCCAGTGTGGACATCGGCGGAAGAAAATGGCGATTTTAGCGCTTCCTATCCCGAGGAACTGTTATCTATTGAGGAGTACACGCGCGGTGGGCTCAAACCAGGTGATACGATTGATGCTAATAACGTAGACTCAGTACAAGACCTACTTGATCCCGTTAGGTTCATGCAAATTAAACAGCAGGGTCGTAAATTAGAATTGGTTAAGGCGACAACTGATCTCACTAAACTAAGTCCAGTCGAGTATATCGAGGCAACAATGCGCCACAAAGGCATGGCCTCGTTCAACTCAGAGGGAAATGTAGTAGTTAACGGAGCAAACCGTGGGTTGGAGGTAATCCGTTTCCCGAGCCTAAAAATGCTATGGAGCTTTTTGCGGCTATAACTTTGACTTGGGGACGGCACGATGTTTCTTGTTATCCTGTAAAAACTTTTGAGCAAAATTCTAATGGAGATATTAACTACAAGTATGAACTAGTCTGGATCGAGTTTGCTCCCACTGGGCGTATCAAGGTCGAGCCTCTTCCTTACTGGCCAGGTCATGAGGATAAATTACGTTACCAGTCAGTTTTATTTACGGTACCTCAAGATTATAAGGGGACGTCCTTTCTCAATATATGGCATTATGATCAACGAAAATTCCCGCAACTCTTCGGTTACTTGCCTCAATTCAAGCGAGTGAGAAAGTTTCCGACTAGCCAACGTTTTGAGCCTCTATTGCCGGGTTCCCATTTGTATTTTTCGGATGTGTGGGCCGCGGGAGATCCTTTTTTGACTTGGGGAAATTTCAAGACTATCGCAAGAGGTCCGTTTCTAGCGGGGTTAACCGGTAACTGGGACTCCTCCGATGAAAATTGGGATGGGAAAACTCACGGTGGTGCGAAAGGGGATACATTCTGGGATACCAAGGTAGAGTTAGTACCCGAGGCTATTGTCTGTGAGGCTGAGCCTACTGGTTACGCGCGAGCACCGATCAGTAAAAAGCGTGTTTGGTTTGATGCTAGGACCGGACTCCCACTATGTATGGTTACCTATGACCGCAAAGGCGAAATGTTTAAGTCTTTTGATGGTGCTTATTCTGTATATGATGATAAAGGTAAACAGGTGATGGACGGGGCTTACCCCTATTGGTCTTGGACGCATGTGCATGCTCATGATGTTCAAAGCAATCATATGTCGCGACTGAAGCAGGTTCAAGAGATATCAGGTGGTTGGAAGTGGTGGGTTAATCGCGGACTTGACGTGTATGATGATTTTCTGACCAAGTCAGCGTTGAGGCGTTTAGGCACTTAGAAATAATTAATTTACTTCCTCTAGTTCTAACCACCGTTTGGTTTTTGACTCTAGTTTGGACTTTAGCTCAGTTAGGGAGGTCAAAATAGGTTCTATGGTGTCGTAGGGAGAATCGTAGAAGTCTGGCGCGGCAACTTGCTTTTCTATCTTCGAAAATTTCTTGTTCTAGTTTTTCTATAGCGTCTGGCAGTAAGTCGAGTTCTCGTTGAAGGTTAAACGTTAGCTTGTTTCGCTTGTTCTCAGTTTTAACATTGTCAGTCTTTGGTGTTTGTGTTGCGTAGACGGGCAATGCATCTGATCCAGCTAACTCTCTGCCTTTTGTAGACCAATCGGTATAACCCCCTGGGTAGGCAACTAGCTCGCCGGAGCTTTCAAAAACGAGAGTACTAGTTACCACATTATCTAAAAAAGCTCGGTCGTGACTGACTACGATTAGCGTACCTTTATAATCAATTAATTGCTCTTCGAGAACTTCGAGAGTTTCAACATCTAAATCATTTGTGGGTTCGTCCAATATCAAAAGATTTGACGGCCTCGAAAGAAGTCGAGCGAGGATAACTCGATTACATTCTCCTCCAGACAAAAACCCAATCGGTGTTAAGCTACGTTTAGGAGAGAACAAAAATCCTTTCAGATAGCCTACGACGTGTCGGTCTTTCCCATTTATAGAAATATATTCTTTCCCCTCACCAACAATGTCAGCGACTGTTCGAGTTGGATCGAGCTGTTCTCGCAGTTGATCAAAATAGCCGATTTCTAAATTCTCTCCTTTTTTTATGGTTCCAGTTTTAGGAGTTAATGTGCCGAGAAGTAGTTTAATTAAAGTACTTTTACCGACACCGTTGTTTCCAATTAAGCCAATGCGGTCGCCTCGCATGATTTTGATAGATAAAGATTGAATAATGACATTCTCACCATAGTGGTAGCTCAAATTTTTTCCTTGGATCACTCGTCGACTTGACTTATCTGAGTCTTGTAGATGAATTTTAGCTTTCCCGTCAGGTCTTATCCGTTGCTCATACTCATTCCGCATTTTCTCTAACGAACGAACTCGCCCTTCATTACGAGTACGACGCGCTTTTATACCCTGTCGTATCCATTTTTCTTCGCTTGCTAATTTTTTATCGAACAGACTATTTTTTCTTTCTTCCTCTGCTAACACCTCGTCTTTTTTCTTAAGGTAGTGACCGTAATTACCTGGCCAGCTTTTAAGCTGACCGCGATCTATATCAACTATTCTGGTGGCCAGTGACTTAAGGAACGCTCGATCATGAGTGATGAAGATTACGCTACCGCCGTACCCTAGGATCCTTTGCTCTAACCACTGGATTGCTTGAAGGTCTAGGTGGTTTGTAGGTTCATCAAGTAGTAGTACATCTGGTTTGCTGACCAATGTCCGTGCCAGTCCAACTCTTCGACGCCACCCACCTGATAACTCAGACAGCATTTTTGAACCGGGTAGTTCCAAATTGGAAATAACCGACTCTACTTGCGTCTCCAGATCCCATCCGCCATGCGTTTCGATATCTCTTTGCAGAGCCTCCATTTCAGCCATTCGGGTATGATTTACTTCCTCTAAGGCAAGGCTTTGATATTTGGCTATTAACTGTTGTGACTTATTCAACCCACTAGTAACGAAATTTCTAACTGTCATCTCGGCAGTCTGCGGCAATGACTGGTCTAGTTGCGCAATCTTAATATTATCGCTAATACGGATTTCGCCGCTATCCGCTTCTTGTTGCTGCAGTATAAGCCTAAACAAAGTAGATTTTCCGGCTCCATTTCGACCGATAATACATACTCTTTCGTTTGGTTCTAGCGAGAAATTTGCATCGCGAAATATTATTTGATCGCCAAATTTGAGATTTATATCATGGAAAGTCAGTATGGACATAGATAAGCGCTAATAGGCAAGTGTGGTAATACGATGAAAATTTTAAACTACCCTTCGGCGATTTTATGAGATCTTCTCACCTGCGAAAAAGACTTTTTTCCAGCGTTTTATTTCCACTTCCTGGAATAGTCCGACTTTAGTGTAAGGATCATTTTTCACAAATTCCTCGGCTTCGGATCTATTTTCAACGTCTAGAATTATCAGTCCGCCACCGGCTAAAGCGTCCTCTTCTGTCATAAATCCGCCGCCTGCCAAAACACTCGGCACGAATCGCTCGATATATTCTAAGTGCTCGGGCCTTGTTTTTGTCCTGAGATCGATACTGCCCGGTTTATCCCGTGTGATGATTACGTAGGGCATGTTATTGACTCCTTTCCGAAGCGCCTAGCATTGTTGAGTGTTTTACAGAAGCGCTGATGATAATTATATTTTCCTTTGGTACGTCACCCATGCCGCCCCTACTACTAGTTTTAGCTGAGGCAATAATATCTACAACCGGAAGACCCTGCGTGACTTTTCCAAACACCGCATAGCCCCAGCCTTGGCGTGATTTTGTCTTGTGGTCTAAGAATGTGTTGTCTGAGTGATTGATAAAAAATTGGCCAGTAGCACTATGTGGGTCACTGGTGCGGGCCATTGCAAGCGTACCTCTTAGGTTAGAGAGGCCGTTGTCTGCTTCGTTCAGTATGGGTTTATTAGTTGCCTTCTGCTTCATGCTTGAGGTAAAGCCGCCACCTTGGATCATAAAACCGGAGATCACTCGATGGAAGATTGTATCGTTATAGAATCCTTTCTCAACGTAATCTAGGAAATTTGCTGTGGAAATTGGAGCTGCATCACGCAGCAATTCAATCTCAATAACACCTTCAGACGTCTCCAGTATTACCTGGGGGTTTGACGATGCTGCCCACAAGGGAGAGCTGAAAAAAAAGATCGATAGGATGAGGGCTTTTACCTTTCGTAAGGACATCTCTAGACTCCAGTGATTAGCTTGTTATGGTTGCTCGCGCGTAAAAACGTATTCATTTTTAGCGCTTAATTTGCTTCGATATTTATAGCCGGCGAGCGAAAATTCCTTGATCCCTCTCGGATCGGTTATCTCGTTTTCGATTATATATTTTGCCATCATGCCGCGTGCTTTTTTTGCATAGAAACTGATCACCTTATATGTATCTTGCTTTTTGTCCTTAAATACGGGCGTGAGTACTTCAAGTGTCAGTGCAGTTTTGTTAATGACTTTAAAATACTCATTCGATGCTAAGTTCACAATATGCTTTGTTTTTAGTACTTTGGCTTGCTGATTGAGTTCAGAGGTCGGTGCATGACCCCAGAAGTCATATAGTGTTTCGCCTGATTCAGTTTTTATTTTTGTACCCATTTCGAGCCTATGGGGTTGGATCAGATCCAGCGGCTTTAGTACGCCATACAATCCAGAGAGGATGCGCAGGTGGTCTTGCGCAAATCGGATCTGATGATTAGTTAAACTTTTTGCATCCAAACCAGTATAAACGTCACCCATAAAGGCGTAGATTGCCGGCTTAGAGTTTCTTTTGGTATTTTTTTTATTCCAATTTAAATATCGGGAATGATTTAAATTTGCTAGATTTTCACTAATTCCCATCAGGGACTGAATTTCCGCCGGGGTTTTATTTTTCATTACTTTTATTAAATTGGCAGATTTTTCGAGATAAGCGGGTTCGGTATATGCTTGTTGAGGCGAATTAGATTGATAATCCAATTTTTTAGCAGGAGAAATTACGATCAACATATTCTTGGCTCACTAAGTTTCATATAGTTTAGCTATTTAATAGGGTTTCGAAAAGAAAAATTACGATCTGTAAAATGGTAACTCAAGCGTCACCATTGCGCAGGAATCATAAACATTGCGATGGAACTGACCATGAAGCAAACTAGGGCTACTAAAAAAGTGTAGCCAACAATGTCTCCAAACCGCATTCGAGTTACCGCTAGGATAGGTATAGCAAAAAACGGTTGGATTAAATTAGTGACTGAGTCGCCGTAGGCATAGGCTAACATTACAGTGACTACGGACACATCGAGTTGCTCCCCAGCCGGAATCAAAAATGGGGCCTCGATCATCCATTTGGAGCCAGCGGACGGCACAAATAAATTCATGAATCCCGAGTACACATAAACTACCCAAGGATAAGTTGCTGTTGTTGAAATGTTTGCGAACAAATTTCCAAGCCATTCACCTAAGTCTGTTTTCTGCATTAATCCGAATATTCCGGCATAAAAGGGAAATTGCACAATAACGCCCCACGCTGAATCGACACCATTTCTGCATGCGCGTAGAAAGGATGGCGCACGACCATGTAGTATCAGGGCGAGTACCAGGAACGTAATGTTATATGCGTTGATAGTCCAACTAGTGCCAAACCCTCGGGTCATTATCGAGTGGCCAAGAGGGTAGGCTAACAGCACTACTGCTAATAGGATCCATCCTCGAAACTGATCGATATGGTTGGCCGGTGTAGATGCCTTTTCATCTAGGACAGGAGGCTTAGGGAGTATTTTCTCCGCATCTTCAGGGCTAATTGTTCTAGCTCCAGTACGGGGGTGTAGTAAACATGTTGTGACTAAAGCAGTGACACCAATAATACAGATAAATACCAGGTTGAAATTGTTATACAAAGTCTCAGTAACGGGATAAAGTCGGTCGACAATTGGAGTACCATTGCTAGGATTAATCAGAGGGTTTCCTGGTGTCGCTAGGATAAGTGGAGCCGAGCCAGATAGTCCACCATGCCAAACTGTTCCGATGCCAAGGTATGATGCACAGATCAAAAGTCTAACATCTACATTGGGATTTCTACGAAGTATGAATGGAGTGAAGAGTGCGCATGAAACTAGGCAGACCGCCCAATTGAGGTAACCCATAAACAAAGAAAATACTCCCGCTAGCAGTAGCGCCTGTATGGGTTTTGATGGATTAGGTAGAGACGCTAGCCAATTGAAAAATCGGTAAACTGGAGGCGAGGACACACATGCATGAGCCGCAACCAATGCTATAGTGAATTGCATTGCGAGTCCCAATAGCATCCAGACTCCTTCCCCCCATGCGAGGATGGTTTCTTCAACAGTAGCGCCAGCCCCAAAGATACAGAGTAGTATAGCTACCGCAGTGAGTAACATACATATCACCCAAGCATCTGGCACCCACCTCTCGGTAACTGTAGATAGGTTCGCGCCAAATCGTCTAAACTGATTTATCATGTTAAATCCCTATGTTTTCACGGGACGTCTGTAGCAAGGATCTGGTTCGTCCATATTCACTAACCTGCCCGGTATTATCGGTAAAACTTCATTTTATTAGAATAACAAATTCAAACGGTTGATTACTATCTACTTAGTCGAAATGTTAGCATATGCGAATATGCTTTCATCCCTGTAGGAGGAGAAATGCCAGTGCTGTCTGAGGAAATATTATACCAATTGTTAGATATTATGCCGGTAGCAAGATTGGGGTTGATCGATGGTGTTGGTTTGCCGGAGGCGATGCCAATTGTTTTTGCGAGAGTAGGTGATGGCTTATTCTCACCAATCGATGGAAAGCCAAAATCTTCTGCAAAACTAGCCAGAATCAAGCTTGTCGAAAATCAGCCGAAAGGTACTTTACTACTCGACCACTATAATGACAACTGGGAGCAGTTGTGGTGGGTAAAAATGGATATTGAGGCTACAGTAATTTCTATGAGCCATAACTTGTGGGGCCAGGCAGTATCAGGATTAAGGGCCAAATATCCTCAATATCGCACGGTTTCGTTATTTAAAGATAAGCCAACCATGATTCTTTTAAGTTGGACTCGAGTTCGGTGGTGGGCCTCCAATGAGCTTAAGGGCATAAAGCATTGGATAGAAACACGAGCCCCCTAGTCTGATTTAAGCAGCAGATCTTTTAGACTTTTTATCTCATCTAGTACCGACGGAATATCGTCACTCTGATCGGGAGGAACCAAAAAAATAAATCCTTTACACCCTCGAGTCGCAAAGTCCTCTAAAACACTGATATCGCGAGGTGCTCCAAATAAGAGAGTAGTGAAATCTTTTGGATCCCGACCTTTCTTGAGGCAAGCTTCATTGAGATCGTTGAGCGGATCTCCTTCGTACTTGTCGTATATTGGCATCCATCCGTCTGCATAGTCTACAACTCGATCGGGCACTTTGCTGGAGTTCGAACCTATATAGACCGGCGGGCCAGTTTTTTGCAGCGGTTTAGGGAAACTTGTAATTTTGTCAAAGTCGACATACTTGCCATGATATTCCGCTGGGTCATTGGCCCAAATGGTCTTGATAGCGATCGCTCTTTCTCTTACAACTTCCCATCTTTGTTTAAATGGACATCCATGATTTTCGATGGCTTCTTTGATCCAACCACCAGCGATACCAAAGACCACGCGACCATTTGAGATATGGTCTAGTGTGGCTACAGCCTTGGCAGTTGTAATAGGGTCGCGTTCGGTGAGAAGGCACACTCCTGTTCCAAGTTGGATCCTTTGCGTGACTGCCGCACAGGCTGCTAACGATGTAAGTGAGTCGTGCATTCGCGCAAATGGTTGAACCATTTCCGGCCTATGGTATGAGTTTTTACGATGGATAACTGGCACGTGGCTATTTTCAGCAAAAAACAGCATATCTAGACCTTTCTCTTCTACGGCTATAGCGATCTCTGTCGGGGAAAGAGTCAAATCTGTTGGCAACACACAAACACCGAATCGAACCATTAGCTTAACTCCTTATAGGATGAAAAGATTTAAAGAACTCTGGCTGTTCGCGCCAAATTTTCCCAGCGGTGGCGCCTCCGTCCACCGCAAGAGCTTGTCCCGTTACATAACTAGACTTTTCTGATGCTAGCCATACCACAGCTTCGGCAATTTCTGATGGTTCTCCCATTCTTGGAATTGCCTGAAAATCAGCGCAGGATTCCTTTACCTTTTTGATAGTCTGTCGCCATTCTGGGCCTGTTGTCCCAGTATGGATGGGTGTTGCGATAGCTCCAGGACAAACAGCGTTTACTCGGATATTATCTTCAGCCAACTCTAGTGCGACAGACTTAGTGAACTGTATGACAGCGGCTTTACATGCTGCGTAGGTGTGTGGAGAGTAGCCGCCTAACAAACCGGCAATACTAGCCACGTTAACAATAGATCCCAATTTTTGCGTTTGCATGATCTTGGCAGCGTGTTTTGTTCCCAATACAACACTCCGCTGTATTATTTCTTGAGATAGATCATATTGTTCTACTGTTAATGACGAGATGGGACCGAGGGTTCCGACGATAGCTGCATTATTCACCATAACGTCGAGTTGATTACTTTCAGTTATAACCTGAGCTAGACCTTTTTCGAAGTCCGATTCGTTTCGCACGTTTACTTCTAAAAATACCGCATCCTCAAGTTCTTGAGCGAGTATTTGTCCAGATTCGCGTTGGATATCTGCCACATATACTCGATAGCCTGTTTTACTAAGGAGACGACAGGTCGCAGCGCCGATACCGCTAGCACCCCCTGTGACAAATGCTGTTTTCTTCATTTGGCTATTACCTTTAATTTGATTTAAGTTTCAGCACACTTTAAGTTTTGTATTCAAGTATGTTTAGAACGGTACATTGCTTTACAATAATAAACTTACGAAATTACTGTTTTTAGACTAACATTTCTGCGTATATTAGACATCATTGTGTCTTTATAAAAAATAATATATCCGGGTTAGATTCGGAATTTATTCTTTTAGGGTAGGGGACTCTTTTGACAATTCATTTCAAGCTATTATTGGCGACTATGTTTTGGGGGGCTACTCCAACTATAGGTCGAGTTTTAGCAAGCTACCAAGCCCCATTTATTGTCGTTTTTGGCCGTTTTGTAGTGGCCGCAATATGTCTGTTGCTTTTGATGCAATTAGGTCGTCATTTTAAAAGGGTACCTAAATCACTTTGGTGGAAGTTTCTGATTTTAGGGATTACCGGCATACTTCTGCATAACGGTTTACTCTATGAAGGGCTTGAATCCGTAACAGCATCGCATGCCTCCATACTTTTGGCATTGATTGCGATTCAGGTGACTATTTTAGATGCGGTTGTGTCTAGAAAATTACCTAGCGTTGTCACCATGGTGGGGGTATTTCTTGGTTTTATTGGAGTGGTGTACGTCATTACAGATGGAAATCTTTATCTATTGCGCGAGATTGTTTTTAGGCGAGGAGAGGTCCTCGTTTTTTGTTCCGGCCTATCTTGGGCGATTTACTCCGTGGTAGGAAAGGATTTGCTAAGACGTTATCCGCCTATCCTAGTCACCACTTACGCAGCCTTGGTAGGCCTAATATTCTTATTTCCCTTCGCGGTTGCCGACACAGTTAAGACTGTTGCTATTTACTCTGATGCTAAGTCACTGGGATTAATTTTTTTTCTAGGTTCATTTGGATCAGCGTTAGCTTTCGTCTGGTACTATCAAGCGGTATCCCAAATCGGAGTTATTAGTACTTCTTTATACGTTAACTTTGTACCAATTTTCGGTGTGCTTTCGGCTCATATTTTTTTAAATGAACCATTAGTCAATTCGCTTTTCGTTGGTGGCGTTATTGTGTTTATAGGCCTGATGATAGTGACCTTATGTCCATCGAGTATTGAGGGCCGTTCAATAGAGGACTATTAATTTTAGCCGACATTTTGTTTAAGCTAGCTTCGAAAACTGTTGCATAGCAGTAAGAGCGTCAATCCGTCTCAACAGTCCTTAGAAAATCTGTTTCTGTTTAGTCGCCCGGTAAGTCTAAATGGAATTCAAGTATGATGATGCCGCTTTCGCATGTAGGTCGGTTGAAGCGCCTTTATGTTAAGTGTTCGTGTCGTCTAATACATTTTAAGCAGTATTAGATTCTGATGGCTTTAAGAAAACAGGTGGTAGTACAAACTGAGCAAGAAATTCGCTGTTCGATGGGGTTGGCTAGCCTCCATCATTTTGTGCAGCCTTTAGCCTTTTCTTTTTATTTAAGAGCTCATTTTTCTGGCACAATCCTTTCTTTACTACAAGCGATTCGGCGGCTTTCAACCACAAATGATAGTAGTCTTCGCCAGACTGGTTTTCACCGGCACGCTTTATTTCAGCGCTTAATTGCTCCGCCCATTCATTCCATTTATAGTGCTTCTCCTGATGGAGCTGGACGACCAAAGCAAATGCTTTCGCTTCCCACGGGTTTTGGAACGTGATCTCATGATTCCCATCAACGGGTGCATTACTCAGCTCGACTAACTGTGCAATTGTTTTTCTTTTATCCATTTTGAACCTTACGCAGGTTAACCTAGTATCAGGTGGTCATCCCACAAATCGACATAAATTGAATCGCCCTCAGGCGCCTTATCTCCCCAAAGTTCTCGTGCGGAGAATTTTACGCTGTAGCAGTGCTGAGGTTTTTCGCCGTTACCGTGAGCGGCGGTGTCGGGAAAGACAAATACTCCATGGTCGCGATCGATCTGGCCTATTTTATCTCGGACATACCGTGGACATCGAGTGTGGTGAGTTGGGTGTTCATTTCTAACCAAAACTAAATCATTTTTCCTGAATTTAGGCTCAACTGTGGCATCCCTGCGCGCTGAAGATCCAGTAGCTGTGATGACAGGAATGTCAGAAACGGTCACGGGGGGGCTGACGGCAGGGTCAACCATAGATGCTTTTCCGCTCCTTAATTCTTCTTCGGTTACTAGACCGGATATTAAAAGCAACTTTTCGAAAGCATGTAGCCAATGTTCGTAGTAGGTTGTTTCTAGGTAATTACTGGCACCCATTAGCTCAATTTGCGCTCTAAATTCGTCGACGCACATGCCGCTTGCTGCCATTATAGGTACAAATAATCCCAGGACTCGTTTTTCCCATTCATTGTGGAATACGGGCTCGTTTTTCTCAGGATTAATTTCCCCATATCCGTGCATTCCGCCAAAATCGTGGACTCCGTTCATTAGCTAGCTCCTTTAACGATTGGTTTTAAACGTTCTACCCCAATCATCGAATCTCTTGTAATCAGATCAGCAAGCGCTTCTTCATCCATATCGTCTGTCCCTGAAGGCCGCTCGGGAAGCACCATATACCTCAATTCGGCCGTACTATCCCATACTCTAATCTCGGTAGTAGTGGGCAACGAGACTCCAAATTCCTCTAGAACTTTTCTAGGTTCACTCACTGCCCGGGAGCGATAGGGTGCAGATTTATACCAGACAGGAGGCAGGCCGAGGGTAGGCCAAGGGTAGCAGGAGCACAAGGTACAGACTAATAGGTTGTGCACATCGGGAGTATTTTCAATTACGACCATATCTTCACCTTGAATACCCGAGTAACCTAATTCGGCGATGGCACTTGTGCCATCTTTGAGCAGTCGTTTCTTATATTCAGGGTCGCTCCATGCTCTAGCAACAACTCTAGAACCGTTGCGGGGACCAACTTTTTCTTCGTATGTCTCGATTATTGCATCAACTGCATCAGGATCAACCAGCCCTTTTTCTGTGAGTACTTGTTCCAAAGCTTTCACTCGGAGTTCTACTTCACTCAGTGGTCTGCTGTTGGCATGATGATGCTCGTGGTCACTTTCATGGTCACTCATAAACTCGCTCCCTTACTACTGGTTAGATTGCTCATACGCGTATGCTGCGTTGAGAATAGTAGCCTCGTCAAATTGTTTTCCAATTAGCATCATACCGATAGGGAGACCGTCTGAAAAGCCGCATGGAACGGTCATTGCGGGATGACCTGTTACGTCAAATGGACAGGTGTTATTAACCATTTCTAGCCCTCGAGCTATAATTTCCTCTCGTGAACAGTCTTTCGCTGGTATTTTAGTGGCCTTCATAGGCATCGTGGGCATCATAAGTAAGTCATAGTTATTTAAGGCTGCGTTGTAAGCATCCGAGAGTTTCATCGCTAAGTTCTGTGCCTTGGCATAGTAGCGGCCATGATACTTGCTGCTCATGTACTCGCCAGTGAGCATTACAAGCTTCGTTGTTTCGGATAGATCGTCTGCACGTGTCAATCGTCCTCTTGCAAAAGCATCCAGCAAGCTTGTGTTGTAGTAGCCCTTCCAGTTTGTACCCATGCTATTGCCTTTAATCATTAGTGAGTTTGCGCCCTCTATGGCAATTGCATTCCATATGTGAACACCATCTAAATGAAACGGGATAGAGATCTGTTCTACTTTTGCACCTAATAATTCTAGCTGCTTGCCAGCAGCGATCACACTTTGATCAACGTCTTCCTCTGACGAGTCTTTCCAATTGAAGCCTTCTTTTATGATCCCGATTTTTAAACCATTGATATCGTTAGTGAGCGCTTTAGAGTATTTTTCAGTTTTAACGTTGTACTGCCTTGGATCCATTTTATCGGCTCCTGCGATGGTCTCTAGCATCAGGGCGGCGTCTGTCACGTTATTGGTGATCGGGCCTAAATGATCTAACGTTATCTCTATCGGAAAGGCTCCGGTATACGGCACGAGTCCGTGTGTAGGCTTCAACCCGTAAACACCGCACCAACTTGCTGGCATACGTATAGAGCCTCCCTGGTCGCCTCCTATCGCCATGTCTACTTCGCCAGATGCTACCAGAGCCGCACTACCGCTGGAAGAACCCCCGCTCGTATGCGCGTGGTTATGTGGATTTTTTACAGCCGGAGTCGCGGTCGTGTGACTCCCTCCCGAAAAGCATAAATTTTCACAAACCGCTTTACCCACAATTTCCGCTCCAGCGTCAAGGACTCGGGTGATAACGGTAGCATCAATTTCTGGGATAAAAGACTCTAAAACTGAGCAACCATTCATCATAGGAACGCCTGCCACACAAATGTTATCTTTGACAGCGATCGTTTTACCTTTTAATTTCCCTCGAGATGCTCCTTGAATTGAGGCTTTGTAATACCAGGCGTTTAGCAGATTATCTTTCTGTTCCGGGCGAAATGCCTTACCTCTAGGGTATTTTACTTCAGGAGATGGTTCCACTAGGTCATCGATTCGCTCGTAAGAAGACATTGGTCCCTCCATTAGATTTTTGAACGATTCGATGTCTTCGAACTCCATATTAAGACCAAATCCATCTGCTATCGCATCAATTTCATCGATAGTAGGTCGTTTAATTCTCATCATCATATCCCCTTATAAGTGCACTTCATGTATTTAGTAAATCATACCGATATAATCTAGATTTACGAGCATCAGAATAAAGCAACATGAAAATAAGTACGTATCAGCCACATGTAGGTCAGTATTGATTTCGAATGTGCTCACAAGTTAATTGATTAAAGAGAAGTAAATCGGTAGATTTTTAGGACAGATTTGCTATAAATCTTTGGAGATAAAAGTCAAAGGACTAACGTGAATAGTACGAGTAAAAACAGCTATATTTGGGATCTTCCTACGAGGGTTTGCCACTGGGCGCTGGCACTCTTATTTATATTTTCATGGTGGAGTGGTAGGGAAGGCGGAATGTTTCTGCAGTATCATATGCTTTGCGGCTACTGTGTCTTATCTCTTATTTTATTTCGTTTTCTGTGGGGGTTTTTTGGTACGTCGTCCTCTCTATTTTCTAACTTTTTGTGTGGACCTGCTGAGGTTTGGCGTTACTCGAAAACAATTTTTCATAGAAAGTCAGCACCCTACTTTACGCACAACCCATTGGGCGGATGGGCCGTAATGACGATGCTTTTGGTGCTCCTATTACAGATTGTTACTGGACTTTTTGCCAACGATGATCTCTTTAATGAGGGTCCGTTATATCCGTACGTCAGCTCTCAGCTAAGTGACTTTTTTACTGGCATTCATGAAGTGATAGCTTATTTTTTAATTGGCCTTATATTACTGCATATTCTCGTTATAGCCTTCTATCAATTTTGGAAAAAACAATATCTAGTGCAGGCGATGATCACCGGTTATTTAAACCAGGTTCCGCAAAAGAGTCTTATAGTGTCTGTGACGCTTCGGCGCGCATTATTTTTTTTAGTATTGAGTGGGTTGATGGTTACGCTTATAGTGAACTTATAAAGGGAGCTAAATATCATGAATAATAGAACACTCTGGACATTGTTTTTAGTTGTATTAATGTCCGTCACTCAGTATGTGTACTCTGAACCAAAACCCGACGACGCGGTACATTATCGTCAAGGTATATTGATGGCCTTGGGATGGAATGTTGGCCCTATGGGTGCAATGGTTAAAGGTAAAGTACCATATGACGCCGAGCGTTTTCGTTTCCTTGCAAAACGATTAGAGCTTTTAGCTCCAATGGTGAGAGAAGGGTTCATTGAGAGCAGTCGGTCTGCAGAATCAGATACTCGGCCAGAGGCGTGGGAGAATTTAGAGGATTTTAATCAAAGGTTTTCTGAATTAGAAAAGGTATCTTCTGACTTAGCAGCAATAACTATGAATGGCGATCGAGAGGCTGTGGTCAAACAATTTATTGCGACAGTAAATGTATGCAAGGATTGCCATGACAATTATCGGGTCAAGCGTTAATTTTTATAGTTAGATCCCGCGTACATCGTGTAAGACCGGGTCGCTAGCAATGGCAATTTCGTTGTCGAGAAGCGAGCCACACCCAGTGCAGTAAAACTGGCGAAATTCTACTGCATCGTCGACAAATCGACTTGGATCGCCAATCAATGGATTACTAGTCGAGATTTCTCGATTTTCTTGAATACACTGAGTCTTATAATTTGTTCGCGAATCTCCGAGTGGTTGCTGACATTTGGCACAGCACCAGTATTCGCCGTCGGTATCTGCATGGATATTGAGCGTATCAGAGCTTTCGTATACTAGTGTCCCTTCGCGCTTTGCTATCTCGGGAGCATTAGTTACACGGTTCTGTTTAACTTTTTTTCTCTCGAGTATGCTTGCTTCGGTGTCTATAGTTCCGTCGCTTAAAATGATAGCACCATAAATATTCATAGCGGCTTCAGGTGTGATTGCAAAAGTATCTAAATCAGTTGCAATATCTTCTAGGTCTCTATCGAACGGGTCACCAAACCCTCCGCCACCACTCCATCTGACAGCGTAGACATCGCTGGGGTTTTGTATGAAATTTTCTTGCCTTAATTGAAGGGTTTCATGACACCCGCTCAAATCAGATGTGTCTGCTGGCATTGTGGCTTTTTGCATGTGATCGAAGATATCGCTATCACGAATGAATGTGTACCCGTTTGTTGTTGAGGGGTACCCACCCATAAGTCCAGGAGATGTAGGGATAGCATTACCAGATGATAGCGTATCTTGTGTCACTTTTTCAGTATTATGCGGAATGAAACAACTTTCGGCAGAAAGTCCCCCTCTATATTTTCCTGCACCTCCTGAGTCGGTTAGCTCTTTTCGGTACAAGAACAAAATTGGAAAATTTTGTTCCGTATGCTCGATGTTTGGTAATTGACATATAGGTGTTCTAGCCTGGCCTCCAGTATTGATTCCATCCGCCATTGTGAATGCACCAATCGCGCCCCCAATAGGATCTACTAACAAGTAGCCGTATTTTTCGCCCCATTGATCTGTACCTCTGAATAGAGTTGCAGGCCATTGGCTAGTGCCGCCAATACACATAATGTCCTTACGTAACTCTTTATCTGGATAAATCATTTTTGAAATTACGTTATAGGCGGGGTAAAGGGAAATCTCCATCGCTTGGATAGGCGCTGTTGAAACAGATGCAGGAAATTCTGCACAGTTTAGCGTCCCTGGAGTGGGATCGAACTCTATATGTCTTAGTGCACCGCCGCATGCAAAATATTGATCCCAAGAAAGTAGCTCGTTAATTGCTACCATAATTGATCCTCTCCAACCAGAGTAGGTTGCGTTCATCGCACCTTCCTGAGGTGCTGAGCCATCATTGGTAAAAATCAGTTTATTCCCTTCTTTGCGAAGGCCTAGCATTACCTTATGTGTTCTTCTATCTCCTGGCCTACACGCCTCTATGTAAGTTCTATCCGACCATTCACCATCGGGCAGGCGAGACATTTTTTCGAGATAAGATAACTCGGAATTATCAATTATCTTTTTCATAACACCCTTTAAGGTCTCGGCACCATATCTTTTTATCAGTTCGACGATGCGTTCACGTGCAGTGGTATTACCAGCTACTTGTGCCCTGAAATCTAGTGCTACTAGCTGTGGTTTTCTGGAGGATCTCAGGTAGACCTCTTCTATATCCTTTCTAATTTCATAGTTTTCGATTATCTTCAACGGAGGAAGCATTAGTCCTTCCTCGTAGACCGACTCGGCCGATGGACAAAAGCTACCTGGAGTGATTCCTCCAATATCATATTGATGAAGACAATTTGTGACCCAACAAAATAATTCATTTTCCCAAAAGACTGGACAGAGGAGCATAACGTCCTGTTGGTGTGCCGCACCAACCCAGGGGTCGTTTGCGATGAACATGTCACCTTCGCGTATCTCAGGGTTTTCACTGCGATACTCTAGAGTCCACTTGACTTGCGTATCAGTTACTCCAGACATGTATTGCATATATGGCCCAAAATAAACAAACTCCGCATCTTCCGTTAAAATTGATGGATTTAAGTCGAGTGCATACATTGCCACCGGAGACCCCGATAACCTCTGAATTGTGGCCCCATGTTCTTCATTTATTTGCCAGAGGTTATGTCTGATAACTTCATATGTTACGGGATCGATCGTTTCAGACCATTTGCGATGCAATTTTAATTTTTCAGATATGTTTAACTGCTTCGGTGGAACATAAGGTTGCTCAACGCCATTAAAATTGGTGTTCGGCATTTCACTGATTCTTGGCATGGCACGTTCCTCCTGATTTATGGATTAATTACAAAATTTTTGAAACTATCCATTTCTATACTTTGACCTGGATGTACAACTATTGATGTAGTTTCGGTCTCTATCACGCACGGACCTTCAAGATAATTGCCAGGACACATCTTGTAGCCATCAAAGATGGAGGTTGGGCGGATTTTTTTGTCCTCAGCCCAGTATATTTTTCTCACGCCGGTTTGCGCATCAGGTGAGACTGATCTTTGGTCTAATTCGCTTGTATTCAATTTAGGTTTGAGTGAGATAGCGGAGGCGCGGCATCTAGCGGTTACGATTTCTAAGCGTGCGTCATACAGTGCGGCACCGTGTCCATAAAGTTGCTCATAACGAGAGACAAATTTTTCACGCAAGAGGGCCAATGAGTTCTCCTTTAGGGAATCTGTATCTAGAAATACTTCGACCTCGTTTATTTGCCCTCGATGACGCATATCGAGGGAGTATTGAAATTCATGTTCATTAGCATTAATACCGTCAGAATTTAGCTGACGTATACCTTTTTCTTTAAGAGCCAAAAGTATTTTGTTCACCGCTTCTTTATCGAACGGAGACGACATGATTTTGGCCTGTTCGCTAACATGTAAAATATCGGCAGACGCCGCACCGAACGCACACCATACGGCCGCTGTATCACCTTGGGGGACGATTACTTTCGATACTCCTAGTTCTCTAGCAGCTACTCCCATGTGTACAGGTCCTGCTCCGCCGAATGCAAAAACTACAAATTCACGAGGATCTAAGCCTTTTTGTACCGTCACTTTTCTGATGAGATCAGCCATTTGGAATTCAGCGATTGTTGCCACTCCGCTAGCTAATTCGTAGAGGGACATATCTAGTTGGTCAGCTAAAGCTTGCATTGAACTTTGTGCGGCGGTGATATCAAGCCTGATCTTTCCGCCCGCAAAATTTTCGGGATCTAAATATCCAAGTACTAAGTCGGCGTCTGTTGTAGTTGGAGTTGTTCCGCCGTTACCATAGCAAACCGGTCCCGGATCAGCACCAGCGCTCTCCGGACCCACCCTCAATGCTTTGGTGGCGGGGTCGATCCAAACCTTACTACCACCTCCGGTCCCTAGAGTTTGAACGTCGACTTTGGGTAAAAAATACTCGTATTGGTGTACCGTGCTTTTATACGAAACTACAGGTTTGGTGTCGTGAATAACGCCCACGTCAAAAGAGGTTCCCCCTAGGTCTGTAGTAATAACATTCTGATAGCCCATGAGAGAGCCAAGATAACTGGACCCAGTTACACCGGCGACTGGTCCGGAATCTAAAGTCAATAATGGCGCCTCTTGCGCTTTGGGCACGGTTATAGTGCCCCCGGCGCAGTGGGTAATTTGCAGTGGAGGCTTATATCCCATGAGTTTTAGGCTGTTGTCGAGCCTAGTGATATAACCCACGGTTGTCGGCCCAATATAAGCGTTAAGCGCCACCGCTGTCGTTCGCTCATACTCCCCCCATTTAGGTGCGAGATCTGTAGAGCATGTCACATACATCTCCGGCGCAATTTTTTCGGCAATATTCTTGATTTGCAGCTCATGTTTCGGCTCCAAAAATGACCACAAGCAACAGACTGCTAGAGATTCGCAACCAGCTTGTTGAAGCTCTTTTATTGCATTCCTAACTTCAGTTTCATTTAAGTCAACCACGATATTCCCGAAGCAATCTACCCGTTCCGAGACACCTTTTATAAGCTTTTTGGGTACGAGGGGGTCGGGCTTGCTACTCTCAGGAATATGCACAATGAGTTTAATGTCTTGACCTGCAAGCCCCCTAGACCCTCTCATGATGTGAATGACATCGTTGTGACCTTTGGTCGTGATTAAACCAACTTTTGCTCCTCTCCGTTGAATTATGGCATTCGTTCCAACGGTTGTTCCATGAGCGAGGACCTTGATAGATTTAAGGAGCTCCGGCGAAGATAGCCTCAGTTTGGAGGCGGCACTTTCAATTGCATTTAACACGCCCTCTGAAAAATCAGTCGGTGTTGATGGAGATTTTGCGATCGTGAGTTCGCCAGATTCATCGATCAACACACAATCGGTAAAAGTGCCACCGATATCCAATCCGCAAATGAAGGTTCTCAAAACTAGCTCCTTGTGGGTTAGACGCTTTAATCAATGTACAACGAAGTTAAATCATATATATTTGAACAGTCGTTCAAATATATATGATTTTATAAATGTAGTGCAATAGGGGGCGAATTATCACTATCAAAAAGTCTATAACCGCGCAAAGGATTCTAGATTCAGCTGAAGCTTTGTTTGCTGAAAGTGGCTATGACGGTGTGTCTTTAAGACATATTACGCGGCATGCTGGTGTGGAGCTCGCTCTGCCAAATTATTACTTCGGGACGAAGCTTGAGCTTTTCAAACGTGTGATTGAACGCCGCTCAGAGATATTAAATAAGGAACGTATGGGTACGCTGACAAGCCTTCAAAACTCAGCATCGATAGATTCTATAATTATAGCTTTCACCGAACCTGTTCTAAGACGAACTCTTTCGGGCGATATAGGCTGGAAAAACTACTCACGTTTAGTTGCTCAAACTGCGAATTCACCGCGATGGAGTAGGGAGGTTATGTCGCATGAATTTGACCCGGTAGCGCTCGAATTTGTTAGGCGAACTAAGATCTGTTTTCCGTCCGCAAAAGACGAAGAAATTTTTTGGGGCTTTCACTTTTTATTAGGCGCCATGACCATTACATTTGCTCAAACAGGTAGAATTGATATTCTATCCAAAGAATTGTGTAAAACGACTGATTTAGTTGGCATTCATAAAAGAATGGTGCCATTTCTCAGCGCAGGATTTGCAGCTATATGTTCAACCTAAAATGTGCGGAAATTTTACGCCAGAGGTAATGGAGAAAATGGAATCATCTGTTTGTATTAACGATATATCTAGAAAGGGTATTGCTACCGTTGAATTGAATAGACCAGATTTAAACAACGCTTATGATGAGTACTTTTTGAAAGAATTCGCAGACTGTTTAATGAAGTTGAAAATGGATAGTTCAGTTCGAGTGTTACTGTTAAAGGGGAGGGGGAAAAATTTTCAAGCAGGCGCTGATTTAGCATGGCTTTCACGACTGAATCGGCAGGACATGGCGGCTAATCATGCTGCGTCCAGTTTGACTGCTGAAACGTTTTGGACCCTCGATGCGTTCCCTAAACCTACTATTGCGGTTGTTCAAGGTATATGCATGGGAGGTGGAACTGGAATTGTATCTTCATGCGATATTGTTCTAGCTGAAAGAAGTTCAATATTTGCTATTAGCGAAGTTTTGTGGGGTTTGGTAGCGAACATAATTTTTCCTCAGTTAGTTAGTAGAATTGGCGTTTCTAATTTACGCCGTTATGCCCTCACTGGTGAGCAATTCGATGCCGCTGAGGCTCAAAGAATAGGTCTGGTTACGGAGACATGCGAGGATGGACAATTGGCTGCTCTAACCGAATATTTTGTGTCTAAACTGCTTAGATCGGCGCCGAATGCTATAGAAATAAGTAAGGTTGGGTTGAGAAGGGTAAGTAAGACATGTGCGAACGATTGCGAGTTTGAGCAGTTAATCGCAGAACATGCGGCAAAGCGAATTGATGACGAAGCTATAGAGGGAATTAATAGCTTCTTTAGCAAAAAGAAACCTGAGTGGTTTCTTGAGTAGCGACATTCTGACTAGCTAAATTGCATGCGAAATAACGACTTTGAGGCCTGGTTTCAGAGAGAATCGTCGTTTTACTATTTTGAGATTGTTTTTCTCGAGCAATTTGCCAAGCGTGTCCTTACTAAAATAGTAAAGGTGCTCAGATGGCTTAAACTCATTCCATGTCGGCAAGTTTTTGGGCACTCTCCAATGATCTATATCCGGCGTACCGATATCTAAAATACCGTGAGGTTTTAGGATGCGTTTTATTTCGGTTAAGAACAAATTTAGATCTGGGACATGCTCGATCACATCATACGCTGAGATTACATCAAAAAATCGACTCGGATATTGATATTCGCCTAATGTTCCTTCAATCAAATTCGAGAGACCCAATATATTTTCACCATACGCGAGACCTCCGGCTTCTATATCGATCCCATATCCAGTAAAACCTTGATTTTGCGCTGCTTCGACGACAAATCCGGCTGAGCAACCCACGTCAAGCCAGTTTCCGCGTAAGCTATACCTGCTCTTAAGTCTTTTCACTCGTCGTAAGGCGCGCTTCCGCTTTTTCTCTGCTTTTTTTGTATAATTTTCGCTGTAGACTGAGTCGTATGTTTTTGCTATTTGGTCGAAGCTTGGTCGCGGATTAATTAATGTGAGGTGACACTGCACACAGCGGACAAAAGACTCTTTTTCTTTATGAAATAGGTGGCTAAATTCGTGTCCGCCGCAGATCGGGCAGGGGATAAGCTCAAATTCAGGATTTTTGTAGGATATTGGCATGTCGTTCGTTGCTTAATTATGAAATTTATTCTTCAATAGATTTAAGATATTAATAGAATTAAGGATAGCACAAAGACATTTTGGGGGAGTTGATTTTATGCTTCTATTAATTGCTTTAGAGTCATGAGTAACCGTTTCAAGCCCAGTGGGCTCATTACTTTAACAACCGATTTTGGGCACGTGGGGCCTTACGTTGGGGTGATGAAGGGTGTAATTTTATCTCGGTTTTCAAAAGCTCAAATCGTAGATCTGACGAATCAATCCCATGTCCACTGGCCAGTCGAAGCAGGCTTTTGGATAGCGCGATCCTATGAGTACTTCCCGAGCGGGACGATACACTTGGCGGTGGTTGATCCTGGTGTGGGCACTGATAGAACTCTCCTTGTGGCAGAAGGAGAGGAGCAAGTATTCGTGGCGCCTGATAATGGGTTGCTCTCGGAAGTAATAGAAAAAACGAACGCTACCGTCCGCTTAATGAGTACTGACGTGGTCAGTCAGCATCAACTTCCTATTATTAGTGATACTTTTCATGGCCGCGATATCTTTGGGCCGGTAGTAGCAGCTCTGGCCGCTGGTAAAATTGGTCCGGATGAGTGTGGCCCCATCACCAGTGACTTTGCCCCGTCCAGCATAGAGAGACCCTCTAATTTTAACGGTAGTGTCAATGGTGTAGTTGTAACCATGGATAATTTTGGAAATTTAATAACGAATATTGATGCGGCTGACGTGGCGCACTTTCAAGCACCTGTGGTCAGGATCGGCGGACATAATATACGGATGGAGAAAACTTACGGCGATGTGAAACCCGGTGACTTTTTAGGTTTAATTAATTCGTTTGGCGTGTTGGAAATTGCGTGTTCGGAACAGAGTGCTTCTAAAAGAATTGGAGTCAATCGAGGGGCTCCAGTCACAGTGACGGAGAGTACCTCTATTTAATCTCAGGATTTGATGGTCCTTAGATCGAAATAGGACCCACTTTTCAATTTTCTAAATTCTGCCAAGTTCTCGATTATTTTATGAGCTAAAGTTTCCGGCGAAGGCATGCGAGACGTGCCATGAGCCTGATGCAGTGCTTCTAGTGAAGGAAAGTCTGATGAGTTCTTCGTCCTTAGAATTGACTGCATTTTAGTATCAACGTAGCCCGGCGCTAAGGCCAAAAGATGAGACTTTGTAAATTCATGAGCATATAGCTGCGTTAGCATATTTAAAGTTGACTTTGATAATGCGTAGGAGCTCCAGCCGAAGTTCCCTCGAATCGCTGCTCCTGAGGAAATGGTTATAATTTGCTCGGGAGACAAGCTGTGCTCTAAAAACCAATCGAGAATAACTTTATTAATCCAGACATTTATTTGCATGACATATTGAAGCTCTTCATTTTTCGTGTTCTGTAGCGAAGCGATGGGACCTAATACTCCAGCATTCAGAAATATTAAGTTGGGCTTTTTGAGTTTCTTGTGAACAAGGTTCGATAGTGCAGAGATTACCTCTGACTCATTTTGGAGATCTACTGTTTCTTGATATAAGTTGGGATGGGTCTCCGTCCAGCGACTTCTCGAGAGACCCAAGACATCATTTCCATTCGCTAGAAGAACTTTAGTTAACCCGGCCCCGATACCACTTGAGTGACCAGTTATCAAAACATTCATTATTTAATGTACTCAATTTTTTAATTTACAAGTACACTTATAACCTATGTCAAATATAAATGTTACCGAAGCGGCGCTTAGACGAAAGCAAGGTGCCAAATGGAATGCTTACCCGCCAAACATCCTTCCTGCCTGGGTGGCAGATATGGATTTTAATGTTGCAGAGCCAATTAGACGCGCATTAAGTGATCAGATAAGCAATTCAGATTTTGGTTACCCTTTGGGGGCTAAAGATAATGGCCTTTTAGCCTTATTCCAGTCGCGTGTTAAAAAGCATTTTAATTGGGATATTCATGAGTCCGAGGTGCTGATTTTGAACGATGTGGTACAAGGGCTGTACCTCGGCATATCCACGTTTTCTGAGGAAAACGAGAGTGTTGTAATTCAGACACCAATCTATCCTCCATTTTTGCACGCAGTAACCGAACTGAGTCGAATACCATTATTGCAGCCGTTAGTCGCTGCTGATGAACACTTCGAGATTGACTTTGAAAAACTTGAGTCGGCGATAAATTCGTCAACCAAAATATTTGCTTTATGTAATCCTCATAACCCTACCGGTAGGGCTTTTAATTTAAAAGAATTAACTAAAATTGGCGAGCTATGCTGTCGACACGACTTAATTATTCTTTCTGATGAGATACATGCCGATCTCGTGTATGAGCCTAAGACACACATTCCGATAGCCAGTATTTCGCCTGAGATTCAGGCCCGTACTGTTACCCTAATGTCGGCTAGTAAAGCTTTTAATATAGCGGGTTTATGCATGGCATTTGCTCATTTCGGGAGCAGCGCCTTAAAGAACAAATTTGAAAGGATCCCACCACATGTTCGAGGCGGAACAAATTCACTTAGCGTAGCTGCGGTCAGATCTGCATGGACCTTGTGCGATAGTTGGTTAAATGATGTTCGAACCATTCTATGGAGAAATCGAAATTCAGTTAGCCAATTTGTTTTAGAAGAACACCCTAAGATTCGATATTTTCCACCGGAAGCAACATATTTGGCGTGGCTTGATTTGAGGGGGTTTGAACATAAGTCTTCTTACCAAAGCTATTTAATGGATACGGCAAAGGTCGCCGTGAGCGCTGGGGAAGATTTTGGTGATGAGGGTCGCGGTTTTATTCGAGTTAATTTTGCTACATCGCCGGAAATATTAGGGAAGGTTCTTGCGAAGGTGGGTAGTGCTTTAGATTTATTAAGCTAAAGGTTATTGGTGGTCCAATCTAGCAATATGCTTTCAAAATTTTTCCCTACGCCATCATTCACGTTTGGGGAGTTTATGATGCTAAAAACGACATATGTTTTACCGTTATTTTTGTGGACGTACCCAGCGATAGCACTCACGTCTTCGAGACTGCCTGTTTTTAAGTGCATCGCACCAACTTGACCAGGGTGCTGGAATCGCTTTCTCGCGGTCCCATCGACCCCAGCAATAGGCATTGAAGATATAAACTCCGGCATATAAGGTTTTTCCCAGGCATTTTTTAGAAACTGGAATAAAAATTTACCAGTGAGTCTAGTTTCGCGAGAAAGCCCGGAACCGTTTTCTATAATCAGCTTAGAAGTATCAAGATTGTTTTTTTTTAGTTCTCGCATTATGACGTTAAGTCCCGAAGTGCGAGTAAAAGGAGGTGCCGCTATGTCTCCTGCCAAGGAATAGACTAACATTCGCGCCATGAGATTGTTGCTCCACTTGTTTGTGATCTTTATTAACTCACCGAGCGGACGGGAATCAAAACTGGCGATCAGTTCATGGTCATTTCCCACTTTGCCGAACCCTACGGAGCCGCTAAAAGTTCCTCCCCAATGGGCCCAGTATTTTTTAAACATGTTTTTCACGTATCGGTTATGGGGAATTAGATCTCTGTGTATTTTATATTCGTCACAGGATATCGGCATCACCCCTGATACAAGATACTGATTGGTATTGAGCAGAGATAGTTTAATCTTAGGCATATCGCCTGCACAGGGTTTTTGGCTGAGGCTAATAGTGTTGATCAAATCTAAATCGGGCATGCTCGGTGTTGTCGTCACTAAGACTGCGTTGCTGGACTGATCAACTGAAAATTTGAGTTCTATCGAGTGAAAGTTCAAAATAAATGATTTAGGAAGTGCGTTGTATACGTGTCTGCCGTCCCCATCAAAAAGGTAAGGGTCAGTTTCGTCTACTAAAAAATTCGTGTCATCGATCAACAAATCTCCTCTTATTTCAGAAATTCCAGAATTCTTGAGTTCACCGAGGAGCATCCAGAGATCTCTATTTAGAAAAAATGGGTCACCACCCTCCTTTTAATATAATATTCCCGATACTATTACCTCTGCGAGTACTTTTATCCGCATATAAATTTGTTTCCCAAGTAAAGTCGGGACCAAGCACTTCTAATGCACCCAAGTAGTGATCAGTTTCATTAGAGAGGCAGGATTTCTATCGACATCTAGATTTAGTGCGAGGCGTGGAGTTACTTCGTCCGTTGCCTGAACTAAGAGGGTCACGTCATTTGGAGAGATCTCGTAGTGAGTGAGAGCTTCTGAGAGCGTCTCAGGAATTTCGGAGCCGATATGCTGCGCGAAAGTTGGAGGTAGGAAACCAACGAAGATTATAAAAAGGAAGCTAAATTAATTTGCACAGCTTTTAAATGATCCGTGACATTACATAAATTAGT
>CALSND010000016.1 GCA_943787625.1 uncultured Gammaproteobacteria bacterium | reverse complement strand
ATGTCCGTATACGCGGGTCGCAGGATGCGTGAAGCTAAGGCGGGAGCCATCTTAAATGTCGCTTCAATTAACGGAGTTTCCCCCGGCGACAAGCAAGGTGTTTATTCGATGACAAAGGCAGGTATTATAAATATGACTAAGGCGTTTGCGCGCGAGTGCGGTAGTTTGGGAATTAGAGTCAATTCCTTGATCCCTGGCCTTACGCGAACGCGCTTTGCGCAAGCACTGCACGATGACGACGATTTTATGGCGATGCAAATCCCTAACACTCCACTCGCCAGAGGGGGCGAACCCAGTGAGATGGCGTGCTGCGGCATTGTATTTACTTTCAGATGCTGCGAGTTATACCACGGGCGCATCTATAGTAGTTGACGGCGGATATTTGGCATAATGACAGGTGCAGCACACTAAAGCTAAGGTGCTGTAGTTGTTTCTTTGTGGGGCTTGAGAACAAAAAAAATTGAATTAGGAGATGGTTTAGCATGAGCTTATTATTAAACTCTCGCGACGTGGAATTTATTTTATATGAGCTACTTGGAACAGAAGATCTGGTAAGGTCCGAACGGTTTTCTGATTACGATGTCGCTACGTTCAACGCAGTCATTGAGGCAGCAAAGACACTCGCGGAAGAAAAATTTGCGCCCTTCGCCTCAAAATTAGACGCTAATGAACCCACTTTTGACGGCAAAACTGTTCATATGATTCCCGAAGTTCAAGAGGCGCTAGATGCTTATGTGGATGGCGGGTTTATGGGAATGGCAGCGGACTCCAAGTATGGGGGGATGCAACTACCTTGGGTTGTTTCTCAGGCCGCTGGTGCTTACGTTGCGGCTGCCGACGTGTCCGCCAACGCATATCCGTTTCTCACTCATGCGGCTATAAATTTGTTAGCGATGTTTGCTTCTGATGAGCAAAAAGAAAAATATTTACTGCCACTAGTAGCCGGTCGTTATTTTGGATCGATGTGTCTGTCTGAGCCTCAGGCAGGTTCGTCTCTGTCGGATATTAAAGTAAAAGCTGAGAAGACGGACAATGGGTATTACTCGATATCCGGCACAAAGATGTGGATTTCTGCAGGAGAACACGAGCTGTCTGAAAACATCGTGCATTTAGTCTTAGCAAAGATCCCTGGAGGGGGGCAAGGAGTTCACGGCATCTCATTATTTATAGTTCCAAAATATCGAGTCAATGATGATGGTTCTTTAGGCGAAAGAAATAATATAAATCTGGCAGGTTTAAATCATAAGATGGGATTTAGAGGAACTACAAACACCGTGTTAAACTTTGGGGAAAGCGGTGAGTGCCAGGGGTTTCTCGTCGGCGAGGAGCACCGAGGATTGTTCTATATGTTTTACATGATGAATGAGGCGCGGATAGGTGTAGGCATGACCGCGACGGTGTTAGGTTACACCGGCTACTTACATTCATTACAGTACGCCCGAGATCGCTTGCAAGGTAGATCGATTGCTCAGAAAGATGCCAGCACTCCGCAAGTACCGATTATTGAGCACGCTGATATCAAGAGGCTATTGTTACTCCAAAAAGTCGCAGCGGAGGGGTCTCTAGCTTTAGTTCTATATTGCTCGCGCATTCTTGATTCTCTGAGCGTATGTGAGGATAAATCAGAGCAAGAGCGGTTGGAATTATTACTGGATATTTTGACTCCGATTGCGAAGTCCTGGCCATCTGAGTTCTGTTTGGAGGCGAACAAACACGCCATTCAAATTCTAGGAGGCTATGGCTACACTAGAGATTTTCCACTTGAACGATTTTATCGTGATAACAGATTGAACCCAATTCACGAGGGTACACATGGGATACAGGGGCTAGATCTTTTAGCAAGAAAAGTTTCAATGCGCCAGGGAGCTGCTATGGACATATTATTGTCTGAGTACGAAGAGGTAATTGAGCGAGGTCGTCAGTATAGCGAATTGAGCGAAGCGACATCGGCCTTTCAGAGTGTCGTTGGAGAACTTAAAGGAACGACTAGTTCGTTGGTCACGGAAATGCAAGCTGGGAAGGTTGCTGAATCTACTGCTAATGCCGGTATTTATTTAGATGCGTTTGGTCACCTAGTGATTGGTTGGATTTGGCTAAAGCAGGCGCTAGTCGCATTAGAAGCTTCGTCTAGTGCGGTTGGGGAGGACACCGAGTTTTATGAAGGTAAAATTAATGCGTGTAATTTTTTCTTTCGTTACGAAATACCTAAAGCCGTTACGCAGTTGCAATTGTTGAAGCAAGTCGATACTACCTGCTTGGACACTAAAAATAATTGGTTTTAAGAACTTAGCTTTCAAATTATAGAGGTTATAAAATGAGTCAAACGCAGTCAATTGGTACGTATGAAGAAGCTCTTGCTGATTTTAATTGGGAGCCTCCTGAGAAATATAATTTTGCGAGAGACGTGATTGATCGGTGGGCGACATCCGATCCTAGTAAACTAGCGATCAAATGGGTGGACGATGAAGGAAGTGAAAAAGACATTACGTTTTTAGAACTCAGTTCTCGGTCACGAAAGCTTTGCAATGCCTTGGCCGACGCGGGTGTGCAAAGGGGTGATACTGTCGTACTGATGCTCGGCCGCAATGTTGAATGGTGGGAAATACTAACAGCTTGTATTCGAATGGGCGTGATTTGCTCGCCCGGAACGACTCAACTGTCCCCAAAAGATATTTCTTATCGGATGAATGCGGCAGGGGCAGTGTGCTTCATAACTGATCTCGATAATGCACCTAAACTTGAAGAAGTTGCTTCGGAGTGTTTAACGATGAAAGCATCTATTTTAGTCGGTGGTGAGCGAGAAGGGTGGCTATCTTACGCAAATATTGTCGACTCGCAAAATGATATTTTCGAGTGTGCTGACACACTATTTGACGAAGACGCCTTGTGTTATTTCACGTCAGGGACTACGGGTTACCCGAAAATGACGATTCATTGCCATGGCTACGGTATGGCTCACAAGATTACTGGTAAGTATTGGCTGGATCTTAAACCTGATGACTTACACTGGAATATTAGTGACACTGGCTGGGCCAAAGCAGCGTACTCAAGTTATTTCGGCCCCTGGAATCAGGGTGCTGCGTTATTTGTGCATCATTCCGCGACATTCGATCCGATTAAAAGTCTAGACCTGTTGGGACAGTACCCTATTACCACGATGTGCGGCGCGCCTACAATTTATCGGATGCTAGTCCTGCAAGATTTGTCTGGCTATACCTTCCCTCAACTACGGCATTGCGTGGGTGCAGGGGAACCCTTGAACCCAGAGGTCATTGAAACTTGGCAGAAGGCCACTGGTATTATTGTCCGAGATGGCTACGGTCAAACTGAGACTGTTCTAGTTTGTGGAAATTTCCCTTTCTCTGAGCCTCGATTTGGCTCAATGGGGAGGCCAATGCCTGGCATCGAAATGGCGATAATCGATAATAAGGGAATGCCTTTACCCCCGGAAACAGAGGGAGATATAGCGATTAAAAGTCTCGCCAAAGCGTGCACCAGGATTGTTCGTGGAATATCGGGGTGATGAGGATCGCTTTAATGCGTGCTTTATCGGAGACTGGTACATAACTGGCGATAGGGGATATGTCGATGTAGATGGATATTTCTGGTTTGTCAGTCGTGCTGATGATGTTATTTTATCGGCGGGTTATCGAATTGGGCCTTTCGAGGTCGAGAGTGCTTTAATAGAGCATCCGGCAGTCGCGGAATCAGCGGTGGTTGCTAGTCCGGACGAAACTCGTGGTGCGGTCGTCAAAGCTTTTGTAGTCTTGGTCCCTGGTGTCGAAGGTTCCACAACGCTTGCCGAAGAGCTCAAAGAGCATGTTAAAAATGTGACTGCACCATATAAGTACCCCAGAAAAATTGAGTTTGTCGAAAGTCTTCCAAAAACGGTTAGCGGTAAAATTAGGCGTATTGAGTTACGGGATAGAGAGAATGGTACGGGTTAGGCGCTAAATCAAATTTCCTTTCACATACTGCTTCTACAATTAATTAGGGCGACTGTACTTTGGCGAAACAACAGAACTCGGCGAGTGAGCAGATCTACCGAGTAACCCTTCTTATGGTGGTGTTAAATTCTATTGGTACGGCCATGATGCTGACGGGCGTCAATGTGGCTTTGCCCACTATCGCGCGAGATCTGAAAATTGATGCGGTAGTCCTCACCTGGATCCCAATGAGTTATCTCATTGCAGTGACTGCATGTGTCCTGTCGTTTGGAAGACTAGCTGACATGTATGGGCGAAAGAAAATATATCTGGCCGGTACAGCCGGCGTGATATTGACATCAATCGCGACTGCACTGTCGGATACTGCAACTATGATGATTATTGGGAGACTGGCTCAAGGAGTTTGTGCGGCCATGCTCTACGCTACTAATGTAGCAGTGATATCCTCGGTAGTGGCGCCAGCAAAAAGAGGGGCTGCAATAGGATATACCGTGTCCGCAATTTATTTAGGTTTGGCACTTGGTCCGTTCCTGTCCGGCTGGCTAGTTGAGTATTTTAGTTGGCGCTGGACTTTTCTTTTGCATGTTCCCTTAGCCGCAGTTGTGCTTTATATCGGCATTTATAGAATCGATAGGGATTGGACCGCAGAAGACTTGGGCGACTTCGATAGGGTAGGCGCTTTAGTTTATGGAATAGCCATCATACTTTTAATGGTAGGGTTGTCTAGATTTGAAAACGTGATTGATGTGACTTTAATCTGTATTGGCTTGATAGCTCTTGTGTTCTTTTTTAAACATGAGCAACGACATCCACACCCAGTTTTTGACGTAAGCCTTTTTTATACTAATACTTTATTTACGCTCGCTTGTGTCGCTTCTCTTGTAATGTACACAACTACCTTTGGTAATGTGGTGCTCGTAAGCCTTTACCTACAGTACATAAAGGATATGTCACCTTCTACTGTAGGACTACTGCTTATATGCCAGCCTGTGGTCATGACAGTAGTAGCACCTGTCGCCGGTCGACTATCAGATAAATTCGGTTCCAGAGTGCTCGCTTTAGCTGGTATGGGGATCACTGGCATAAGTCATGTTGTATTGTCTTTCGTGGATGTTCAAACTTCAGTTTATCTTGTGATGGTTTGTCTGATTTTAAATGGCATAGGCTTTGGGTTGTTCTCATCGCCAAACGCGAACGCTATGATGGGTGCAGTTGGAGTGGCGAACTACGGTAGAGCAGGCAGTGCGATTGCTGTTATGAGAGTAGTTGGTCAAATGTCTAGCATGGCGATCGTCACTCTAGTTTTTGGTATTTTTGTGGGCCCTCGTGCACTGGACATTACTGTATTTCCTGAGCTGAATTTGGCAATCAGAGTATGCTTTGCCTTTGGTGCTTGTCTTTGCCTAGTATTTATCGCTTTTTCATATTTTCAGCTTCGTCGACGATGCGTCTAACAGCCGAAACGGAAGATTCGCCCCATAGAAGAGCCGGCTTATCGTTATATCTTCCCGCTATTTTAATGGGGATCCCCGGCCAAGCATTATTCGTCCTTTTACCATTGTACGTCATCGATATTGGTGGAACCCCAGCGGCAGCGGCAGCGGTTATTGGTTGGCGCGGATTTGGGATGTTGATTATGGGGCTGCCTGCGGGATGGATGGCATCCTATTTAGGATATAGAAGCACAATGCTTATTGCGAGCGCGACTATTCTGGTGGCCTTTATTCTATACGGATTAAGCGCCAATCTATTAACTTTATACGGTATCGCTTTTTTACATGGCTGTGGGAGCAGTAGTTTCCTCTTGGGCCGTATGACTTGTATCACGTCAGTATTTGAGACTAATGAGCGGGGACGTGTTATTGCGGTGATTGCAGGTAGTTTAAGACTATCTACCTTACTAGGCCCTTTACTTGGGGGAGTATTGGTGAATCAGTTTGATTTTTCACTGGCGTTTGTAGCTTGCGCAGTGATGATGACTTTAGGGTTGTTGTTTACTTACGTGTATACGCGGGAAAGACGAACTATTGCTGCAGTATTGCGAATATCGGCAGTACCTGAGTTTATACGGACCCATAAGTCGATTTTTTATACTGCCGGAAGTGCTGCCGTCGCTTTCATGTTCTTGCGAGCGGCTCGTACTATTCTGATTCCATTGATCGGTGTCCATTTGTCGCTCGACCCTGTCACTATTGGTTTTGTTGTGTCTATGTCGGCATTAGTCGATTTGCTGTTTGTTTATCCTACCGGGGTGGTGATGGATAGATGGGGGCGTCGAATTACTGCGGTGCCAAGTGCTATGATGTTTGCGGTATCACTAGGCTTCGTTGCATTTTCGAATTCTTATGAAAGCCTGATTTTTTACGCAATCTTAGCGGGTATTGCTAATGGACTTTCTACGGGGATAGTGATGACGTTAGGTGCTGATAATGCACCAGAGGCTGGGCGAGGAGAGTTTCTAGGTTTCTGGCGTGTTTTAACTGACTTGGGCAATGTGTCTGGGCCAGCCCTCATTAGTGGAATCCTTTTTATTGGTTCGTTACAGTTTGCGAGTATAGTTGTTGGATTGATTGGATTAGTAGGTAGCATCTGTGTCCACCGAGCAGTGGGCACAGAACTTAAAAAGGATATTTGAGTCAATGTTTCAGAAAGCTTGGTTAGATCATGTTGTTTTGAGAGTGAAGGACGTGAATCGAATTAGTGAATTTTACCAGGATGTGTTCGATGCCAGTGTCGAACGCGAGCTCGATATTGGTCTCCATCAGCTAAGGGTTGGTAGCGTATTGATAGATCTTGTCGCCTTGGATAGCGAATTGGGGAAAAAAGGAGGACTCGCGCCTAGCGGTGGGAAAAATCTCGATCATTTTTGTATCCGTGTTGAGCCTTTTGATTACAGTACTATAAAAAATCGTTTGGATAAACTTGGGGTGACATGCAGTGATGTACGAGAGCTTTATGGCGCCGATGGATATGGTCCCTCTGTGTACCTTCATGATCCGGAAGGGAACATGATAGAAATAAAGGGTACTCCGGTCAGGAAACTAGAGGGACAAGATTAAAGCTCAGGACCGTTTGATATTTATTCGACCCCACGAAAAAAATAGTTTTTGGGCAGGTGCAGATAGTCCGCTCAGGCGCTTTGCTAAAGTTTCCATTATCATTTTTTGTACTAACATCATTTCTAACTTTTCCGATTGGTCTAATCGCACCCAACGAATATCTTCTAATTCACCATCTCCTAGAATATTGCCATGCATTTGCTCAAAGTTTATCGAGAAGAAGCGTGCATGAAATCGTATAGGCTGAATTGGCGGCGTTATGGCTCTACCCAGATAATCGAGTAATTTTAAATTAGGTGATAGCCCAAGTTGTTTAAAGTGCTGCCAGGTATTATTCCTTACGGCGTTCAATTGACCTTTTTCTCCGAGGGTTAGACCTACTTCTTCGAATGCTTCGCGCACCGCGCACATAGCTAAACCATTCGCTTTGCGATGAGAGTTTGCAACAGCCATCATTCGGGTATATTGAGTTTTAAGCTTTTTCTTAGGTTGAACGACGTAGTCATCTCGTTCAACTATTCCTCCAGGGAAAACATATACTCCAGGCTTAAACTTCGCTTTGCTTCCTCGTCTACCCATTAGTACCTGATATTGGTTACGATACTTACGAAATATTACGAGACTGGCGGCGTTTCTTGGCCTTGCCGGGCCTGATTTTTTTGTGGTCATGCTCTTTTATTCCTATTACTTACAGATGATAAGAAATCGGTATATTTCTCCATCCTGGTTAGTACTGGATAGTGTATGACCCGATGCCTTACAAAAAGCTTTAAAATCTTCAAGTGAGTTAGGATCGGTAGCTGTTACTTCCAAGCTTTGGCCTGCAGACATTGTGTTGAGAATTTTTTTAGTTTTTAAGATAGGCAAGGGACAATTTAGTCCTGCGGCGTCAAGAGATAAATCACTCATTTCCTTAAAATCCTCCCGCATACGACTATCGTGTCCACCGCTAGACTCCCTGCCTGCCGGTTGCTATGCCTTCGGGGTGTAAACTTTCATAAGCACTATCTCTGGTATACATTCGAGAAAACCACGCATTAATATTAAGCAAAGAATTATCCATGTTCTGGCCAACGCCTTCTCCGAAATCAAGAGCACAGAACAATATGATGTCGGCCAAACTTAGTTCATCACCGCATACGAAGATCTTGCGGTGCATCAGATCATTTAGCCAGACCAGTTTTTCAGAAACAATTTCTGCAAGTCCCGGTGCGGCTTCTGGCAGGCAGTGTATGCGCTCCCTAAAAAGTTCCAACCCAACGGAGTATCTAAAACTATTATAAAGATTCTCAGTGATATTTAGTTCTATTCGTCTTTGCCACATTCGATGCGTCGCTTTTTCTAACGGTGTCGTACCGATCAAAGGTTTCTCGGGATAAAGATCTTCTAGAAATTCACATATAGCCACTGTCTCAGAGATACAGACGCCGTCATCCATAACAAGGGCTGGTAATTGGCCCGCCGGGTTCAACTCAAGATAGGCCGACTCTCTATTACTTGCATTGAGAATGTCGATTTCTTCGAAAGGCAGTTTGATGCCTTTTTCAATTAAAAACATCCTAACAATCCTTGGATTTGGCCCTGGTGAATTTAACAATTTCATTTTTTAGCAAATAATCCGGTTAAGTTTAGCCTACGGACTCTTCTCCTCTGATTTTTCTCAGCCAGCGTTTTACGTTTCGTGTATGAGTCTCAAGATAAGAGTTTTCACGAAAAAATTTATCGTAGAAACCAGTTTCCAGCCTATGGGCTTGAGTATAGTAGCGTATGAAAATACTCGGTACGGTACCTGGAAACTTACCATATGTATCATAGATATATTCCGCGGTTTCGACCACAGCATCAATAAGTTCTTCGCTAGGCATTGTTACTTGTTGCTTAATTTCTTGATTATCTTTAAATGGCCCAGAAGTATTTGGGTTGTATCCGCCATTGGCACCAAATTTAAGATCCAGGAATGACTCTACGGCTGCCCTCATGTTTTTGTAGAACGGCGGGGAATAGGCTTGATACAAACCTTCAATACCTAATGGGTTAGGTACTCCCCATCCATCCTTTTTTTCAAAGCTGAAACCCAGGCCCGGGATCCCTTTAGCTGCGTAGGCGCCCATCATGGTGAATGGATTAATACCAGAGTAAAACCAACCACCTAGCCCAAGAGGTTGTAGGGCTAATGACATATTGTGACCCATAACTCCCATCTCGACAGCGCTTGTAGTTAAGACATATTGTTCAAGGTAAGACAGTGGATACTTCTTCTTAAGATCGATGAGACCACTTTGCGCAAATTTTTGTAAAGCACCTGCTGGCCTACCATTCGCATCGTCAAAGATTGTATAACCCGAACCAACTGCTATAAAAAGTAAACCGAGCAGTTGTTCCGACACATTACCGACTGGAATGAAGAGCGTGGAGCCTTCAGTATTGCCATTCCAGAAATTGTGAGCGCTGTAGTGTGGCGCAACTCGGGGAGGGTTGATTCTTCGATCAGATAATTTCCTTGTATGATTCCCAACAACATGAACTAGTGTCTCGGCTGAATTAAGCTTTGTATCACGCCAATTGCCCTCATTAATCGCATCACGAGTGCTGACATAGTAAGTTCCATCGTCTTGAGTGAAGAACAAATCAGAGTTTCCAATGCCGGCGGCGGAAGGCGTGGTACGACCTGTGTAGCGAGCAGAATAGTTACATAAACCTTCCTGAGGGGTGGTGTGAGGAATACCATGATGCCATCCCGAGGCACCTAAGCCAGCCGCTAGTATCACGGAACGTTCGAAGTCATCTATGGGGCTCGGAGGTAAAGTTGATTTGTATTTAAGAGGTCCGTGAGGTATTTCCATTCCCCAGCCGAATCGCCTAGAGCGTCTGTTGAAGAGAGCTTTGAAAAGGGGGAAATCATTTATTTCCTTGAGCATTTCCGACCATGCATTCGCTGCGCTGTTTGTCCTTAATTGGCTGGTGCTTTCTTGTGCCGCAACATTTTTCCCTAGTGCGAGGGCCGTGAGCCCAGATAAATACATAAATGCTCTACGGGTAACACCAGTTTTCTTATTCTTCATATACGTATTCCGCTGTTGGTTGCTATAATACTTGTTTACTATACTACTGCTAACAGTATCTGCGACCAAGTCAATAATTTGGATACTGGGCGCTAAATTTTCAATAGGCAGTTGGCTGATGCGAGTTCCCGGTGAGCTTTTCGGCCAAATTGGTTTGTGAGCAGGAATTGGCAATTCTATAAGGAGATTGTTTTGGATTCGGTTTATCGGAATACCTTTAAAGACATGATGAACGATGTTGTAGATTATGGAAGTTGCTGTGAGTGCGGCGCTTGTGTGGTCGCCTGCCCTCATAATGTAATAGAGTACATAGACGGTAAGCCAAAGCAAACGGCCAAAGAATCGGCGTCCTTTGATTTTTGCGGTGTGAGTGAGGGTGCTGGCTGTGATGTATGTGCAACAGTGTGTCCCCGTTTGTGGCCTCGTGAGGAGCATCTAAAGCAGTCAGTTTTTGGATCGCACTCGGATTATGAGGATATTTTTGGTGTGTTCAAGCATATTTTTGTGGCTAAAACTAAGCGCCCGGAAGTAGCTGAAGTGGGACAAGACGGTGGTGTAGTCACTGGTCTGCTATCCTGGGCTTTAGGAGCGGAAGAAATTGATGGGGCTGTCGTTTCTGCCGTTGGCGAAGATGATGCGCCTTGTTTCCCGTCTCCGAAAGTCGTTACTAGTCAAGATGAAGTTGTTTCCAGTGCGGGTAGTTGGTATACCTATTGTCCGAATAATCGCGCGCTGCCTGAGGTCGCGGAGCGCGATTTGAAGAAAGTAGCTTTCGTCGGTGTACCTTGTCAAATTACGCCGATTCGTAAAATGGAAGTTATGGACCCAGCATTCCTAGTTGGGCCTAAAAAGAAGCCCAAAATAATAACAAGACAACGTGAGTTTTTGCGAGGATATGCCGATCGAGTTTCTTTCAGTGTAGGTTTATTTTGTACAGAAGTTTTTCGACCAGAGTTGATGACCGAGAAAATTGAACAGGAGATGTCGATCCCCTTGAGCCAAGTGAGTAAGTTTAATGTGAAGGGTGAGGTCCTGGTCTACAAGAAAGATGGCGACGTTGCAACGATTCCTTTAGAGGAGGCTATGCAAGATTATCAGCGTCCGGAATGTGCGCATTGCGGTGATTTTTCAGCCGAGATGGCAGATATCGCCTGTGGTGGAGTAGGAACCGATAATGCGACGATTGTCGTTATTCGAACAGAAAAAGGCGAAAATATTTGGAAGGAATACGAAAAGTCTGGATTAGTAGAGGTTGAACCTATTAGCAATAACAAACGTGCGTGGAATATTTTACTTCGCTTAGCCAGACGGCAGAGAGAGAGGGTGCCCAGTGGACCTGAACGATCTGGAACTAGCGCGCAAGTAATACAGTACGATCGTGGTGAGGCAATCCTTGATATGCAAGTAGCTTTACGTGAGGCAATTAGTGATCGAGAGGTATTGGACGAGCGATTGAAAGCAGCATACCAAGAAGAGGATTCGAATAAAAAATCGATTATTTACATCGCGGGTCAAGAGATCCCTAACGATCCTGGCACACTATTAGCTAGTGGTAAGAGAAAATTGCCTCCGCCGTTGGGGATAGAGGAGGGGGGAAGTTCGCCTCTGTGATCTGAGGCTATTTTAGCGTCGATCTTTAAAAGCTGAAAAGGGACTGGGAATTTGCTTAATCTCTGTGACTATCTCTGAAGGAATTGTGGCTGCTTTTTCGTAACTTTGACTTGCCTGAACGGTGTCTACCAAGCCACTGAAGCGCTTTTTTATCTCGTCTACGATATATTCGTGCCTACCTATAGCCGCACATTCGTGTAACAAGTCATCAGGAATATTCTCTGCGAGTTTGTCCCACTTGCCTTCTTTTGTAAGACGATTTAGTTTGGGCCCTAGATCGCTGTACCCAGAATGTTCAAGTACGGGCCAGTAGGCCGGGGTGGATGCGTAGAAACCAATGCGGTAGCGAACCCAGTCTATCATTTCACTTACTTCTTGATCACTTGTGCCCGTTACTATAAAACCCCCTCCCGAGATTTCGAAGTTTTCTCTTTTCATGCTGGATTTTTTGAACCCGTTTTCTAGCTGAGGTAAGACGCATTTCTCAATATAAGCCCTGGTACAGAAAGGGTGAAGCTGAACGCCATCGGCGACCTCTCCAGCTAAGGAAAGCATTTTAGGGCCGACCGCTGCCAATGTAACGGGAGTCAATCTGTAATTAGATTTTTCGGGCACAAAATTTGGTGGCATTAAGGAAAATTGGTAGTGCGCCCCATTAAATTTCAAAGGGCAGCCTGTTTGCCAAGTTGTCCAGATTGCTCTCAGACTCTTAACGTATTCTCGCAGTCTTGGAACGGGAGGACTCCAAGGCACACTAAAACGTTTTTCATTGTGTGCCTTAATCTGAGGCCCAAGCCCTAGTATGAAGCGGCCTTTAGACAAGTTGGTTAAGTCCCAGGCAATTTGCGCTGTAGACATAGGGGATCTTAAAAAAGCGATAGCTACACCAGTAGACAATTCCAATACATTTGTGCCCGCAGCGCAAACGGCTAATGGCAAAAATGGATCATGTCGATTTTCGAAGGTCGTAATGCCCGAGTAGCCGCTCGACTCAACATCTTTAGCCGTTGAGCCAGCCGTTTGAAGATCGCTCTGATCGACTGTATTAAAGATTTTCATGAGAATTCTCTTCCGTATCTTTATAAATAATGTTTTTTTATATGATTATTATGGCAAGATGTACTGCATCTAATCAATCGCGGAGGTGAGGGGAGTGTTTAGTTTCAGATTGCGTCTAGGTATTATTTTAGTGGTGTTTTTTGCATGTGTGATAGGCTCGGAATTAGCTCTAGCTCACGGGGGAGGCGACCCTGCGGACGAGCGACCTATATGGACATGGACACCTGAGCAGATAATTGAAGAAGTCACCCGTGTGAGAGCCGGCGAAGATTTATTACCAAAATCCTGGCCTGATAATAAACGCGTTGCTGTAAGCTTTTCTTTTGATGTCGACACAGAGCCAGTGTGGATGGGTTTTCAGGAGCAATCAAGTCCATCTTATATGTCTAGAGGCGAATATGGCGCACGCAGAGGCATGCCTCGTGTTATGAATCTGTTGGATAAGCATAGTATCCCAGCTTCTTTTTTTATTCCTGCGATGACCATGGAACTTCATCCGCAGATAATTCCTATGATACAAAAAAACCCACGCAATGAAATTGGGTTCCATTCATACGTGCATGAAAATCCGATGCGCCTTACCCCGAGCGAAGAAAGAAATATATATGCGCAAGCAATGAGCATTTTTGTAAAACATGTGGGTAAAAAACCTACCGGTTTTCGCTCCGCCGCCTGGGATCTTAATAAATCCACCGTAGCGATAGTAAAAGAGATGGGTTTTATTTATGAGAGTAGCATGATGGCTGATGACAATCCGTATGCCCTTATCTCCGAGGGCGAAGACACAGGACTTATTGAACTGCCTGTTGAGTGGATCCTCGATGATTGGCCTTTGTTTCAAATATCTTGGCCGAGTAAGCATGTGGCGTTACGAAATGCGGAAGATGTGTACTCTATTTGGAAAGATGAATTTGATGTGGCATATGACGAGGGCGGAATGTATATCTTGACAATGCATCCGCAAGTGATTGGTCACCGATATAGGATCGCGATGTTGGATAAATTAATTACCTATATGAAGAGTAAACCTGGGGTGTGGTTTGCTACACACGAAGAAATAGCTTTTTATGTAAAAGAACAGGCTGGTCGCTAGTTTGCAAACTGTTGTACATTATTTCGATTATAAAAGCCCCTATGCTTATTTGGCGCAAGAAGGCACTTTCAATATTGCTCAGCGTGATGATGTCAAAATGGTTTGGGTGCCATACGGTCTTAAAATAGCCAAATACCTTGGGGAGGCTGCGCTAGACGATGCCGGTGAAGATACGATTAAAACTCGAAACGATCACCAATGGCGGGCGTGTCAGGTATTCTTATATGGATTGTAGGCGTGAAGCAAATAAGAAAGGCCTCACGCTATTGGGCCCTAAGAAAATTTTTGATAGTTCGCTTTCTCATATAGCGTTTCTTTTCCTATCAAAAAACGGAAATCCTGAGCGATTCCACTGTTCCGTTTTCAAACGATTTTGGGAGCGTAAGCTCAATATAGAGAGCTATGAAGCGGTTACACAACTCATGCTCGAACTAGGATATAAGATTGACGGATTTGAATCCTTTATAAAAAATGAAGGTAAAGAAAAATATTCGGAAATTCAAGCAGAAGTAGAGCAAGATGGAGTTTTTGGCGTTCCTTCATGGCGGATAAATGGAGAATTATTTTGGGGCGCGGAGCATTTAGATTCTATAAATGAGATGCTTGATTCGATATGATTAGTCTACTGACTCGTTGCCAAACTTAATCGGTTCGAGTACGTTTCTTTCAGATGAATGAGTTGTTGGTGTGGCGCTTCCCTCGTACTATACTCGACGAAGTCACTGTTCCGGTGCCCAGCTATAAGTAATGGCCAACGGTTTTAGAGATTGTTATTACAGGCTTTAAGGAATTTATACGCCATTACAATATTATTTTGAAAAGCCAGACCTGATGGTCACGAAAGTATTGATGATTTTTTTCAATGGTACTTTTATTTTTTTAAATCTCGAAATTTTTGGATGTGGAAAATAATATGGAAGAATTTTCTAGAGCGAAACTTGAAGAATGTCTAAGGCCGACCAAAATCATTGACTCAAATAATAGTATCGTAACCAAGTTCTTGGAAGAAAATCGAGCTGGTGAGACGTCTGTTGAACATGCGATATCACTATACTATGCCGTGCGCGATAAAGTTCGCTACGACGCCTATCATATTGATTTGTCCTCGGAAGGACTTAGTGCCAGTCGAGCATTAGAACTAAATCATGGTTGGTGTGTGAGTAAGGCTGTTTTGTTAGCGGCCCTTTGTAGGGCATGTAATATTCCAGCAGCTCTTGGGTATGCCGATGTGAAGAACCATTTGTCCACGGAGCGTCTCCGCGAGGCCATGGGAACTGACGTTTTTTACTGGCATGGTTACACCGCAATTTGGCTAAACGATACGTGGGTTAAAGCAACACCTGCGTTCAATATTGGGCTTTGCGAAAAATTCCGTATCAAGCCATTGGAATTTGACGGTACCGAGGACTCTATTTATCATCCGTTTGACTTGGATGGCAGAAAACATATGGATTATTTGAGTTACAAAGGGGAATTTTCTGATGTGCCTTTGGAACGTATGAGAACAGATTTTTTTAAGTTCTATCCGAAGCTATCCATGCTCAAACAAGGCGGAGACTTTGATAGCGAAGTAGATATCGAGGTCTCCTGATTGACTGACCATAGCACTGTCATTGGGTAGCGTTCGGGAAAAATAGTTGTCTCTTATTTAGTTTATATGAACCGATCAAAGTCTGACCTTCGATGCCGGTCATCCATTCGATGAATGCCATCGCTAACTCTTTTTTTACGTGCTTATGCTTCGCAGGATTGACTAAAATCAGACTATATTGATTATCGAGAAGTGGATCTCCACTGAACACGACTTTATGCGATCTTTTGTTTTTGTAAGCGATCCAAGTAGCGCTGTCGGTTAAAGTATAGGCGTCTAACTCAACCGCAGTATTTATTGCCGTGCCCATTCCTCCTCCTATATCTAAGTACCAGTCCGCACTTGAGGTATTGATCTTAAATTTATCCCAGAGTGCTAGTTCACGTTTGTGGGTCCCACTAAGGTCCCCTCGTGAGATCCAACGCTTTCGTTTTTTTTCGATTAATGTGAGTACTTCAGAGAGAGTCGACAGCTGATTCAATTCTCTATCGTTCGTCGGACCTATGATCAAGAATTGGTTATACATTACGGGATATCGCTTTACTCCAAAACCGGACTTAATGAATTCTAGTTCTGCGTTTTTCGCGTGTACCATAACGATGTCCGCATTTCCATTTTCGGCATTTTTAAGTGCTTGACCAGTGCCCACTGCAACTACCCTCACTTCAGTTCCGGTCAAAGTCTTATATTTAGGCAGTAGGTAGTCTAATAGGCCAGAATTTTGGGTCGAAGTAGTAGACTGCATGAGTATAAAATCATCGGCCCACGATGGTTGGACAAAAATAAGACCGAAGAAAAAAGAGAGTGCAAGAATAGTTTTGTTCATGATAAGACAGGTATTGGGAAGGCATTAGTACATATAAGAAACTTGCGCGTACCCATAATATATATTTTTGTTGGATGTTTTAGGTTCCATGATCCTACTAAACTTCCCCGCGCGCAAGTAAGCTGACCCCAGTTCCAAGTGTAAAGTACGCGGTACGATTTTCCACCGCATGCGCACTTCCAGTTGTTGGCCCAGAAAACGCGGTGCAGCGTTGGCTACGTCACTTATACCACTCGCTACCCAAGCATCAGATTTTGAAGCCCTCCAAAACCCACGATAACTCGACATGAACTCAGTGAAGCGTGACGGCCTTGCGGTGATTCGTAAGCCAATACTATTCAGATTGCTTCTTTTAAACGGTCCGTATATTCCAGTGGGCCCATAGTCAAATCGCCTAGCACCAAACAAGCTATCAAAGCGCTCATTTCGACCATCGTTGCCGTTGCTGTCTCCCGATGCGTAATCGTATTCTAAGGCTACTCGAGGCGCATAACTAACTGGTACGCTAAAACCAATTTCTACGTGATGAAAATGGGCAAAATGCTCTAGATCAACTTTGTCAGTAGCCTTTTTTGACTTCCTTGATTCTCCGAACTGATATACAGACTCCATTAGGTAGTCAAAATGACCTGCCTTTCTTGGCTTTTTTACGACGATACCCGTGGTAATTAAATCCCGGTTTGATGTAGCAGTTTTTTTAGAGTCGTTCTCATGGAGTCCTAGAGTAAAAATGGTTAATTCGTGACTTTGAATTAACGATTTGTCGGTATAAGAAACACCCCAGAAATGAGCTCGGCCACTAGGCCGGTCATATTCAATATGATTATTTTTTAGATCAGAAGTATCGGCTGGCGCGCGATTTACCGGTAAAGTGTAAAACATCTGAAGTTCATTCCCTTGCTTAGTCTCATACTTCCATTCAGCACCAGAAAATGTGTTCATAGTATTTCTGAATTTACTTCTTGCAACTAAACGTCGACTACCAACATCAAGAGTTAAGCGTCCGACTCGGAGACTCGAGTGACCGTCTTTCTCAAATAGATTTTGATGCTCCCACATAAGATAGGTTTGTATCAGCTCAACCGGATTCACCATACTAGTCGAAAGGGGAGAGCCGTTGTCGTCCAAAAATGCACGAGAGTCGCCCGCCTCGATTACGAAGTTGAAGTCACTTGACTTGATGCCTATGGCTAGCAGTGTTCGTAACGCAACCTGTTGATCGCCACCCTGTCCTTGGGAACGGAATTGCTTGTTGAGAGACTCATACCGGATCCTTTGGGAGCCTGAGACGTATAACCACGAGGGCATTGATTCAACTTGGTTTTCTTTGTCGAATAGAGATGCTCCGTTGCCGGAGAGGTGGAATGAGGCGAGAAATACAAGAGCAAATAGATATGTTAGTTTAATCGACATAGCCCATTCTCGTAATTTGTAGCAGAGATTGATGATAATATTCACAAATAATGAAATGTTATTCACATTATATAGAAGTTATCAACAAATTATATTAGATACTCACATTACTTTGCACAAATTTGTTGCTTTATTTTGATTTAGGAATTTAGGTATGCAAACAGTTCGATCAAATAATTTGTTATCTGCCTTGGATCTTTCGGGTGGTGTGGTGAGTTTGATTGGCGCTGGAGGAAAAAAAACGACCATGTACGAGTTGGCGTCATTGTTTGATGGCCGAGTAGCATTAACATCGACCTCGCACATGTTTCAGTATGATGAAACCAAGGTCGACTTAGTAACGATTGATCGAGATTCTCCGCTCGAATTTAATTTGGATGCTCGCGTGGTAGCCTACGCGGGACCAACAGAGACTCGAAATCGAGTCGGAGGTTTAATGCCTTCGCAGATCGAAACTATTTGGCGCAAGGGTAACTACGATCTAGTGATTATAAAAGCAGATGGTGCACGCTCGCGGATGATAAAAGCGCCTGCTGATCACGAGCCGCTTATCCCGGACTTTACGCAGTTAGTTCTTCCTCTGATATCTGGAATAGTAATTGGTCAGTCTCTTACATCTTTAATTGCCCACCGTGTCGATTTGGTGGCGGAAATTTTGGATCTAGAAGTGGGGGGCATGATCAAGCCATTACATTTGGCCAAATTAATTTCATCGCCAAAAGGAAGTCTTCGAGGCACAAAAAATATGAGAGTTGTTCCAGTAATTAATATGGTGGACGATGCGCGCATAGAAGCCGCCTGTACTGAAGCTGCTCTAATAGCATTTTCGCTGACAAACCGGTTCGACAGGATTGTTCTAGCTGAGTTGCGACACTCGAAAGTTGTTAAGGTGATCGATCGACCAGCTCTATAAACTATCCTTCGCTTAGAACGCTTTTCATCGACGCGATGAAGTACTCTATATTCGTGTCGTTAATGCCCGCTACATTTATTCTGCTGGAGTCCACCATATAAATGGCATAATTCTCTTGTAGCGTAGCAACCTGCGCGGCGGAGATGCCTAAAAATGAGAACATTCCGCGTTGTGTTTTTATAAACGAAAAATCTCGGCTTGTTTCGTCACTCAAGCCGCTAGCAAGCTCAGTTCGGAGAAGATTAATCCTGTTGCGCATTGATTCCAGTTCTTTACGCCACATCTTTCCTAGTCTCTCGTCTCCTAAAATACTTTCTACGATTGCAGCACCGTGCGACGGTGGCATCGAGTAGATTCCTCGAACCACTGAGCCAAGTTGGCTTTGTACTACATTGGATTGTTTGGTATTTGGGCTTACTATTTGTAAACTACCCACTCTTTCTCGGTAAAGACCAAAATTTTTAGAGTATGAGCTTGCGACAATTAGTTCGGCGCATGCTTCCCCCAGGATACGTACTCCTATTGAGTCTTTTATAAGACTTTCACCGAGGCCTTGGTAGGCCAGGTCGATGAAAGGAATGAACCCTTTTTTATTAGCAATTTGCGCCACTGTTTCCCAGTGCGATTGTTCTAAATCAACGCCCGAAGGGTTGTGACAGCAACCATGGAGTAAAACGATGTCACCAGCAGGAACTGAATCTAGTGCAGTGAATAGTTCAGTTTCGTTTAGCGAGCGTGTGTCATTATCGTAGTAGGCATATTCTTTAATGTTGATTCCAGCATTTCCAAGTAATGGCCTGTGATTGGCCCATGTGGGATTGCTTACCCAAATCGTAGTCTGGAGGCTTGCTCGTTTGATGAGTTCAGCTGCAACTCTCAGGGCACCGCATCCCCCAGGAGTCTGAACGCCAGCTACGCGTCGATCTGTTAGCGCGGAGTGTTCCGAACCGAACATCATTTCACGACTCAGTTCGTTGAACCGTGGAGTCCCCGGCGGGCCAATATACGCTTTTGTAGATTCTGTCTGGTGATGGAGTTGTTGAGCTTCCAAAACACTATTCATTATCGGAGTCTGTCCCGATTCATCGCGATAAACTCCTACTCCTAGGTCTATTTTGTTTGTATTTTTATCTTTATTGAAAGCTGCCATTAATCCGAGGATTGGGTCTGGACTAAGGGTTTCAAGATTTTCGAACATTGTTTACTTTTCTCCAATAAAATTAGTTTCGCTCGACGCGTTTGAAAGTGAAGGCGATGTTACTTTGTTCAATTATAGTGCTAATGAGAATTTGATATTCATTTTTTTAGAACTGGATAGTTTTCTCAGTGTAAAGCATTTATACTGTATATATATACAGTATAAATGCTTTACACAATGAAAAAAAAAACTTATATCCCATATGCAGAACTTCATTGTCTAACTAATTTCACTTTCAATCATGGAGCTTCTCATCCGGAAGAGTTAGTTAAAACTGCGGCATCACTTGGTTATAAAGCACTTGCAATAACGGACAGGTGTAGCTTTTCTGGTTTAGTTAAAGCATATGAGTCAGGTAAAGCACACAACTTGAAAATCATTTGCGGGACAGAGTTAGTTTGTGAGGATGGTATGAAGTTAATTCTTTTAGCCAGTAATTTATCATCTTATCACCAGATTAGTTACTTAATTACAAAATCAAGATTGCGTAAAGGCAAGGGTGATTATCAGATTTTTAAAGAAGATCTCTTAAAATTTTCTACAGGCTTCTTAATTTGGATTCCTACTTTTAACGATGAAGATAAGAAGTATGCAGCGTGGGTTAGCAAAAATTTTACCGGTCGTTCTTGGATAGGTTTAGGGTTATTTTATAGTGGGAGGGACCAAGAATATTTACAGGCTGCAGTAGCCTTGTCGACCGCCTTTAGTTTGCCCATAGTTGCCGTTGGTGATGTGCGGATGCACATACCATCTCGCAAACCTCTCCTTGATACTTTGACTGCGATACGGCTGAAACAGAGAGTGATGGATAATAGGTGTACGTTTTTCTCTAATTCTGAGAGATATCTAAGGCCGCTACATCGAATTGAAAATATTTTCCCCAAAGCGTTGATTGATGAGACGATAACAATCGCAAGCCAGTGTAGTTTTTCATTGGAAGATTTGAAGTATAGCTATCCAAAAGAGTTGATTAAGTCTGGCAATAGTACTTTCACACAATTGAAAAATCTTATAAAGCAAGGCATGAAAAGACGCTGGCCCGAAGGCACTACACTTAGTACTAAGAAAAAAATCCTTTATGAATTATTTCTTATAAGAGAATTAAATTATGAGGGTTACTTCTTAATGGTTTGCGATGTTATTGACTTTGCCAAGTCACGTGGGATTTTATTCCAAGGTAGAGGATCTGCAGCGAATTCGATTGTTTGCTACTGCCTAGGGATCACAGAAGTAAGCCCTAAACATATCGATATGCTATTTGAGCGTTTTATTTCTAGGGAAAGAAATGAACCACCTGATATTGACATCGATTTTGAGCACGAGCGCCGTGAAGAGGTAATACAACATATTTACAAAAAATACAGCAGAAAACGGGCAGCTATAGCGGCAACCGTTGTTACCTATAAGATCCGTAGCGCTATTCGTGATGTGGGAAAAGCTCTTGGTATTAATGGATCAGAGCTTAAGCAGTTGCTGAAAGGTAAAGTTCAATGGAAACAAGGAAAGGTTACTATCGAAAAAATTGAGAACACCAATTTAGATATTAGTAATGTATTGTTGAAACATTTGATTAACCTAGTTAGTCAGATTATAGGTTTTCCTAGGCATTTATCTCAACATGTTGGTGGGTTTGTGATCACTGACGGTCCTTTATCTGATTTAGTTCCGCTTGAAAACGCGGCAATGGCTAACCGTACCATCCTTCAGTGGGACAAGGCAGATTTAGAAATCCTAGGGATTTTAAAAGTTGATTGTTTGTCATTAGGAATATTGACTGTGATTAGTCGGAGCTTTCGTCTGATTAAGGAACTTACAGGGGAAAATCTTAGCATATCTGATATTCCTTTCGATGACCCAAGTACTTATTCGATGATCCAGTCCGCAGATACTGTTGGCGTTTTCCAAATTGAGTCACGCGCACAAATGACAATGCTTCCGAGGCTTAGACCTCAGAATTATTATGATCTTATCATTCAGGTTGCGATTATTCGGCCTGGCCCAATCCAAGGAGAAATGGTGCATCCTTATTTGCGTAGACGTAATGGGCAGGAAATTCCAGACTATCCGGATGACAGAGTTAAAAAGGTCCTAGGGCGAACCTTGGGTGTTCCTTTGTTTCAAGAACAAATTATTAGATTGGCTATGGTTGTAGGCGGCTTCTCCCCTGGAGAAGCGGATCAGTTAAGACGTGCTATGACGAGTTGGGGAGAGTCTGATGATATCTCAAAATTCCAAAGTAGACTATTAGCTGGCATGAAGGACAAAGGCTATAGCGATAGTTTCTCACAGAGTACCTTGAACCAAATGAGGGGCTTCGGTGGTTATGGGTTTCCTGAGGCGCATGCAGCCAGCTTTGCCTTATTGACTTATATATCTGCATGGTTAAAAAATCATATGCCTGAAATATATACTACAGCACTTCTGAATAGTCAGCCTATGGGGTTTTATTCGTGCTTTCAGTTGATACAGGATGCGAAGCGACATGGGGTAAAAGTATTATCTTTAGATATTCAACAAAGTAATTGGGATTGTACTGTTGAAAAATATAGAAATGGAAAATATGCGTTGCGCCTAGGCCTACGGATAGTCAAAGGACTTAGCGCGAAGGTAGGTTGTCGTATTGAAAAAAAGAGAGGTGTACAGCCTTTTAAAGATCTGAATGATCTTGTAATTAGGACAAAATTGAGTCGAACAGAACTTCAGTTACTTTCAAAGGCAAACGCTCTTGAAACTCTGGTTGGTAATAGGCATCAAGCTAATTGGAAGGCCTTAGGCTTCAGGACACCTTTACCTCTATTGCCTCCTGTTATAGAAGAAGCTGCCACTCCATTACTTCCTCGGCCTAAGGAAGGGGAGGAAGTTCTTGCTGACTTTGAAAGTGTAGGTCTAACCTTGGGTAAACACCCTTTGGCCTTGCTTAGAAAGTATTTAATAGGCGATAAGTTATCTTCAGATTTACTCGAATTAGCTCAAGGTGCGCAAGCAAAATTCAGCGGACTGGTAGTGGTGCGGCAAAAGCCTAGCTCAGCTAACGGGGTGATTTTTCTTACCGTAGAAGATGAGATGGGTTCTATCAATGCAATAATATGGCCAAGTTTGGTTGATACTTACTATAACGAAGTAATGCATTCCAAGTTGTTAAGTATTTCTGGTACGGTGCAAAGAGAAGGTGAGGTTGTTCATCTTATCGCGCAGGTGTTAGAAGATCGCTCAAGTTTGATTGGCCAACTGGATACGCCTTCGCGGAATTTTTGTTGAGTGAGCTCATATTTCTATGATTATGTGAGATTACGATCCTATGTTCCTGTTCTAAGGAATTCATTTTAAAACATTGCATTCGTTGAAGTTGTCCGTACAATCTCGGGTTTTATTCTATACGGCTATTCCTCTAAGAGTTTAACAATGAAGAAACCAATAATAAAACCCGATAACCCACAGTTTTCATCAGGCCCGTGTCCTAAAAGACCTGGTTGGACAACGAACACGCTAGAGGATGCGCTGATTGGACGATCTCACCGTTCCAAGCCTGGGAAAGCAAAGCTTAAGAGCGCGATTGCAAAGACAAGAGAAATACTAGAAGTTCCTCTTGGCTACAGGATTGGTATCGTGGCAGGTTCTGATACTGGTGCTGTAGAGTTGGCGTTATGGTCTCTTCTTGGGGCGCGAGGTATAGATGTTTTAGCATGGGAGAGTTTTAGTCAGGAATGGGTGACAGATGTGGTTGACGTTCTTGGCCTAGAGGCAAATACATTGGTGGCACCGTACGGTGAATTACCTAATTTGGATAAAGTAGATTTTCAAAATGATGTTGTATTTGTCTGGAACGGTACGACTTCGGGAGTCCGACTGCCAGACGGGGATTGGATTTCAGATGACAGAGAAGGATTAACGATTTGTGATGCTACCTCTGCCGCATTTGCGATGACACTGCCTTGGCCAAAACTTGATGTCGTTACTTTTTCATGGCAAAAAGTGTTAGGTGGGGAAGCCGCTCATGGGGTAATTATCTTGAGTGAACGAGCTGTTAAACGTTTGGAGACATTCGTGCCACCTCGGCCATTGCCTAAATTGTTCCGTTTAACTAAAAAAGGGAAAATTGACGAAAGTATTTTTGAAGGTTCCACAATCAATACTCCTTCAATGCTGTGTGTCGAAGATTATCTTGATGCCCTTAACTGGGCTTCAAAACAAGGCGGTCTAAAAGGATTATGTGATCGTTCGACAGTAAACCTTGGTGTGATGGAGAAATGGGTATCCAAAACTCCGTGGGTGGACTTCCTTGCTGCGGAACCAGGCCAACGGTCAAGCACATCGATTTGTCTTAAAATCATAGCCCCGTGGTTTAATTCTCTTGCAGCTGAAGATCAGGTCAAGATCACTAAGAAAATGACTGGTTTGTTGGATGAGGAAGAAGTTGCCTACGACATTGATGGTTATCGAAATGCGCCCCCCGGACTTCGAGTTTGGGGCGGAGCAACAGTAGAGGCAAGCGACTTAGAGGCCCTGACGCCATGGCTTGATTGGGCGTATAATAATGTATGTCCTGACTGACCCTCAGCACGAGCGAAATTGTAAGAAGGAAATTTAATGTATAAAGTTTTTGTTGCGGATAAATTAGCGCCTGAAGGTATAGCTGCTTTGGAAGAATATCCTGACCTGCAGATAGATTTTAGTGCTGGTTTGTCGGTTGACGAGGCTATCCCTCACGTCAAAGATGCCGACGCTATTATCGTTCGCAGCGCTACGAAACTGCGAGGTGAGTTGTTGGACGCGGCAAAGAATGTCAAAGTGATCGGCCGTGCCGGGATAGGAGTCGATAACATTGATTTAGAAAAAACTACCGAAAGAGGAATTGTTGTTTTAAACACACCCGATGCAAACGCGACTACTACTGCGGAACTTGCTATTGCTCACATGTTCTCTTTAAGCCGCAGCTTACCTTCTGCTGATTTGTCTGTTCGGTCTGGTAAATGGGAAAGAAATAAATTTTTAGGTGCTGAGGTTTCAGCGAAGGTTGTTGGCGTTGTTGGATTTGGCACGATAGGTCGTTTGGTAGCCGAAAGATGCATTGGCCTAAAAATGAAGGTTATCGGATTTGATCCATTCGTTACCCAAGAAACCTTTGAAGAGTTCGGCGTAGAGAAGCGCGATATAGATGAATTAGCTAAGGAAGCGGACTACGTGACTCTACATTGTCCAGTCACTGATAGTACGAGAAATTTATTCAATCGTGAACGCCTTCTTGCGATGAAACCAGGTTCGCGCATCATTAATTGCGCTCGGGGCGGGTTGATTGATGAAAGAGCCTTGATTGATGCTTTGGAATCAGGGCATTTGGCTGGGGCAGCGCTTGATGTTTTTGAGAATGAACCGCCAGTAGATTCGCCTCTCTTGGCTGCGCCAAATGTTCAATTCACGCCGCACTTAGGCGCCTCGACTGAAGAAGCACAAACTGCGGTAGGAGTGGAAATTGCACATAACATAGCGGCTTTTCTAGTAAAAGGAAAGGTGATTAATTCAGTCAATGTGCCTAGTATCGAACCCGAAAAATTAGTCCAAGTTGCGCCTTACATGGAGCTCGGAACAAAGCTGGGTAAGCTTTTGTGTAAGATGTTAGACGGTCCATTAACTGAAGTCGAGATCGGCGTTTTTGGGGAGGCTTCTAAGTTCGATTTACATCCTGTGGCTAGCGCAGCGATGGTTGGTCTTTTATGTGACCATCATGCAGTGCCGGTTAATCAAATTAATGCTCTTCACCTTGCGCAAAGACAGGGCATCAAGGTTAAAATGGTTGGAACGCCTGATTCGACTGAATATATTTCAATTCTTCGGATCACGGCTACTGGCCCTGATCAGACTGTTTATCTAGAAGGTACTATTTTTGACGGTAAGCGAGCTCGACTTGTGAGAGTCAGTGATTACGATATCGAATCACCACTCGAAGGCCGCCTACTTATTACAAAGCATGCCGATGAGCCTGGCGTAATAGGTATGATAGGTGCCGCACTGGGCGAGAAGGGCGTAAATATTTCTCGTATGCAAGTTGGAGTATCAGGGGGATCTCAGATGGCTATCGCGATCCTTGCGGTCTCGGATGAACTAGAGGAAGCCACCATGGAAGTGATCTCTCGTATTCCCGCGGTCGAAAAAGTCATGCAGATCCTTTTGTAAATTTAATTTTCCTAGTACGAGAGATTGCTTAATCGTTCCGTGATTAAAACCTAAAGATTCCGTAGCCTTGTTCACTCAGTGGTGCATTTAATGAGGCGCTGATGGCAATGCCAAGTGCATTTCTAGTGTCGGTTGGATCGATTATTCCATCGTCCCACAGCTCGGATGTCGCGTAATAGGCCGACATCTGATGCTGATAAGCCTCTAAGGTTTCATGGTAAACTTTGTCCAGCTCAGCTTGGTCGACAGTTTCGCCACGTCTCTCTAATTGTCGCAACTTCACTTCCGCAAGTGTTTTTGCCGCTTGCTCGCCTCCCATGATGCCAATTTGATGATTTGGCCACGAAAAAATAAGTCTAGGATCGTATGCCCTGCCGCACATCCCATAGTTGCCAGCCCCAAAGGAACCATGGCACATTACAGTGAATTTTGGTACATGTGAACCAACAATCGCCTGAATTAATTTAGCACCGTCTTTACTAATACCTTTAGCCTCGTATTCGCGTCCAACCATAAAGCCCGTAATATTTTGCATGAATAGAATAGGGGTGTTGTTTTGATTGCATAGCTCGATAAAGTGGGCTCCTTTTAGCGCGCTCTCGTTAAAAAGAACACCATTATTTGCCAAAATCCCAACTTTATACCCCCAAATATTAGCGTAGCCGCATACGAGAGTAGTGCCATAGGCGGGTTGATACTCATGGAATCTACTGCCATCGACTACGCGTGCGATTACTTCTTTCATGTCGAAAGATTTTTTTATATCAGTTGGGATGATGCCGTATAGATCATCTGCGCTATAGAAAGGCTCTTCAACCTCGTCTTTTTGCAGGGGCCATTTTTTTGGACTCTCCCATTGTTCGACGATTTCCCTCCCTATTGCTATAGCTTCTTCTTCACTGTCAGCTGGATAATCACAGGTGCCGCTAACTTGCGTATGCAGATCACAGCCCCCAAGTTCATCGGCTGTTACGATCTCACCTGTGGCAGCCTTGACTAGTGGAGGACCGGCCAAAAAAACAGCGCCAGTGCCTCTAACTATTACTGAATAATCTGATAAAGCGGGCACGTACGCGCCTCCAGCAGTACAATGTCCAAACACCAAGGCTAACTGTTTAACGTTCATTTTAGACAATGTACTTTGATTGCGGAACATGCGACCAGCCATGTATTTATCTGGAAACAATTCAGATTGCAAAGGAAGAAAGCCTCCGGCACTGTCGCAGAGGTGTATAATTGGCAGTCGATTCTCGATAGCTATATCAAGAACTCGTACAATTTTTTTTTACAGTTAAGGGGTACCACGCACCTCCCTTAACACTGCTATCATTGGCATTAATAATTACCTCTTTGCCATTAACGATACCAATGCCAGTTATGCAGCTCGCACTCGGCGAGTCCCCTTCGTAGGCCATGTTTGCGGCGAGAGTTGAGAATTCAAGAAATGGAGTTCCAGGATCGAGCAATTTTTCGATACGCTCTCTGGGCATCATTTTTCCATGCCCCGCGAGCCGGTCGATATCTTTTTGGGGTCTATCGTATCTCGCTTTTCTTTGCTTTAGTTTTAACTCTTCAGCTAAGCCTTTGTTGTGGCGATAATTTTCTTGAAATTCATTCGAATCGGTCTGAATTATAGATTTTATTCGGGCCATTATTCTTTTTCCTCAAGAGAGATCAGTTCTGCGTTCTTTTCAAAAGTCGCGTTGGCAGCAATATTAACTTCTTTAATCACGCCGTCTCGTGGCGAAACGATGCTAATTTGCATTTTCATCGACTCAATAACAATTAAAACATCACCTAGCTTGACGCTGTCACCTACATTACAGTTTGTCTTAACTACAATTCCAGGCATGTCCGCTTTAATTACGTTATCGCTGACCCCTGCTTGCTGTGAGGCGCTTATAGCGTCCCGATAAGACAATGTGTGAGTTCGACCATCGAATCGGACATAGATCGCATCGTCGTCCCGCGCCCACCAGACAGTTTTCTTTTTATCGTCAATAATGAGAGTAAAGCAATTACTGCTCACTTGATCTACTGACGACACGTTAACAGTTAATTCATTGGCGAGTACTTCTAATACAGGGTTACACTTGATAAGCGACACATTGATAGGCTTTTCATCGAGGGAAAAATTGAACGACCGCGCCATTACAAATTCCTCCATGCGCCGATAGACGCATAAGGTTCAGGAGTTTCCAGCGCGAGCGCCTTAAAATCCCTTAGACTCAGTGCCGCAATAGTCGCGACGGTACTGCTGTCTTTTTCGGAAAGAGGTTCTAATAGAAGGGTTGCTTTATTTTTTTCCAGAAAGCCTGTATCAATAATCATTTCTTTGAAATCAGTTGCTTTTAATATTTGACCTAGATAATCAATGTTACTGCTTACCCCTAGTATTACTAGATCATTGAGAGCGCCAATCGCGTTCTTAATTGCGGCGTCTCGATCTTCCCCGAAGCAAATTAGCTTACCTATCATAGAATCGAAGGCAGCTGAGATAGTTTGTCCCTGTACAATACCGGAATCAAACCGAATGTCATTAGCTACGGGAACGGAAAGGATTTTGATGTCTCCGGTAGCAGGCCTAAAGTCGTTATGAGGTTCTTCACAGCAAATCCGGCACTCAATAGCGTGTCCAGATTGCTTGATTTCACTCTGTTTATAGGGGAGGGTCTTGCCAGCCGCTATGTGGAGTTGCGCTTTCACTAGGTCTAAAGAGCAAACCATCTCAGTCACAGGGTGTTCTACTTGCAGACGCGTGTTCATTTCTAAAAAGTAGAAGGATCCATCGGGACTTAGGATGAACTCAACGGTGCCTGCATTTAAATATTTTGCTTTGGAGGCAAGATCAACTGCCGCAGCACATATTTGGTCACGCAGTTCAACTGACAACGCTGGAGCGGGAGATTCCTCAATTACTTTTTGAAACCTACGTTGTATCGAGCATTCTCGCTCATAGGCGTGGACAATATTGCCCTGCCCATCGCCTAGTATTTGAACCTCAATGTGCCTGGGATTCTCAACATAAAGCTCTGCATAAATACGGCTGTCAGCAAAATACCTTTCAGCCTCGCTCATCGCTATCTTTGCTTGCTCTTCTAACGTGGTCGCTTCACGGACAATACTCATTCCTTTACCGCCGCCCCCAGCGGATGCTTTTATCAATAATGGGAACCCAATTTTTTCTGCTTCTTTTAAAAAATTAGATAAGTCGTCAGTTTGAGTCACACTGGGTGCAATAGGTATTCCAGCTTTTCTAGCAAACTCACGAGAAATAATTTTGTCTCCCATCAGTTTGATGACTTCAGGCTGGGGCCCTACGAACACGATATTATTTTTCTCTACCGCCTCGGCAAAGGCTGCATTTTCTGAGAGGAAGCCGTAACCTGGGTGCAGGCATTGCGCTTTAGTTTTATTGGCGACCTTTATGATCTGCTCTATATCCAGATACGCGGCGGTAGGAGTATCACCGAATAACTCGACCGACCTATCGGCAGCTTTTACGTGAGGTGCCATACGATCGACATGGTGATATACCGCAATAGTCTCAATACCTAATTCTTTTGCAGTACGTATTACTCTGCAGGCTATTTCACCGCGATTGGCGATTAGAATACTTTCAAACATGATGCGGACCGTACTCCTTATTAAAAGGATTTGAAGTTATTACGTGTATAGTTATTATACTGAAAAATTTGCAAACCGCGCGTTAAATTATGAATAAAGTTCGGTGATTTTTACTGCGGTCTAATCGCGACATATATGGAAATGAATAATGAAAGTTGTTACTTATGAATATCACGGCGCTGTAGGAGTTGGAGTGTTGTCAAAAGATGGCTCTTACATCAATCCATTTTCCCTAAGCGCAGAGACTAGTGCATTAGGTCTGCTGGCTATACTTGAAGCGGATGCTGCTGAGGTTCCGTTGAAAACTATGGAAGAATCAATTCCACTTCGTGAGGTTAAAGTCTTAGCTCCAATTCCTCGCCCTAGGAGGAACATAATTTGTGTTGGTAAGAATTATTTTGCACATGTGAAAGAGATCGCGGACCAAGGCTTTGATACAACTGGTGGTCGAGGAGAGGCGCCTGAGTTTCCGATTATTTTTTCGAAGCTTCCAGACTGCGTGATTGGTAATGAAGACGACATCATCCATAACACTGCAGTGACCAGTCAATTAGATTATGAAGCCGAGTTAGCGGTAATAGTTGGGTTGCCAGGTCGAGGCGTGAAGAAAAGTGATGCGATGAATCATGTTTGGGGTTATACGTTAATCAACGATGTGAGTGCCCGTGATGTTCAAGCCCGTCACAAGCAATGGTTACTGGGGAAGTCTCAAGATACATTTTGTCCAATGGGACCCATAGCTGTGTCAAGGGACCTCATCGATCTGTCGAATACCGAGATTAAGTGTTGGGTGAATGGTGAGCTACGTCAGACTGGAAATACTGCTTCTATGATTTTTGATATACCTACTTTAATAGAGACAATTTCCGCAGGAATCAGTCTATACCCAGGCGATATAATTGCCACGGGGACTCCCGCAGGGGTTGGGGCTGGATTGGAACCGCCCCAATTTTTACGTCACAATGATTTAGTCGAAATTCAGATATCAGAAATAGGCACTTTGAGGAATAAGGTGAAGGCTATCAGTTGATTCAGGTGGTCAACCTACGATAAATATCTGCTACCTTGAGCGGTAGCTTTTCTACTTCGTCGATAACAGCATAGTTCGCATTGCCATACATGTGCGGAAGATATTCTTGTGCTTCATTATCGATAGTTATACAAAAGGCATGCACGCCCTCCTGTTTCATTTCTAGAAGAGCATGCCGAGTGTCTTCTATTCCGTATTGACCTTTATAGCCGCCATAATCTTCAGGCCGACCATCAGATAGCGTGATTAACAATTTTGTTCTCGCTTGTGTATCCTGAAGCAATTTCCCTAAATGTCTTATTGCTACGCCCATGCGTGTATAGGCTTTAGGACGTATGCCGCTGATCCGTTGCTTCACTGCCTCTCCGTACGATTCGTCAAACTCTTTTACAGAGTAGACCTCACAGCGTTTGTTAGTGCGCCCAGAGAAACCGAAGATAGCGTATCGATCCCCGAGAAGTTGCAGTGCCTCACAAAGTAAGACAAGAGACTCTCTCTCGGCATTGTTGACCCACCCAAGAGTAGATCCGCTCATATCCACCATAAACATAACTGCGATATTTCTCTCTACATTTTTATACCGAGTGTACAAATGGTCGCTCATTTCTTCTCCTCTCGCTAAGTCCGTATACGCCTCAATTAGTGCGCCCAAATCTATATCGTCGCCATCGCATTGGCGTCGTTGGGGTCGAGACTCTCCTAAGACTGCCTCAAAACTTCGTTTTATTTCCTTTAATACTCCCTTGTGCTTTTCCAAAGTTTCATCAATAAATGCTTCATCGCCAGGCGGGACGGTTAGCTCACGCAAAGTACAGAAGTCCTCACGGAATCTTTGCCGAGTACAATCCCACTCTTTATACTGGAACGCACCTTCATTCTGGAGATCAAGCTCTGAGTTGTCGGCTTCTCCATTTGATTGTGGGAGCAATTCATCTGAATAATCGCTTTGCTCCGAGGGGTCCATGTGGCTGTCAGGAATTTCTCCGAAATCTTGGATAATCGAACCCAGGAGTTCCTTTAAATCCTCACTCATGTCTACGGGTTGACCGTCAAGGGTTAATTGTAGGTTCATATTACTGTCCTGACCGTCATTATCTTCGGTCTGGGAAAGCTCTAAAGTCTGATTATCCAGCGACTCCATCTCAGCATCGTTTTCAGTTCCAACATTATCTTCTAGTATTTTCTCCAGCGCCTTTTGCAGCGCAGCCTTCTCTTGCTCTACTCTTGAATAAAATGTCTGGCGAATTCGATCTAAATAGATTTCCCCCTTGGTATGCTTGTAATGGAGGCAATTTAATGTCTGAGAATTTTTCTATTAGTTTTAGACTATCAGCCGCGGTCGCATTCGGTTCCTGAAGTTCGATGGAATTTGCTCGCCATGAGTCCCACAGTTCGACGCTGTCTGAGTCATGTAACTGGAATTGTTGAAGTTCCCTGTTTAGACCAGGGAAGTCACGGGCGATGCAAGCGTCTAGCCGAATACACTCTAGCCGATTAAAGATCTCTATATGGTCTGACGAATCATAGGTGTCTTTAAACGCTTCTAGTATTTGATGTTGCCACGTCCCGTACCAGGTCTGAGCCCACAAATGAACTGCGGTAAGTTTGTATAATGTAAAATTTTCCTGAGGCGCGGGGAACAGATCTACTGCCTCAGGGAGGAACAGAGCCTCGGTATTGGTGAACGTGTCTAAATCACTTGATATTTTAAGATCCCGGCCGCCAAGACCACGAATGAAGTGCTGCAGGAAGCCGCTAGTTTCGCTAAATGAGCATTGCACTTCCTTGATCTTGGCTTTTTCCATAAAGCCATCAATATTTTCTAATTCTGCTATCGCTGCGCCTAAACCATGATTATCAAAGTTTTGTAAAACAAGATCGAGCCATTGCTGCACCGTTGTGTCGCGCATTTTCGTGAGTGCTTTAGGGGCGAGTGAAACAAATTGGGCTCCTAGCTCATGGTTAGAAGCAGATATTAACTCAGCCCATTTATAGATGAACTGTTGTTGGGCGTCAGATAGTTCCGCTATTTGTGAAACTATTTCATCTGCATTAGAGTGCCTAGCGAAGGCCTCGATCGTAAGCTTCTCTAGGTCTTTTTTGATCCTGATGCGATTAAGAAGATTTTGCCTCGACTGTACACTCATGCTTGTCGGTTCTCTTTAAGATGCTTGCTAAAATATACTGCGACTAAGCTCATGTACTGCTTGTAGCATATCACTTTCGTCAGTAAGTGCCTGAGCGATAGCTGTATCGGTCGCCTTAACCGGAGCAATGTCTTGCCCCATTAATTTGGCGGCATTAACTAGTAGACGAGTACTGGCACCTTCTTGTAAGCCATTCCCCTTTAAATTTCTTGTCATATTGCCAAATTTGACCAACTTTTCGGCCATTGCGGCATCTATCTTACTCTCTGTCTCCACTATAACCTGCTCAATTTCAGGTTTAGGATAATCGAACTCTAGAGCAACAAACCTCTGTCGAGTACTTTGCTTTAGATCCTTTAATACACTTTGATAGCCAGGATTATATGAAATTGTTAAACAGAAGCTCGAAGGCGCCTCTAAAAGCTCGCCGAGTTTTTCAATTGGAAGTAGACGCCGCCCATCACATAAAGGATGTATCACTACAGAAGTATCTTTTCGCGCTTCAACTATTTCATCAAGGTAGCAAATATAGCCGTGTCTGACGGCGCTAGTTAGTGGGCCGTCTACCCAAACGGTCTCGCCACCCTTAATCAAGTAGCGTCCGATCAAATCTGATGCGGTTAGGTCGTCGTGACAGGCGACTGTCACCATCGGGATTTTTAAGTACCACGCCATGTACTCGACAAAACGAGTTTTACCGCAACCAGTCGGGCCCTTTAGAAGAATGGGTAGCTGATTTTCGTACGAAGCTGCAAAAATCTTTATTTCATCGCCGACTGGTTCGTAGTAAGGCTCATCGTTGATAAAATTCTGCTCGTTTTTAATTGTTTTTGTAACCATAATTTCGTGTTCTTTAATAATCTGGATGACTTGTTTATATTAATGTTGTCTTAGCTATTGCCAACGTTCTAGCCTAAAGCGGTAGGCCTGCCTTGTTGTTACTTTCTGCTCCGCATGGGAAGTTAGCTTAGATGAGTACTTTCAGTCAATTACAAAACCAAAATTAGGATACCCACGATGTTGAAAAAAATTAATCCAACTTCAATAGTTGAGCCCTTTAATAACGCATATCATCACGTTGTAGTAGTCCCGCCAAATGCTAGGCTGGCTTATATTTCCGGCCAGATTGGTCTTCGTCCCGATGGCTCGTTGCCGACTACGGTTGAGGAGCAAGCCGATCAAGCATGGTCGAATGTGATGGAAGCACTGAAAGCGGTTGGTATGGGTAGCTTGGATATTGTAAAAGTTACGGCTTACCTGATAGATGAAAATGAGTATGGAGCATTTGCTGCAGCGCGTCAAAAGTACATAGGCGAGGCTCGGCCAGCATCAACCGCTCTATTAGTGAAGCAACTTGTGTCCTCTGAATGGCGAGTGGAGATAGACATTGTTGCCGCCGCCGAGTAAGGTTATTACTACTTGGGTGTGTTTTTAATGAAAAAAATTACTTTGAGTCTTTTTAAGCGATAGACTCAAAGGTATGGCGAGAGTAGTCTATCGTTAAAACATTATAGTGCCGCGCATCGCGGGCCTGAGATGGTAAACGTAATATCAGTTTTTAGGGTTGGAGGAATTGTTATGGAAGTGGGTGCATTTTATCTCCCGTCAGTCGGACGGGTTTCTGACATAAAACAGGGCATGGCAGGGAAAAAGACTTCTCTTTACCAGCAAATGCTTAGAGAAATTACTGAGCAGGTCCAATACATGGACGAATACGGCTATTACGGAGCTGGCTTTACTGAACACCATTTTCACGTAGAAGGTGAGGAAGTCTCTACTAATCCGGTAATGCTTGACATGTATTTTGGCATGCAAACAAAAAACATGCGTTTCGGACAATTGGGTAATGTTCTTCCTTCCCGAAACCCCATCAACTTAGCGGAAGATATAGCTATGTTGTCGCAGATGCTGGGGGGTAGAGTTTTTGCTGGTTTTGCGAGGGGCTATCAACCTCGCTGGGTAAATATTCTAGGGCAACAGGTTGGCCTATCTGATCCCGCGGCCGGAGAGGAATACGAGGAGTTAAAACGTTCTCTTTTTGAAGAGCATTTTGAAATAGTCATGAAAGCTTGGAAAGAAGATACATTTAGTTTTCAGGGTAAGCATTGGCAAGTACCGACTAAGGACATTAAATGGGCTGCAGCCGATGTGGCACATAAATTTGGTCAGGGGTGTAATGCTGACGGAATAATAGAGGAAATAGGGATTGCCCCTCCCACATTTAATAATATGATTCCAGATATGTTTATGCCGTTTGCGACCTCCGAGCGATCTATCAAATGGGGAATGGCTAGAGGTATTACTCCGGTCACTATTATGACTCATTTTGACGTCGTAAAAGAACATTTTCGAGCTGGAATGGAAGCAGCTAACGAAGCTGGGAAAAACTACAAATTTGGTCAAGGTATGGCGATGAGTCGAGAGCTTATCGTAGCCGACACGGATGCTGAGGCTGAAGAAATAGCACGCGAAGCCGGAGCTTTTATCTGGAATGAATTTTTTGTTCCTTTTGGCTTCAATGCCGCGATAGCAGGGCCGGGCGAAGGACCTTTCGATGTCCCTGCCACCTTTGAGGCTATGGTGGAAAGAGGTCTTGTTATCCATGGTAGTCCGGATACAGTGAATCGTAAATTAGAAGTTCTGCTTAAGCAGCTGCCAGTGGATAATTTCTGGATGTTTATTTACAACCACATGCCGCATGATGCTTGTATGAAGAGCTTGGAGTTGTTAACAGAGAAAGTTTGGCCAAACTTCACTGATAAGATTAACCCCAGTAGCTCGGCCCAAGTCGCCTCTGCCTGATTGGGTGATGTGGTACCTTGGAGGAACGTTTCGTTCCCCCAAGGCTCTCTCCATCTGAGAGTTGGGTAGGTCTGATTGGTTTTCTTGTAATTTGATTTCTATATCCAACGCAATTTTACCTGTGTTTTTAGCCATAAGCTTTGGCTATATGTTAGCGCGATGGAATGACTCCATAGGTAGGTCGGGCAAAGGGTTGGTCAAGTTTGTCTATTGGGTGGCCCTCCCTTCCATGCTTTTTACAAAGGTGGTAGAGACATCTCTACCGTCTGAGGTGCCCTGGAACTTTTTGGCGGCATTCTACATACCCTCTATTATTATTTTCTTTATAGCGGCTTTTCTCGCGAGGAGTGTTTTTTCCTGGAAACAGGAAGAACTTGGTATTGCCGGTGTAACATGTTGCTACGGGAATCTTGCACTACTTGGATTACCGATCATCTTAAACGCCTTTGACCCTGTATTTTTGACACCAGCACTAATATTAATAGCATCACAAAGTACTATTTTATTTGGCTTGACGATTTTTTGGTTGGAGAAAAAATCAGATGAAACTATATTTCGGAATACCTTGAATTTTTTTATCTGCAAAGTCCTGGGTAACCCTATCGTATTGTCGTTAATTTTAGGCTTTTCAGTTAATTTGCTCGAGATTTTTGTGCCAAGTATTCTGAGAAGCTCGCTTGATCTTTTTAGTATCGCCGCACCTGGCTGTTCTTTGTTTGCGCTTGGAGTGTGTCTTGCAGGTTATCAGCTGACTCTGAATAACAAGACAGTTTTAGGATTTGTTTTTATGAGAAATTTTTTCCATCCGTTATTAGTCTTAGGTTTATGCGTTTTCTTGGGTGTACCCAATCATTGGAAGGCAGTGGCTGTTCTTTTCGCGGCTATGCCTACCGGAATAAATGCTTTCATATTTGCGGAACAATACGAATTAAGACAGGACGTAGTTTCCATGACAATTATATTGTCTACAATAGTTTCCATGTTTACACTTACGATCCTAGTGTATCTTTTCAGGATTGTCTAATGGACTGCTTCTCTAAGCATCTGATTTGTGTTTATTCTAGGGTCACTCAATATTCTGGGATGTGTTAAAAAAAATATGGATGAAGGTAAGACAGGAATTTCGCTTAATCTTGATATTCTTCTAGTAGAAGATCATAAAGACATCGCTGCGTTAGTCTATGATTACTTAGAGAATATTGGTTACCGAATCGATTACGCGGATAAAGGTACATTGGCGAAAAAGCTCGCCTCCAAGAATTCCTATGACGCCGTCGTACTTGATCGAATGCTTCCTGATATTGACGGGCTGGAAGTATGTCAATACTTGCGAAATGAATTGATGTTTAGTGGGCCGATTATAATGCTTACAGCTCGAGATACTCTTGCCGATAAGTTAGCTGGATTTGACGGCGGAGCTGACGACTATTTGGTCAAGCCTTTTGACTTAGAAGAGCTTTCGGCTCGATTAAACTCTTTAATGAGACGCTTTAATCCAGTTTCTAACGTGGAAGTTTTAACTGTGGGGGATCTCACCATTAATATGTCGACTCGTCAGGCGGAGCGTCAAGGACAGCCTTTATCTTTGTCGCCGATTGGTTTGAAAATACTAACGCTACTCATGACCGCATCGCCAAAAGTAGTTAATCGACAGCAAGTAGAAAAACTTATTTGGGAAGATCTGCCGCCCGATAGCGATGCTCTTAGGAGCCATTTGTATAATTTAAGGAAAGTCGTGGACAAGCCATTTAATTATCCGTTAATACACACTATCCATGGTGTTGGATTTAGACTAAGTCATGAAGCATGAACGCAAAAATCCGCTAAATAACAGAATTTTAAAGGCATTTATTTTACAGTTGGTGCTAATCAGTGGCACTGCTGTTTCAGGAATATATCTTGCGGAGTTTGCCATTCAAGAACTATTGATAGACTCGGCGCTTGAGCGCGAAGCAGATTATTTTTGGGCGCGTAAAACGATTGAGGCCAGCACTCCTGCGCCTAACACAAACACTTTAATAGGTTATCTATTTGACACTGCAGATGCGGCGATCCCTTCGGAGTTCTCTGATCTAAGCCTCGGAATTCATGCTATATCAACGCCGGTTGGACGTTCTGTAGTTCATGTCAGTGAAAATCGGGGTAGTAAACTGTTTTTAGTTTTTGATGCAAATAGTGTGACGGAAGCAGCTAGCTATTTCGGTTTGTTTCCACTTGTTCTGATGTTAATAGTTCTCTATTCCTCTGCGTGGTTCGCTTACGGAATCACGCGTAGAGCCGTATCTCCAGTAATCAAACTTGCTCGGAGTGTAAGAGGAATTGAACTGGATAAGCCTGGCACGAAGCGGTTTGTCGATGTTTATGAGAGTCGTGGAGTAGATGCGGAGATAGAGACGTTGGCTACAGCGTTACAACATCTATTAATGCGCGTCGAGCAATCTATTGAGCGAGAGAGGACTTTCACAAGAGAAGCTAGTCACGAGCTTCGAAGTCCGTTGACAGTGATCAGAATGGCTAGCGATAGTTTGACAAATAGAAGTGATTTGCAGCCTAGTGCGTTGATTCTAATTGAGAGAATCCAGCGTGCTGCGAAAGATATGGAGGAGCTCACCGAAATACTCCTACTGCTTGCGAGAGAGTATGAAGAAGTACTGACCAAGGAAGATGTACTTGTAAATGATGTGGTACGTGATGAATTGAACCGGTGCCGCGTTATCTATGGAACTAAAGACTTAGACATAACAATGCATGAAAGCGAAAGATTGGTTATCCGTGCCTCTGAGCGAGCTGTTGCGATTGTATGTGGCAATCTTCTGCGAAATGCGTGTTTATATACTTCGGAAGGAGAAGTTAGCGTTACAGTAGGAGAGGATTACATACTTATTTCTGATAGCGGGCAAGGGATGACTTCTCAGGATGTTGACGACGCGTTCAACGCTGCGTATAACCCTGCTAATGCGCAGGGAAATGGGATTGGATTAAGTCTTGTAAAGCGGATAACTGACAGGTTTGGCTGGACCATAGTAGTTGAAAGTGAACGCAGCAAAGGGACTCAAATCAAGTTGTTTTTCTCGGACAAAGAAATAATAGATGTGCAGGTCTAACAAAGTATCTTTATTTAGTAACTAAATTCCGAACTGCGCTGTCTTCGGACTCTAGGTCTGCGGCTAGTTCTTTGAAATCAATTGCGTGGGGCACTGCTATACCTTTTTGGCAGGCAGGTCTCTTTTCTAAGCGCTCAAGCCAAGCTTCTAAGTTAGGTAGCCCTTCTACCTTCGTTCCGCCCCAAAAATGAATCCGAATCCAGCACCAGTTGGCGATATCTGCAATAGAATATTCGCCGCATAAAAAGTCACGTCCCTCAAGTTGTCTATCGAGGACTTCGTAAAGGCGGCGACATTCATTGTGATATCGTTCTATGGCTGAAGGTAATTTTTCGGGGAAATAACGATAAAAAATGTTCGATTGGCCCATCATTGGGCCAATGCCTGACATTTGGAACATTAACCATTGAGTTACTTGCGACTCTCCCGCCTCATCAGTAGGGATTAATTTGCCGCTTTTTTTGGCCAAGTAAAGCATGATGGCACCGGATTCAAAAATTGCCAGATTTTCGTTATCGCGATCAACTATCGCAGGAATTCGTCCGTTGGGACAAATTTTTAGAAACCAATCTTCTTTTTGGTCACCTTTCATGATATCCACATGATGTGTGGTATATGCCATACCAATTTCTTCTAACAAGACAGAGACTTTCCAGCCGTTTGGAGTAGAATCGGTATATAAGTCAATCATCGCTAACCTTTTATGTAAGTTATTTAATTACTAAAATACTATAAGTATTTTTTGCTTCTGTTGAAAGCGTAAGTTGAACAAACTAACTAGTTTCCACTGGGCTTATCTGAACCCTGTTATCGTGAAATGCCGCACCCCCGACTGGTCCGGACGGATCGGATCCTGTTAAGACGTTAATACCGAGTCCAGACTTAAATGCAGAGTTCGGCCAGATACTTTCGGCTATAACTACACCGGAATTGACCCCGTCAAAGATTTTCGCTCGTAACTCTAGACTTCCTCGTTGATTCGATACCACTATCCAGTCATCGTGATCTATGCCCAGAGATCTCGCATCGATGGGGTTTATCATGAGAGTTGGATATTTCTCCCGCTTTTGAGATGTGGAGGTTTCTGTGAATGAGGAGTTTAAAAAATGCCTAGCGGGAGCCGTAACCAGTCGAAAAGGGAATGACACATTTGGCTCCTCTATTACTTCCCAGTGATCTGGTAACGTAGGCATTTCTTTAATCAAGTCAGCATTTTGGACTTTTCTAGCTTCCACGCCCCATACCTTCTGCTGTTCTTTCCAGTTAGCTTGAAAATGCCATAGATTGTCCTCGTGCCCAAACCCGTTGATGAAGTGAGATGTCTCGAAGTCAGGCTGCACGTCAAACCATTTCTCTTTTTCCAAAGTCTCGAGATTACTCCACCCAGATTTAACCAAAGTTTGATCAATAATTTCTCGAGCAGATAAATTAAAGCCTTCATGAGAGGCGTTAAGTCTTTTGGCTAGTTCACAAATAACTTCATGATTTGAGCGGCACTCCCCGGGGGGGGTAATCATTTTTGGACCAAAATGAATATGCTGATGCCCGCCACTTTGATAAAAATCGTCGTGCTCCATAAACATTGTGGCTGGTAGAATTATATCGGCCATTTCTGCAGTCTCTGTCATGAACTGTTCGTGGACACAAGTAAATAGATCTTCTCTTTCCAAACCAGTACGCACTAGATTGAGATTAGGTGCTACCGACATCGGATTAGTGTTTTGGATAAACAGCGCTTTAACGGGTGGGCCTCCGCTTAAGGTTGACGGAACACCAGTCAGAATTTCACCGATTCTCGATTGGTCCAGCAACCGCACAGTCGGATCTACTGCATCTAGGCCCTCAATAAGGGTCTTATCCCAGTGATAAATGCCGCTATTAGATAACAAAGCGCCACCACCTTCATAAAGCCACGAACCAGTGATCGCTGCTATCGACGCCACCGCATGCATACTGTTTGCCCCGTTTCTTTGACGCGTGAAGCCATATCCTAGTCTCAGGAAGGTTTTTTTATTTTCTCCGATTAGATTGGCGAACCTAATGATTTCATCCTCAGAAATTCCACAAATTTGGCCTGCCCACTGAGGGGTATGCTTTGTCAGATGCTGCTCTAGAATGTCATAGTCTTTGGTGTATTTTCTGAGGTAGTCTCTATCCGCCATGTTGCTTTTAAACAAGTGATGCATGATTGAGCAAGCGAGCGCAGCATCTGTGCCAGGTTTGACTGCGATAAACAAGTCGGCTTGCTTAGCGGTAGCATTTTTATAGGTATCGACTACCACGATTTTCGCACCATGATCTCGGCGAGCTTTAAGAGCATGACTCATGACGTTCACTTGAGTCACGGCAGCATTAGTGCCCCAAATAACAATCACGTCAGACTTCTGCATTTCACGAGGGTCCGCACCTGACATTCGTCCCGATCCTGCTAAGTAACCACTCCAAGCAAGTGAGACACAAATCGTGCTGTGATAGCCAGAATATTTTTTAACATGACGGAGTCTATTTATTCCATCTCGCATAAGTAAACCCATGGTGCCCGCGTAATAGTAGGGCCATATAGACTCGGCACCATAGTCATTTTCTATTTCTAAAAATCTTTCCGCAACCTCATCAAGGGCCGCATCCCAGGTGATTGGGACAAATTTCCCTCTGCCTTTTTTACCTATACGCCTTAGTGGTGAGGTAATACGGTCGGGGTGGTGAGTCCGCTCAGCATAGCGTGCGACTTTGCTACAAATTACGCCATCGGTATAAGTATTGTCTTTTGCACCGCGCACTCGACCTATCTGGTTAGACGACAATACTTCTATTTCCAGAGCACAGGTAGATGGACAATCATGTGGACAAGCACTATTTATATAAGCCATGGCACTCCCTCAGTTAATCTATGTCTTAGTTCGTATTGTACGCACTTTTACTTAGGCACCATTATTTTATTTTTCGATTAATAAAATACCTGACACTATAATTTTTTGGGTAGTTTTTTTTTATGATACCGCATATTCTCTAGTGCGAATAAATCTGGGTTGGAGAGAAATTAGATGAAACTTCATAACGTCGTCAGTTCCGATGGTTTGCGATTAAATGTAGCCGAGTGCGGAAATACGGAGGGGGCATCAATACTTTTTATTCACGGTTGGTCACAATCATACCTGTGCTGGATGAAGCAGTTAGAAAGTCAACTTGCTGAACAGTTTAGATTGGTAGCATTCGATCTTAGAGGTCACGGTGCTTCCGAGGCACCTCGGGAAGAATCTGCATACACTAGTACTGCTCAATGGGCAGACGATGTGAAGGCGGTAATAGATGGGCTGGGATTAGAAAAAACTCTGTTAGTTGGTTGGAGCTATGGCGGATTAGTTATTTGTGATTATGTGCGAAAGTATGGCTGTGATTGTGTGAGCGGTATTAATTTTGTCGGTGCAACGGTGAAGCTTAACGAGGCGGCGATAGGACCGTTCATAGGACCAGGATTTTATGAACATTTTGATGCGGCTACTTCTGCCAACCTTCAGGCAAGCGTTGATGCGATGCGAGTTTTCGTAGAAGGTTGTTTCACTAAAAAGTTGTCGAGGGAGGATTACGAGAGAGTTCTGTGTTTCAACATGGCAGTGCGGCCTGATGTACGCGCTAGCTTAGCGGCTAGGGACTTAGATAACAGTGATCTTTTAGAAGAGATCTCCTCCCCTGTTCTAGTGTCGCAGGGTGAGGATGATATTGTAGTCTTGCCCTCTATGGCTGAATTTATATTACATAACTGTGCGGTTGCCGAAGGAAGTTATTACGAGGGTGTAGGACATGGGCCGTTCATGGAAGATGTCGACCGCTTTAATGCGGAGCTAGCTGCTTTTGCCGGTATGACAAGCTGAGTCGAAATTAAAGGAGAGGGAATTGCTTTCGGGAACTAATTTGGTATCTACTTCGTGGCTTGAAGATCATCTAGCAATGGACTCTCTAAGATTGTTCGATACAACTGTTGATCTGCAGGCTCAAGCTGACGGGACTGGTTACCTTCCTACCAGTGGTTATGATCATTGGGTTAAAGATCATATTCCTGGCGCTGGGTTTTTGGATGTAATTCACGAACTCTCGGATTCGGAGAACTCAGTTCCGTTTATGATGCCTTCGGCTGAAAATTTTGGGGCCGTAATGCAGAGTCATGGGGTTGCTGATAACTCAGTAGTTGTGCTGTATGGAAGAGGATCGCCAATGTGGGCCACCCGTGTTTGGTGGATGCTACTGTCTGTTGGTTTTCGTAATGTTGCGGTTTTAGATGGCGGATGGGAGAAATGGAGCAATGAGGGTCGCAGAACCGAGTCACAATTTAAAGCATACCCTCTCGGTGAGCTAAGTATCAAACCCAAGCCTGAGCTCTGGGTTGGGAAACAAGAAATGCGTGAGGCTGAGAGTGACGAGGAGATAGTTGTTATCAACGCACTCTCTCCTGATGTTTACTCCGGCAAATTGAATCGATATGGGAGACCGGGCCATCTTAGAGGATCTCACAATGTTTACTATGGCTCTATATTAGACCCAGAGAATTCAACATTTTTACCTGTTGAAGATTTAAAGGCTCGTTTTGCAGAAAGTGGCGCATTGAGTGCGCGAAAAGTATATACCTACTGCGGCGGAGGAATCTCCGCCACTATGGATTGTCTTGCACTGCATGCTTGTGGGCAACTGAATGTTGCCGTTTATGACGGTTCCATGTCGGAATGGGTTAGCGATGAAAGTTTGGAACTTGTTATCGGTAACGAGCCTTGACTATTTTATGACTCGTCGGCGTCCTCCGGCCAAACTTTGTTTAGACTTCGCATTGCGCCCATCGCGTTAGGCCAGCCTGCGTAATGAGCTGTGTGAGTGATCATCTCAACCATTTTTTCACGGGGTACTCCAAGTCTCTTTGCTGCGGCGAAATGGAATTGCTGTTCGGGTTCTCGCGCAAGAGCCGTTAGTATGGTGCATGTTATCAAGGATCGCTCTGTGAGTTCGAGATCATCGCCTTGCCATACTGTGCCGAACAAGTGCTCCAGAGAGTATTCTCTCAAATTGTGAGGTAATCCATCCACTCCATTTGGATTGCCACAAAGCTTATCGAGCAACTCCCTTCCTTTTGCTTTTTTATCGTTGGTCATTATAGTTTCTCTTTTATTGTTTGTTACTGTTAGGTGCCTTCAGTTTGACCATTCTTCGAAATGAATTTTGGTCTCTAACGGCTCTCTCGATACCGGGCCAAATTTGCCGCTAGGGAAGCCTATAGGGATAGTTGCAACCAACCCATGATCGGTGGGTATTTTATAATACTCATGAATCTCATCTTCAAACATTTGGTGCATAGTGGTCAAGCTTGCCCCGAGGCCGAGCGCGCGTGCGGCGAGGAGAATATTTTGGACACACGGATATATTGATCCGTAGGAGGGGGGAGCTTTGCCGACACGATCTTGTTCCTTCACGTTAAAAGGCCAATCCCGTTTTCCTAATACCATAAGTATCACGGGCGCCTCGTGCATGTGCTCAGACAAATACAGAGCAGAGCGTATTGTTCGTCCGTATTTTGTCGAAGTATCCGGTTCAAGCAGCCCATCACCAAAACGGTTCTTTAGCCAAAAATCATAACGCTCGCCAAAAAATTTCTTTTTTTCAGGATCGGTTATCACAACAAACGCCCAAGGCTGAGAGTTGATCCCGCTGGGCGCCTGTATTCCGGCATCAAGAATCTTCTCAATCATCTCAATTGGTACGGGATCCCTTTTAAGTCTCCGCATGGACCTTAGGCTGTAAATGATCTCAAAAATATCACTTTTATTGGTCATTAGTGTATTTTCTCCTAACATGTATCATTTGAGTTATTTTATATTGAAGGTATACGTCCTCCAAACAAAGGTAAAGGGAAATAAAGTCAAAACTTTATATGAGGTGATCGGAAAATAAAATTAATAAAGTAAGGGGAAACGATATGCACGAGCTTGCCGAGCCATTTTCGATAAATATACCTGACTCTCAGTTATTGGATTTAAAAAATAGGCTGCGCAATAGCCGTATACCAACCCAGGTCGACAACTCGGATTGGGGCTATGGGACAGACGCAAATTATATTTGCGAATTAGTAGATTATTGGCTAGAGGAATATGACTGGCGAGCGCAAGAAGACATGTTGAATAATGTCTTACCACAGTACACTTTGAAAATTGACGGGAGAAAAATTCATTATGCTCACGTAATGTCCGAAAGCTCCAAAAACTTGACGATCGTCTTGACTCACGGATGGCCCGGTTCATTCATGGAGTTCCATAAGGTAGCTCGTCGGTTAACGCATCCTGAGGAGTTTGGTGGGGACGAAGATCAAGCTTTCAACATTATTTGTCCTTCGATGACTGGCTATGGCTGGTCCGAGCCCCTGCTAGAGAGTGGTTGTGACGTTCGTAAGGTAGCTGAGCGGCAGGTCAAATTGCTGCGGGCTCTAGATATAGAACGTTACGGCGTACAAGGTGGAGATTGGGGTGGGATAGTGAGTCCACATATGGCACTTCTAGCTCCCGAATCGATAGTTGGAGTGCATCTAAATATGTGTTCGACCAAATCTACCGACGATCCTGAAGAAGCTAGAGCGCAAGGTGTGGCAACGGGGCCTTCTAGTATTAGTACAGAGTATGACCGAGAGCAAAAAGGCTATGCCGTAATACAAGGATTGAAACCCGATCAATTGAGCTTTGCACTTAATGATTCTCCCTTAGGATTAGCTGCTTGGATAATTCAGTGTTTTTATATGTGGGGTGATATCGGCGATGACCTTGAATCGCGTTTTACAAAAGATGAATTGATTACTAATATTTTGATCTACTGGTTTACTCAGTCTATGCCATCTGCTATCCGTCTTTACTGCGAGTCCATGCGAGCCAACACATTTGGTCCCGTAGGAAAGTACGTCGAGACACCCACTGGAGTTGCGCTTTTTAAAGATGTTTCCAAGCCGAAAAAAGAGTGGGCTGAAAAGGAATACAATATTGCGCGATGGACGGAAATGCCTTCAGGCGGACATTTTGCGGCACTTGAGGAACCAAAATTGTTAGCAGATGATATGCGAGAATTTTTCGTTAATTTGCAGGTATAGGACTAATCGTTAGGAGGTTATTGATGAGCGAGATCTACGGACAGGCGCACCGATTTTTTCAAGGAAACTTTGGTACCACTGATATGGCTACTCGTTTGGAAGAGGTCATTATAAAGGCCGAATTCGACGACGCGGATGTTGCTTTTGTTGAAAGCAGAGACATGTTTTTTCTCTCGACAGTTGATCATGTGGGCAGGCCTACGGTCTCGTACAAGGGTGGGGATGTTGGTTTTGTTAGAGTGGTTGATTCCACCACCCTAGCTTTCCCAAGTTATGATGGTAACGGTATGTTTTATTCCATGGGTAACTTACATCAAAACCCGAGTGTTGGAATATTATTCATCGATTTTGAAGTGCCACATCGCATGAGACTGCAGGGGAAGGCTTCAATAGTAGACGATGACCCACTTCTTCAGGAGTACTCGGAAGCTGATTTAATCGTCAGAGTTAGTCTCGAGCAGACTTGGGTCAATTGTCCGCGTTACATTCACCGATATAAAAAACTTCAGACTTCTAAATATGTGCCGAAGCCTGACGTTGAGACACCGCACGCTGTTTGGAAGCGTATCGATGCAGTTCAAGATGTTTTGCCTGAAAAAGATCAGGGCAAAGCGGCGATATCCGGAGGCGAGCTAACTTTTGAAGAGTATGTTGAATTGCAGCGCAAAGGAGACGCATAGTTTCTCACGAAATCATTCGCGAGACTCATTGAGTTTATCAGTGATCGTGCTATGAAATTTTGCGAGGGCAGGTTCATTAAGTCCGAAGGTAATATTTTTTTGCGCCCCAGTGTAAAAACCTTTTTGAGTTCCTTCGCCTACGGGGAAGTCTTCATTTTCAGTGACGTGTAACACAAGTTCGAGATTCTTGTCCCAATGCTGCTTTGACTTTTCGCTGCAGCATTCCTCAGGCGTATAAAGCGAAACTTGCATTATCGTTTCATTGACCGGATCATTACCGGGAAAAATTTGCCACAACTCTACATGATCTAGCTGCCAAACGAGTACCACATTAGGAAATAGAATATAAATTGACACTATGTGCGGAAGAATGTTCCATTGGGTCTTGGGCAAATCCCGCAGCTCTTCGATGCTGTGACGCGCAAAAACTAATCTAAAGTGATCGCCGGCCGGATCAAATGTTCCTAGATTATGATAAAAAATATTACAAATAGAGTCTTTATGAAGAACGCAGAAATGGTACGACTCCATGAACGTATCCATAACCAATTTCCAATTCATACGTTTTGTTAGCGAGCGACTTTCGTGATGATGGAAATTTCCGAGCTCAAAGTGTTTAAGATCATCGTTTATCGTGCTCAGGTGGCTTTTAAGTGTTAATGGGACTCCGGGTGTTGGCATCACCCAAAGTAAGCCGTCAAGTTCCGTCCGCCTCAAGTTCGACCAGGTGATGCTCTGATTTAGGAGAGGGTTGAAATGATATCTCTTCTGGTCGACTTATTAGGCTACCCTTTAAATCATATTTCCAGGCGTGATAAGGACAATTAAAGTATTTTCTTTTACCGCAGGATTCCGCAACCCGGGCTCCTCGGTGGCGACATACATTTAAGAAGGCATGAAATTTTCCGTTTTCATCTCTGAGTTAAAAGTAAAGGTTGTTGACTTAAATCATGCGTAAAATATGTATTGTTTTGGGGGAGTAGGTTGCTCAGGCCAACGCAAAGAGGCGTCTTCTGAAACAATAGCAAGCATTCCTTTTGTGAGACCGTCTGGGACGTATACTCTTTTACCGGTTGCTTGTATATCTGGCCAGCTAATGCTGTTGTCGAGCCATCAATATACTTGAAGATCTGTTCGCCGACCTTAATTTGCTCTGATTGTTGCAATGTTACCCTGCCCCATGCGCTCCTAGTTAGGAGTGTTCAGTATACGCATAAAGAGTATAGAGATAGAAATCTGATCTATTTAAGTGATATCTTCTATACTCATTAGAAATTTCGGGAGCAATTGAAAATGTCAGCGAAACTAGAAATTCCGGCAGCAGCGGGTGTGCCAGAAACTCATCATCGAGGAGCCTGAAGACCTACCGTTTGTTTATTTCGCGGATGGGGTTAAATTTCAGTTGCTGCAATACGATATAGAGGGCGGACTTTGGGTAGTCAGAACGATTTTTGAGCCCGGAGTCACCATCCAGAAGCACAAGCATACAGGGGAAGTATATGCTGTGACTTATAGCGGTGCATGGAAATATCACGAATACCCGGAAACGGTCAATCGGGCTTTTTCTTATCTATACGAACCTGCCGGCTCAGTGCACACGTTAACCACTGAGATACCTGGTCTGAATGAACCCACCGACATTTGGTTCGCGATACGAGGTGCAAATTTGAACCTCGGGCAAGACGGAAGCGTGGAAAGTGTACTCGATGCCGGACGTATTCTTAAACTATATGAAGATGAGTGCGCAAAAGCTGGTTACCCGAAACCACAGCCAATCTGTGTGCACGGCTAATAGAGTTCGTTCTTGTAGTTGTCGTCAACGTAGGAGTCAACTTCGGCCACTAATGCCTCATTAGGCTTATCGCCAGTCTGTGCTGATTGCTCTAAAATCATTTTCCCGATAGTGGGCATTTCTTTCCTATCTTGCATACTTTCCGGTGCCCAAAGCTTTGACCTCTTCACTGCTTTAGCGCAATGAAGCATCGCTGTTTCTACGTCTACATGAATACCAAGCTTAGGGGTCTTGCCGTTCACCGCAGCGTTATTCAGCAACGTTTCATCTTGGACGATTAAAGCTTTGCCTTTAACTCTTAGACAGTCTTCAAACCCTGGGATCATGAACAGCAATCCAACACTCGGGTTATCTATAATGTTCGTGAGAGTGTCAATTCTATTGTTGCCCGGTCGTTCAGGAATAAATAATGTATTCGCATCTAGTACTTGTACAAAGCCTGGTTGATCACCTCTAGGTGAGACATCTCCGCCGCGGTCTGCACTGCTTCCGATGCAGACAAAGGGCGAACGTGATATGAACTCGATGCAATACTTGTCAAGGTGGTCAATCGCCTTGGCGACCGCTAGGTCCATGGGTTTGTCTATGAAAGTTCTCAGCTGAGCTTCGCTAGTAAAGATTTTTTCTGCTTTCACACCCATTTTTATGTCCCTTATTACCTATTAAATTAAAGTATTCGTTGCTAACGGAATAACACTAAAGCCTTTTATCCGAGTATTGCAATGCATTAGTTAATTAATATACTTAGTTATATAATGTAGTTAGAAAAAATTCCAACAGTTATTTGTGTGCGTTCAAAGGTTTAGTGCGCACCAGTAGAGTTTGAGTTCAGCTGAAGCTTTTTAATATGATTTCATCTAGGCCATTAGCCTAGACCCGTTGACCTGTAACTAAATATCAGCAAAGGTTTTATTAATGAAAATAGGTATTCCCAGCGAAGTGCATGGAAACGAACGGCGTGTAGCTATAACGCCTGATATTGTCGAACACTTGATCAAATTGGGATTCGAAATAGTGGTTGAATCCGGCGCAGGCGAAAAAGCGAGTTTTTCGGATACATCCTTTGCATCAGCAGGTGCGGAAATCGGTGAGGATACCCGATCCGTTTGGGAGACTGCTGATATTATTTTAAAAGTGCGAGCACCTGAACGACACCCGAGTCTCGGGCTACATGAAGTTGAGCTGTTTAGCAAAGGACAGACGTTGATTAGCTTTATTTGGCCAGCCCAAAATGAGGCGCTGATTAAAATGTTGTCAGAAACTGGTGGCTCAGTACTAGCTATGGATTGTATTCCGAGGATTTCGCGGGCGCAGAAAATGGATGCGCTGAGTTCTATGGCTAACATTGCAGGTTACCGAGCAATCATTGAGGCGGCCGGACAGTTTGGCCGTTTTTTTACAGGACAGATTACAGCGGCAGGTAAAGTACCGCCGGCTAAAGTGTTAGTGATCGGGGCTGGCGTTGCTGGTTTGGCGGCTATTGGAGCGGCTAAAAGTTTGGGAGCGATTGTGAGAGCGTTCGACACTCGCCCTGAGGTTAAGGAACAAGTCGAAAGTATGAATGCCGAGTTTTTGCTGCTTGAATTTGAAGAAGATGGTTCAGGCTCTGGCGGGTATGCTAAAACGATGAGTCCAGAATTCATAAAGGCAGAGATGGAACTTTTTGCGGAGCAGGCGAAAGAGGTCGATATTATTGTTACGACCGCACTTATCCCTGGAAAACCTGCGCCGAAATTGATTACGGTGGATATGGTGAAGTCGATGAAAGCCGGAAGCGTGATTGTTGATCTGGCGGCGGAGCAAGGGGGTAACTGCGAGCTCACGAGCCCTGATGAAATAGTAGTGAAAGGAAGAAGTAACAATCATTGGGTATACCGATCTACCTAGTCGATTGCCTGCTCAAGCCAGCCAGCTTTACGGGACCAATCTAAAACACCTGCTTAGTGAGATGTGTCCTGACCACGACGGCAGAATTTCGCTGGACATGGAAGATGACGCTATTCGAGGGGCTACAGTGGTACATGCGGGTGAAGTGACATGGCCAGCACCGCCCATTGCCACTGCGGCTCCGACTCCGAAAAAGCCTGCTGAACTTTCGCCAGAGCCAACGCCTGTCGCTAAAGAAGGTGGTGGTTTTGGGGGTATGGTAGGTTTTGGTTTGGTTGGCGTTGGCTTACTGTTGCTGGCTCGGGTTGCACCACCTGACTTTATGTCGCATTTGACGGTGTTTGTTTTGGCTTGTTTTGTCGGCTATCAGGTGGTTTGGAATGTAACGCCTGCGCTCCATACACCATTAATGAGCGTGACGAATGCGATTAGCGGGATCATCGTGATAGGTGCAATCCTGCAGATTCCAAGCGGAAATTCCTTGGTGGCTTTCCTGGCAAGTATAGCTGTATTAATTGCTACTATTAATATCGCGGGTGGCTTTTATGTCACACAAAGAATGTTACGCATGTTTCAAAAAGGAAAGAACTAATGAGTTCTGGAATCGTTACGGGAAGTTACATCATTGCAGCGGTGCTGTTTATTTTTAGTTTAGGTGGATTAAGTCATCCTCGGACAGCGAGGAGGGGAAATTTCTATGGAATGGTTGGGATGGTCATTGCCATCGCTGTTACGATTTTGCTACTTGGTGAGTCGGCAAATTTGAAATTGTTGGCGCCCGTTATGCTTATTGGGGCGTTGATAGGGCTGACGGTAGCTTACAGAGTACAAATGACTGAAATGCCTGAACTAGTGGCAGTGTTGCATAGTTTCGTTGGTATGGCCGCCGTATTGATCGGTTTCGCAACCTATTTGGATGGTTCTGACGGGTATGTAGGCGTTGCAAAAGTGATCCATGAAGTTGAGATCTATATTGGTGTTCTGATTGGCGCCGTGACTTTCTCAGGTTCAGTCATTGCATTTGGAAAACTGAAGGGGATCATAAGTGGTAAGCCTCTTTTGCTGCCTGCCAGACACTGGATTAATTTAGGGCTAGGTATCGCTAGTGTTTTCCTAGGAGTCGAGTTTGTTTCTACTACTGACGGTATGTCTTCCTTGCTAATAATGACAGCGATAGCGCTTCTATTCGGTGTGCACATGGTAATGGCAATCGGAGGAGCTGATATGCCAGTCGTTGTCTCGATGTTAAATAGCTATTCCGGTTGGGCTGCTGCGGCAACGGGTTTTATGTTATCTAATGATCTGCTCATTGTTACGGGCGCTTTAGTAGGCTCCAGTGGAGCGATATTGAGCTATATTATGTGTCGAGCGATGAACCGGAATTTTATTTCTGTGATAGCCGGTGGCTTTGGAACCGGCAGTAGCTCGGTGAGTTCCGCGACTTACGACGGAGAAGTCAATGAAATTCTAAGTAACGAAACCGCTGATATTTTGCGTGAGGCGGGACGAGTGATCATAGTGCCTGGCTACGGTATGGCAGTTGCGCAAGCGCAAAATACAGTATCGGAAATTTCTAATATTTTAAATGATACGAAGAAGGACGTACGATTTGCGATCCATCCGGTGGCGGGGCGTATGCCGGGACATATGAATGTACTGCTTGCCGAAGCTCGCGTGTCATACGATGTAGTATTCGAAATGGATGAAATTAATGGAGAGTTTACGGACACTGACGTGGTGCTGGTTGTTGGGGCCAATGATATAGTGAATCCGTCAGCTCTATCGGAGCCAGAGAGCCCTATTGCTGGTATGCCAGTGCTCGAGGTGTGGAATGCGGCGACCGTAGTGGTGCTAAAAAGAGGCATGGCCAGCGGTTATGCTGGCGTAGACAATCCATTATTTTTTAACGAAAACACTCGTATGCTGTTTGGCGATGCTAAGCAAAGTTTAGACTCTATATTGAGTGAGTTATCGCGATAGGTTGTCTTCACTGACTGAACCCATCTAGTGATTCGGCCAACATTTGTTGGCAAAATCAGGATAGGGGTCGGCGATTACAGGGGCGACTTTTTCTCGTATTAACTTAAGAGTCTTTTTTGTTGGCGCTGCTGTAATTGGTATCGTTTCAGGTACCTCGAAATCAAAACCTGTGTTGTCATGCACTTCTTCGAGGCTGTGTCCCTGGTGGATAGATTTTAAGAAAAATTGTCTTTTTGTTCCGATCGAATAAAAACTGGCACAAGGGTGTTACCAATGCGTATGGTCCGCCGGGTCGGTAGATGTTAGGTGCACTCACTCCTGGCGCGCTAATAAAATCAACCTTTGGTACGAAAACGCGCCTACTATGTTCCTCTCTAAATAGTATTACACGGGGTACCAAAAAATATAGGTAGGCAGAACCAAACGCTCCTGACCACCTGGTCTCCTGTTTTGGATAAGCACCTATTCCGGTCAGGTTGACATTAGCCTGACCATCGATCTGACCGCCGCTGAGAAAAAATGCGTCGACTCTTCCTTGCCCAGCGCAATCAAATAAGTCTACGCCTCCATCAAGCCGATACGGCTCTTGTGTGCTCCCAATAATAGATACTTTTTTTACTTCTTCAGAGCGCACTTTAGCCAGTAGTGCGGCAGAACCGGGGATGGGAGAGAGAACACCAACTGCTATGTGCTTCAAGCCATATAAGAATTCCGCAATAGTAGCAATTAACAGTTCTTCGATACTGTGATTCATTAGTGAGAATTTACCTTAGAGCTAGAGTTTTGCGTCTCAAGCCAGGTCTTAAATGAGCTGTCGTTTTCTGCGGCCACGGCATAAGCCTTTATAGATGAGCGATCGTAATCATAATACCCAGGAAGATTTAATGGCCACGCTCCATTTGGTACTAATGCGATACCATCAACATACATTGCTGAGAGTGCCGCCGGCGCCAACTCGGGCTGTTCCAGAATATTGAAATCGACAATCTCTTCTACAGTCACAAGTGTTTTGGTGGCTGCGTGAGATATTATTTTAAGCTCTGCCTGACGTGCGATATAGACATTTCCATACACATCGGCCATGCCCGCATGGAAGATCGCGACATCAGGTGCGATCGCTGGAAGTACTACGATGGGGTCGTTTTCCATAAATGGATTGTCGATGACACGAAAATCCTCTCGGTTTTTAAGTACATCCGAACCAATTAAGCCTCTCAGGGGGATGAAGGGCAGGCCTTTTTCTGCAGCCTGGAGACCTGCATAGATAGCAGGACAGGTAGCGTCTAAGATTTTAATTCTCCCCGACTTTACCGCAGATCCGAACTGAGGGGCTAAACCAAACTCTCCCAGAGAAACACCTGATGTTTCGACAGTTGCAACGCATCCAGCACCTATCAACATATCAGGCAACATACTTCCTGTTGGAACAGTTACGAGATGCAGATCCTTTGTACCTTGCTTGATCAAGGTGCGTCCCAACTCCATAGGGACACTACAATCTTTGAAAAGGACGACCTTGTGCCCATTTTTTATTTGTTTAGCCATCTCACTGAGGCTTACGATTGAGCTATTCATAAGTAATGGCCTTTCTGCAATCTAATCTCGCGGGTAAATACAAGGATCTTTGACGGTAAAAGCTTCAAGTAAGAAACGCTCTTGCGGTTTCTCTGACGCTGTTTTAGGTATCTCATCAACTAACTGAATATAGCTTGGTATGAAATTACTTTCGAGCTTTTCGACACACGTTTTAAAGATGTCAGCGGGCTGAAATGTGGCTTTATCTGTGGAGACAATCGCCGCTACGACATCTTTCTCGCCAGGGACGCCATTTGAGGAAGGCACCCCGTACACAAAAACGTCATCCACCATTGGGTGTTCAGCAAGTTCTTTCTCCACGAAGGCGGGGTTTACAAAATCCCCATTATGTCTGATTCCGCCGCCTTTTCGGTGCATGAAATAAAACCAACCATTTTCATCCCTATAGCCAATATCACCCATACGTAACCAGCCATTATTCATTTTATCACTGGAGGCGGTCGGGTTTTTGTAATACGAGATTATTGGGCACGTTCCATCGGCGTTTTGAAATACTATTTCGCCAGGTTCGTTAGCCGGTAATTCATTGTCATTTTCATCAACTATTCTCCCGATAAGAGCATCGGGCGGAGCTCCAATACTTCCTACTGGACCTGAGCCAGGGGGGTTTATTGTAAGACCTCCTTCGGCTGCGCCATAGAACTCGTAGACTTCACAATCAAAGCGAGAGGCAAATTCTGACCAAATATTCGCCGGCATTCCAGCGCTGAGCACAAACCGTACAGGATTATCTCTATCATTGTATTTTTGGGGCTCGCTGTAGATGGCGGTAGTCATACCTCCTAAAAGATTAAAAGTTGTACACCCATAAAGACGCGTGATATCCCAGAGCTTTGATTTAGTGAATTTACGACTAAATACTCCTCTTAGGCCCATATGGAGTGTGGTTCCTAGCGTGATTAGTTGTGCGTTGGCGTGTGTGAGTGATAATCCAGTGTAGGGACGATCGTCTCTTTCAGACCTAAGGTCGGGCCTAATGATCCGACAAATCCGAACCTAGCATGGGGTGATAGTATCGCCTTAGGATCTCCTGTGGTTCCGGATGTATATAGCATTTGCATTGGGGCCTCAGGATCTGACACACGAATTTCTATTTCTGACACAGATCTTGAAAGTATTTCACCAAAGTTCTTATTACGACGACTAATTTTGGTTATGGCACTTTTACCGATCACCCAAATCCACTCTATCAACGGACATTCGTCGAGAACAGGTAATAGGTTCTCCATGGCATAGTCGCCAACTATAGCTCCTTTGCACTCTGCATGGTTTAACATGAAAGACAATTTCTTTCCTTTAGTTCTAGGATCAATTGGCACAAAGATCGTACCTAAAATGGAGGAACCAACCATAGTATCTACAAATTCAGGCTGGTTTAGGGCGATCAAAGCGAAACTATCGCCAAGATTCATGTTTTCAGCTTCTAGTCCATGAGCAACCTTTTGGCCATTTGACCAGAGCTGCTGGTAAGTGCGAGTGTCGTCTATAAATTCACTGCCCCGTGCAGTAACAAATGTTAGAACGTCGAGGTCGGGTAGTATTTTACGTTTTTTGTTAATAAGGTTCGCTAGTATTGCGATGTCTGGTTCAGTTGAACTCACAAATATCCCCTCAATTTTAATGACATTACTGCCCGAAGAGAGTTCGAGCTATATTTTTTCTTAGCAGTCAAGCTCACTGCATCCATTACTGTAGAATATAAATTTATCTAATGCTAATACAGTAGCAGATTGATTTGAATGGCGAAAATCTACATGAAGTATGCAATAGAGCTACCGAGAGCACGCATGGCCGACGAGCAAGACTGGTGTATACTATTCGATAAGTACAGCGTTTCGCTGCTTGGGGAGTACTTGGGAGAAGCTGCTCAATTTTTTCACCTTTTCGCCCTTGGTTCGTGTTTACGTGACGATAAATAAATATGATTACCTGATTAGAGGAGATTAAAATGGAATTGAGAGAAGTGATTGGTCGACGTCGAACTATCCGCTACCTGAAACCCTATAAGGCTGTAGAGCCCGAGAAGATCCAGATGATGTTTGAAGCTGCGAGGATCGCTTCTCACTGGGGTAATGTTCAATCGTTACGTGCGGTCGCGATCCACCGTCACAGTGCCCCTCAGGAAGTTTTAGATTCACTGAAGGCGGTTGTCGTTGGTTGGCAATTACGCCTAGCTCCGGTGGTTATCGTTTGGTATTGCGATCCAGAAGTAGTGGAAGAGCAGGGTGATCGACTAAGAGAGCTTGTCAGTGTGGGCGCGATCGGGGTTGGACCCCAAGAGCAAAAGGTCTCTGTCTTGGAAGAAAAGTTCCTGCCATCATTTGAGGGGATTAAAGACTTTTTAAAAATGCCTGGCTTAAATGAAATTGATTGTGGCCAAGGTATCGCGCAAGCCACGCTAATGGCCTATGAGCAGGGCTTAGGAACATGTTGCCTCGGCACTCCGGATGGCGATGCCATTCTTGAGACTCTTGGCGTACCATCTCACTGTCGTTTGGTAATGATGCAAACTGTTGGTTATCCGTTAGAGCACTGGGAAGCTGGTGGACAAAAGCCTAAGCGCCCTTTTGAAGAATTGTTTTCAATGGACACATTTGGAAAGCCATACCCTAGAAGTCAGGAAGTTGTAGATGAGCTGACAAAAGATGGTGTTTTCACCCGACCAGCACCATTACCTGATCGGGATGAGGAACTTGAGCACATGCAACGTGCGCTTAATCTAAAAGCCCCAGCAATGTTTTAGAAAGTATGCGTGTTCGCCGATCATGACTGTGGTCGGCGAACGTGTTCTGCGGACAAGGCTCAGTCTGAGTTGATCTGAACTAAAAGCACCCCGTCATTCGAGCCGTCAAATAATGCACGATAGATCAGCGGTAGGTTTTCGAAGCCTTCTCGAACATCCTCTTTGAATAGTACTTTGCCTTGTTCATGCCAGGTTTTAAGGTTGCTAATAGCTGAAGGAAAGTTGTCGGTATAGTTTCTAGTTAAAAAGCCTTGCATGGTTATGCTGCCATAGATCAGACGCATCATGTTTCGGGGACCTTCAGGAGGCTTATCGTCGTTATAAGATGAAATTTGTCCACAAAGTACAATGCGACCTTTGACTGCCATGTTTTCTATAGCGGCTTGCAGAATGTCGCCACCCACATTGTCATAATAGACGTTAATTCCATCAGGACAAAGCTGACGCAGTTCTTCTTCGACAGTCGCATTTTTATAATTTACTGCAGCGTCTAGTTGGCACTCCTCGGTCAGCCACCTACACTTTTGGTCGCCTCCCGCGATCCCAATCACTCTGCAACCTTTTATACGAGCTATCTGAGCGGCAACAGAACCAGTCGCGCCTGCGGCTCCAGACACTACAACAACATCGTTTTCTTTTGGTTGGCCGACTTCAAGCATTCCAAAGTACCCAGTCAAACTATTCAAACCAAATTTCCCCATAGCATCAACTGAAGTCATTTCATCGGGGATCTTTCCGACTGGCACTAGATCTGTGGACAGGATCTCATAATCCTGCCATCCCGCTCTGGTAGATACTCTGTCTCCCAGGAGCATACTCTGCGCTGCCAGACTCTATAACAACAGCTATTGCAGGAGCCATTATCGGACTTCCGAGAGGTATCGATGGGTAAAGACTATTCCCTGGCGGGCTCATCCAATTTCTCATAGTTGGCGCACATAGGAATAATAGGTTTTTTACAAGAATCTCATTTGGTTTTAATTCTCTATTAGGAACTTCGCATTCTTTATAGGAAAAGTTCGTGTCTTCAATACTACCCTCGGGACGGGAGGCAAGTAACCATTGTCGATTGATCATTACAAATAGGGTCCTTAAATTTTTATATTTTAAACGATAGAAGATCTTTAAGATGGCTATCAACCTGAGTGAGATATTCTTTATCAAATCCAAATAGGGCTAGATGGCCACCTAGACTTGTCAGAGGTCTAAATTCACTAGCCAGCGATCATTTCTTGCTCCCGCTGACAGTCTTCGATACCGTAAAAAACATATCGGTATCTATGGGCATGACGAAGGTCTTCGCTTTGATACGAGAGAGCGCCGAGGCTCAAGTCGCCATCACTTGCTCGACTGACATCTCCGCGTTGCCATTTCCAGGCCATGCACAGCAAGTTATTCGGGTCCATCTGAGTGAATAGAGCTTCCATGAAATCAGTTTGGAATGCCATGACTGAAGTGAATCCGAGCTCTTTCCAGCACTCTTGAGCAAAAAACTCAGTGGAGAAACCCATGACCGACCAAATTTTCGCGTGTCGCTTTAGCCCTTCTTTTACGTCAAGGTGAGACGAGTACTTCCCTTCATTGTAACCAGGATCTGAGGTGATCGCTTCAATTAACGTTTGGGCATATAAGTAATCATGGTCCGTATTTTTCGCATAGCCTGCGATGGGAGCTGCGCGCTTTACCATATCAGGATAGCGGACTGCCCATTCGTAAGTTTGCTGAGCGCCCATTGAGCCACCAACTACTAAGGCTAGGGTATCAATTTTCAGGTGCTCTGTTATCAGTTTGTGTTGTGCCCGAACATCGTCCGCTATACGGATATTAGGGAAACTACCCTTATTGAAAGGCGGCTCACTGTTATGAGGTGATGTCGAAATCCCGTTACCGATTTGGTTTGCAATTATGACGAAATATTTTTCGGGATCTAACGCTCGGCCCGGCCCAACATACACTTGCTCCATTATCTTGTTGGTGCCTGAGTACCACGTGGGCACCAATATAGCATTATCACGTGCATTATTTAGTTTTCCATGCGTGGCGTACGCCAAATTAAGTTCTGGTAACGTCATTCCTTCTTCTAGCGTGAATTCCCCTAGGTTTGCCGTGTGCCACGGGCCGTGATCGGACTCCGAGTAATAAGTATTTTCTTTCATGATTTCTCTCTCTATACCTCAGTGTTTTAGTAAATACCTTTATGTTGCACGCCATCGACAACAATCGTCGCGCCTGACATCCAATTAGCGCGAGACGAAGCCACGAATGTAATAACATCTGCTACTTCCTCAGGTGTTCCCATTCTGCCAAATGGGATACTACCTACAATCCCATCGTACATACTTCTTTCGTTTTGCTTCACAATATCCCAGAAGCCATTCTCGAAGTAGATAGATCCCGGTGCTATACAGTTGACTCGAATGTTTTTCTCTGCAACTGTTGCTGCGGTAGTCTTGGTATGATTTAGGAGTGCGGCTTTAACTGCGGCATAGGCAGGAGGCGAACCGCTCTCCAACCCTGAAATCGAAGAGACGTGGACAATACTGCCGCCACCGGACGCCTCCATCCAGGGTATAACTTGTTGTGTAGCGCGAACGCTTGCCATTAGGTCGACGTCGATACTGACTTGCCATCCGGCCTCATCATCAGTCATCCCAAAGCCGGAAGTGTTATTTATTAGCACGTCGATAGTGCCGAAAGTATCTCTGGCTTGGTCCATGAATCCTGCAAGGGCATTTGCATCAGCTACATCAACGGATCGATGAAAGCATTGGATCCCTTGTGACGATATTTCATGCGCAGCGCTTTTTAGAGCCTCTTCTCCCCGAGCACAGATAGCAATATTTGCGCCTTCTTTGGCCATCGCTAGCGCTGTACTTTTCCCTATCCCTTTACTACCACCAGTGATGATGACATTTTTACCTTCCAGTCCTAAATCCATTGAAGCATTCCTTAGATGTGTTTTACTGCTACTCTCGAGTAGTATAGCGATAATGCAGGCTACAACGCCATCAGGAAGATAAGGGATAAATATGACTAATATACTGCTAATAGTTTTGGGGTTAGTTCTAGGGTGCTTGGTCCTCTCCTACTTTTTTATCCCTGCGAGATTATTTGATGCGCTGGTTCTTTTTACGAGATTGCGAGCTAAATTAAATGTGCGGTACTGTGATGTGGATGGCCATCGAATACCCTATCTTGTCGGTGGAGACGGACCACCATTAGTTTTATTACATGGATTTGGTGCCGACAAGGATCACTGGTCTGTTGTGGGCAGGTATTTAACGGATCATTTCACAGTTTACGCGCCCGATCTGCCAGGGTTTGGTGAAGCTGACCGAAAAATCTGAGGCTAGCTACGGGCGTGAGGCACAGATAGCGCGCCTTAAGATGTTTCTTGACGGTCTGAATTTATCTGAGATTAACCTCGGCGGTAGCTCTATGGGCGGTTATCTCGCTTTCATGTTTGCGCATAGGTACCCAAACAGTGTTAACAAACTTTGGTTGCTGGCCCCAGCTGGAGCACTATCGGCTGAACCTAGTGAATTCATGCTTGCACTGGAAGAAAACTCAAACCCTTTGATTGTGGAGACAGAGCACGCAACTGCAGGTGAGCTGGCGCGCCTATGTTTCTTCAAGCCGCCCTCCATACCCGAAAGGTTCAAAAAAGTGTTACTAGACAGGTCCTCGCGCGTAGCCGACTTTAACCGAAGGGTTTTTGAAGAAATCTTTGATTCTCCGCTCGCAGATTGAGGACATCAATGACGCGCTACAAACAAAGAGCCTTCTCGTTTGGGGTGATTCTGACAAGGTTTTGGATTGCTCTGGCGTTAAGGGGTTTCAACAAAAGCTACTGAGAGCGCAAACGATTCTCATGCCGGAGGTTGGACATTTGCCGATGATCGAAAAGCCTCGAACAGTCGCTGTCGATTTTTTGAATTTTTACGCAGGAAAGAATTGATATAACTAAGGTTAGTCACTTGTCGTACTTAAACTTAAATGCATCGCCATTCAGCTCTATTCGTCCCGTGGATGGTTGCGGAAAGTGCGAGGTTAAAACTTTTACGTCGCAGTCACTGTAGTTTTTCAGGAAGTTTAAGCGGGTCTTCGCCGCGAGCTCTTTGTCGGCATCAAACTTAAAGTTCCAGTGCGGAAATTGGCATTGCACTGGACTGTGGATGAGGTCACCAGTGATGACCGCATTTTCGTCTCGATGAGATAGCCGGATGGAACAATGGCCGGGAGTATGGCCCGGAGTCGGTTCTAGCCAGACACTGTCGTCTATCTGGTAGTCATCAGCCACTAGTAAGGCTTGCCCGGCTTCTATAATCGGCAACACGTTCTCATTATAAGTAGGGATCTCCATACTTTTCTGAGAGGTGCGCCGCATTTTCACATTCATTTTTTGAGAGTATATAACGCGCGTTCTTAAAAGTAGGTACCCAACGCCCGTTAGATAGTTGAGTATTCCACCCACTATGGTCAACGTGTAAATGCGTACAGAGCACGATATCAATTTCGTCAGGATGGATGCTCAGTGGTTGCTCAGGTTAGATAGAAAGGAATTGTCAGTTTTTTGGTGCCAAGCAGGATGCCAGTTGACGGTCTTATGATTGCCTACGCAGCTATCAACTAAGATTGTGAATTTGTCGGTTTTTAGGACGTAGCTTTGGATTGGCATAATCAGCATATTTGTTTTTGGACAAATCGCATCAGGTTCTAACCAAATTCTGTGCGGTGCGAGTTTCTCATCTGTCGCGTCTGGGAAAAAGTCGTATATCGACATGAATGGACTATTTGACTCGACTACTCTTGCAACCTCAATGTTTCCTACTTTTAGCCAATTCATTTTATTCCCCTTATTATTTTTGACATGCCGAAATTGCTTCGCTTTCTAGGCAATGATCCAGTATTTGCCATTTTTTGCGACGCTTTGCTCAATCTCTAGTTTGATCAAATGTGCATGAAGTGACATTGCGGCCCATTTATGCAGCGCTGGGTCAACATCGTCATAGACTACTGGGACTAGCTCATCGATAGTGGCTTCTCTAGCGTTAGTCAGTGCGTTATGTACTTTTTTTTCGCGCTTCAGTCGATGGTCGATTAGGCGCATGATTTCACGCTTGGGTTCCTCGATCAGATCGCCATGCCCGGGAGCAACGTAATTCACATCGTAAGTCTGCATTCTTTTAAGAGAATCGATATAGTCTTTCATACTTCCAGCCGGAGGCACAATGACTACGGTTGAGCCTTGCATCATGTGGTCACCAGTAATCAGGATCTTATCTTCCTCCACGAGATAGCAAATATGATTCGAGACGTGTCCTGGTGTTAGTAGGGCTCGGATAGAAAATTCTTTATTAGATATGAGCTCGTCATTTTTTAAAGACGTTGCTCCTTGGAAAGTCTCGTCCTGAAAGCCATCATTTGGGATAATATTTCCGACAAGTTTTGCCCCTGTCGCTTGAGCTATAGGCAGCGCGGCAGGAGAGTGATCGCGGTGAGTATGAGTAACTAAGATCCATTTTAGCCGAGATGCTGTGGCTTTTAGCATCGCGTCTATGTGACTCTCGATACAAGGGCCAGGATCGATAAGCGCAAGCTCTTCGGTCCCAACAATGTAAGAGTTAGTGCCTGGCCCAGTCATCGCACCCTGGTTGGGTGCAGTGATTCTTTGTACGCGCTTCGAAATCCGCACTGGCTTGCCATGAACAATCTGCGGCATCTTTGACTCCCCTTATAGATGTTATGTGTGATATCTCTACCCGCTGGTGCTGTAATTCTCGACTACTATAACTTTATAACGGGAATAGCTGATATACAATTCGATTTACTATGGTTTGACCCGCACTCATGGTATCTTTTACCTTTTAGTTCACATAAGTTTGCTGTGTTAACAGTAGGGAGAGAAAGAGATGAGCGTTGCGATTAATAACGAACCGGCCATAAAGGTCTCCGCGGGTATGTCGAGCCAACAAGAATGGTGCCAGCTAGACGAAAACTTCTCTGTGAAGGTTTTGTCGGTAGATGAAAAACAAAATTCTGTAGAAGCGCTTTTTAAAATAAAAGGAGGCTATCGTTCTGGGGAACACAAGCATACTTGCGAGACTCATGTGTTTGTCCTAGAGGGGAGAGTGACAAATCACTCGATTGGTTGTACGTTCGGGCCTGGCGACTATTGCTTCCAACCTTTGAATGACATACATGATGAAGAATTTGTAGAGGATACCATTGCCTACGTTAGCTACCGAGGCATTGATGAAAAGCTAGTCGAGTTTTTTGATGATGCCGGGAATGTTTGCGGAAATTTTAAAGTCGACGATTTTCTCGTTGGATTACGTACTTAGAGGACTAAGAAAACAGACTTTTCGCCAAGATCTGTTGGTCAGTTGATTGAAAGTTAGGAGTATTTAATGGTTGCGGTTGTTCTAGATGGGAAAGCATTAGCTGCTGCACAAGAGACTGCGTTTTCGGAGCGTGTAGCCGCAATTAAAGAGTCAGGGAGGGGGAGAACCCCCATTCTAGCAACAATTTTAGTTGGAGCCGATCCAGCTTCCGAAACCTATGTGCGGATGAAAGGTGACGCATGTCGGAGGGTTGGCATGGACTCTATTAAAGTGGAACTCCCGTCCAGCACATCTACTCAGGGTCTTATAGACGAGATTAAGCACCTTAATTCGAATCCCGATGTTCACGGCATTTTACTGCAGCACCCAGTGCCGTCTCAGATCGAAGAGAGGGTGTGTTTTGATACGATTAACCTTGAAAAGGACGTGGATGGTGTCACATCGAATGGGTTTGGTTTGATGTCGATGGGAGAGTTCGCCTATGGGTCCGCTACACCTGCCGGAATTATGAGACTGCTCTCTCACTATGAGTGCGAGATAGAAGGCCTATCGGCAGTAGTTGTAGGGCGAAGCCCAATTTTGGGTAAGCCTATGGCAATGATGCTATTACAGGCGAATGCAACGGTAACTATTTGTCATTCTAGGACTGAGAACCTAGCCGATTTTATCAGTCGAGCAGATCTAGTTGTCGGTGCTGTCGGAAAACCTCAATTCATTCAATCAGACTGGATTAAGGACAACGCGATAGTTGTTGACGCCGGTTATCATCCCGGGGGGATTGGGGATATAGACTTGAATGGGTTGCCCGAACGGGTGCGTGCCTACACTCCTGTGCCTGGCGGGGTAGGGCCCATGACTATAAACACACTAATTCTCCAAGCTATTCAGGCGGCAGAAAAAAAGATCTGTTAAGCGCGTACACCATGCTTTTTTAAAAATACGCCTTAGTTTTAAAACCGGTCATAGAGGTTGCGTGACATGAATAATGAACATTTATTGACAGGCGTGCGAATATTAGATTTTACGCGTGCGTTGGCTGGACCTACATGTACTAGAATGTTCGCCGAAATGGGGGCGGAAGTTATCAAGATTGAAGGGGCTCCCTTGGGAGATATGACCCGCCAAGTGTCTAAACTAAAAGGTGATAGAAGTTTCTATCATATACAGCACAATCTCAACAAGAAAAGCGTATGCGTGGACCTTCGCACTCGACAAGGAATGAATATCGTAAGGGAACTCGTCCCACTCTGCGATGTTGTTGTTGAGAATTTTAGGCCAGGTGTAATGGCTAAGATGGGACTGGACTTTGATGAACTGAAGAAATTGCGGGCAGATATAATAATGTGCTCTATCTCAGCTTTAGGTCAAACGGGGCCGTTATCCAATAAGCCCGGCTACGATTACATCGCCCAGGCGTATTCGGGAGTGACAAGTATGATTGGAGATCCGGATGAGGCTCCAAATATTCCCCTGGTAGGTATAGGTGATGTCAGCACCGGAGTGCACGGTGCATTTGCGATCGCCGCGGCTCTATTACATCGCGAGAGGACTGGCAAAGGACAATATCTTGATGTGTCGCTGCTTGACTGTTACTACCATAATCACGAGGTAAATGTGCACCAGTACTCCGGTAGTGGCGGAGAGATTAAGCCGACTCGAGGTGGTCGCCACACTTCTTACTTGTGCCCCGGTGGAGTTTACAGGGGGAAGGGTGGCGATATTATGTTGATGGCTTTCATGCATCATTGGAAAGATCTTTGTGCAGCCATGGAAAAGCAAGAATTTGTTGATAAAAATGGTTGGCAGACCGATGCTGAAAGAATTGAACGTTTAGATGAGGTAATTCTTTTGGTTGAGGACTGGTTAGCCACTTTTCCTGACGTATCTACCGCGATCGAACGGTTGGAAATGTTTGATGTTCCTTGTGCCCCGGTGTTAAGCGTCGAAGATACACTAACCCATCCTCATTTAGTCGAACGTGGAACAGTTCGTACTATAACCGATCCATTAGTGGGAGAATTTAAGATCCCCGGAATGCCGATAAAAACTTCTGATTATAAGTCTGACAGTGAATACGTGGCTCCGTGTTTAGGGGAACATAATGTCGAGGTGCTAAAAACCTTGCTGGATAAGAGTGACGAAGAAATTAAAGTTTTGTCTGATGCGGGTGTGTTACAAGTTGCGAGCACTTAAGTATCCTTAATAATAATTTTCATTTTCTGGCACGGAAACTGTACGGAGGGGTGAATCAATGTCATACAGTGGATTGTTAAGCGAAGAGCATATTATGATTCGTAACATTGCTCGAGAATTTACCATAAACGAGGTATTGCCCGTCGCTAATAAGTTGGACCCTGAACAAGGTGATATTCCGATTGAACTTAGGAAAAAGCTGGCTGATATGGGTTATTTCGGTGTTCGTATTCCCGAGGAATATGGGGGAAGTGGTCTAGGGTGTCTCGAGTATTGTTTGATTACTGAGCAATTGTCGAGGGGGTGGATGAGCGTAGCAAGCATTATCGCAAGAGGAAATGGCACCTTAGTGATGGACCTACTTACCGATGAACAGAAAGAAAAAGTATTTCCTAGGGTGGTCGCAGGCGATTACTTAGCCGCCGCATCATTATCCGAGCCCGACACAGGATCCGATTTGGCGTCAATTTCATGCCGAGCAGAAAGAACCGCAGATGGATGGCAGATAACAGGAAATAAGTATTGGTGCACATTCGCTGATGGGGCTGACTATATATTACTCTTTGCGAGAACTGATGTGGATTCAAATCCTAATAAGCGTCATCAGGGTATAAGTGCATTTATTATAGATAAGCCTAGAGGAGAACTGCCTGTAGGAGTACAAGGAAGTATTATTCCTAAAATAGGATATTTCGGGTGGAAGACATGGGAGTTATTTTTTGATCAAGTAACGGTTAGTCCTCAGGCATTGATAGGGGAAGAAGGAAAGGCTTTTTATGCTCTAGCCAAGGGTCTAGATGAGGCGAGGGCGCATACTGCTGCGCGATCGATAGGTTTAGCGCAGGGGGCTCTTGAAGACGCGATGAAATATGCGCAAGAGCGAACTCAATTTGGTAAAGCGATAGCCCAGTTTCAAGATCTCCGGTTTAAGATAGCCCGAATGGCAACGGATATTGAGGCTGCTAGGCAACTTTTATATTATGTTTGCACGTGTATCGACGAGGGTCGGCGTTGTGACAAAGAGGCCTCTATGGCGAAATATTATGCGAGCGAGATGGCCGAGCGTGTCACTAGTGATGCGCTGCAAATATTGGGTGGAGCGGGCTATACGAAATTACACGCGGTAGAAAGGTATTGGCGAGACGCGAGACTAACAAAAATCTTCGAAGGCACTTCTGAGATACAATTAAGGATAATATCTGACAATATACTCGGGCGATAGATGAAGTCTGGTAGGTAAAGCAAAATTCTATGAGTTGCGTATGAGTGATAAAAATAGCTTCGGAGTTTTAGAGGGGATTGTTGTCTTGGATCTCACGCAAATGCTGGCGGGTCCCTACTGCACGATGATCTTGGCAGATCATGGTGCGGATGTCATAAAGGTCGAACCGCCCACCGGCGATATGTCGCGTCCGCTGGGCCCATTTTCCCGTGATGATCCCAAAAAAGAAGAGGGCGGTTACTTTCACAGTATCAACAGGAATAAGCGCAGTATTGTCCTCGATCTGAAAAAACCAGAGGATAAGACACGGTTTTTAAAGTTAGTTGAAAGTGCTGATGTAGTCGTCGAAAACTTTCGGCATGGGGTCATGGAACGTCTTGGTTTAAGTTATGAGATCCTGAGAGATATCAATCAATCACTTGTTTACGCGGCGATCAGGGGTTTTGGAGATAGTAGGACCGGAGAGAGTCCATATTCTGAATGGCCCGCATTTGATATTGTAGCTCAGGCGATGAGTGGTTTTATGTCAATGACCGGGCCTACCGGTACTCCTATGAAAGCAGGACCCGGACTAGGTGATATTGTGCCAGGCTTAATGGCGGCTTTTGGTATTGTGGCGGGCGTTCGACATGCGGAGAGAAGCGGGCAAGGTCAATTTTTAGATGTGGCAATGTATGATGCGATGCTGGCTGTCTGTGAGAGGAGCGTATATAGGTATTCAGTAGATGGAACAATATCAAAAGGTGAGGGTAACGAACATCCTTTGGTCAACCCATTTTCGGTTTATGAAGCGCGAGATGGCTGGGTGGCCATCGGTTGTCCGACCGAGGTACAGTGGAAAGAGCTTTTGGCGGTTATGGCCCACCCCACACTGGGCAATGACGAACGATTTTCGAGTAATGAGTCAAGAGTAAAGTTCGCCGCCGATTTACGGACTGAAATTACCAAGTGGACCTCAGCCATGACCAAGCACCAGATTGGTGAGAAGTTGGGAGGTAGAGTCCCTTATGGGCCGGTCAATAATATCGCGGATCTGACGGATGATCCCCATGTGCGGGCCAGAGGTATGTTGCCCGAGCTTAGTTTTGCTGACCCTGCATTGAAATTGACGGTTGCCGGTGTGCCCGTGCATTATTCCATGACCCCAGGGAAAGTTGATGCCCCTGGCCCCGCTCTAGGAGCCCATAATAAGGACGTGTTCGAGCAATTTGGCATAACTTGAATTACGAGTCTTCCCACTAGTTGAATGGCTCATTCATGTTTTCTTCCAGTGGAATGTTAAACACGTTCAATGTGTGGGAAATTAGGCAGTAGTAACCGATAGTAGATACGAGAGCTACTAGTTGCTCCTCAGTAAAAAATGTTGCAGCTCTAGTGTAAGTTTCGTCAGAAACAAGGTTCTGCTCCAGCAGCTCAGTTGAAAAGATGTAGGCGACCTGATGTTTTTCCGGAAAGTTAGGGGTTTTATTTTCGCATAGTTTTTTTAGTTCCTTTTGATCAACACCACTCTCTATAGCCAGCTTAAGGTGCACGGCTACTTCGAAGTGTGCTCTATAGAATGTACCTACGGTACAAATAACTATTTCACGCACTTGGTCGTCCAATGGACTATCAAAGCGAAGAGCCGCGCCGAGCGCTTGCAAAGGATTCCCCAGCCTTGGAGTCCTGAGCCATACCCCAAAAGGCCCGGACATCGGATTACTTCCAATTGTATTTTTTCTAGGTCCGTTCGCTATTACGCTGACTAAGTCGATTTGACTTTGTTTTAATGAATGTTCCGATAAAGGTTTAAGTCTCTCCATGTTTTTCTCGCTTTGCAACATCACAAAATTTTTGTTTATCTAAGAAGTATCGCACAAATTATATGGGCAAAATATTTATAGGAACGCGTTATAGACTATGTTTTCCTTAGGATGAAATAGCTGTAAGATGGTTGGAGAGTCATTAAGATCAGAACGTTTGTTCTTCTTTGGGGGCTGAATTGTTGTTTATGCTTTGGTAACTTTCAGGTAAAACAAGTATTAGAGTATTGGATTTTAATAAATTGCGCACATTTTAAGTGTGTCGATTTTAAGGAGTACGTGGATGGGGATTTTGGTAGATTTGCCGACTTCGGCGATTAAAGACGCGTTAAACTCTGACAAAGAGTTCCGGCTAAGCGCGAGATATTGGTACTGTGATTTACGGTTTGGGGTAGGTGAAGATTGTTATTACATGACCATTAAAGATGGTGAAGTTTCGACCTTTGTAAAAGGAAGCGATGGTTTTGATCCTTATACAATAAATTTCTCTGCACCGGAGGACTTTTGGCTTGAAACTTTAGAGATTAAGCCAAAACCATTTTATCACGATTGGTTTGCCGCCTCGATGCACCATGCCTTAGATTTTGGAGGTGACTTGGAGTCTGCTTATGCCTATTACTATTCGATACGTCGTATCCATTATTGTATGGCGAAATGTTTTAACGCTCAGAAGATAGCTGCTTAGGAGATCAATATGGCCCGTTATTCAGATATAAAAGGTAAGTATCTTTACTTAGATGTAGACGGTGTGGAGCACCGTGTCTATTTTGAGGAAGCTGGTGAAGGCATCCCTATTGTTTGCCAACATACAGCAGGATCGGATGGCAGGCAGTGGCGCCACTTGTTGGAAGATAAAGACGTTACTTCTCGGTTTCGAATAATAGCTGTCGACTTGCCTCTTCATGGGAAATCTCTGCCTCCTTTCGAGAATCGCTACTGGGAAGATGAGTATAAGTTAAGGAAAGATTGGTTCATGGCTTTTTGGATCAGTTTCGTTAAAGAATTAGAGTTGGTCCAACCTGTTTTTATGGGGTGCTCGATGGGGGGGCATCTGGCGGCTGACTTGGCCTATCATCACCCAGAGCAATTCAGAGCTAGTATTGGTATCGAGTCGTCTTGCTGGAGCGGAGGTTTTGATAGAATGTTCCAACAGTGGTGGCGGCACCCACGGTTGTCAAATGATGCAAAGCCAGCGATGATGATGAGCCTTTGTTCCCCGTACTCACCTGAGTCAAATGTTCGTGAAACAGTATTTATGTATAGTCAAGGCGCCCCTGCTGTTTTTTCAGGTGACTTAAATTATTACGGCGTCGAACACGATCTCCGAGAGGTTGCTGGCGATATAGATACGAAGAAGTGCATGTTTTATGTCTTAAGCGGAGACTATGATTGGTCTGCTACTCCTGAACTGTGTCAAGAATTGGCTGACAAGGTACCAGGAGCGTCATATACTTTGATGGAGGGGATGGGACACTTTCCGATGTCTGAAGATCCGTCGAAATTTAAACAGTATTTGATGCCGATTTTGGATGACATCGAGAAGCAAGTTGAGACCGAGGCTGCGTAAAACGGATGTTTAAGTGCGTCTAAGAGATTTATTTTGCTTCCTTTAGGGGCATGGGGTGTTTTGATGTTTAGTCGAATTGTTGTTAAGAGTGTTTTTTCTATTTCGTTATTAATTTTGGCTTGGCATTCAAATGCTCAATCCGTCTCTAGAAGTGAGATTGTTGATTGGTTGGATCAAACAGTGACCATGGATGCGCCCGCGTCGGGAATGGTTATTAGTGATCATAACTTGGATCTAGTAAGGCCTTTTATGCCTCCTGGCTACGTTGATGAATTTGCCTACAAAGGCAGTTCTATAACAATACAGGCTACAAAAAATTACCCTCTTTTTATGTCGTACCAGGCCGCGACAGATAAGTACGCAGGACAAGCAACTCTGGGGCCTGGTGGCGAGCTAGAAAACTATTTGGTTGGGCGGCCTTTTTCTAATGAACAGATTGCCGCCGCTTCGCCTCAAAATGCTGGTTTGATGGTTGCATGGAATAACATCCATCGCTGGCAATATACCGGATATAAGGTTGATGAATTGACAATGACATACATTGATCAAGGGGGTAGCGATAACACTAAGAATGCTCAAAAATATGGGGTAGAAGGAGAGGGGCGGATCGAGCGCAGAGTTACTCAAAAATACCACCGAGTGTACTTAAGTAATCTAGCTTGGTTGCCGTCATCTTCATATAGAATGAAAGTTCCTAGCGCTAAAGAAAAATTTTTTAAGGACTATATTGAGTTTGTTGATCCGTTCGATGTTGCGGGTATGAAATTTGTGGTTGAGAGAGCACAGGACGCTCATGCGGATGACCAGGTCAACGTTTACTCCCCAACCGAGCGAAGGGTGCGAAGGTACTCTGCGAAAGAAAGGTCTGATAGCTTTATGGGGTCTGAAGTGACCTTAGATGATTTCGAAGGCTTCGCTGGGCGAGTGCTTGATTATAAATGGGAGTATTTAGGTAGGAAAAAGGTGTTGGATGTCATTGACTCCGACGGTGCATTGCTGCGATTTGGAGGGCCCTACAGTCGTGCGGTGATTGATCGTTGGCAATTGCGCGATTGTCATGTCGTTGAAGTGAAATCAACATGGGATGGACATCCTTATAAAAGTAAGATTATGTTTATCGACAATCAGACGTTCGATATTGTGAACGCGCTAGTGTTTAATCACGAGGACCAACTGTGGAAGATTTTTGATGCAATGTACAAATCACCCAAAGTGGGCGAAACTCGTGCAGAGAATTCGGTTGTTAGCTGGAGAGGTCAATCGAATATTAATTTGTTGTCTAACAGAGCTACTCTGGTCCATGCAGTCTCCGAAACTGTCCATCCTGTGATGAAGGCTTCAAAGATAAAGCGACTTTTTAGTGTTTCTGCGCTAACCAGCGGTCAGTAAATAATTTGCTAACTATTGAGGAAATCGACACTGCTTTGCGGTCGCGCACTCCTGATGATTCGGTATTTGTTCCCGATCATTCGTGCGCCTCAGTTGCTATGATTTTTGTTGCTGACACCCCTGATATGGAAGTATGTTTTATTAGAAGAGCTACACGAATAGGAGATCCTTGGTCAGGTCAGGTCGCATTTCCTGGTGGTAGGGCATCCATTAGTGATTCATGCCCCGAGGAAGTTGCAGAAAGAGAAACGCGAGAAGAGGTTGGATTGGCCCTGAAGTCTACCGACCGGATAGGCAAACTGCCCATAAGAGACGTGCAACGCCGTGACTTGAAGGACTCTCTAACTTTAACTCCAGTTTTATATCAGATCCCTTTAGAAAGGCGCGATTTGGCACATGCGAAAGACAAAGACGAGGTTTCACGAGTATTCTGGGTGCCGGTAAGTCATTTGTTTGACGAGGACGCTGTAACCTCCATCAATTATTCTATCAGTGGTAGGAATAATACCTATCCAGGAATTCTATATGGAGAGGAAGTGATCTGGGGCTTAACCTTGAGAATTTTGGAGAGTTTCTCTGTTTTATTAGGTCGTGATTTACCTGCCATGAGAGATTCTTTTTGAAATTTAAGATTCCGCTCCATCATTTTTCGGTTTGCTCATTCCTATTCGTTCGTAATATTTATTGGGGATTTTATTAGGATCTTTATAGATTAAAAGCGAGCAATCGTCACAACCTAAATTTTTTGCCGGCTCAACCACCACAAACGGGCGACCATTTTGTTGAATATCTACTTTTTCCATGGCGTATTCATGCGCACAATATACAGGGTAATCTTTTCTACCATAAGTCATTTTTTGTGGCTGTTCAATTTTAAGGAAGGCATTATCCCCGTCGTATTTTCCTTCGGTAATCAATCGTCCTCCACTACCGCACGGTCGCAGTTTGATTTCTATTTTCTCTTCGTCTTCTTTGATGCCTAATGGTTGCAGATGTCCATGCAGGCCAGACACAAACATTTTTACTCGTGCCGCCAATGTGTCTTCACTTTTAGGTAGCTTCTCGATTATCGGCTGCCACCACGCACGTACGCCCTCCACCATGACATCATCTAACACTTCGTCACCAAATTTTTCTCCGATTTCAGTAAGTGTTGCCGTGATCCAATTCCTGTAGAGATCATGCATGCTTAAAAATTCGTTGTACATGCGATTTGCTATCTTTTTAGCGGCCTCGTTATCGTCTCGGTCTATCGCCTCCAACAGTCTATCGAGCGTTCGTTTTTCCATTTCACGCAGTTCGTTTTCTGTAAATATTTTATCTTTCATTTTGTTGCTCCCGTCAAAATGTCTTTTTAACGATAATTAGTAAGGTTTCTCTCCACTTAGTGTCACGCGATGCATGACTCTCCTAAATCCATGATAATCATTGAGTGCATTATGCTGAGCGGCGCGATTGTCCCAAAAGGCTAAAGAACCCGGTTCCCAGTGAAACCTACAACTAAAGTCTTCGCGTTGTTGCTGCTGGTAGAGATATTCGAGGATAGGCTTACTTTCCTCAACAGTCATTCCTTCGATATGTGTGGTATGTGCGCGGCTACAGTAAAGCGCTTTCTTGCCGGTTTCTGGATGTGTTCTAACCAGCGGGTGGCTGGATATAGTCTTAATAGTTTCGGCATCCTTCGGTCTCTCCGCCGCTCGATTAGTTCTAGTTACCGCTGCATCAGGTTTTTCAGCACTATTAATCCCTCTGAGAGGAGCTATTATTTTCTTCATACCCTCCGATAGCGAGTCATAGGCAAGGTACATATTAGCAAACAACGTATCCCCGCCAACTTCGGGCACTCGTAAAGCATAAAGTAAAGACCCTAATGGAGGACTCTCTAAATAACTCGTATCTGTATGCCACAGGCCGCCAAAATTAATAGTTTCGTCTTCCTTTTTGATCACCTCGGTTACTTCTGGGTGTCCTTCCATTCCTTCAACAAAAGGGTAATATCCGATATCACCAAATTTCGAAGCAAAGGCAACTAGCTCTTTGGGATGTAGCTTCTGCTCGCGCAGAAATATTACCTGATGTTCTAAAAAAGCTTTCCGGATCTCGCTAATTATTTCGTTCGGCAGATCATTGCTAGCGTCGACATCACCGATTATGGCACCAATTGCTGGAGTGATGGGCGTGACAGATATGTGCTTATATAACATTTGAAAGTGGCTCGCTTAGGTGCTCCGATTATCTTATCGAAGTTCTCATTTCTGTATCAATCAAGTGTACAACTTCATCATAATGGTTGGTACTTTCGTACCCTTGTGTGTGCACAAATTCGGTAACACCTGCCTCCTTATACTCGGAGAGTATGTCTATAGCCGCGTTGCGATCTTCGAGCGGCAGTGTTTTCATCATCACAATATCTAGTTTCTTAAAACTCTCGCCCCTATCAGGATTGTTCCATGTCTCCATAGCGGTTTTTAGGGCTGCTGGTGTCTCGCCAGCCGCGGGTTGCCATCCATTCCCATATTTCAATGCTCGCGGGATTGCAATTTCAGCTTTGCCTCCTACATATATTGGAGGAAGAGCTAGTTTCGGTCTGACAAGAAAATCTTGGCCGTTAAGGGTGTGTAGTGTTTTCTCCGATGCTTCGCGGAAGAATTTGAGCGTTGCATCGGTGATCTCTCCTCGCTTTGTTTTAGGTACCCCGAGGGCAGTAAATTCCTCGGCTAAGTATCCCGGGCCTACGCCCAATAGAAAGCGGCCACCTGACAGCACTTGAATACTTGCTACTAACTTACAGGTTACTAGTGCCGGTCTATATGGAATGACAAGTACGCCAGTACCAAATCGGATACGCTGAGTGATACCAGCCAAAAAATTCGAGACTCCAAGGGGATCTATGATATCGCCCATATCAGACGGAATTCCGTAAACATTATCGAATTTTTCGGGCAACCCCAAATGATCATTTAACCATATCGAATCTAATGTTGAGTTATCGGCACTCTTCGCACATTTTGAGAGGAATTCTGGGGTTGCTGTCGGTCCCCAGTTTCTTATATTCATCCCTAATTTCATCGACTAGTTTCCCTTCCTGATTATCGCATAGTCTTTTATGTAAGCATCTTAAACAGATTTTTGCCAATCGCAAACCGCTTTATTGTTATTCAAAAGCAAATTTGTTGGCTATTGTATCGGTCCGGTTAGTTTTTGGCGGGATAGAGATCATAATTACTGCAAGCCGATCAGAGTACAATAATTTCTGAATGCATTGCTATGGTGTATAGTCAACATGGTACGTTCTGATAGAAAAAAGCGGGGTTGGAAAATGTCTAAATTACAAGGTGGGTGTATGTGTGGTGATATCCGTTTCGATTGCACAGACGAACCGAACGTGACGGGAGTTTGTCATTGTCCGGATTGCCAGAAATTATGCGGTACTGCATTTTCGATTGTGGTAGGTATAAATAGTGACTCTCTGCGGGTCGAGGGCGAACCGACTGTTTTCGAAACAATTGGCCAGAGTGGTCAGCCAGTCGAAAGAAATTTCTGTGGAAAATGCGGTTCGCCTCTTTATTCGGTAGTGCATAGTATGCCGGGAACTACATTTTTAAAGGCTGGCACTCTAGATGACACATCTTGGTTAGAACCCACCGTCGAGTTTTTTTGTGAAACTGCGCAACCGTGGATACAAAAAGATGACAATCGAGTAAAGTTTCCTTTAATGCCTGAGTGAAATTAGTTTACTTGCTTTGATTTGCCCTCCCAAAACGGCTTTCTGAGCTCTGTCTTTAGCACTTTCCCTGCACCGGAAAGTGGCAGGGGGTCCTCTCGAAAGGTTACCGAGCGGGGGCATTTAAAGTCGGCGATCAGTGTTCTACAATGCGCTATAAGATCTTGCTCAGTGGCATTTGAATTGTCTTCTAACACCACTATCGCGTGAACTCGCTCTCCCCCACTTGTCATCTGGGACACCTATCACTGCACATTGGCTAACGTCTGAACATTGATACATTGCATTTTCTACCTCCGCAGAGTAAACGTTTTCTCCTCCTGAAATAATCATGTCTTTTAATCGATCGCTAATAAAAATGAACCCACCTTCGTCCATTCTTGCCGCATCACCAGTATGCAACCAACCATTTTTCACAGTGTTTTTAGTTAGTTCTTCCTGTCCCCAATATCCTTTCATAATATTTGGGCCGCGGGCAATTATTTCACCAATTTCACCGCGCGGACATTCGTTCCCTTTGGCGTCGACGATTTTTAATTCGACTGCCGGCATTGCCCGCCCAGCAGATCGTAGTCTCCCTGAGAAAGGGCCATCGGTAACATGGTATTTAGCGTCCAAGCAGGTTAAAAGTGGCGCCGATTCAGTCTGCCCATAGAGATGGTAAGCCTTTGAGTGGGGTAGTTTGCCGATGAGATCTTTTGCAACTGCTTCTGGCATTGGAGACGCACCGTAATACAGTCTCTGCAGGCTATCAAAGTTATAGCTTTCGAAGTTTTCCATTTCTAGCAGCATTTGGATCATAGTGGGAACTAGTATCACGTCAGTAATTTTTTGGTCTTGTATTGCTTGAGCGCTCAGGACTGGGTCGAAACGAGGAATAAAGACATGCTTGCCGCCAATGTGAGTTACTAAATATATAAAGAGAGCATCGGCTATATGGAAAGTTGGCGCAGCATGCAAGAATACCATCTCAGGACTAGTCTCCATCATAGCCGTGAATTGAAGTGTGTTTGAGATATGGTTTCCGTGCGTAAGCATGACACCCTTGGAACGGCCAGTGGTCCCACCAGTATAGAAAATACCAGAAATATCATTTTCGTGGTTTTCAAATTCAGGTAACTCGGAGGATTTAGAAACGAGATCTTCATAAATTACGTCGCAACCCTCAAAGGCGTCATCTAGTGATACAACGGTTAGTTCGTGTTCCACGAGCTTTTTGAGGTCAGGGACAACGCCACTAAAGGTCTCGTCGACAAAAATTATTTTTGTCCCAGAGTCATTTAGAGCGAACGCTATTTCTGGAGCGGACCAGCGATAATTAATCGGCACGATAACACCACCCGCCCAAGGAGCCGCGAATATTGTCTCGAGGTAAAGATCCGAGTTTAGCCCTACAATCGCTACTCGCTCTTGTGGCTTCAAACCAAGGTCAACTAGGCCACCCGCTAAGGCGGAAATTCTATGGACTAACTGACTCCACGTATGGGACCGCTCTCCACAAACGGTAGCAGTTTCCTCAGGGATTTGTTGTAGATTTCTTTTAAGTGGTTGTGTTACGCGCATGAAATTCCCCAGTTTCTTTATGAGTTCAAGTTTTGACTATTTGTCGGCGTTAGCAATTTCGGTGAGTAGTATTTTAAACAAATTTTCTACCGACTCAATTGTATGAATATTATCGACCGAAGTGCCCGCATATAATGGCAGATTTTCGATACTTCCAGTAAAGTCCTTGATCGCAGGCATCGTGGTGTATCGAGAAAGTTTTAATTCTCGGCCGTCAGTTTGAGCTATATGGCCAATATATTCGCCTTCTCCAGGTCGGTTTGGCGCATCCGGCGAATCGTTTGCTACCCACGTGGTGTAATCTTTGTTAATAATTATTCGGTGCGGTGCCTCGGGCCACCCGCCATCGAATAGCTGAGTGACTACCGTGTCCTCACTTCTTGAAGTTAGCAGTCGGTTTTTATATTCGTCAGTCGCATTCGCCTCGTGAGTCGCGAGAAATCGCGTGCCAAGTGAAACGGCTTTTGCTCCGCGAGATAATATATCTTTGATTTGCGCACCTGTGGAAAGGCCTCCGGCTGCTATACACGGTAAAGGTCTCACATGTTTAATTATGGTTTCAAGATTCTGGGTAAGTTTCTGAGAGCTTGACACGTGGCCTCCAGATTCGACGCCTTGGATAATAATCCCATCCGCTCCAGCATCGGCGGCGCGTACAGCGTCTTCCGGGCTTCCGCATTGGCTTAAAATAAAAACCTCACGAGATTGCGCGTCTTTTACGAAAGGTTGAATATCATCCCAGAACAGCACAAGTACATCGACACCGCCGTCGAAGCATGCTGCCACATCACTGCCGTCGGACATGGGTAGAATTACATTCGCACCAATTGGCTTTTTGGTAAGGACCTTTGTATCAGCAATCATGGCTGCTACGTCTGCGCCTTGCATCGCTCCGCAACCGAGCACACCCAAACCACCGGCTTCGGATACGGCGGACGCTAACTCTGGACCGGCAATACCAGCTCCCATTCCAGCGTTCCAGATCGGGTATTTGGTGTTCAGGCGGTCAATCATGTCGCGCATTAGCTTGCTCCGCGTTGATGGGGATACGATAGTATAATTTTAAATTTGTCCACAAAAAGGTACTACGACGCTTTAGTTTTGTACACCTAATGTCTGTCAATTTTAGCGGGGGCGAATAAACTACTGGGACATTGAAGCTAAGACATAAGTTAAAAATCGGTAATGCACTGGCCACCCGTAGGTAATCAGAAGCGAACTATAGTACGTGCATGTACCGCTCAGTCTCCCTAGCGGTACCTGCACATGAAGAGAACCCTTGACTCTTCATTTTTTGCTCTCTAGCCCAATTGTGGGCTAGAGAGTACTTTCTTTGCTTGATATGTGGATCATCAATCTCAGTTATCTTAATTTTGAAGTGGCGTGAGGTAATCTCAGCTTGCATCTGCGCTCGCTAAGCGTACATAGTTACGGTACCGAGAGGCTAGGGGTGCTTTAATGTTTAATCAAAGCTGAGAACATACCCTTTGAACCTGAGTTGTTAACCACAAGTTAGGAAAGCATGGTTTCCCCCGTACCTCCCGCATTCGTTTTAGTTTGCCTTTTTGGCATGAAAAATTTTAGAGGTGCTATACATGAGCGCAGTTGTTGATGATACTCCATTAAGTCAGTCTGCTACCGTCGATAAGGAAGCTGTACAACCATTCCCACGTTCTGAAAAAATTTATGTTGATGGTAGCTCGTTCCGATATAAGAGTGCCAATGCGAAAAATCTCTCAGACTGAGACTGCCGGCATAGCAGGAAGCCATTCCAATCCAGATGTGACTGTCTACGACACCTCGGGAATTTATACCGATCCGGCTGTGAAAATTGATTTAAGAGAAGGCCTGCCCAGTGTAAGAGAGGCATGGATAGAGGAGCGGAATGACACTGAAATTCTCGAAGGCTTAACGTCGGTTTATGGAAGACTAAGAGCCGGCGATCCCGAGCTAGCACATTTACATTTTAAGAAAAATAGACGTCCTCGAAAAGCAAAATCTGGTAAAAACGTGAGCCAGATGCATTACGCGCGGTCAGGAATAGTAACGCCAGAAATGGAATATATTGCTATACGAGAAAATCAAAGAGCGGTTAATTTTGAGGAGTACACGCACGGAAGAATCCACGAAGGAAATGCACTTGGTGCGGCTATTCCCGAGACAATCACTCCTGAATTTGTTAGGCAAGAGGTGGCCATGGGTAGGGCTATCATTCCTGCAAACATTAATCATCCAGAGATAGAGCCGATGATTATTGGCAGGAACTTTTTGGTCAAAATTAATGCTAATATCGGCAACTCTGCTGTGACTTCTTCTATCGAGGAAGAGGTGGAAAAGATGACTTGGTCCACTCGTTGGGGTGGCGACACTATCATGGATTTGTCTACTGGAAAAAATATTCATGAAACGCGTGAATGGATCATCAGAAATTCGCCAGTTCCTATTGGAACAGTTCCAATTTACCAAGCTTTGGAAAAAGTTGACGGAGCGGCGGAAGAGCTAACATGGCAGATTTTTCGAGATACGCTGATTGAACAGGCCGAACAAGGCGTAGATTATTTTACGATTCATGCCGGAGTAAGACTGCCCTACGTTCCCTTAGCTGCATCTCGCATGACTGGAATTGTCTCCCGTGGTGGTTCGATTATGGCGAAGTGGTGTTTGGCACATCATAAAGAGAGCTTCTTGTACGAACATTTTGAAGACATCTGCGAAATCATGAAGGCTTACGATGTAAGTTTTTCTTTAGGAGACGGCCTAAGGCCAGGGAGTATTGCTGATGCTAACGATGCCGCACAGTTTGCGGAGCTTGAGACCTTAGGCGAACTTACCAAAGTAGCGTGGCAGCACGATATTCAGACCATGATAGAAGGGCCTGGTCACGTGCCTATGCACCTAATCAAAGAAAATATGGATAAGCAACTAGATACCTGCGGGGAGGCGCCGTTTTATACGTTAGGGCCGCTGACTACTGACATAGCGCCTGGCTATGACCATATCACCTCAGCTATCGGAGCGGCTATGATAGGTTGGTACGGGACGGCCATGCTTTGCTACGTAACGCCGAAAGAACATTTGGGTCTTCCGGACAAGGATGACGTTAAGGAGGGTATAATCACTTATAAGATCGCGGCCCATGCAGCCGACTTAGCAAAAGGACACCCGGGTTCACAGTTACGTGATAATGCGTTGTCGAAAGCTCGATTTGAGTTCCGGTGGGAGGATCAATTTGATCTCAGTTTGGATCCAGATCGGGCAAGAGATTTTCATGACCAGACGTTACCGAAAGAAGGGCATAAATCAGCTCATTTTTGTTCGATGTGTGGTCCGAAGTTTTGTTCTATGAAAATATCGCAAGAAGTTAGGGATTATGCTGATGGACGTGGATGAGGAACCCTCTCGAGCGACTTTAGAGCGAGGAATGGAAGAAAAAGCGCAAGAGTTTCGGGAGGGAGGAAATTCAATATACCATGACACATGATACTCGGGAGATAAATAAATGACAGATAGTAATCGGAGTGCTTTTGTTACCGGCGCAAATAGGGGTTTAGGTTTAGAAATCTGTCGGCAGCTAGGTCAAAAAGGATACAAAATATTTCTGGGATGCCGTGATATTGAAAAAGGGAAAGAGGCCGCAGTAAACTAATGACGCTAGGAGATTGCTGAGGTGACTCCAATACAGTTAGACGCGAGCTGATTCGGGAAGTATTGCCGCGGCTGTTGAGGCGATTAGCAATACGGTCAACTGTTTAGATGTTCTGGTGAATAATGCTGGGACCTTTGAGGAAGAGTGGGGGACCATGCCCAGCGCGTTAACCGTTAAAGAAATGCGCGATACATTTGACGCGAATTTTTTCGGGCCGTTTGAAATTATCAGGGAATTCTTTCCCGCTTATGCTTAAAAGTCCGGCGCCGCGAATTGTAAATATATCTAGTGATATGGGTTCGTTAAGTAATATAAATAATCGTGAATCTATCGTTTACGGTGTGATGGGGCCCGCGTATCAGTCATCTAAAGTAGCAATTAATGCATTAACCACGCTATTCGCTAAAGAAGTGATAGACACTAACTTTAAAGTCAATTCTGCGTCTCCTGGTTGGTGTCGCACCGACATGGGAACAGATGATGCGCCCCTCAGTGTTGCGGAGGGTGCCAGTACCGCGGTGATGTTGGCAACATTACCAGATGACGGTCCAACAGGGGAATTTTTTTCGTCTACTCGTAATGGGAAGAGATGGAATGGTGAGGATGGTAAAACTAAAATTTAAAAAACACGAGATAAATTATGGTAGCTAGTGGAGTAATAATTTTTGCGACAGATGAATCCATACAACCGGCTGAGCTAGCCAAAGAGGTAGAGGCGAGGGGACTAGATACATTATTTCTCCCCGAGCACACCCATATACCGCTTGACACTAGCTCTCCGTTTTTTCCGGATGGACAAGTGCCATCAATGTACTTAAGAACGTATGACCCTTTTGTTGCTTAGGGGCGTGTGCAGCGGTAACTGAGAGGATTAGGCTAGGGACAGGGATCTGTTTAGTTAGCCAGCGACATCCCTATTACGCTGGCTAAAGAAGTTGCAACAATAGACAGGCTATCTAATGGGCGTTTTATATTTGGTGTCGGAGCGGGTTGGAATAAGCCTGAAGTTGAAAATCATGGGACGCCATTTAACTTGAGATGGAAGATCTTGCGAGAGCGCATTATGGCTATGAAAACTATATGGACGGAAGAAGAACCAGAGTTTCATGGTGACTTTGTTGATTTTGATAAAATGTGGTCTTTCCCCAAACCTATTCAGGCCGGTGGTCCGCCAATTTGGATAGGCTCAAACTCAAAGTATGCGCCAGCTAGAATTGCAGAATATGGTGACGGATGGCTTCCTATCGGGGGGCGGCCCGGAGAGGGGACGGTTGATCTAGTTAAAGAGGCTTGTGAAAAGAGTGGAAAGTCATATGCAGACTTGGACTTGGCATTGTTCCTCGCGCCCCAAAGCCCGAAGGAATTAGAAGAACAATTATCTTTCGGTTATAACCATGTTATTTTTGGATTGCCGTCTGAAGGACGGGAAACAGTATTACCGGTTCTGGATAAAATCGTTGAGTTAAAAGAAAGAGTACTCATTTAAGTTTAGTGGGCGACCCTCATTATTTTAAAGAACTCACGCCCGACTTTATTTTAAGCTCGGTAGAGATTTTTGGGTTGGAGCCCGATGGTCATTTGATGGCGCTCAATAGTTATGAGAACAGAGTCTACCAAGTTGGTATCGAAAACGATGTTCCTGTAGTCGTCAAATTTTATCGCCCGAAGCGCTGGAGCCACAGCGCTATCGTTGAGGAACATGAGTTTTGCTTCGAATTGACCTCTGCTGAACTTCCGGTGGTGGCGCCTCTTTTGAACGCACAGGGCGAGTCTATAACGGTGGTTGATGATTTCCGACTCGCAGTGTTTCAGCGCAGAGGGGGAAGAGCGCCCGAGCTTTCGTCCATAGACAACCTAAAAACGATAGGTCGCTTTCTGGCTAGGATACACGCGATTGGTTCTCGATCGAGGTTCGCCCATCGTTCATCGATCGCGACTGTCGCCAACCTTGAGCTAGATACGCAACTAATTTCGAGTGAATTTATCCCGAGCGATCTCAGGCCAGCGTATGTTGAGCTGATCAAGGCTATTTCAGAGCTGATAGAGTCCGATCTGGAGATTGCATCAAAACTGTCGGAAATTCGCGCTCACGGCGACTGCCACTCCGGCAATCTATTATGGCGAGATGACCTCCCGAACTTTGTCGATTTTGACGACGCGCGTATGGCGCTGTCTGTCCAGGACCTCTGGATGCTATTGTCCGGAGACCAAATCGAGCAACAAACTCAACTTGACTCGATTTTAGAGGGCTATCAGGAATTTAGAGACTTCGACTATAGAGAATTAAGTATGATTCCAACATTACGTACTTTACGGATTATAGGCTACTCTGCATGGATGGCTCGACGCTGGTCCGATCCAGCTTTTCCGTTGGCCTTTCCGTGGTTTCACAGTCAAAAGTACTGGGAAAAGCATATCTTAGAACTGCGAGAACAATTGTTCGAATTGCGTGAAAAAATTGATTACTGAGCAAGGACTATCTCAATAAATAGTGGCTTCAGGATTCGATATTTGAGACCATGAGAAGATCACAGATGAATATTAATAAGGAGTCGTAGAAAATGTTGCCAGTCGGTTATTTTCCATGCACGCAGGATGTCTCAGATGAAGGTAATGTTTCGGGAATGCTTGACGAACTAGCTGAGCAAGCCGAGCTATGTGAAGAAGTTGGGTTTGATGGTTTCTTTTTTACAGAACACCACCAGCAAGAAGACAATTATCTGCCTTCCCCAGTTCTTCTTGCGGGAATGATAGGAGCCAGAACTACTAAGATTAAAGTCGGTACTTGCGTACTGTTAGCACCCTTGTACCACCCCATCAGGCTGGCGGAAGATATAGCCGTCATAGATCAGGCCACAAAGGGACGAATGGTGGCGGCGGTAGGAATAGGTTATCAGCCGCCAGATTTTGACGCGTTCGGAGTGCCTTTAAAGCAAAGGGCTGGGCGTACGGAGGAATGCGTAGAAATTCTAAGAGAGGCCTGGAAAGGTAAGCCATTTAGTTATGACAGCAAATATCACACGATCGAGAACGTGCGCGTAACACCCTGCAGCCTTTCAAGAATCCGGTCCTCCGATCTGGATGGCGGGTTGGGTTCCAGTCGGTTTGGAGAGGGCGGGTAGAATGGGCGACGGTTGGATTGCAGACCCAATACAGTCTCTTGATGTCATCAAAAGTTACGCCGATCAGTATCGCGCCGAGGCCAAAAAGAACAACCGGAAGCCCTATATTGTGCTCATGAGGGACTGTGTGGTTGGAGGAGACCTGGGAAGAATGTGTGGCGAAAAGTGAGCCGACTATGATTACGCATAGATATTATTATGAGGGTGGGGCATATGTATCTGATAAACATCTTGAGGGCGTTACATGCGCCGATGATTTGTCTTTTGACCTTTTAGCGAAAGAGCGCCTGATAGCGGGTTCTCCGGAGCAGTGTCTAGAGCAGTTGCAAATGTGGAAAGAAGTTGTTCAACCAGATTATGTGATGCTGAGAATGCGACAACCTGGCGGTCCGAGTCAAGAGGAAGCACTGCAAGATATCCGTATGTTTGGGGAAAAGGTTATTCCTAACCTATAGAATTGTACGTTACTTAAAATAAGGATGATGGAGATAAAGTGAATGGCGTATTATGAAGACAACTCTCTGGCGATAGGCGACACACCGATGGTCCGGCTTAATAGAGTAGTCGGCGAAAGTGCCGCGATTGTTCTGGCTAAAATAGAAGGTCGAAACCCAGCATACTCTGTAAAATGTCGAATTGGGGCGGCTATGATCTGGGATGCCGAGGAAAAAGGGATCTTAGGAAATGGGGTTGAGATAGTTGAGCCAACTAGTGGCAATACCGGAATAGCATTAGCGTATGTGTGTGCGGCAAGAGGTTACAAGTTGACTTTAACAATGCCGGAGACGATGAGTCTTGAAAGACGGAAAGTACTTAAGGCATTTGGAGCAAACCTTGTGTTAACTGATGGTGCAAAAGGTATGAAAGGGGCTATTGCTGAGGCTGAGGCACTAGTAAGCACAGATCCCCAAAGGTACTACATGCCACAACAGTTTGAGAACCCTGCTAATCCCGCGATTCATGAAAAGACTACTGGGCCGGAAATTTGGTCGCAATCAGATGGCGAAATTGATGTGCTCGTTTCGGGTGTTGGGACGGGCGGAACTATTACAGGCGTGAGTAGGTATATTAAAAATACATGTGGTAAAGCAATTTTAAGTGTTGCGGTGGAACCTGCTGAAAGTCCAATTATCAGCCAAACCTTAGAAGGAAAAGAATTAAGTCCTGGTCCTCATAAGATCCAAGGCATTGGCCCTGGCTTTATTCCCGGTGCGCTTGATTTATCTATGATTGACCGAGTTGAGAGGGTTTCAAACGATGAGGCCGTTGCGATGGGAAGGCGACTAGCCAAAGAAGAAGGATTACTATGTGGTATCTCGTGTGGGGCGGCCGCAGAGGCAGCGACCCGTATAGCGCAGTCCGAGGAATTTGCGGGTAAAACTATAGTGGTAGTACTTCCTGACGCAGGGGAAAGATACTTGTCGAGTGTGATGTTTGAAGATATACAAGCATGAAAAATCGCTTCTTGCCGCTAAGCCAAGGAGATAAGATGGCTTAGAGACAAGAAGAATTGTTACTTTAAAAAGGGCGGGGAACCTTATTGTAACAACTGTGACGTGAAATACATTCTGCTATCTCGCATAGAATACAGGCCCAGTATTACAGATATGTGTTCGTTGCATTAAAAAATTTTAATCAATAAGAAAGTTGTCGGCTGGTAGGGTAGTATCAATTAATACACGTAAAAAGTTGATAATTTTCTGCTGAGGATGGTAATGCACTTGCTGGTAGTTGAAGATGATAAGGACACCGCTGACTTCATATGTAATGGATTGCTGCAGAGTGGTCATCTGGTAGACACGGCTAGCGATGGTCGGGACGGTTTATACATGGCTACGACTGGAAATTTCGATTTGGTCATTCTAGATAGAATGCTCCCAGTCGTTGATGGGTTGACTATAGTAAGAACACTGCGAGCCTCGGGAAATAAAGTTCCCATTCTTATTCTTAGTGCACTAGGTGAAATAGATCATCGTGTCGATGGCTTGAAAGCCGGAGCAGACGATTACTTAGTAAAACCTTTTGCATTTAGCGAAATGGAGGCGCGAGTGGACGCCTTGTGCAGAAGAACATCGCCTGATGGGCCAGAAACTTTGTTATGTCTGGGTGATTTAGAAATGAATCTGATTACCCGCGGAGTGAGCAGAGGCGGTAGCTCCATTGATTTACAGCCTAGAGAGTTTCGTTTGCTAGAATACTTGATGAGGCATGCTGATCAAGTCATAACACGGACTATGTTACTTGAACATGTGTGGGATTATCATTTTGATCCACAAACAAATGTAATTGATGTGCATGTAAGTAGGTTGCGCGGCAAGATAGATAAAGGGTTCGCTTATCCACTTTTACATACGGTTCGTGGAGCAGGTTACCGTTTATCCAAAGAGCAGGATTAATTGGCTTCATTTCTGAAAAAGACTCTTGCGTTCGCTAGGACTACTACCTTCCAACTCACTATTTCTTATACGGTTGTGTTTGGCATCTCCCTGAGTGTTCTCGCACTATTTTTCTATTGGTCAACCATAGGAGTAGTTGTAAGAGAAACGGATCGGATTGTTGAAGAGGAAGTCAGAGTTCTATCAAAAGTATATCGCGAGCGAGGACTGGATTGGCTAATCAAAACCTTATCTGTGCGCGCAAGGTTAACTAGAAAGATGTTATACCAGTTCGCCTCTCCCGAAGGTCACCCGTTAGCTGGCAATTTGAAATCTTGGCCAATTGCCAAAACTGACGAGGACGGTTGGGTCGAGTTTACTTATGTTTTACCTCAGAGTGCAGCGGTTGTGCCAGCGCGAGGCAGGATATCTCGGCTACCTGACGGTGTGCAATTCTTGGTGGCGAGAAACGTCGAAGAAATCAGCCAAATAAAAAATGTATTTAAGCGCTCGCTGCAAGTGGTAATCAGTTTGACACTGATTTTTGCTTTACTTGGCGGACTGTATATGAGCCGAAGGGTTCTGCGCCGTATCGGGGCGTTCACAAAAGCTACGGGCGAGATTGTAGATGGAGGACTTGATAAGAGACTCGAATCAAGGTTGACCGGGGATGAGTTTGACGTGCTTGCTGAACATTTGAACGAAATGCTCGATAGGATTGAGTCTTTAATAGGTACTGTTAGGCACGTTTCCGATAATATTGCGCATGATCTTAGAACGCCACTCACTCGTTTGCGTAATAAAATCGAGGTGGTTGCTGCCAGTAGCCCTGAAACAGTGCGAGCGGAACTAGAGTCGAGTGTGGCTGATGCGGATGAATTGTTGCTAACGTTTGCTTCTCTGTTACGAATAGCCAGAATAGAATCTGGCACTTACAGCCCGACTTTGGAAAAGATAGACTTGTCGGTGATTTTGGCCGACGCTGCGGATCTGTATCAAGGCGTGGCGGACGAGCGCAATGTGGTGCTGGTCAGAGATGCGGACCCCAGACTAACTATAAATGGTGACAGGAACTTGATGTTTCAAGCGATCTCAAATTTACTGGATAATGCAGTAAAGAATTCCCCCAGCGAGGGCGCTGTAGGCTTAGTAGCTACGGAGGAAAATAATGAGGTCCAGTTAAAAATTTACGATAATGGGCCCGGTATTCCGGAAGAAGAATATGGTCGAGTACTAGAGCGATTCTCGCGTTTAGATCAAAGTCGGTCGTTACCGGGCAGCGGCTTGGGCTTAAGTGTGGTTAAAGCGGTGGTGGAGCTACACCGAGGAACTTTAACATTTCGGAGCAACGATCCAGGACTCATGGTGGAGCTTAAGTTCCCTTCGAATTAGACTTTTGTTCAGACTTTGTGGCCCGAAAGAAGAAGTCCAAGATGACATTTCTTAACATTTTACTATCCTCCAGGTGCGGCCTAGACTGCTTGGCGATGAGATACTCTTCATCGGTCAAGTCGTTTTTTTTATATTCGATTAGAGCATTAAGATATGCACTCTCAAATTCGGGGTGCCCTTGAATTCCTAGAGTATGATTCCCGAAAAATATAATAAAATTCCGACAATGCTCATTGGACGCAATACGAACTGATCCATTCGGGAGATGGGTAATCTGATCTTGATGACAGACCGGCACAGTGATATTTGAATCCGCCTCCAGCAACAGGTTAGTTTCGTGCCCATTTACTCTATATTGTTTGTGGCCAATGCCCCATCCTTGTCGCGCTTTCTCCACCTTTCCTCGCAACGCTTTAGCGAGGATTTGGTGCCCGAAGCACAACCCGACTATAGGTATGTTCGCGTCATGCACCTCTTTGGAAAACAGCATTAATGAGCTTATCCATGGCTTATTGTCATTCACCGAGTGTCGACTACCTGAGATTAAATAACCGTCACATAAATTGACGCTGGTTGGGAATTCTTCTTTTGTGACATCAAAAAACTGCCATTTAATATTGATACCGGCACTTGTAAACGCTTTCTCGAACATTTTAGGGTAATCATGGAAACAGGGGGTTAATTCGTCAGGCACATGGTCACAAAGAAGTAGGCCTAATTTGAAATTGGGTATTGCATTCGCAGACAATGATGGTCTCCTACTGTCGATGTGAGCTATGAACTATACATTGTTATTTATAGTATAGTTTGTTCTGCGCAGTCTCTCTTAGGTATTAGTTAATAAAAGGAATCTAAATGAAATTTGGAGTATTTCTCCCTAATGGAAGCAATGGTTATATCCCTTCGGAAGGTAGTCCAGTCTACCAGCCGACTTTTGAACACAATAAGGCGATCTCGTTGGAAGCAGAAGCTCAGGGGCTCGACTTTGTCTTATCAATGATGAAGTATAGGGGTTTCGGTGGCTCCACAGGTTATTGGGACTCTTGTTTAGAGTCTTTTACTCTAATGGCAGGTCTGGCATCGGTGACCGAAAGGATCGGCTTATTCCCCTCAATTTCATTATTAAGCCAGCATCCTGCCGTAGTCGCCAGAATGGTAGCAACACTTGATGACATTTCTTCTGGTCGGTGTGGGTTGAACATTGTAACCGGCTGGAATCGCGCTGAGTATTTGCAGATGGATATGTGGCCAGGGGATAGCCATTATGAGCGTCGATACGATTACGCCTCAGAGTATTTAACAATATTGAAAACTCTTTGGGAGACCGGCCGCTGCTCTCATAAGGGCGAGTTTTTTTCGCTAGATGATTGTACGG
>CALSND010000015.1 GCA_943787625.1 uncultured Gammaproteobacteria bacterium | reverse complement strand
GGTAGGGGTTGAATGAGGGGCCGGCCATTACTTTCAAGCCAATCGATAGTGTCAAAAATAAAGTCAATCTGTTGTTCAGCAAGAGTAGCCATATTCGACAGTACAGATGGAGACATCGCACTAGATGGTAGGAATAGATTCGGGAAACTGTGCACCATTGTTCCTAAGTAATTTGACGGTCCGTCGGCCCAAGCTTCCGAGATTGATTTGCCGTTGGTGCCACAAATATCTATCGCGAAAAGTGGACCCGATATAGCATCAAAGCCGGTTGCGTACACGATGACATCCAAAGAGATGACATCTTTCGAAGTTCTTATACCGCCAGTAACAATCTGTTTGATTGGGGTTTCTGATAGTGAGACGAGATGAACATGCGGTAAGTTATAAGTCTGTAGATAGTCATTGCTCATACACGGACGCTTTCCTCCGTAAGGATGATCCCACGGTACTAGGTGATTTGCCGTCCATTTGTCTTCAACTTGCTCAAGCATTTTTTTGCGCACGAAGTCTGATATGGCCGCGTTCGCCTCAAACAGGTAGGCGTCTCTGAAGGCTAGAGGGACATATTTCCCATCCCATGCTTTTTGTAGCGCGCGTTCACGGCCAGCGTCATCCAGCTCGAGAAAACGCTCCGTGCCTATATCTAATGGTGTGTGCCCTCCATATGTTTCACGGGCAGCTTGTCTGACCGCATGTGGGTTTTCTCTCAATCGAGCAACCAAATTGGGATCCATTGGTCCCGATCGTGTTGGAGTGACGTAGTTCGCAGTACGCTGGAACACATGAACTTCGCTGGCGCTCTTAGCAATTTCGGGAATTGCTTGTACGCCTGACGACCCTGTACCGATAACTCCGACACGTTTGCCAGAGAAGTCGACCACTTTGTCTTTAGGCCAGCGCGATGTGAAGTAGACATCTCCCGAGAATGAGTTGACTCCTTCAATGTCAGGTGTTTTAGGCTCCGACAGGGCTCCTATTGCTAGGATTAAGTAACGACAAACAACTGTCTCTTCACTTGAAGTAGTAACTGACCAAAGACCATCTTCTAGACTATGAGCTGCTGACAGTACTTCGGTATTGAAAGCGATGTCATCCATAACATGACATCGCTCTGCCACAAATTTCAGATAGCGCTGAATCTCTTCTTGGCCAGCACAGGCATCCGACCAACTCCAATCTCTCACAATACTCTCGTCGAAAAAATAGGCGTAGTTATAGCTTTCTACATCGCATCGAGCCCCTGGGTAGGCGTTCCAATACCAAGTGCCCCCCACATCGGAGGCGCGCTCGAATCCTCGTAAACTAAGACCTCGCTGTCGCGCTTGCCATAGCGCGTAAATTCCCGCAAAACCGGAGCCCACCACAATTACATCGCAATCGGGCCTTATTTCACAGGCTTGCCTTTTTGAAGCCACTTTCAATCCTCAGAAGATCAGGTTTAGGGTTAATATCACGTCATTATAGAAGCTCACAAGTCAATCGGCTACCTGGCACCAGGTTAAAGCCGTGAGATATCATGAGTATCGACAATAGATAGCCAATAATAGATTATTATAGAGACACAATTTTAAATAAAATGGTCGTCGCCAGAAATATTTCTTTTTGAGAGCGCTTAGCCGTCCATTTGGTAAAAAAAAGAAAAAATAACAGCAGTAATTGAATGAAAACAATATTTTTGTCTCTGACGTTTCTGATGGCCCTGGTCTCCTGCTCTAGCGAACCGGAAATAAAAAGTTCTTTAGTGCCTCAAATGAGCGTGCAAGAGTTGCGTAGCTTGAGTAATGACGGAGAAATGTTTTTTTTATTTGATGTAAGACAAGCATGGGAGAGAGAAATCGCGCAAATTGAAGGCTCACAGATACTAGATGAAAAAGCGACTAAGCTCATCAGTACTTTAAGTCCTGACTCGCTTATAGTTTTTCACTGTCGTACCGGACGCCGAAGCCAGCTAGCTGCGGAGTATTTTCAGACACAGGGCTTTACACGAGTATTTAATTTGAAAGGGGGTATAGATGCGTGGTCCATCCAGATAGATCCTACTGTGTCCAGGTACAAAAGTACAAAATCAAAAAATAACAACTGACTGTCATCTAGTTCATTCGAAAAATTAAGATAACTCGGTAAAAAAGCCTTAATATTAAATAGTATAAGTATATGATATATATTATTTTTTTAAATAAATATTTTAATTTAATTCTTGAAAATCAAATATGAATTTGATGACTCTTAACTTATTATACTATTACAGGGAAAGACTAAAGTTTGTAGAAAAGTAAGTAAACACTTACATTTATAATTAACCGATTTGGTACCTATTTATATTTAAAGAGTTTTCTGCGGGCGTTAATCTAGTTATTTTGGGATGGTATCCAGATAATATCTGTTGATTTCGAATTTCCAAAGGTAAATAAGTACTAGGAATTTTCTGTTTTTGTTCAATGCGTGCTATCCGAATCATGAAAATATGGCTACACTAGCGTCACTTTTTTGCGGTTGTGCGAATTGCACAACACACTTGAGCGAGATGCAGGTCTGGGGTACGTGAAGCAAATCCTGAAATACGCTTACATTGTGCGGAGATACCGATCTTAAAATAAATTTGAACTATATCGTAACGAGGGAGCTATGAGCTTTTATACTGCCTACTTAGAGGAAATAGAAAAACGAAAAGACGAGGGATTGAATCCCAAGCCAATTGAAGACGGCATGTTGCTTGCTGAGATCATCGAACAGATAAGAGATAGTCAGCACCAGCACAGAAATGAATCGCTCGAATTTCTTATATATAACACATTGCCTGGAACGACTAGCGCTGCGTGTGTTAAAGCTGACTTTTTAAAAGAGATTATCTTAGGTAGTTGTATTGTCGAGGAAATATCTTCCGAATTTGCCTTTGAGCTACTATCTCATATGAAGGGCGGTCCTTCTATTAAAGTCCTATTAGATCTTGCGCTAGGAGATGATCCGTCAATTGCTCGACTTTCGGCCGAGATTCTAAAAAGTCAGGTTTTCCTTTATGAGGCAGATACGGACCGACTTAAGACCGCGTATGCCGCCGGCAATTCTATTGCTCGTGAGGTTATTGAAAGTTATGCAAAGGCAGAATTTTTCACTACCCTCCCTCAGATAGAAGATGAAATAAAAGTCGTGACTTATGTTGCCGCTGAAGGAGATATCTCGACTGATCTATTGTCGCCAGGGAATCAAGCGCATTCTAGGTCTGACCGAGAACTCCACGGCAAGTGCATGATCTCTCAAGACGCTCAGTTGGAAATTCAGCAGCTACAGAAGCAGCATCCGGGAAAGAGAGTTATGTTGGTCGCTGAGAAAGGAACTATGGGTGTTGGATCATCTAGGATGTCCGGTGTTAATAATGTTGCTTTGTGGACTGGCCAGCCCGCGAGTCCCTACATACCATTTGTGAATATTGCCCCTGTAATCGCAGGCACTAATGGGATATCTCCTATTTTTCTGACTACAGTAGGTGTGACTGGTGGTATAGGAATTGACTTAAAAAATTGGGTAAAAAAATTAGACTCAAATGGCCAGCCTGTGATGGATCACGAAGGCAACCCTGTCCTCGAGCAAGCCTATAATGTCGATACCGGTACTATCCTGACCATTAATACCAAAGATAAGAAGTTATATAATGAGGATGGAAGTAGGGCGCTAGTAGATATTAGTGAGTCTTTAACGCCGCAAAAAGTTGAGTTCATTAGAGCGAAAGGGTCTTACTCAATAGTATTTGGCAAAAAGTTACAGAGTTTTGCGAGCGAATTGCTTGGAATAAAGCTAAAATCTGCTTTCGCTCCATCCAAGGAGATTACTAACGTGGGCCAAGGCCTTACGGCGGTCGAGAAAATCTTTAACAAAAATGCAGTTGGCGTCGCCTCTGAAACACCCCTGCACGCCGGATCAGACGTTAGAGTTCGTGTGAATATAGTTGGATCCCAAGATACAACTGGCTTGATGACGTCGCAGGAGCTCGAGGCTATGGCCGCTACGGTGATATCTCCGACTGTTGACGGAGCATATCAGTCTGGGTGCCACACGGCGTCGGTTTGGGATAAAAAGGCACAAGCTAATACTCCTAAACTCATGAAATTCATGCACAATTTTGGCCTCATAACTGCTAGAGACCCCAAGGGCGTTTATCATTCTATGACTGACGTCATCCATAAAGTTTTGAACGATATCACAGTTGATGACCAAGCTATTATCATTGGCGGAGACTCACATACTAGAATGTCGAAAGGAGTCGCCTTCGGCGCGGATTCGGGAACTGTTGCCCTTGCTCTAGCTACCGGCGAGGCTACGATGGTAATTCCAGAGTCTGTGAAAGTAACCTTTAAAGGAAGTATGAATGAGCATATGGATTTTCGTGATGTTGTTCACGCCACCCAAGCTCAGATGTTGAAACAATTTGGTGACAACGTTTTCCAAGGACGCGTTATAGAGGTTCACATCGGTACCTTGCTGGCTGATCAGGCTTTTACCTTCACAGATTGGAGTGCTGAAATGAAGGCAAAGGCTGCAATCTGTATTTCACACGATGATACTTTGATTAAGTCGCTAGAGATTGCTAAGAATCGTATCCAGATCATGATTGATAAGGGTATGGAGAATGAAAATCTTACCCTGAAAGGTTTAATTGCCATTGCTGAGAAGAGGATTTCGGAAATTTCTGAAGGTGTGAAATCTGCGTTGTCTCCTGACTCGAATGCAAAATATTTTGCTGAAGTTGTTGTAGATCTAGAGCAGATTGACGAGCCTATGATTGCAGATCCAGACGTAAATAATGTGGATGTGTCTAAACGCTACACCCATGATACGATTAGGCCCATATCATTTTATGGTGCGGAGAAGAAAGTTGACTTAGGTTTTGTCGGTTCTTGTATGGTGCATAAAGGGGATATGAAGATTGTTGCGCAAATGCTCAAGAATCTTGAAAATAAATTCGGAGATGTGAAATTCAAAGCACCTCTTGTCGTCGCTGCTCCAACCTACAACATCATTGACGAATTAAAGGAAGAAGGCGATTGGGACGTGCTCCAAAAGTACTCGGGTTTTGAATTTGATGATACCGCTCCGAAAATTGCTGCTCGTACAGAGTACGAAAATATTCTGTATTTAGAGAGACCTGGCTGTAATCTTTGCATGGGTAATCAAGAAAAGGCCGCAAAAGGAGATACAGTTTTAGCAACTTCTACGCGCCTCTTTCAAGGAAGAGTTGTGGAGGACACTGAAGATAAAAAAGGAGAGTCATTGCTTGCTTCTACGCCGGTGGTTGTCCTTTCGGCTATTCTTGGGAGAACTCCGACGATAGATGAGTACAAAGAATCTGTGAAGGGAATTGATCTTACTAAATTCTCCCCGCCTTTAGAAAAGGCGGCTACCAAATCTTCGGCTCATTTTTAAATAGAAGAGTAACTCAGCCCGAAGGGAGAACTCGTAAGTCCCGATTATGCTGAGCTGAAACTTCGTCAAGTTCGACTGCGGTAGGGAGAAGAAAAAGGAATTAGTCTTCAACCGCCATAAGTATCGGTAAACTTGGTACTATAGTTTAATTGCCGAAAAAATGTCCTCATGTCCCTTACAAGAGCTTCGGGCTCCTCCATTGAGGCGAAATGTCCTCCGGATGGCATTTCGGTCCAATGAAATAGGTTGTAATATCTTTCAGCCCAGCTCCTCGGCATCATGATTACTTCGTTAGGGAAAACTCCAATTCCTGTTGGAGCTCTGACTATAGGCATACTTCGGTGGGATGGGGTCCACGGATTATGCACGCATTCATAGTAGTAACGAGCTGATGTGCCATAGGTCTGCGTAAACCAGTAGATACAAACCGTTGTTAACAAGTCGTCCTTTGTAAAACGACTTTCTACATTACCCTGGGAATCACTCCATGTGCGTCTTTTCTCTAAAATCCAAGAACATAATCCGATAGGCGAATCATTTAGCCCATAGGCTAGCGTTTGAGGTTTCGTAGTTTGTATCGCCGAGTAACCACTTTCATTGGCAAAGAAGGCCTCATTTCTTTCAAAATATTTTTTTTCCTCTTCGGTATAGTTTATTTTGTCTGGTAAGGAGCCATTAAACAGGTCCAGCGGCGCCATTAGGTGAATATAAGTTCCTATAATATGTTTTGCGTGTTTGTGTCCTAGTTGGGAAGTTACGAGGGCGCCCCAGTCACCTCCACCTGCAGCAAACTTATCGTATCCAAGGACGTCACGCATTAGGTGTACCCAAATATCGGCGGTTTCCCAGAAGTTTATTCCCGAACTTTGAAGCGGACTCGAGAAGCCTTACCCAGGCAAGGAGGGTACTATCACATCGAATGAATCTAATGGGTTTCCGCCAAAGGATTCGGGATCAGTAAGTGGTTTTATTACTTTGTGCCAGTCCCAAAATGTCCAAGGCCAGCCGTGACTTAGGATTAGCGGGGTGGGGTTAGGTCCCTTTCCCTTTTCATGGACAAAGTGAATTGGGTTCCCGTTTATCGAAGCCTTGTAGTGAGAGAAACTATTGATTTTTGACTCTTGCACTCGCCAGTCAAAATCGTTTACCCAATAGTCAAGCAGCTCAGACAAGTACCCACCATTTGTTCCGTAGTCCCAATTGTCATTGGAGAAGTCAGGTGCCAGGCGAGTGCGCCTTAATCGCTCTTCAAGATCGGACAACTCCTGTTCTGAAATTTTTACCGAAAATGGTTCGTAAGCCATGAGATTTGCGCCCAAAATTAATTACTATCGACGATACGAAGTCTGCGCGGGAATTGAGTGCTCCTAAATCCGACACAGCTAGACTTACGATAGCATACTATTAGGCACACAGTGGCACAAAGATGACGCTGTGTTGCAACTGTCAGCCTATTTAAATACACATTTAATGTTACCCACAATTCCTGTGGATAAGCTTGTGCACAAGTATCATATATTGTACTTATTTGCGCAGTTTTACCGGATAGAATATTAGATTGGTTAAATTTTAATCAAAAAAAAATATATCTATATAAAACAATGCATTATAAGTCTTTTTGATAGCGAGTTATCGGTAAGATATGGTAAGTGGCTACTTTTTTATCCGCTGATACCGTTAATGTGTATAAATGACAAGGTTTAATGCTTAACGGTCGCCTACATGGCAGCGACAGTGAGAGAGTTTTTTAGCTACCTTTTAAGTTAGAGCTATTCCCTTAATAGTTTCATGCGCTGACCGGGCAATTAGATTTTTTCTATCCTACAGAAAGGTTCGCTAGTTCCCTGAGATAGTTGGCAATGTAATTAAAATGAAATTTTATCCTTAGATGTCCACCCTATCCCATTAAAAATTTCGACACCGTCTACCAGAAATTCCCCCTCTTCATCAGGTGTGTGACAATATCGATTAGTGATCAACCAGTCGTCGCCAAATAACGCTATATGATCGTGGTAGGAACCTCTTAGAATCCAACGAGAAACTGTTCCGTCCTTTAGTATTTGTTGATGGACAGCTTGGACTCGCGCAGTTGCAAATGCTTTATTACCGGATATTTCGATATTGGGAGACCCAATTAAATGGTTAGTCCAGTAACACAAATTAAGAAAGTCTTTGAAATAATTTGTGGCTTCGGATCCGGAGCAGGTGAACTCCTGACTGCCTACGATATACTGTAATTCAGCCTCCGGATGAAAAACTCTTTCTAGCAGCTTGTAGCGCTTCTCATCAATTGCGCGCGCGTAAAGACTATACAGATCCTCTATCTTGGTATTTGACATTTATGTGCCCCTAAAATGCTTTCTAAAAAAGAATTATTTGTCCTAGATTACCGAAATAATATAATTTTATATTTCATGCAAATGAATATAGTTTCCGTAATATAAGTTTTAGGACTGGCAAAAGCGAGAGTAAATCGATGAGCACGCTTGTAACGAGGCTTTTGAGCCTATTGATAAAGAGAATCAATTTGTTATTGTGATCGCGTGGAAATATGAAAAATTTGAGAGCTTATCTTGAAATGCGGAGAGATTCTGCCGACGATCGTATTCAACATTTTTGTGTCGATCAAACTGTGGCTCGAGGGTAATAGCATATCCGGATTTGAGGTGAGTCTGCTATCTGGACTAGTTTGATCCTGAAAATTAAAGGGAAGTAAAAAAATGAAATATGCAAGTATGGACGAAATTATTGAGTCCGATGGACTACGACTGGTCATCGTGAAAGATATGCCGAGTGCATGGGGTGTCGCGGTCAAAGCGATGCTAGAACATAAAGAGCTAGATTTTTTAATGGGGCATCAGATTGCGATGTCTGAAAATCCGAAATTACTCGCGTGGTCGGGGACGAATAGCGGTCCAGTAGTCGCTTGGAACGACGAAGCACCGATAAATCGCTGGAATGACATACTTTGTCTGATAGAGAGGCTAGCTCCTGAAAAGCCTCTTATACCGGAAAATGTTAAAGAGCAAATTGAGGTTATGGGAATTAGCAACGCTATCTGTGGAGAGCTTGGGTTTGGATGGAATCGACGTCTAGATATGATGCGACCACCTGAGGGCGAGGACCCTTCCGATTTTGGTAAAAAATATTTTTACCGTGAGGCCGATGCAGCTTTAGCGAACGGGAGAGTGATCGCATTGATGTCGGAGCTATCATCTCGCTTAAAAGATCAAGCAAACAAAGGTAGCCAATTTTTAGTTGGTGCGTCGGTAACTGCAGCTGATTTTTATTGGGCAGCATTCAGTAATTTTGTTGTTATTCAGTCGGCGGAAGAGTGTCCTATAAACCCACAAGCGCGTCCTATGTTTGAAAATACACCAGCGGAGATAGTGGATGCCATTGATCCGATCCTTATTAAGCATCGGGATGAGATAATGAGTTCTTATTATAAGTTACCCTTAGAACTTTAATGATGGCTACTAGGGTTAGGGAGTCTAACTGTCATTTGTATTTTATCTGTTATAGCTCAGTTGGAGTGGTGTAAAAGCTATCGTTAGATTCTTTTGGCGCCGTCATTTCTTCTATGACAGTTTTTAAATTCAAATGAAAATATTAGACCTTAAATAAAACGGGTTTAGGTCTGTTTTGGGAGAGCTTCGTTTAGCGCGTCGGCTTTTTATTACTTGCAAAAATTATTTATTAGTGCATCATATGTCCAGCACTAATTTATCCGACTTGCAGGTGCTTTATAAACTGCTAAACAGGCTCTAGAAAAATTACTTTCTCAAGATAACCTGTTTCGCAACGAGCAGGTTTTTTTTTGGAGATAAGAATGAATATCGAGACTAAATCAATACATGCAGGCTACTCGCCTGACCCGACAACAAAATCTGTTGCTACTCCCATTTATCAAACCACATCCTATGCCTTTGATAATGCGCAACATGGTGCAGAGCTATTTTCACTTGAGACTGAGGGTAATATTTATTCACGAATAATGAACCCAACTAATGCTGTGTTAGAAGAAAGGCTCGCCGATTTAGAGAATGGTATCGCCGCATTAACAGTAGCGTCAGGGATGGCAGCTATTACTTATGCGATCAGCGCAATCACCATGACCGGCCAAAATATAGTTTCCGTTAGTGAGCTTTATGGCGGGACAGCGGATTTCTTTTCGAATTCTTTAAAGAATCAAGGGATTGAGGTGCGATATGCGAGTCATCATGATTTTGAAGCGCTTGAAAATCATATTGATGAGAACACGACTTTGGTATTTTGCGAATCGATTGGTAATCCTCTCGGTAACATATGTGATTTAAAAAAACTGGCAGAGCTAGCACATAGGAATGGTGTACCCCTTGTTGTTGATAATACAGTAGCGACGCCATACCTCATCAGGCCTATTGATCATGGTGCAGACATTGTTGTTCATTCCCTTACGAAATATATAGGAGGTCACGGTACTACGATTGGTGGAGCCATAATTGATGGCGGTAAATTTGATTGGGCTAAGCAAGCAAAAAGGTTTCCTTTATTGAATGAGCCGGATAATTCTTATCGCGGGATTGTATATACCGAAGCACTGGGCGACGCAGCTTTCATTGGTCGGTGTAGACTTGGTCCACTAAGGAATACAGGTGCGGCTTTGTCGCCGTTTAATACTTTTCTAATTTTACAAGGTATACAAACACTTCATGTGCGAATGGATAGGCATTGTGAAAATGCACTGGAATTAGCTAAATATTTAGAAGCACACGAAATAATTGAGTGGGTCAACTATGCGGGACTGGGGTCAAGTCCCTATCAGCAATTAGCTAAAGAGTATTGTAGTGGTAAGCCGTCTGGGATCCTGAGTTTTGGTATAAAAGGAGGGAAGGAGGCAGGAATAAAGTTTATTGATGCGTTAAATTTAGTTACTCGTCTTGTAAATATTGGTGATACTAAATCCCTTGCTACTCATCCCGCTTCTACTACTCATAGCCAATTAGACGAAGCTGACTATAAAGCGTCAGGCATATCAGCTGACATGGTTCGCGTCTCGGTAGGGATTGAGCATATCGCGGATATCATAGATGATATTGAACAAGCGATACAGGAGTCTCAAAAATCTGTGGCGTAAACTTGCATTTTTAGTGTTGAGGCAAAATGTCAGTCTGGAATAGTTACCCACTAATTGGTTTGAAGTCTGGTTGAATAAAGGGAAGTCATTATGAGAGCCAGTAGAGAACCGGTAGAAGTAAAAGATACGCCCGAAAAGGAAATTCGACGGCTTGTTGATCTCCAGAAATCATGCCATATCGCTGATGGGCCAATGTCTGCTGCCTATCGGATTGAGCTGATAGACAGGTGCATTGCTTTATTAGTTAATCGACAGGATGACATTGTCGACGCGATCAGCACAGATTTTGGACATCGCAGTCCTGAAGGTACGCTAGCTACCGATATTGCTGGCACGATCGGTGCTCTAAAGTACTCGAAGAAGAATTTACGTAAATGGATGAAATCGTCAAAGCGCCATTCTATGTTCCCTTTGGGACTTCTTGGTGCGAAAACACGAGTTGATTACCAGGCACTAGGTTGTGTGGGGAATGTTGTGCCCTGGAACTTTCCGTTCAATTTAGCGTTTGGTCCTATGGGAAGTATCTTTTCTGCCGGAAATCGAACAATACTCAAGCCGTCCGAGTTTACTCCTTGTAGCGCTATTTTGATTAAAGAATTAGTTGAGGAGTATTTCAGGGAAGAAGAGGTCGCCGTTGTTTTAGGCGGATCAGCTACAGGAGCGGCATTTTCGAGCATGCCGTTTGATCACTTGCTATTCACCGGAGCGACAGTAATTGCCTCGCACGTAATGAGAGCTGCTGCTGAAAACTTGGTGCCGGTAACCCTCGAACTAGGCGGCAAGTCGCCCGTTATTATCTCTAAATCCGCAGATCTGAAAAAGTCCGCGGCACGTATTATGACTGGAAAAACATTAAATGCTGGGCAGATTTGTTTAGCACCAGACTACGTGATGGCTCCAAAGGATCAACTGGACGATTTCGTAAAGGAAGTTCAAGGTGCAGTTGAGGTAATGTTTCCTACCATGAAAGATAATCCGGATTACACGTCGATTATTAATAGTCGGCACTATGATCGACTGCAGTCGTATATTGACGATGCAAGAGAAAAAGGCGCACTAGTTATAGAAGTTAATCCGTCAGAAGAGAATTTCTCCGATCAACTGTATTATAAAATCCCACCAACCATAGTTCTGGAACCGACCGAAGATATGAAAGTGATGCAAGAAGAGATCTTTGGTCCAATCTTGCCGATTAAGTCGTACTCGGAGGTAGATGAAGCGATCAAATATGTGAATGAACGCGCTCGCCCGCTTGGTCTTTATTACTTCGGTGAAGATAAAATGGAAGAGAATAAGGTGGTGAACGGTACTACTTCAGGTGGTGTCGCGGTCAACGATGTGATTACACATATTATGCAAGACGATGCCCCATTTGGTGGTATTGGTCCGTCCGGAACCGGCGCATATCACGGATTCGAGGGATTTCTTAATTTTTCTCATACCAAAACAGTATTTCGTCAGACCTCGTTCGAGATTGTGGCAGGGGTGATGCGCCCACCTTATGGTAAGAAAATTCGGAAGATGATGGCATCTATCATTAAAAAATAATTCATTGTCTACTAGGTATCCGACTCGAATAATAGTCGTGCTTATTCGGTAAGAAGGTTTTAAAATGAATGTAATGGAAAATAAGTAATATGCTGATCAGGTTCTACAGGAGACTAATCAATTTATCCGTTAGTTCTCTATTACGAAAACTGAGTGAAAAGTTTTTGCAAATTAAATATAGGTCCTATGCTGTTGCGAAAAAGTATGATTGGGACTGGGAGTCGAAAGGCTTTAATAGAGTTGCATTAGTGAATCAGTTACTGTTTGAGTCTGGCGGATGGAACTCTAGTTATCTTGAGATAGGTTGCGCTAAAAACGATTTATTTTTTTCTGTCGGCGCAAAAAATAAAATTGGGGTAGATCCTGTTGAAGGAGGTACGCATCGGATGACGTCCGATGAATTTTTCTCAGAATCCTCAGCGAAATTTGACGTGATTTTTATAGATGGTCTGCATAAATACGAACAGGCCCGATCTGACGCATTTAATGCGCTTGAACGCGTTGCTCTAGGAGGGTGGGTTGCTTTTCATGATTTTCTTCCGAGCACCTGGAAGGAGCAACATGTGCCACGATTACAGAGCACGTGGACGGGGGACTGTTGGAAATTAGCTATAGAACTATGTGAGGCAAAAGGTCTGGATTTCAAGATAGTGGAGATTGACTTTGGCGTAGGCCTTGTAAGAAAACGGTCTCATGACTGGGTTGTGCCAGATATGCGAGATATTCTCAAAGATGCAGATTTTGAGGTTTTTGCGAACAATCTTGAGGCGTTACCTTTAATTAGTTTTGAGACGGCGGTGCAATTTATTAATCATGGAAATCTAAGCTAATTGGCTCCTAATATTATCTATTCGTCGGTGGTAAAAGATTTAAATTAGGCTAATTCCGCGATTTTTAGTTGTGTTAAAAACCGATGACATAGTTGATATAAGCGGTCGTGCTGGTTGCGTTGTTGTATCTCAATTTCTCATACATAACTTTGCTCTCAAATCTTTGATTACGCGATGTGAAAAATCTAATCCCTACAGAGCCAAGTAGCCGAGTTTTATCAATTCCATTATCTGACATGCTCGTAGCGGTTAGTGTTGATAAACCATTCACTGTGACGGAAAGATCATTCATATCTTCGGCCAAGTCATGTTCTAAGCCTAAACTTCCTAAGAAAGCCATTTTGGGGGTATATCTATAATGAGCCTTTATTCCAGCCAATGCAGTATAGGTCTTCTGTTCTAAGCTACCGTATCCGACAAATCCATCGCTGAAGCCATCTTGCTCAATAGTGGCATATCTCATCGCTAAAAATGGATGTAATAATCTATTCTTTCGACTGTTTAAATAGCGCCACGATAGCTGGGCCACATAGCTTTGGGAATTAATATCCGTATGCCCACTCCGGGAGAGAGAATTAAACCCGTAACGCTTGATTGTGGCATCGGTGTGTTGATAGGTGTTAGCTAGTTTTAATTGCATGCCTAACTGATCGGGATGTTGGTTCCAGACTGCCATGAATCCTAACATTGGTACTTCAGTTGTTATATCTATATCACGTAATTTCCAGCTGATAGTTTGGTCAACAAATGCTCCGCACCTGAAATATTCATTTAATTTATAACCCACTTTAACGACTGCCGCAGTCGATGTTGTATTAGGATTATCGGTATCGGTATATCGATAGCCTACTGAGATACAACCATTGTTATTACCAAATAAATTGCAGTCATAAGTTGTCATATTGGCGAAATCCATACTCGCGGTAATTGAATTAAAGGATCCTCGTATATTCTGGGCGACCTTCGCAATAGACGATTCCAGGGCGGCAATAGTACCAAAATAGAAGTAATCGCCTCCTGTAATATTTAAATCCCAAGTCTCGGAGCCTGAGGTGGTTTCTGTCAAAGTCCAAGTTGTTGAACCTGCTGAACTTATACCATCACCGGTCCAAGTTCCTGATGTGACATCGAGTGCTGAAGTACTAATACCACTCAATACACTTTTGTATTCTTCGGCTGTGATTACAGAACTAGGATCAATGCCAAAGTTGGTTGTTTGTGTGGGACTAGAGAAGGTGATCTTCCCAAAATCAGTGGAAGAATTAATAATAATCTTGTAGTTGTCTGGAAGCTTATTTCTATATGTTAAATCACTCTGGCTGTTACTTAAGGTACCAATGCTACCAATTGTATTATCAACATATATTCCACTCACTCCTCCAATAATAGAACCAGTATTAGCTATTGAGGTCATATCATGTTGAACTGCAATACCATTTGTGTCGCCTGAAATTATTCCCGAATTGATGATCTTATCTGTCCCTTGTGTTCCGCCTCTACCATAAGCTCCTGAAACATAAGCAGTGGCTCCTTCATTCGATATGGTTCCAGAGTTAACAAATAAGTTAATATTTCCCCATCCGCCAATAGCCGCACCGCTTGTGTCACCGAAGGCCTTAATAGCACCGGAGTTGACAATTGAATCAATAATATAATCAGCAGAATTCATAACCGATAAGGTAACTGAGCTTGACGGTGCCGTCGAAGAGAGGGTTCCGCTATTAATTATCGTTTCAACATTTGCATATTCTAATCGAATCGCATTGGAACCTTTTTCAGTCGACGCTGAACTAATTATTCCACTATTGATTATGCTGGAGATAGGTGCTTTAAAGTGTGCCCCTACATTCCAGCGACTGCCAATGGCGCTTATAGTCCCGCTATTGTTTAATGACGATGAACTTGAAGCTCCCGTAATTTCAATTGCATCTGCACCGCCAGTTTCTCCACTAATTGATCCGGAATTGATTATGTCAACACCGACTGTGGACTTTATAGTTTCTGTTACGCCATCGCCATCAATCGTTCCTCGATTATTAATGGAATAAGGGCCGCCACTGTTTAGAATCACATTTTTAACCGCCGTACCCGAGGGATTATTCACATTTTGATTAGTTAGCGTTTCCGCGGAGGCTACTTGAATTAGTGCGAAGTTGAGGCATACCAGCAAATTTATTGTCGATAACGAGTATGTTTTTGTTGTTTTAGACATTGAGGTATAAATACCGTAAATACGTTACCAATCGGTTGATTTCATGAAGATATTACTCAATCTGTTGTTTCGACAGCACCTAGGCGTCTAAGTATATATGAGGCCAGTCTTATGGTCATTCGCCACCTGTATGAAAATAAAACTAGGCTCAGATGGAGGTAATAGCAGGAAATAATCTTTTGCTTTAGACATCAGATTGAAATTTAAAGAAAAATAAAAAATATTCTACATTCATATTTATAACTTAAGTATATGTTTTAATTTATTTTTATTATATAATTATATTTGGAAAAACGCGCCTATAATAAATTAGTAAATACACTCCCACTGAAACATCAACTATTGCACAAAACGCGGGATACCAATTGAATACTCCTGGATTCAGAAAGAAATGGTCGTGGTAAAAACCGTAAAATCTGTGACTCATCCAAGCTAGAGCTACAATAACTAAGTGCATTCTTTGATCGCATTCGCCAAACTAGGAGACCAGTCATTATGAATGGTAAACCATACAAAAGTTCATAAAGAACCGCGGAACCATCCATCGCAAGAACTCAGAAAAGCATATAGTACACAGGGAGTGTCATTAGAAAGAGTGGCCATGCGAACGAATCCCAATTTTTGGTACGAATAAAGTAAATCGTTGGGAAGATAAATATTATCCCTATGATTACTCCTGAGAGATTGGGTGAAACAGGCCAGATCCATTCCGAGTTCATCGAGTACTGTCCGTGCCTTTCATATTACTTTTTTTTGCTAATTGAATTGAAGCATTAATAGCTTTTTTCGATTGAGGACTGTTTTTCCAACAGGTGGTTCCCAGCATGTCGGCTACTATTTCAGCGATATCGTCAGCTTCGTATTCACTAAGCTCTTGCAAAGAATGTATTCCAATTTCTTCGAATCGCTGAATAACGACTGGCCCTACACCTTTAACTTCCAACAGCGCTTTCCTTTCTTTTTCGACAAAATTCATCTGAGTACCTTTTACTACCTATAATGCTAGTTCGACTCGGAGCAGTATATAAATACTTTAGATTTATAGCGATCTTAACAAAGTTATCTCTTATTAAAGCCTCATTAATTCCATCAGGGATTTGATACCCAATACGGAACAGAAGTAGACGCTTTCTGCATGCGCGAGAGCTAGTTATCGTAAAGGGAGTAAGATTGAAATAGTAGATCTTATAATGTAAGTAAGTACTTACAAGACTAATTAGTCTGTCGTAAAGAAGTAAGAGAAAATAACGGCGATATTATTGATTTGGCTGTGCCTGAGTTACATAATCATAGCTTACTAAAAACAAGTTATAGACGCGAAACTTGCAGATAGAAGTTGTAAGGTCAAGGCAGTCACCTTAATGAGTCGCACCTTGGGTATAAATATTGGCGGTAAATAGATTGCTTATGATTTTAAAGAACTCACCGGTCCTGTTGATGACCGCACTAACTGCTTTCGCAGCCAATTCCATATTTTGTAGGTTGGCTTTAGAAGACCTCTCCATCGATGCAACATCTTTTACTTGCTTGCGTTTATTATCAGGTGCTGTAGCGCTAATTATTATTTGTCTTTTTTCGAGTAAATCTTGGAAACTTTCATCGCCCAAACCGCTTCCTGTCTTTTCTTTGTTCGTTTATATGATCTGTTTCTCCTTCGCGTATATAAAATTGAGCGCTGGAACAGGAGCGCTATTACTTTTCGGTTTTGTTCAGATCACCATGGTGGGGGTGGCACTAATTCAGGGACAGAAAATGTCTGCTGTGGCTTGGTTAGGTCTTAGCCTTGCTATGTTGGGTTTGGTTTACTTAGTGTCCCCTGGCGTTCGCGCACCGGATCCATTATTTGCAATTTTGATGGCTTTAGCGGGTGTGGCCTGGGGGGTATATTCTTTATGCGGCGCTAAAGTGACCGATCCGACAAGTTCTACGGCTTCCAACTTTATGTATGCTAGCGTCCTGGCAGTTCTTGTTAGCATATTCACTTTCGAATCGGCATATTTTACTACTAAAGGAATAGCGCTTGCTTTGGCCTCTGGTATTTTTGCCTCTGGTATTGGTTACGCGATCTGGTACCGAGTCTTACCGCTCATACCGGTGACTTCCGCAGCTAGTTTACAACTTAGCGTCCCTGCGCTAGCGACTTTTGGTGGGATAATATTTATTGGAGAGTCTTTAAGTCTGCGATTTTTGATCAGTGTATTGGCGATTATTGGCGGTATCGCTTTAGTCATCCAACAGAATAGGAAAGCATCTGATGGCTGATTAGAATCAGATAATTTTCCGGCTCATTAGATCGTTATATTAAACGATTAATCTTCTGAAACTATTTTAAATTTAAGGTTTTGTATGGACCCTGTAAGTCAAGGCGCACTCGGAGCAATTTTTGCGCAAACTGTTTCTAATAAAAAAAAGCTGTTGGTCGGATCTATCATTGGCTGTCTTGCCGGACTTGCCCCAGACTTGGATATATTCATTCGATCTAGCTCTGACCCACTGCTGAAATTAGAATTTCATAGACAATTTACGCATGCTTTAGTTTTTATTCCCATAGGAGCACTACTGGTAACTGCTTTCGCAAGGATGTTATTTAAAAAATTTTTGAATTGGAAAGAAACTTATTTTTGTTGCTTCGTAGGTTACGCCACTCATGGTTTACTGGATGCTTGCACTAGCTATGGAACGCAACTTTTTTGGCCATTTTCAGATACAAGGGTTTCTTGGAATAATATTTCCGTAATAGATCCATTATTGACTATTCCAGTTATAACCTTTGCCGTCATTACGATATTAAGCAAAAAAAAATCCGTAGCTTTTTTAGGTATTTTTTACATGTTAGTTTATTTGGGATTTGGTTTTGTGCAAGAAAATAGAGCAGAGACAGTCGGTAAAGCTATAGCTTTGATGCGGGGTCATGAAAGTAACCGATTAACTGCGAAGCCAAGTTTAGGGAATTTATTTTTGTGGAAAACAATCTATGAAGATAAAGGTTTTTATTACGTCGATGCAGTGAGGTTATTTGAGGAGAAAGAATATTGTGAAGGTACCAAGATTAGAAAGTTCAATAATTTAACTGACTTCACGAATTTAGACAAAAATAGTCAGCAATATTTAGATATAGGAAGATTCGACTGGTTTTCTCAGGGTTATCTAGGAATCAGTCAGTCGAAAAATGTTATTACCGATGTGAGGTATTCCGCGGTACCGAATGAAGTAGATGGTTTGTGGGGCATAAAAGTCGAACCGTCAAAGAAGTCATCTGAACATATTGAATGGGTTGTTAACAGAACCGACTATGAAAGAAAATGGAAACGGTTCCGAAGTTTACTTTCGGGCGAGGGTTGCAAGAAAATAGGCGAGCAGAGCTGAATTGATGTTACATGATACGAAACTGGAAAGATTATGAGGCAAACATCCGAATGATCAGTGCGATAACTAAGATACAGAGCATAGCCAATAGCAGGATCCTGAGATATCCGAATCTGTTTTTACCCCAGTCAATTCTGTCCTCTCTGTCTCTTTGTTTCGAAGATGCTCTAAATCGGCCAAGGTAAAAGAAGATCGCAAGTGATACGAGAGTTATGCCTCCAAAGACGAATGTATTTAAGTCCATCAACGACTTCTTAATTTCGCAAGTAGTCTTAGAATTTCTAGGTACAGCCATACCAAAGTGACCATTAGCGAAAAGGCTCCATACCATTCCATATATGCCGGCGCGCCCTGTTCAGAACCTTGTTCGATAAAGTCAAAATCTAGCACGAGGTTTAATGCCGCAATCGCCACAACAAAAAGGCTGAACCCAATACCAAAAAGACCATTAGAATGAATAAACCCGATACCAGTAGAGCCAAACATATTCATGATGAAACTGATGAAGTAGAGAACCCCTATCCCCATTGTCGCAGATACAATCATTAGCTTGAAATTTTCCGTCGGTTTAATGATCCCTAACTTATACAGCATTAGTAACGAAGCCAGAGTACCGAAGGTTAATCCAGTTGCTTGAATTACGATTCCTGGGTATTGCGCTTCGAAAATAGCAGAAATAGAACCCAGAAATAGTCCTTGCAATACTGCATATATAGGGGCGGTAATTCCGGCCCATGTTTTTTTAAATGTCGTAACAATTGCAAAAACAAAGCCCCCGATCGCCCCACCGAGTGCGAAGGGCATTACTAGTGCGGGATTCCCAGTCTGAAAATACAAATTCCAAGGATAAACGGCCGCTAAAATGAGCAAAGTCAGCAAGATTCCAGTCTTGTTGACAGTTCCTTGCAAGGTCATCGTTCGACCTTCTTTATATCCCTCGGACTTGAAGGTCGCGTCATTAAGTGATGGGTTTCCAGACCGACCGAACATTTGTAAAGCTTGATGCTGTGACATAGTTATCCTTGTACTATTTATGTGCTTGATAGAAGAAAATTAAGTTAGTTAATACTGTAATCCACTCATGTTGGTACGTCTAGAGTGGAAATTATTTCTCGTGATACATTAACCAAAAATATGGTTTTCTGTGTGTGATTTAAAAGAGGCGTGTTTGAGTTATCATAGTGGAGGTTTAAAAATCTTAGGGGAAGCTTATATGGCGGCTTATTTTCTGGCAGAAATCTCAATTCATCATCCAAAAAGAATGGGGCCGTATCTCGATAAGGTCGAGGCCACCATCTCGGACCATGGGGGGGTGTATCTCGCGCGCGGTGGTGACACTGAGGTTGTCGAAGGCACAGTTGGTGAGCATCCTCTAAAGGTTTTATTAAAATTTCCTACTATGGAGAAATTAAAGGGTTGGTATTACTCTGCAGAATATCAAGAAATCCTAGGGAATCGATTAGATAACTCGGATGGCAATGCAATGTTTATTGATGGTGTGTAATTTGAAGTCATTCGCAAATCTCAGGCAATGGCAGTTCTAGGGCTTAGTTGTGAAAAGATTAATTTCTTACTGGTTGATGCGCAGGTTAGTTAGTGATGCTATGGTAAATAAAAATAGATAGATGTCACCTAATTGCCATAGAGTTGAAACTAATATGTCGAACGAGTGAACTCATAATTTCTCGTTGATTTTTTTACATAGGTCTTTGGCAACTTTAGGGGGTGAAATGTGGGTAGAGTAGAAGGAAAAATTTGTTTAGTAACTGGGGCAGCGAATGGCATTGGCAAGGCCACCGCGCAAAGATTGGCGTCGGAAGGTGGCACAATTGTCGCTACAGATATCGATAAAAAAGCTCAAAAAACTGTCGATGAAATTGTGGGCGAAGGTGGTCAAGCTGTTTATTTGGAGCAAGACGTCACTAAAGAAAAACATTGGGAAATGGTTATCGAACAATGCTGCAGCCGCTTCGGCGGCCTCGATGTCCTGATAAATAATGCGGGAATTTTATTAATGAAACCACTCCAAGAAACATCTTTGGAAGAGTGGAATGAAATTTTCAGGGTTAATGTCACAAGTATTTTTCTTGGAACTAAATTCGCCTTCGATCCGATGTGCGCTAGAAATGGCGGATCGATCGTTAATCTATCATCAATCTACGGATTAGTCGGAGCTCCCATGGCGGCGGCCTACGAAGCCAGTAAAGGTGCTATCCGATTGTTTACTAAAGGTGCTGCTACAGAATACGCGGCTCACGGGATTCGTGTTAACTCTTTACACCCAGGGGTTATCGATACACCTATGGCTGAGCATTTGCTGGAAGACACTGAGATAAAGAACGCGGTGCTTGGTCCGACATTGTTAGGAAGGGCTGGCACAGCGGATGAGATCGCAAGTGCAGCTCTATACCTTGCTTCTGACGAATCCTCTTTTGTTGTAGGTACTGAAATGGTTGTAGACGGCGGATATACGTGTAATTAGAAAAAATCAACGATAGTTCATTTAAAATTGGCGCTTAGGGCGCAGGTCAATCCCCTGCAAACTATGGATATAGATATTTGTGAGCGGGTGGGAGTGAGATAATTTTTCGTACGTCTCGTATGAGTTTTATATTCTCTAAGTATGCAAGTCACTGATATGCAAATTGTTTGGTTTAAAAGAGATCTCCGTGTTGTTGATCACTCTCCATTAACTATGGCTAGTAACTTGGGGCCCATTCTACCTGTATATGTTCTGGAACCAGAGCTCTGGAAACAGCCTGATCTGAGCTTAAGACAATATGAATTTCTAAACGAATGCATTGACGATCTGGCGCAAGCGTTGCGCGAACACGGTCAAAATCTGACTATTAAAGTTGGAGAATGTATACAAATATTTTCAGAGCTAACCGAAAAGTATGCTGTGGACGGTATCTGGGCGCATCAAGAAACTTGGAATGGATGGACATATGCGAGGGATAAACGATTTAGACGCTGGATAAAAGAAAAAGGTATTCCTTTCCATGAACTGCCTAGAAATGGAGTTATCAGACGTCTGAAAAATCGTGATGGTTGGTCAAGCAAATGGCTTAGAGAAATGGGGAAGCCGCTAGTTACTGCGGTAGGATCCTCGATTATTGGTGATGAGGAATCAGACTCGATGCCATTAGGTAAGGTGTTGGGCTTGACAAATGATTATTGTGTCGGACGACAAGCTGGTGGGCGGGGTCCCGCACTTGAAATACTCAACAGCTTTTTATCAGAGCGTGGGGAAGGTTACACCAAGGAGATGTCGTCTCCTGTGACCGCATTTAATAGCTGCTCACGATTATCACCCCACCTAGCGTTTGGCACGGTCTCAATACGGGAAGTCCATCAGATAGCGAAAAGTCAGAGTTCGGTTAGCAAGTTACAGCCCAGGAGCATCAGAGGGAAATGGCCTAGTGCCTTGAAATCGTTTTCTAGTCGACTTAGGTGGCATTCTCATTTTATTCAAAAATTAGAAGATGATCCTCGCATTGAATTTGAGAATATGCACGCAGATTATAATGGACTCAGAGAAAATAATTTTAACGAAGAGTATTTCAGGGCTTGGGCTGAGGGAAGAACTGGTTACCCAATGGTAGATGCTTGTATGCGTGCATTAAGTGCAACCGGTTGGATTAATTTCCGTATGCGCGCGATGTTAGTGAGTTTTGCTAGCTATCATTTATGGCTGCACTGGCGAGAACCTGCGCTATATCTAGCTAGATTGTTTACGGACTATGAGCCAGGCATTCACTACAGCCAGGTACAGATGCAGTCCGGGACAACTGGAATTAATAGTGTGCGTATTTATAATCCGATAAAACAGGGCATTGATCACGACCCCTCGGGAGTATTCATCAAAAAATGGGTTCCGGAGCTACAAGATATGGAGCTTAGAAATCTTCATACTCCGTGGTTATCAACAGAAAAAATTGGTGACTATCCTTGTCCAGTTGTTGACGAACGAACCGGTCGTTCGTTAGCTATGCAAAAAATTTATGACGTCAGAAAAGGCCCGTCACATAGAGCGCGTTCCAACCATGTATTGAAACAACATGGGAGTCGTCGATTGGCAAAGAAAAGATCTCTGAGAAAGCCTAAGAAGGATCCAATTTCCGGATCATTATTTTAGGGTTTAAGATAGGGACTTTAAATAAGGCTCGTTAGTGTTTGTGATGAAAAAAATCACTCAGTTGTTCTTTTTTTTATTTACGATTATCGTTTTGGTAGTAGCCAGTTCTTTTGCGTCGATCTGGATATTCATGTTGTTCTCGGTAGGCAATTTTGATGAATTTATCAAGCTTATTGGATATATAGTTTTTTCCCTTTGTCTAGGGATAGGTGTTCTTTGGCTCTATATAAAGACTTATGGTATAGGAGGGCTCTACAGGTTCGATTAAAAACAGCGTCATATTCGTTTCAAATAAAAATTAATTAGTAAGTATTGTCTCGATGGCTCGGGCCGCTTTATAGCCACTCGTAAATGCGGCTTCGACGCGTCCCTTTATAAACCAATCTCCACAAAGTGCTAAATTATGAGTTGCGTCTAGAAAATAATCCTGACTTTCTTGTCGGACTATATTCGCGAAGCGCCAACCATGGAGAGTTTTGTGCGTAGCACTATTTAGATCTCGGTCTAAAATACTGCTACTTTCTTCTATTAAGTGTTCTAGAACGACATTGTGATCGTTGTTAAAATGTTTGTCAGCCCAATCATTAGTTGAGTGGATTAGGAGACAGTATGCATGTCCTCGGTCGGGCTTAGAACTGTTTACCGAAACCCAGCTTATGTCCTCACCTAGCGGTACTGCTGCATCAAATGGTAATGATAGATCGCTAGAAAATCCTAGCATAAGAGAAAAACAACTTTGCATTTTACGAGTTCTAAGCTCGCTACTTAATGAAGAGAATTGAGGCAGTAATTGAAGTGCCTGATAAGGAGGAGTGGATACGATTACCCAATCATACTCGCCCAGTAATTTTTCGTTACCATCAGAAAGTTGCCAAAGGCCATCCTTTCGTACGACCGACTTAATCAGTATGTTGTGTCTTATATTCACCCCCACACTTACTTGTTTCGCGAAACTGTTCATACCAGGCGCTCCAACATAGTGAGGCGGGGAATCATCCCATTTGCGTTTGAAAGTAATTTCTCTATTCATTATTTCTGCAAAATCGCCATCCCAACGCTTTACATGACCTTCTGATATGATTGGCTGTAGAAACTTTTTGAATAATTTAGTTTTGGGAGTGAAAAATTGTGCGCCGTGATCAAATGAATACGGGCCAGATCGACGAGTAGCTATTCGTCCACCCACACCTTTTGATTTCTCGAATATTGTGACATTTGCCGTATGTCCCAATTGTCTTGCCGCGACGAGACCCGAGAGCCCTGCTCCTATGATAGCTATATTTTTCATATTTCCACTCGATAGATAGTATGCCAAAAAAATTACCGTAAATTCACGTCCGTGCTTAGAGTATTTGATTTGCTAATTCTAACAGACTAATAGCGGCCACTTAATTGTTGCGCTGGAGCGACACTCAAGCATTAGTGTTGTAGTCTTCGTGATGACACAGACTCTGGAGGATTATTTATATCAGAAGCAAAGAAAGACTATCGTGTTCAAAGAGTAGGTGACATATAGTAAATAAATCGGTCATTCAAAAAAGAACTTTTCTACTCTGAGTATTTTAATAGCCAAATCCAACAGGTTAATAACGGATTAGTTAAATACTAAAGGGAGCGGAGCCCTATGTTCGTTAACGGTATATAATTAACCACTCTTATACTTCAGGGGTAGACCTTGGGTGAGACATCTTTAATACTTAACGTATTGTCTGATATTGGAAATAGCTGAAATGGGCCTTCAAATTGAATCTTTAATCCCTGTTAACAATCATCTTGGCGAAGGTCCGATATGGGACGAACAATCTCAGACACTATTTTGGGTGGACGGTACAGGCAATCGTGTCGGAAAACCGTCAATCTGGAGGATGGAGTACGCCAGCCAGAAAATTAGTAGCTGGTATCTGGATAAAGAAATTGGTGCCATGACTATTCGGCAAGATGGGAATGCTATCCTTGCTCTGTCCGATGGTTTTTATTCCTTCGATTTTTCGAACGAGTCACTTGAACCAATAGTCCTAATGGATGATGACAATCCGCGAGTGCGACTAAATGACGGTAAAACTGATAGGCGCGGTAGATTTATTGTGGGCGGGATGGATGATAAAGAGGAACATGATATCTGCTCACTCTGGTGTCTTAATCCAGATTTTTCCGTCACTCAACTTGAGACTAATATTATTTGTTCTAACGGCCCTTGTTGGTCTCCAGACAATTCGATTTTCTACTTTGCTGATACTTTTAAACAGCATTTCTTATCGTATTCATACGACATTGAGACCGGAGCTTTGAGTAATAGAAAAGAATTTTCTAAGTCGAATGATCTCGATGGTCTCTACGATGGGGCAACAGTCGATGCGGAAGGCTATCTTTGGACGGCTATGGTGATTGGTGGAGACCTTATAAGATATGCGCCCGATGGTTCGATAGATCTAAAGATAGGGATGCCTGTTAAAAATATCACAAGCTTATGCTTTGGTGGCCCGAATCTTGATGAAATCTTTGTAACATCTATGGCGAGAGTTTCACATCCTGCGGCACATGATCTTTTTGCCAAACAGAATAAACCACAATTCAATGCTGGAAGTCTGTTCAGAGTGACCGGACTAGGTATTAAGGGATTACCTGAACCACGATTTGCAGGATAGATCATAATAGGAGCACCAAAGTCTTCCATAGGTCTCCCATTTATCATTTTAAAGTCAGATTGACGCTTTCAGCGTTATTAAAATAATTCTCAGACAGGTAAGACGGGCGACTTAGTTTCCGAAGGGGGCGGGGATCTTACCGAATGATGCTCGCAGGTCATTTGAGCAGTTGGCTTATACGGGAAAATTTCTAAGCAGCTTCGGCAGCTAAATCTCCACTCAAGAAATCACTGACAGTTGCCACCATTAAAACATTCTCTTCTCGGTCCAAAATCTCAAAAAGGCTACCTTCAGGAGCATACATATTAAACAATAATAATGAGCCTTCAGGGCCAGCATACTCCATATGTAAATCACCTGCCGGGGCGTGAGCGTAATCGCCAGCTGAGCGTATTTTATGTTCTATTTCGATACCCTTATCCATCTCAATCACATGATGTTCGCCCTGAAGTACTGTAGTCGTTGTGTCAACTAAATGACGATGGAAGTGACAGTAGGCATTAGGCTCCCAGCGAAACAACATGTCGATATGCCCATCTTTACGAGCGCTTAAAATCGCGTACCAGTAATCGATTGGATAATCGTATGTCGAGTCTCCTAAGAGATGCTTCCAGTCAACTTGGGCCGAATTGAAAATATCCATAACTTGCTCCCTAGATTTATGATAAAGTCAAATATAAGGCTTTCTGAAAAATTCTTATGCAGTTTATAACATTATTTGTACGGGTATCCCAATCCGAGTATGGCTAGCCCAGCGATACTGGATATTTAAAAGTGAGACGTTGGCAGACTAATACCGACAGTTGTATCGTTAACTCGACGAGACAAGTGAAGAAGATATTATCTCTGATAATAGTTCTTGCTTTATCCCCATCTGTTCAATCGGCTGAAGACATTTACGGTATTGTTGTGTCGGTAGCTGATGGCGACTCAGTAACACTCAAAGCAGACGATACGACTCACAAGATACGTTTAGCCGAAATAGACACCCCTGAAAGAGACCAACCCTATGGTCTTGCTGCCACTTCGGTTTTAACTGATTTGTTACTAGGGCATCAGGTACGAGTAAAAGTGGTTAAGGAGAGCGACCGGTACGGGAGAGTGATTGGGCGTATCTTTATAGAACAAAAAGATGTGAGCGCACACATGGTAGAGCAAGGCCACGCTATGGTTTATCAGCGATACCTCACCGATAAAAGCTTGCTAGCGCTTGAGGCCAATGCTAAATATAAGAAGCTGGGATTATGGGGATTACCTGAGGAAGACAGAGTTGAACCTTGGTTGTGGCGACAGCAACAAAGGGAAAAGGTTGAATAACTGAAGAAAAAAGCAACACATTATCGATACTTTTTCTGCTACTTATAAAAGGACATACAGACAATGAAAGCTGAAATTACATATTGTGGATTATGAAACTATAAGCCGGAAGCACTCCGTGTGGGTGCCCGACTGACGGCGTTAGGGTGTAGCGTAGTCCTAGTGGAAAGTGGAGGAGGGATATTTGATATCTCTATAGATGGGATGTTGAAGTTTTCAAAAGATAAAAATAAATGTACTGGTTTCCCTTCAACCAACGAAATTGACGAAATGATTGCTTAAGGTAGATTCTTTTCACAGGATAAGCAATCGGGAAAGGAACATTTAGAAACGGGAAGAGGGTTAGTGACTAGTAGACAAACCTTTCACTCAGACTAACTTTTCTACTCTGGGTGTTTAATTAGCACAACCCAACAAACTAATATCGACCATATGATTGCCGAAGGCGGCGGGGCCCTATATTCGGTAACGGTATATATAATCACCCACTCTTATACTTGAGGGGAACCACTGATGTGGCCCCCATCTCAAGTGACTGATTTAGAACATACTAGAAACTGAGAACATGACTCCGTCACAATCATTAGCGTTTGCGCATACGTTATCCGCATCATTCCATGATAGGTCTAAAGTAATTGGCCCAACATCAGCGCTGGCGCCCACCGCATAGTGAAAATAATCTATACCGGTAGCTCCTTTCCCAGTTGAGAGGTCTTGCCATCCAGCAGAAAAATAAGGAGATATCCCCATCGGAAGGGCAACCGAGAGGGACCCATTGACGTAGACGCCATCATCGTAACCTCCACCAAAGTCGGGCGACCAAGCTACTCCGAGCGATGCTGTTGGACTGTATTTCATGTCAAAAGTCTTTGTGGCGGATGCATAAATTTCTGAGAAATCCACCTCTGGGGAGCTGGCGTCAACGTTTTGACCTGTGTACATGTAATATAAGTACCCGACGTCGTAGGATAATCCGTAATAATCAAAGGTGTAGCCGGCATAATAATTGAGTTCCAAGGAAGCTTCGTTGGTAACATTAGAATTGAATTCGAGGCTGGATGCCCACACGCCAATGTAGAACCCAGAGGAATGCGCGTAGTCAAAGCTCCCTTGTATAGCAGGGTCTCCATTTGTTTGCGACACACCACGATATAAGTACTCTGTAGCAAGTGTCACGCTAGCGCTTAATGTATGAGGCGATTGTGCCTTGTGCTCATGAGACGCTGCGCCTTCGTGCCCGCCGGCCAATAAGCTCATTGACCCTAGGAGAAGACATACAAACATAAAAAAATTCAGCACACAGGTATTTTTCAATTTAAACAATTTTATTTGCTCCATTTTAATGAGGAAGTTTTTCTATGAGAATAAAAATATTCTCAAATTATGATCTGCAGTTTTATAACTGCGTGTAATCGTGACTATTTAATTACAGTACTATTACAAAATCTATACGCTAAAGACACAAATGGGGATCACTAGCGCACAACTGTATAGTCGAAAATTATTCACAAAAGGTTACAGCAACTTATTTAAATTGAAACGTGAAAAGTCTCCCAAAGTTAGTCTCAAATCGAAATCAAGACAAATAGGCTAAATCTACTATAAACCCTCTTGAATATAACTTTAGAACTGATGTGGTGGGGTGGGGGATTCAGCTTAAAGAATTGGCTGGGATACAGGGATTCGAACCCCGACCGGCGGAGTCAGAGTCAGCTGTATAGATACCTTATATTGTTACTAAGCTATTGATTCAAATGAATTATATTTTTTGATGAATCAAGCAACCGCTAAGCACTATTGAAAAAGTAGACATATAGTAGACAAATCTTTCACTCAGATTAACTTTTCCACTTTGGGTATTTAATTAGCTAAACCTAACAGACTAATACCGACCACTTATTTCCCGAAGGGGGCGGGGGCCTTACGTTTGGTAACGGTATATATAATCACCCACTCTTATACTTGAGAGGCGGACCTAGTTTTATAACAAGCTACCTGTTGATTATCTGCACGTCGGTGCTGTTATTTATATATGGGGCGGGCTGCCTGACCTTTCCTGTAGAGTGGGGGCCGCCTAGAGAATGCCAGCCAATTGCAGTTAAAATGTCGTTAGTAAACACAAAGGGCGTAAACTCATCATCGGTTGTCAGGCCATCGGGTTGTTTGCCGCTTCTCAGGAAAAATATTTCTACCTTATCCCCATTTGCGGTGGTATAGGCTTCAGGAGCCTTACTATGTTCAGCTTTCATTCGTTGGCCAGGTAGTAGCTGCCCTAAGGAAGAGATTGAGCAAATCTCACGCTTTAAAGACCTCACCGAGGAGCAAAAAGGTATGCTTCGTGCGGCAAGAAAAGAGCCTGGAAATTATACTGAGGGCGTAGTGCTATCGGACAATCTGCAATGCTTGTTCCGAAACGTGCCGCCACCGTTAGCTCTGGCACTCGCCATGACTGAAAAGCACGAGAAGCAACAGCGAGCTGAGATTATGAAGTCTCAGCATTGCTCCGAGTTGGAAGCGGTGTTTACTGTTGCTGATGGTTTGGGGTCGACGAAGTAGGGAAGGCATTTACAGCTCCCTATAGATTTTTGGGCCAACGAGAAAATTAACACACCCTCAAAAAGGAGGGTGTGTTCTCAAGTTTATCCGGCTTCGACACCTTGCTTGCTATGACGATGTACCCAGTGGTACAGCACGGGCAATACAAAAAGTGTTAGCAACGTCGACGAAATAATCCCCCCTATCACGACAGTTGCCAGAGGTCGCTGTACTTCAGCACCAGTCCCCGTATTGAGTGCCATAGGTATAAAGCCGAGGCTGGCCACCAATGCCGTCATTAATACCGGACGCAATCGAATTAACGCACCATCAACAACTGATGTTAGAAGATCTCCTTTTTCATACCAGAGATCACGAATAAAGGCCAGCATGACCAGACCGTTGAGCACGGCAACCCCGGATAGGGCAATGAAACCAACACCTGCTGAAATCGACAGTGGCATATCCCGCAGCCATAGAGAGAGAACCCCACCGGTTAGTGCTAAAGGAACACCAGTAAAAATAATTAACGCATCTTTAAGTGAGCCGAAGGCCATCACCAATAAGCCAATAATAATAAGCAGGGTGATGGGTACCACGAGGGCTAAGCGTTGGCTGGCAGACTCCAATTGCTCAAAGGTGCCGCCGTAATTGAGCCAGTAACCCGGTGGTATATCAACGTCTTTGTTAATGCGTGCTTTGACTTCGGTAACAAAACTGCCGAGGTCACGGCCTCTCACATTGGCAGTCACGACTACCCGGCGTTTCCCGTTCTCCCGGCTGATTTGAGCTGGCCCCGGTGAAATATCCAATGTAGCGACTTCCTCCAGAGGGATGTAGTCGCCATTGGACAGGGGTACGGGCAAAAACGCGAGGCGGTCGATATCGCGGCGTAGCGTTTCAGGTAAGCGTACAATCAACTCAAAGCGCCGGTCACCTTCGTACAATAAGCCCGCTGATTCACCGCCAATCGCAGCAGAGACCCAGTCTTGCAGTTCCACCACATTTAACCCGTATCGACCCAAGGCTGTGCGTTTGGGAATGACCGACAAGGTCGGTAGGCCAGTGACTTGCTCAACACGAGCATCTGCGGCTCCAGGCACCTGGTTGATTGCCTTGAGTATATCGTTAGCTGTCAATACCAGTTGATCGAGATCATCGCCAAAGACTTTAATGCCAAGATCAGCACGAACGCCAGATATCAGCTCGCTAAAGCGCATTTGTATCGGTTGGGTAAACTCGTAGTTATTACCGGGCAGTTCTTCGAGCGCTGTTTCCATTTCAGTGACCAGTTCATCCTTGGTTTTACCAGGGTCGGGCCATTCATTGCGCGGCTTTAATATCACAAAGTTATCGGCAACATTGGGTGGCATCGGGTCGGTGGCGACTTCCGCCGTGCCAATGCGTGCAAACACCTTATCAACTTCCGGGAAAGATTTGATGCGCTGTTCAAGAATTTCCTGCATCTCTACCGCCTGCTCTAACCCTGTGCCTGGAATTCGCATGGCGTGTAGCGCAATATCCCCTTCGTTTAACTGTGGGACAAATTCCGAACCCAATGTGGTCGCCAACCAGATACATCCCGCAACCAATAGAGTTGCAAAGCTGACGACGGCCCAACGAAATTTGAGCGCCAGCAGCAACAGTGGTTTATAAATAGATTTGGTCTTAGCGATCACCACGCTCTCTTTTTCACTGATCTTGCCGCGCAGGAAAACTGCGACAGCGGCAGGCACAATCGTCAGCGAAAACACCATCGCCGACAACAATGCCATTACCACGGTGGCTGCCATCGGATGGAACATTTTTCCTTCGACACCGGTAAGTGAGAAGATGGGGATATACACAACAGTGATAATTGCCACACCAAACAGGCTGGGCCGGATAACTTCAGCCGTTGCTGTGTAGACCGTATCCAAACGTTCTCGCAAGCTTTGGGAGTTGCCACCACGTTGAGCCTCTGCCAAACGTCTTACGGAGTTTTCAACAATAATGACAGCGCCATCGACAATGAGGCCAAAATCCAGTGCGCCCAGGCTCATCAGATTAGCGGAAACTCCCGTGCGAACCATGCCGGTCATAGTGGCCAACATAGACAATGGGATAACTGCCGCTGTAATCAATGCCGCCCTAATATTACCCAGTAGCGTAAACAGCACGACAATTACCAGCAGTGCACCTTCAAGCAGGTTTTTGGCAACGGTTGCAATGGCCTTGTCTACCAGATGGGTTCGGTCATAGACTGGCTCGGCGCTGACACCATCGGGTAATGAGTCTTGTACGGCTTCGAGTTTGTTGGCGACATCGCGCGCCACGGTGCGGGAGTTAGCACCGATCAGCATCATTGCTGTACCGAGTACAGTTTCCTTGCCGTTTTGTGTTGCAGCCCCAGAGCGAAGCTCTTTGCCAATACCAATGCTGGCAACATCCTGAATTTTAATCGGCACACTGCCGTGCTCGGTAACGATCACATTGCCGATATCTTCCACCGTAGCTAATTGGCCAGGGGAGCGCACTAATAACTGTTGGCCATTACGTTCGATATAGCCCGCGCCACGATTGTCATTGTTGACTTGCAGCGCATTGACCAGCTCTTCGATGCTGATGCCGTAGTAAAGCAGTTTCTTGGGGTCGGGTGTGACGTGATACTGTTTGTTGAAACCACCAATACTGTTGATTTCAATCACGCCTTTGACCTGCGCTAACTGGGGCTTGATGATCCAGTCCTGAATCTCACGCAAGGCGGTCGCATCATAAGGCTGACCATTTGCCATCGTCGCATCGGGCGATGCCTGCACGGTGTACATAAAAATTTCGCCCAGCCCGGTCGAGATCGGCCCCATTTCTGGTTCAATGCCCGGCGGCAGCACACTTTTAATCGCACCTAAGCGGTTGTCAATCAGATTTCGTGCGGCATAGATATCAGTGCCTTCTTCAAATACCACGGTAACTTGTGATAGCCCATAACGCGATAGCGAACGGGTATAGGCTAGCTGGGGTAAACCATACAAGGCAGTCTCTACTGGATAGGTAATTCGCTGTTCCGCTTCGAGCGGTGAGTAGCCCGGTGCTGAGGTGTTGATCTGCACCTGAACATTAGTAATGTCCGGTACGGCATCAATCGGTAGTTTTTGATAACTCCAGATACCGACGCCGACAACAATCAGTATCAAACTAAGAAATAAATAGCGCCGCTCAATGGCAAGGCGCAGTAGTGAATCAATCATGGTGCGCCCCTTAATGTTCGTGTTCGGCTTCGGATTTTTCAATATCCGCTTTGATTAGATAGCTGTTCCGGTTGACGTAACGCTGGCTTTCTTCAAGACCGCTAAGTACCTCGATGTAATGCTCATCTTTACGACCTAGAACTAAGGGGGCAAAGTGGTAAGTATCCTCTTCTTGGACAAATACACCAGAACGTCCGCCCAGCTGCTGCACGCCGTTCTTTTCAACGGCTAACGGCACATTAAATTCATCAATAATGATACGCCCCTCAACCAATAGACCGGGCGATAAGCCTAACTGCCTGTTATCCAATGGTACCCGAGCAAGCTGATAGGGTTTATCCAGGGCCGGAATGATATGACTGATCTTGCCAGTCATTCTTTGAATGTCAGAGATAACCTCAACTTTTTGCCCCGCAACGACATTACCGCTTTGTGCTGGATAGATACGAAACTCGGCCCACAGCGTGTCGAAATCGGCGATAGAAAACAGTACCTGATCCTTGGTCACTTCGCCGGTGTTGGCGTGGCGTTGCACGATGGTTCCCGAGATTGGCGCATACACTGGATACTTCTTCAGGCTTGCATCGGATTCCACTTCGGCGAGTAAGTCGCCCGCTTTGACGGAGTCGCCAATGCTTGCCTTCACTGACGTGATCAATCCTGAAAAACGTGCGCGCATGTGGCTGAGCTGCTCAGGCCCTGTTGACAGCATACCGTAACTGGTAATGGTCTGGTGAAGGGTTTGTTCTGTGGCGGCTGTTGTACCAATACCGACCTGGGTAGCCATATCGTTATCAATGCGGCTAGTATTTTCCTCTTCTTCGTGGGGTTGATTTTCTGTGTCGCCATGTTCATTTTGGTGCTTATGATTCTCGCTCTCACTATGTTGTGTATCTTCGGTGGTATGAACGTCATGATCGTGGTCGTGATCATCGGAGGCTGCCTGTACGAAAGTAGAATTTGCTGCACCGAGGGCTACTGCAATAGTTAGGTATAAATAAAGTCGTGAAGTTTTCATGATTAATTCCTGTCGCTCTTTGCAAACTGTTTTTTTGCAAAGATGCGGTATCAATAAGGTAAATGGTTAGAGCCTAGTGGTTCTGCAATCAATTGCTCAATGAGAGCCTGATTGAGCTGTGCCGCGGTTGCCGCTTCAATGCGTTGTTGCTTGGCGGTCAGTAGTTCTTCCTGGGCAGCAATCCAATCCTGATAGCGATAGCGCCCGTTCTCATAGGCTTGCTGTGTTAAAACCAAGGCCTTTTCCAATGCAGGTAATACGTGTGAATTGAACTGCTCGACTGCAGCGGTATTTTCTTCGCGCTGGGAAAAAGCAGTGAACAAGCGGCTGTGTAGTTTCAGCATGGCATCGGCTTGCTGATAATCCACCGCATTGCGCTCAGCTAATGCAGAAGTGACGGCTCCACGGTTGCGTTTACCGCTGAACAGCGGAATCGAAATACCCGCAGTAAATGCGGTGTCATCTGTTTCTTCGAAACGCCTGACACCCAATTGCCAGCCAATATCCACGCGGCTTTGTGCCTGAGCCAGTTTGACTTCAGCATCTTTCAATCGCGCCTCGCTGGCAAAAATAGCAATAGCAGGAGACTTTTTGGCCCGTTGCAACAAGCTGGTAAAATTATCCGAAGTGCCAAAAGCAGACAGGCTGCCACGCAGTTCAGAAAACTGGGGAGTGGTATTACCCCAGAAGCTGCTGAGTGCTACTTTCTGTCGTTCAAAGCTGCTCCGTAAGGCTTGCAGACGTATGGATGCTCGGGCGAGTGCCGCTTTAGCTCGCATCACCTCTGCTTCAGGGGCAGCACCTTTAGCCGCTCGTTTCTCAACGGTTTTTAGCATCTGTTCAGACAGCGCAACGACCTCTTCTGCCAGGTGAATGTTTTCCTGGGTAGAACGGCAACGAATAAACAGTGCCGTTAGCTCGCCGAGTACATCCAGCGTTGCCGCCTGACGTTCAAAATCTAAGCGGTCGATTCTGGCATCAACCAACCCAACCCGTGAACGTGCTTTGCCGCCCAACTCAATCACAGAAGACAGTGCAAGGGTGGTTTCCGCGCTATCAACGCCATTGAATTCTCCGCTGCCCGCTATGTTTTCGACTTCCAGCCCAAGTTGTATGACCGGGGATAGCGAGCTAGTTTCACGCTGTGCGGCTAGGCTTTGCTCACGAAAGCGGTATTGGTAGAGCTGGGGGTTATTTTTAAGGGTGCGGGCGATAGCGTCTTCGAGTCCCAGTATTGAGGAAGAGCTGACGCGCCGTGTTTGGTTGAGGCTGGACAGATTTGATGGCTCTGCGTTACTCAATTCGGCCCAGCCCAATAGGGGTACGCTACCTAACAATAAGGCAGCAATAATGTGTCGTATTTGCATAAATCATAGTCCGATATTCCGTGAATATTCGTGCGCACACAGTTGCTGCAGGCGAAGACCGCCCTACAACAGCAATATGCTGATAAAGATCAGAAATGATTTATACGATGGGTGGCGGAGTAGGTGGTGCCTGTGAAAAATTGAGGAAGTGTGGTCGGTAAAAAGCAAGCTGTTGATGAGTCATATCACAGTTCAGCACTGTGATATGACCGGCGATGCTGCCGGTATGGCCATGACAACAATGTGAGCAATGATCATTATTGTCATCTGCATCTAGCGGAAGCGGGGCATCGCTATCCAGAACATGCGCATAATCATCTCCATGTGGGTGCTCGCCACCAGTGGAGTCAATAGCACTTTCGATACCCATAAAGAGTAGCGAGAAGATAAACACGTATGAGATGAATGGCCGCAACATAGTATTAAGTCTATATCATTGAGGTTGAATAACCTACACGGTTAATAGGTTTGAGAGAAAATATGTCTATCTGATCAAGATTCTGAGCAGGGTTGTAAGTAAGCTTTGCACTGCCTTTGGCGCAATTCACAAGCTCCCACTGCTGCTCACCTAATTTATTCAGCGTTTGGGTTAGTGCCCCGTCATTACCCAGTAAGGGGTAGGTTTTTACCAGATACTCCCAATTTTGCCCCGCTGTTGCCGACGTGGACAAAAGCAGCATGGCAAAGATACATGAGATGCGGAATGAGCTTTGAGTAAACATCCATTGTTCTCCTTAAGTGGGGAGTCCATGTAGGAAGCTACAATTATACTGTAAATGGTGTGATAAATGAGGTTCTGAGGTCACATTTTGGCAGTCAGTTATCAATATACTCGCGTAAAGCGCTCCATATAAGGTGAAGATCCAGGCTGGTTTCGTCGGCTATCTTGAGAAAACGCTCACGTTCCTCCAGTTGTTTATGGTGCTGCCAAAGCTTCCAGACCAGATGATCGGACTCTTCATCACATAGAGGTGGCCTGCCACTACCTACTCCACGAATGTTAAGAACGTTTCGGCGACGGGAGAACTCTGAAGCATGCATGCCAAATAACCGACGCATAAGAATCAATGGTGCGCCATGAAAAAGATAAATATCTTCTAATTCACGATCTTCGCGTTTGTCTTCCAACTCTTTTAGCTGTCTTGTCAGTGCTTTTTCATCTACGCCAACTTTGAGAAAGTAGCGGGCGCGGTTTATAAGCGATTTTTGTTCGGTGAGATTGAGTTTGGACAGCGTGGTGAGTAGTTCATCGGAAAGCTCTTGCGTTTCAAAATGAATAGAGTGAAGAGACTCTAGGGATGACATTAGTGTTTCGGCTGCAGAGCGACACATCTTATCCTCAAAATTGGCCATAAATCGTAACTCCATCGTTCCCTGACTGTTGGTCAGTCCATGTTGCTAGGTAGCAATTCCATACTATTGACAACGAAGAAAAAGAACGGTGAGAAACTTTTCAAAAAAGGAAGAAAGTTTATAAAACAACGGGTTAGAACCTAGGTTTAAAGGCATGGGTTTTGATGGATAGTAGGCAGTTAGTACTATGAAAATGAAGGCATGAAAGACTTGTATCCTATTCGATACCATGTTGATTCTTAAAAAGTTTTATTCTTAATGGAAAGAAAGAATATGGATTAGAACTGGTGCGAGTAGGACTATGGTAGTTTATCCACTGTGAAATATGCGGCCTTGTGATGCGCCTAATTCAGATCGTTAAGTACACCTTTTGCGCTGTCAGTATGATTTTAACGAGCTTGTTTGCTCTTTCTCTGTTGGGTGTGGCGTCCAGTGATGTCGTGATAGGGAATGGACTAAGTAAAAATCTGTTAGCAGTGGGTTTGTTTATCTTGATCGGATGCTGTGTAGATTTCGGTAAATATTTATTTTGGTCCGAAAGGCACCGTAGTCATTATTATGGGGCTATGGCTTTAGTTCTCACAGGGTTTTCGTTATTGGCTAGTTGCGCATTTTTCCTTTCCGCTGAATTCGTCGCCATTAACAACTCTCAATTAGAATCCACGGAATATAGGGTATTGCAAGAAAGGGCAGATGCGATTAGGCAGGAGATAAACCACCATGAGCGTTTGCTGGAGAAACGCCTCAATAGTGAGTTTCATCGACAGTGGGTCGAAGGGAAAAAAAACGCTGAGAGAATACGTGAACTAAAAGGTTCACTGGTAAGGCTGATGGAGCTATCTTCAAATGCAGGCAAGAATACGGCGTTGAATGAAGTGCCAATAACACGCTTTTTTGCGGTCTTGGGGCGGATTTTTGGTGTGAGTATAGAAACCGTTAGAAACTTCGGCTATGGACTACTGGCGTTGTTGTTGGAAGTCATTACATTAGGTGCCATTAGTTTAGCAAATTCGATGCGGCGCGAAGCTTTGTGCGCTGATAAAGAGACGGCCGATGCTATCAAGCCGGAAGCATCTGTCGATGACTCTGTGCAGCGAGAAAAGATAGTCAATCTTTCTAACGACATTATTCGAGGCCAGATACAGCCGGTCATTCGGAAGATCAAGGCAGCGCAATATGAGCTTGATATGGATGCAATCAGACAAGTACTGATGCACCTGTATTTGGCAGGGCTGATTGATAAGGACGCACGTAATAGCTATAAACTGCCCAGTGCGGAATAGACTGATGAAGCTGAAGGGTGATCAAAATGTGATCAGCGCATATTTGGATTAAATCATATAAAAACAGTTGGTTAGGACTGTTTTTGAGGTCAGGTGTCTTGTGATAAGGCGTGGCAAGCCCTTGCGGAAGTAAAATAATTGAACTATTCTAACCACGATGTACTCTATGAAAGCTGAAGCTAAATTGACCCACTACTTGCAATAAACCGAATCATGCGGACAGTAAAATACAGACAGTTGATCGTTGCGCTACTGATGATGGCATTCATCGGTCAGGTCGTTGCGTCTACGAGCATGTCTTGCCAAAGCCTGTCTGCCCCTTTGCAAGCTCAGGAGCAGATGATGGATTCGGGTATGATGGATCACTCTCAGCATATGGGCTCAAATGTACTTTCGTTAGATGGTGCGGTTACGGCCGACTGCTGTCCTGACTGCGATTGCAGCTTGGCTGGGTGTTCCTCTGTGGCATTGCCTGCCTACCAGTCCACTTTTTTTTCTAGTCTGAACTCGGCAACTGGTCACTATGACGAGTCGACGGATTCTCAGTTAGTTGTTTCTCTCTTTCGTCCCCCTATTACCCGCTAAAATAGGGTAAGTGCGCCTGAAATTCAGCGCTTCTTACTCGATTGTTATTAGCGGGAGTCTCCAAACTCCCAAATAGAAAGTCTGAAAAGACCTGCGCTCTATGGGAGTTTCCATGAAATGGGTTATTAGAAGTATAAGGTGGTTTGCCACCACCACGCTGTTGCTGGTGAGTGTTGTTGCATGTTCCGATAATGAAAATTCAACCACTGCATCAAGTTCAACTGCCAGAGAAATAGTCTCGCTGGATGTCTATAAAAGTCGAACTTGCGGTTGCTGCAAAAAATGGATCTCGCATATCGAGGATTTCGGCTTTGAATCCGAAGTGCATCACCCGGCGAATTTGAACAAGATAAAATCTGATAAAGGCATAGACCCACGTTATCAGTCCTGCCATACCGCTGTCTCAAGTGATGGTTATGTATTTGAAGGCCATATCCCTGGCCATATCATCCAACAGTTTCTTGCTGATCCCCCTAAAGATGCCATTGGTTTGGCTGTGCCTGGTATGCCTGTGGGTAGCCCTGGTATGGAGGTGGGTGATCGCTTCGACCCCTACGACGTATTGCTACTAAGCAAGGATGGTAGCCACACAGTTTATGAACATGTCAATGGAAAGCGTTAGCTGGCATTTGATTTTGAGAGGTATGAAATGAAAAACAGTTTGCAAGACGAGACACTATTGGAGTCGCCTTTAATGTCTCGCCGACGTTTTGTGACAGGCGTTGCAGCGGGTGGCGCCCTTTTGGGTTTAGGGCTTAGATCGGGATTGTCAATCGCCTCGCCTTCAAACCGTCTGGGGCCAACGATACTAAGAGGAAATGAGTTTGATCTGAACATAGGCTATCAGCCGGTTAATTTCACTGGTAAGAGTCGTATGGCGACAGCTATCAATGGTTCAGTGCCAGCGCCAGTTTTGCGTTGGCGCGAGGGTGATCGAGTGACGCTACGGGTTAAGAATAACCTTGCTGAAGATAGTTCTATTCATTGGCATGGCATTATCTTACCAACGGACATGGATGGCGTGCCCGGCCTTAGCTTTAACGGCATAAAGCCGGGTGAAACTTTTGAGTACCAGTTCGATATTAATCAAAGTGGTACCTATTGGTACCACAGTCATTCGGGCTTTCAGGAGCCGACAGGGATGTACGGAGCCATCATTATTGATCCCAAGGACCCCGATCCCGTTAGTTATGATCGTGATTATGTGGTCATGTTGTCGGATTGGTCTGATGAAGACCCACAGGCGATTTACGCCAAGTTAAAAAAACTCAGTCATTACTACAATTTTCGTGAACGCACAGTTGGTGATCTCTGGCGGGATATTAAGGATAAAGGTGTCGCGCAAACATGGAATGAGCGATCCATGTGGAACCAAATGCGCATGAGTGAGACCGATATATCCGACGTTACGGGTTACACCTATACCTATCTAATGAACGGTGTTACCCCTGATGAGGGCTGGGTCGGCCTGTTCAAACGCGGTGAAAAGGTACGTTTACGATTTATCAATGGCTCGTCAATGACCATTTTTGACGTGCGTATTCCTGGTTTAAAAATGACAGTAGTGGCCGCTGATGGTCAGAATATTGAGCCGGTGACGATTGACGAATTTCGTATCGGTGTTGCCGAGACCTACGATGTTGTTGTCGAGCCCAGTAATGACAGCGCGTATACCGTTTTTGCACAAAGCATTGACCGTACAGGTTATACCCGTGGCACATTAACACCGGATATCGGGCTGACTCCATCGGTACCCCCAATGGATGATGCACCAACATTAGGGCACCGTGATATGGGCATGGGCATGGGTATGGATCACAGCATGCACGGTATGACTGGTATGACTGGTATGGCGGGAACGGCTGCTATGGATCACAGCGCGCACGACATGAGCGAAATGTCGGATATGGATCATAGTCAACATCAGATGAGCGGTATGAAGACCATGGAGCACAAAAACCATGGGGAAACGTTAGGAAAGGCTGGCTTTGGCAGTACTCGTGAAATAACGCATGTTGCGAGTGAAACAGGGCCGCATGTTGATATGCGCGCCGAGAGCCCTCAAAGCGGCTTGCACGACCCAGGCATCGGCCTGCGGAATCACCAGCAGCTTTATGGGCGGCGGGTGCTGACTTATGGCGACATTAAAAATCTATATCCAACATCTGATCCGCGTGAACCCAGTCGTGAAATAGAACTCCACCTAACCGGGAATATGGGGCGCTATATGTGGTCGATGAACGGTATCAAGTTCACCGATGCCGAGCCATTGCAGCTGAAATATGGCGAGCGCGTCCGAATCACACTGGTAAACGACACCATGATGAGCCATCCCATGCATCTACATGGCATGTGGAGTGAGCTGGAAACTGGTGATCCTAAGTCTATTCCTCGCAAGCATACGGTGATCGTTCAGCCGGGATCAAAAATTAGCTATTTAGTCACTGCTGACGCCATTGGACGTTGGGCTTTCCACTGTCATTTGGTGTATCACATGCCCGGTATGTTCCGCGAAGTCCGAGTGAGCTAAGGAGAATCAATCGATGAAGTTATTTAATAGGCGACCACCAAACTCCCTCTTGTTTAACAGGAAATTCTGCTCATCCACACTTATCGTATCTTTGTTGCTGGGTTCTGCAAACCATGTGTTAGCGGGCGCTAAGGATGATCCACTGTTAACTAAGGTGTTAATTGATCAATTTGAAGTACGCGACGCGGATGATGGCGATCCGTGGGTTTTGGATGGACAAGGCTGGATTGGAAAGGATTTGCAAAAACTATGGTTCAAGACAGAAGTAGAACGAAACGATGGAGAAACCGAAGAGGCTGAATTACAGGCACTCTACAGTCAGGCAATTGCGCCGTTTTGGGATGTACAGGTGGGGTTTCGACAGGACTTTCAGCCCACTCCGAATCGGAGCTGGGCGGTCATTGGTCTTCAAGGTCTTGCCCCCTATTTTTTTGAAATCGATACAGCATTGTTTGTCGGAGAAAGTGGGCGTACTGCATTACGACTGGAGGCCGAGTATGAACTGTTGTTTACCCAGCGACTGATTTTGACGCCCGAGATCGAAGTCAATTTATATGGGCAAAACGATGAAGATCTCGGCATAGGTTCCGGTCTTTCTGATGTTGAGGCTGGATTAAGGTTGCGTTACGAAATTCGGCGAGAGTTCGCCCCGTACATAGGTGTTAACTGGAACAAAAGTTTTGGTAATACCGCTGACTTTGCGCGTGCCGAAGGAGGGGACACCGATGATCTCCAATGGGTGATAGGCGTGCGGGCATGGTTTTAACGCCTATACCACTTTAATTAACTAAATATACTCTAAATCAATATGAGGATTTACCAATGAAGAATATACAAGTCACTTTTTGCTTTTTGTTAGTCAGCTTATTTTCAATCGCATCTGTTCATGCTCACGACCCGTCTGAGCATACGGCAAAGATGGAAAAGCCAAAATGTGAAGCCATGAAAAATATGGATCACTCTAAATTGGATACCAAAGATCCAATTATGATGGCAATGATGAAAAAGTGTATGAGTGAAGAATCTGCTGAAAACCATCATGATGGTGATACTGAAAAAAATACAACCGATGACAGCGATGCTAACAAAGTGGTTAGTGAAGTGGGTTGTTATCCTTGGAGTAGGGTTCGGGATACTGTCCGCGGTGTTTCTGTGGTCACAAGACTACCTTAAAGAACGAAAAGACAGATTAGTCGATGCGTTCGCAATAGAGTGTGACGCCCCAGAAGAATATCCAGAGAAGCATGGTTACGACAAGCTTCACTATCTTGGTAAAAAGAAGGCCTCTGACGACGTGCCGTCCAGACTGCATCGCCCAGCTTATATTCATAGTTTAAAGAATGGCGCCACGGCGCGTGATACCGTTGAACAATACGCTAAGGTCAAATATAGCGACGAGGAATATGACTATAGGACCGATGACTCGCTGCACCGCATTAATCGCGAGACGGGCGAGGTAACTCACAAGAACTTCGAAGCTAAAGACCCCAAGACTTATGTATGGGAGAACTGTCAAATCATAACGCCTAACGAGTTCTACAAGAGAACAGGGAAGATTCTTAAAAAGCTTCAAGAAAAGATAAAAATCTAACCGAATTAACCCCTAAAAACCCCTAAATCTAGGGTAAAAATACCTAAAAATCTGCATTCGAATTCATGGTATATAACTAATTGATTTAATTGATATTTATTTTATCATCTTAGCCTTTTTTACTGCACGCATTTTAAACGCTCTGTAAGGCTCTTTGAGGGATTTAAATACACTATTTACAGATGTTTATCTAAGAATAGTCAAAACCTCACAGAGGGCCTTAGAATCGCTCTGAAGGGCACTCCTGAGACCCATCATTGAGAGAGACGTGGTACCTAGAGCGGTACTTTCTCCTGTTCTACTAGGTTCTAGAGTCGATGCAGAGCCATGTTGTCTTATATTGCTCCGAGATATCTTTTTCTGAAGTGCCTTCAACGAGTATCAGTCCACAGTAATGAATACGGCCCTCATATTTCCATAGCCCTCCAGCCTTCATGGGCTTCCAACTGGTGGTTATCGGCATTATTGGCTCACCTAGGGTCATGATTACCTCGGAGTACTCTTCTCCGAGCACTTTTGCGTTGACCACTGAAGAGACTATAAAGCTAAGCATTAACGTTAATATTAGGGACATTTTCTTCATTTACTCACTCCTCTTTACGAGCATCTAATTACTGCACCTTAATGGTGCAATATTCATATATTTCATACACTTACATACTTCACTCTGAATTAACCCTCAGTAACCCTTTCTTCCCTTTCTTCTTAGTACCTAAAGATTAAAGGTATAAGATTAAGGTAATTGTTCTACCTTAAGTAGAACATGTCAGATATCTAAAGTATTCAATCTTCTACTTCCTTAATAAAGGGTTATTAGTCAAACTAACTTAGTATATTTATATTAAGCATATAAGAACGACTAAAATCAGAGAATAAAGAGCTATGTTCGATAGTTTTCGTAAAAAAGTGAGCGTTAAGGCTGCTCAAATTAGGGCGGAAGACGAACGACTTTACGAAGTGGTTGCTCAAGAACTGGATAGAGGAGAGCGACGACCAGGATTGTGGGCTAAGGCGACAGCTGATTCGGACGGCTCCGAGGATAAAGCCGGGTCTCTTTACATTAAATATCGGGTACAGTCTCTTAAAGACGAGCGCGGTCAAAAATTTTATGATGCCGAGGCATTTGTTAAGGAAGGTTTAGAAGGAGAATATCAAAGCCAACTATTGGCTCATAAAAATCTTATCGATACTCTCGAGCAGTGTCGTTATACGGTCAAAAGAGGGCGTGAACTAGGTGCGACTAAATGGGTAGTGAAGGAACCTTTCGGTGAGCGCGTTTCGTTTAGCGTCTACGACGACTTCAAGCGCTACGCCGACCAGGTTATTCGGAAAGAAATAGAGAAGGCAGATGGCGGTGCTGGCGAACGGACTGGCGGAGATGTTCCTGCCGTACCTCAGGACCTTGTTGCGTTACAAAGGGTCCTTCCCGTGCTAATCGTGTTATTGATTATTGGAAGTCTTTTGATGGCGCTTTAGTCTATTTTTATAATCCTCGTGTCTATCTACCTCAGGCAACTGAGGCAATTTAGAGGCGGGGTTCATCGCGTCACTTCTATCTAAGTTATCTAATTCGGGAAACTCTTTGAATGCTTTTAAAGCTTCATCTGCTCCAGAATGTTCTCTCGGAATTTTAGCTTTAAAACCAAATCTTTTTTCAAATACTTCATGCAGTTTTTCATCGAGCATACCGGCTCGTTGAAAGTCTACGATGTAACTGTCGTGAACAGAGAGGACAGGAACATTCATTTTAGCAAAGTGAGTAACTACTTCCATTGTAATATCACTGTCTATTCGCATAAACGTAACACCACAGTCTGTACAGAAGAACTCTTCGATAGCTTTATGCTTCGCAATAATTAGGTCTCGCATGGTTTTGCGTAGGTGAGTTTTGCGTTCTTTATCTAGGCTTTCCCAGACAGTTTTAGCAGGTACTCCTTTTGAATCTTTTAGTTCCCTATCGAATCCAGTTAGCGTTCCTTGAAGAGTCTTCGCATTCAGGCAAACAATGACCATCTGTTTAATCCAAGCACGTCGAATTTTGGAGTCTATTGATGAATCAAAATCACCAATGTCATACATGTCACCCTCAGGAGGTGTAATTCCTTTTTTACCGTAAGCGATGTTTATGTGCAGTGAAGAATAATCTAACTCTATTGTTTCGTTTCCGTTGATGAGAATGTTTTCGCGATGTCGACTGTTGATGCTTTCCCAGAAAGCACGATACAACCTTCCTCCGCATTCAAATTTTAAATTTGCTCTGTGAAAAATCCTGACAACTGATTTATTAGCTAAGCCTTTATTAAAGTATTCTTTGTCGGGTAGCGTTCCGACATCGATATGATGCCTCGCTAAGACATCGTTATAAAATCTAACGTCTTCTCTCCGCTTGTTCGTTTCTGTTGTGTCTTTGTAATCGATAAGGGTATTGGTTTTAGTAACTTTGTCTTTCTTGTTTATTAGTATGACTTCTCTATGCTGATTGGAGAGCTGCTCTGACTCGGATATTAACGATTCATTTACATCGTACTCCTCGAATATGCCTTCGAGTAGTGGGGCAGACCATATGCGCGTAAGTTTTGGTTTAACTCGCTCATTATGTCCTTTTACTCGAACTATCAAACCCGCTTTTTCCGCTTTATCGACGATATCTGTAAGCTTGTCGGACAGATTTAGTGGATTGTAACGAGAGGGCTTGTAGTTACCTTTCCTCATAGATATTGCTATCACCTTCTCGGGAGTTCGGTGAAAAGTAAATAAGAGGTTGAGGAAAAGAGTTTTGAACTGTTCGTTATAAGGAGTGGTTGGTCTGCGGCCTCTTCCCGATACTTTAAAATCTGTAGCTAGGTATTTATCCCATATGTCGTTAGAAGCTTTAGTAAGTTTTTCATTATCGCAGGTAAGACATACATCGAAAAATACAATGTTCTCTAAATTTCTATCTTTAGGTGAGTCGTTTGACATCGGCCTGAGCTTTGGAGTTGGTATAAGACGTCTCTAAATATTTTTGATATCTAGCTTGAAGGTCAGAATTGTCGGGCATGCGGGCAAGTGGATGTTCGTTTATGGTGGTAGGTTTGCCAAGACTTTTTAACTTTCCTTCTTTGATGCTTTCTTTAATTTGTAGAAGCTCCCAATAGTTATGGTCTTCAACGATATCCTTGGGCGCGATATCGAGCCACGGGTCTTCGAAAAATACCCATAGTTGGTCATATAGATGCCGGTAACGAACAGGGTTGAGGAACGTGTAGTTCTTCTCATTTATGTTCGTGCTCGTAGGCGTGTGGTTAAGTAATCTTTGAGCCACAGCATCGTCTTGATTTAGTATTTCTGGGTCTTTAACACACATATTAAAGGTGCGCCGTAAGTCATGAGAAGAGAACTTCTTGCCTACGTATTTTTTAAGTTTTTCTAAGGTGTCTCGGGGCGGTGATGTAATTTTATCTGTTAGTTTTGCATTAGGGAAAACCCATTCGCACTCGGAGCTTTTACTTAAGACAATACCTTTCCACGAGTCTAGTATGTAGTGCATTTTCTTGCTTATAGGGACTACGTGGTCTAGGGAGTTCTTGGTATCCCTAAACGCCATCTCGCCTTTCCCTTCGCCCTCGCCGAAGTCTACATCACGCCATTTCAGAGACAGAGCTTCGCTACTACGTAAGCCATACTGCAAGAGCATAAAGAAATAAATTTTGTCTCTAACCGCTAGGAAGTTATCTTGAAGAGCGCCCACAATATTTTCACCCTCAAAATTTAGGCATTCGCAAAAAATGGAAATCTCTTTTGGGTCGAGATAGGTTTTAAGTTCGGCAACTTGGCTCTTATGGAGCTGCTTGGATTTAATTGCTACGGTTACAGGATTGCTCACAAAGAGCGGGTCATCAGGGTAATCTATTAATCGCTCATCCATTAGCTTGTTGAAGCACGCCCTAAGATATTTCATCGCCTTAACGGCGGTAGTGTGGTGGTTCTCGGTAATAGCAATCTTTTGCCATCTTGCTTTTATCACTCGCGCTGTGAGCTCTCTTATAGGTTTATCCCGCCAGTCAAAGAAGCACGCGGTCCAAATCTTTCTCATATCGTTAATTGTTTTCTCTTTAAGAGGCTTTGAGCTTAGGTATTTTTTATCGCCGCCGAGGTAAACATCTTCTAGGAGTTCATGTAATGTGAGGTTGAGTAGAGCTTCCTTTGATTCGGCCCTCTCGTTATGTTCTTCCTGCTTGGCTTTTCCTGCTAGCACGACAGCGCGTTCTTTAGCTTCCTCCGCTTTTGGGTCGCTACCCTCCGAGAGTTTGCGAAGCCACGCTATCGCTTTTGTTCGTGCCTCTTCTACTCCGTATTCAGGATATGTCCCTACGGTTCTTCTTTTAGCTGACCCAATGTTTGCCACACGCCTTTCTACAAAGAAGGACTTACGTCCATTAGGAGAGACCTTTAGGCCAAAGCCGGGTGTGTGGATGTCTCGCACCCATTGAATTGTCCCGGCGGTAAGTCGACGTTTCTGTACGGCGCTATCAGTTAGCTTTATACGAATTGATTTATTCTTCATTTTGTCACTAGAGCACAGAAAATTAGAAGACGCAATAAAAGTAGACAAAAAGTAGACAAATATTAATTCTGTCGATAGGTTGAGGGAAATAGCCTAATTCCAACGAAACGCTTTCAATATAGGGTTTAAGGCTGATGTAGTAGGGGCTTTAGCTTAGGGAATTGGCTGGGATACAGGGATTCGAACCCCGACCGGCGGAGTCAGAGTCCGCTGTCCTACCGTTAGACGATATCCCAAATAATTTTAAAATATATATATGTACTTTCCTTTGATTTAGTAAGCGATCGGTTTTACTTCCACGTCGGCCATATACCAAATATTTTTTGCTTTTTGCTTGACGTTTTCGGCTTCCTCAGTTTTGTTTTGTGCTGCTAAAGACTCCGCAAGCCCAAACATTGACCACCCATTTTTAGGGTAGAATTCCAAGTCATCCCTATAAGTTTGCTCGGCTTGGGCATACTTTTTTTCCAACATAAGCGATTTAGCAAGAGATTGCCGAGTAGGGTAATACCAAAATGGAGGTTCCATATAAGGAAGTGTGTCTTGAAAGCTGACGGCCGTTTTATAAGACGCGGATGCTGAATCATATTTTCCTTCTGCTTCATGAATAGCTCCTTCGAGAAGGGCTTGGGCTATTTTAAGCAAGGTGGTTGCAGGATTCGATGCTCTGACAATTCGAGCAACTTCGTCTGATTTTATTAGAGAAGGGATACCTAAAAGCTCTGCCTTAGCCTTGTCCACATCGCCCGTAGCCGCAAATGCTGTGCCTCTCGCGTAATGACGGATGCCTTTCGAGTATTTAAATTCAGCGAGATCTTCAGGGAACGCTAAAACATCATCCCACTGTGAGAATCGCACCATTGATAATAAAGGCAGAGTTCTGAAGTATTCTAGCATAGGAAATTGTTTGATCATTTCCACTCTAACGTAGTTCGATACTTTTACGCCAGATTCAATGGACAAAGCACTTCGTCCTTCCATAGCTGCAGAGGCCCAAAGAAAGTGTATGTTGTGAGGATAGTAAGCAGCGGGATAAAAGCCTTGCGCATTGCATTGGGCGATATATTCCTCATCTACTTTTGCCGCCGCAATATTTGATTCTGACGCGTCATGATATCTACCTACTCTCCAAAAGATATGTGACGGCATATGTACAAGATGACCAGAACCAGGAACAAGAGATCCCAATTTATCTGCATAAGGCTCAGCTCGCTCAGGAGTATTAGAGGCTTCAACCGCATGTATGTATAGATGAATTGCAAGCGGGTGATCTGAACTTCTGGCTAAAACCAATTCTAGTGTCTCTAATACTTTCTCGGTATTAGGTTTCGCTTTCCCTTCATCTAACCAATAATTCCATGGCATGGTGTTCATCAGTGCTTCGGCAAATAGTGATGCGGCATCATCATCTTCCGGATACTTGTTTTTTAGTTTTTCCATAGCAATAGCGTAATCGATGTCTAGAGGTTCTCTGGAAGTGGTCGGGTCGCCGTTATATCTGGTATTCAATGCAGTAATGTAGTCACGTTCTTTTTGAGTTAAGTGAGCGGTATTTTCATTAGCTTTAGTAATTGCGGCTAGGGCGTTGACTCGCTGCTCGTCAGTCATTATCACTTTTCCGCTGCTCGTTACGTTTATATTAGGACCGGTTGCCAAGGCCTCTCCCCAAAAGCACATACCACATGTGGGATCTAGCTTTTGGGCAGCTTTGAAACTCCGTATTGACTCCGCGTGGTTGAACCCAAAGGCAAGGATTAGTCCTTGGTTAAAATAGCGTTGTGCCTCTGGGCTTTGAGTAGTGATTATATGAGAGTGATTCCCCAACCCTTTAAATAGTGGGGCCTCAATTTTTCCAGTAGTTTTATTTGCTACTGTATCTACTTTGCCATCGCAGCCTGCGATCAATAGTAAGCTTACTAATATTAAATAATAAGAATAATTCATTTTTTAATTTTGCGTATTTTATCCAACAGTTGTTACAAGGCTTTAAAGATTTAATTTCTTTTTTTTTGTGTGCATAATGACCTCTGGCATATCTAATATGACTAGCATTCTTTTAGGATCAAATGAACACTAGGCGGCTCTAAGCTCAGCGCGCCGAACTTCTGTAGCTTCTAGGTCTATAGTTTTAGCATCTTTGTCGATTACGACACCATAAACATCGTAAGCCGTATTGAAGGTAATGTATTCGTCCAGGACGTCGTCTAGCACAGCCGCTACATCTCTATCGAGCGGTTTACCCCAGCCACCGCCACCGGTTGATTCGAACATAAATGTCTCACCGTGGGTGAACGGGACATTTGACAGTAGGGGACTTTTCCATCCGCCAGCTTCGTCAAGCCCTCCGATGACCTCAGATGTACCATCACCATATATTTTCGTCTGTCTCTGTACATCTGAAAATTCTCCACCATTGACACCAGGACTTCCTTGTAACGTTCTAGCAGATTCCATGCTAAGTAGACCATCAGATAGGTACCGTACCTTGAACACTGCACCGAGTCCGCCTCTATATCGTCCAGGCCCACCACTATCAGGTCGCAGCTCAAATGACTCATAAGCTATTGGGAACAAGAGTTCGGCAGATTCCGCTGGCATATTCATACAATTGCCGAGAGGATCCTCTGTAACATTCATGCCATCGCCAAACGGGGTGCCTCCCCAACCGCCTGCTGGCAAGTCGGAAAAAACATCGGTAGTGCCGTCAGGCGCCACTACTGAAGAAACAAACCAGTTACAATCCGCATTTGTCGATCCGGTGACTTTATCCGGACACGCCTGCGCTAGGGCTTGCCATACTGCACTCGTTATTTTAGCCGACGTCAGAGTGGTACAACCTATAGTGGGTGCTGGCCATTTTGCATTAAGCCAACAGTTGTCAGGGAGAGTGATTTTTATTGGGTTAAACATTCCTTGATTTTGAGGCGCGTGCGGTGCTAAAAAAAATTGCAAGGAGTAGAGGGCTGCAGATGCGGTATTGGCATAAGGAGAATTGATAGCTCCTTTCACTTCAGGGCCGGTTTCAGAAAAATCTATATTGATGTCTGAACCTTCTACTACTAGCCTAACTTTTATGGGTATTGGCTCGTTAGAATGTCCGTCGGTATCCGCGTACTCCTCCGCAAAATACTCTCCATCCGGGATATCTAGAATACCTTTTCGGACAATATTTTCGGTATATTCTTGCAATTGTTTCATTGCGACTGTTAATACATCGATGCCATAACGCTCGGCGGCGGCACGCAATTCTGTATCAGCTGCCTTTAAACATCCTACATGAGCTTGCAGATCACCTTTCACGAAGTGAGGGGTTCTTGTGTTGTTTAGTATTATATCTAGGATGTCTTGATTAACTTCGCCCTGGCTAAAAATTTTGAGCGGTGGCAGCCTCAGCCCTTCTCCGGCTATGTGCGTCCCATCCATCGCCTGACCACCGGCAGCACCGCCACCAAGGTCCATCCAGTGACCTCGACTCACTGCAAAGCCAATTATTTTTTCACCGAAAAAAATTGGCATCATGAAAGTGATATCATTTATGTGAGTGCCTCCCTTATAAGGGTCATTGACTAAGTAGACGTCTTCGGGTTTCATCTGATTGACGGGATATTTGTCAATAATTGCTTCGGCACTAAATTTCATAGCTGCTAGATGTATAGGACAATTGGCTGCCTGACTTAATAATTGAGCATCGGCATCGTAGATCGCATTAGAAAAATCTATCATGTCCGCCAATATTGGGGAGAACGAAGCTCGCTGCAGTACTGAGGACATGCGGTCCGCTGCATATTCAAAAATACTTCGCAAGACCTCAAACGTAACTGGGTCTACTTTGGAACCGTCCTCTACTAAATTATTTGATTTGACCAGAGTGTCCATTGAATAGCTGCTCCTTCAATTAGTTAGTTTGTTAAGTTCAATAATCATATTGCCGTAATTATCCACTGTACCGATTGCACAGGGAGGTATTACAGCACACGCGTGCTCAAATTCGACAATGCAAGGTCCAGCGACCTCAGATTGAGGTCCCAACGCGTGTCCATTATAAACAACACTTTTATACCATTGCTTATCAAAGTAAACATCGCGGGAGCCTTTCTCTATATTTTCTCCACTCGCCACAACGGTTACGGAGGGGGGTCTTTTTGTCTTACCAACTGCGGCTAGCCCTAAAACGACAATGGATGGTTCGAAGTCATCAGAACTGACCCCAAACTCTTGTTTGTGACATTCGTGAAATCGTTCCGAAATGGTTACTAGGTCGTCATCGTTTAACTTGCCAGAAGGGACCGGTGTTTCTACCTCGTAACTTTGTCCTACATACCGCATTTGCGCTGTTCGTGTGATCACCACGTCACGCTTATCTACTCCATCAGCAGACAAAAGCGCTAATGCGTCACTTTCAAGTTTCTCATAAAGCTCATTAATAGTTCCGATATCCGCGTCTGCTACGGCAGAAAAATAAAATGCCTCTAAATCTTGTCTTAGGTCCATCGCAGTCGCACCGAATGCTGAGGCTACTCCAGCCGCTGCAGGTACTATGATTCTCGGAATATTCATGGATTCCGCGATTAAGAAAGCGTGCATAGCGCCGGCACCACCAAAACTCGCTAAAATAAAGTCCCGCGGGTCGCGACCCCGACCTGTGATGACTTTTTTAACCGCTTGTGCCATGTTTTCGCATCCGATACGAACCATTCCATCCGCGGTTTCTATGGCCGATAGTCCGACCTTTTGTCCTACCTTTTCGATAGCCGCTTCAGCTGCTTTACTGTCGAGCATCATCTTCCCACCTAGCGAGGGCTCAATACGTCCGAGGAGGAGGTTCGCATCTGTAATAGTCGGTTCTTCACCGCCCAATCCGTAGGATACTGGTCCTGGTGTTGAACCAGCAGACTGAGGACCAACTCTTAGACTATTCCCTTCGTCTATCCAGCCTATGGAGCCTCCTCCCGCACCAACGCTATGAATATCTAGCATAGGCACAATCACAGGAACTTCCCATTCAATTTCGTGATCGCGAGTAACGAGACCTTTTCCATTTTCGACGATAGACACGTCAAAACTTGTTCCACCCACGTCCGTATGAATAATGTTGGGACAGTCCCCTTTAACCTCATTTAAATAGGCGGCGTAAGCTACCCCTCCTGCGGGTCCCGATTCAATCAATTCTTCTGGATGGTTCTTTGCGTATTCGACGCCCGTAATGCCGCCACTAGATTTTAGAATTAGCAGCCTTCCAGAAAACCCAGCTTCTTTTAAACTATTTTCCAAATGACCGAAGTATTGTTCCATCACAGGCATTGTCGCTGCCCTTATAGCAGCGGTCACGAAGCGACCATGTTCTCTAAAAAGAGCCCGGGTATCAGAAGAGGTAATACAATAGATATTCGGATTTTCTTGGAGAATGATATCTCGCATCTCATCTTCGTGTTTTGAGCTAACGTACGAGTTTATGAAAGCAACTGCTACCGATTGAATATTACTATCATGAATCTTTTTAGCTATGTCTCTCGCAGCGACCTTATCCAATGGTCGGACTACTTTCCCGTGCACATCCATTCTCTCGTCTAGTGTATAACGATACCGTCTCTTGATAATCGGTTTAGGCTTGGTTTGATAGGGGTTATAGAGTTCGGCTCGGTGCTGACGACCGATCTCGATCGTATCCCTAAATCCGTTAGTCGTCACCATTGCTACCTCAGGATAATCTCGAGTGATCAGGGCGTTAGTGGCGGTAGTGGTGCCATGCATCAAATGGGAGATATCGCTCGCTTCTATATTTGCGTCTTTAAGGGCATTCATAACACCTAAAGATCTATCGGGTTTAGTCGTAAGTACTTTAGAACTTATCTGCCTATTATCTGCCTCGTCCCACGCGAATAAATCTGTAAAGGTTCCGCCTACATCGATACCTACTCGCCACATATTAATTCCTCAACTGATTTAAAAAGTAAACTTGAACTATTTCAGATTACCGATAATTCGCCCTACCCGTGCCTCTGTGACGGTATACGCCGTGATTATTGAGACAAATTCATGCCAAAGGCTTAGTCTAATACTAGAGTAAAACGTGTTTAACAGAACTATTCATATGGTATAGCTGAACTAAGCAAAGCTCAAATTAGAAGATTGAGTGATTTTGAAGGTAATTTTTTTTAGGAGAAAGACCGGATAGTCTTAATTACACGCGGCTAAGGTCGGAGAGCTTTTATTCTGATTGACTCATCAAAGGCATAATAATCGCAAGAGGAGATTTTTCGTTACAGTTTGCGTGTTTCGGACTAGCGTCAAAGTGGTGTGATCGCAGCCTATCTAGTCGCTTAGCGAATTAACGTTTGCTGAATTGCGGACGCTTGCGCGCTTTGTGAAGGCCAATTTTCTTTCGTTCCACTTCTCGAGCATCTCGCGTAACAAAACCTGCTACTCTCAGGGGTTTTCTTAGACTTTCTTCGTATTTGATTAATGCTCTGGTGATACCGTGTCTGATCGCTCCTGCTTGTCCGGTTATGCCGCCACCGGATACCGTCACATTTATATCGAAATTTTTTGTCATATCTACGGTCTCTAGGGGTTGAGTAACAACCATTCGACCGGTTTCTCTCGGGAAATAGTCCTCGATAGACTTTCCGTTAATCACAATATTTCCTGTGCCCTTACTGAGGAACACCCTTGCAGAAGAAGACTTCCTTCGTCCGGTACTATAACAAATTTCTGTTGCCATGATTTTATAATTCCAATAGTTTTGGTTGTTGCGCCTCGTGTCCGTGCGTCGAGCCGGAGAACACTTTTAACTTCCTAAACATTTCTCGTCCGAGAGGACCTTTAGGTAACATGCCTTTGACAGCTTTTTCAATAATCATTGTTGGGTTTTTTGCCATTAGTTTCTCATAGCTAATATGCTTGAGACCACCTGGGTAACCAGAATGACTGTAATAAATTTTATCACTAACCTTTTTACCGGTAACTCTGATTTTTTCTGCATTAATAATAACTATGTAGTCGCCAGTAGCCATGTGAGGTGTATAATCTGGTTTGTGTTTGCCTCTTAATCGGTACGCTACTTGCGTAGCCAGCCGACCAAGGACTTTATCCGTGGCATCGATAACGTACCAGTCATTAGTTATTGTTTCAGGGGTGGCAGTAAACGTTCTCATTAGCGCGTCCGAACTCGTAAAAATGATGGGCAATGGTAAGTTTTGAAAGGGTTCCTGTCAATCTGTGATTGACAATTGGCCCGCTGATTAAAGAATTTTCTCATAATTAGAGGTATGTATGCGCAAAATCGGGCAATTTTCGATGCTGGACAAAGCAATTGCATGTCTCGATCACGGCTTGCGCGCGGTTTTTTTGGATGATAGGCAAAATGCTGCAACCTATCCGGCGCGTAATGTAGATTGTCCGGCGCTTTCAAAAGAAGAGCGCTCGCGAAGCATTCGTTTAATGCGAGTTAATCATGCGGGAGAAGTGAGCGCTCAGGGCCTCTACCTAGGCCAATCTCTTTTGTCACGAGATACTGGAACTTTTTTTTCTTTGATGGAAGCGGCAAATGAAGAAAAAGAGCACCTTCATTGGTGCGAAATCCGGCTAAAAGAGCTAGAAGGACGAGTGAGTATGCTGGGCGGCGTTTGGTTTTTAGGCTCTCTATGTATGGGGGTGTTGATTGCTCGTGCCGGTGACGATTGGAGTTTAGGGTTTGTCGAAGAGACTGAAAATCAGGTAGTGGAGCACCTTGACAACCACTTGTTTGAGCTGCCTGAAAAAGATGTTTCTAGTAAGGCTATATTGTTAGTGATGCGATCGGATGAAGCAAGACACGCTAAAAACGCGTCATCAAGAGGCGGTAGGAAGGTGCCCTATTGGGCTCGCAAAGTAATGCAGTTTCAGGCCAAAATAATGACGACAGTGGCCTCTAGAATATAACGTGGCCTCAATTGATAATTCTAGGATGAGAGAACTAGTATGAAGATTTTGAGTCTAGATTTCAGAAAAACTTTGGCGGCGATTATATTGTCGATAAGCCTTCCCTTTTTTTCTGGGGCCAGTTTCGGAGCGATACCCTTAGAGATTTCGCGGAGTCTTGCCCCAATGTTAGAAAATATTACGCCTGCTGTCGTTAATATTTCTACTGAAGGGCGCCAGGTTATGCGCGAAAACCCGATTTTTTCTGATCCATTTTTCCGCGATTTTTTTGACATTCCGATGCGTCCACGCACAAGGAAGACACAAAGCTTAGGATCAGGCGTAATTGTTGATGCAAGTAGAGGAATAGTACTAACGAACTCCCACGTGGTTGCTAACGCTGACACGATTAAAGTAACTCTGAGAGATGGTCGAGAATTTAATGGGGAATTACTGGGTACTGATCCAGAAACCGATGTAGCCGTCGTGAAGGTCGCACCCAAAAACCTACAGGATATTAAATTTGCAGATTCCAATAATCTACGAGTTGGAGATTTTGTAGTCGCGATTGGAAACCCTTTTGGCCTCGGACAAACCGTAACATCGGGTATAGTTAGTGCGCTAGGACGTTCGGGTTTAGGTATATCTGGTTACGAGGATTTGATTCAGACAGATGCTTCAATAAATCCTGGTAATTCTGGGGGCGCCTTGGTGAATCTTGAAGGAGAGCTCGTAGGATTGAATACAGCAATTTACTCGAGGCACGGCGGTAATATTGGGATCGGCTTTGCTATATCGATCAATATGGCGAGACATGTGATGGAGCAGTTGGTCCAATATGGTACCGTCCAAAGAGGTGGGATTGGTGCTCAATTCCAAGATCTAACTCCTTCTCTAGCAGAAGCATTTGGTTTAGGAGATATCCCTAGCGGCGCAATCATTGCGCGAATTGCTGAATTTTCTCCTGCTGATGTGGCAGGCTTACAAGTGGGTGACATCGTCACTAGTATTAATAATCGTGTCGTTAAAACTGTAGCTGAGGTCGATACTCAAGTAGCGCTCTCTCCAGTAGGAGAAAAAGTACCAATATCTCTTCTTAGGCAAGGACGCAAAATAAATACAGAATTTTTTATCGAGATTGAGACACATAGTAGTCAGTTATCTCCATTTAAGAATAGTCGTTTCGCGGATAGTACTATCGGCGAAATTCCAAGTAGTTCGGGTTTTTATGGCCGTATCGCCGGGGTACAAATCGAAGAGATAAAGCCTTCTAGTCCAGCATGGATCTCAGGACTGCGAAAAGGGGACATTATTCAGGCAATCAATGGGAGAAAAATTAGATCGGTCGGGGAGTTTGTACAGACAGTTTCGCGATTTACGGATCGATTAAGAGTAACAGTGAGACGTGGGCGTCAGGTTGCGGTGGTTACCATAGACTAGGAGCGGATTACCTTTTTAAGAAGCGGATCCAGCGCCAGACGTTTAATAGACTCGAAAGAGATGCCGCCAGATACGTCAGTGCACAAGCGGACAGGATCTTGCGAGCCTTAGGGATATCGCTGTCAGATAGGAAGCGGCCGGACAGTAGCGGCAACGCTCGATTAAAGCTCGCATCCACCTCGACTGGGAGAGTTATCAGGTGTACCAAAACTGGAAGTAACATTACCGCCATACCAATTATTAGCAATGCGGCACCAGCTTGGGGCGCTCTTGTGACCATGGTTACTATCGGAATTGCGATGAGAAGAATTGACCCAACGCGCTCAAATATGCCGGCGACTCTTGCGAGGCGGGTTCGAAGTTTTAATGGACCAAATCCGATATGATCTTGGATAGCATGTCCGACTTCATGGGCGGCAATAACGATAGCCGTTAGGGAATTATCATTATAGGAACTCCGGCTTAAGCGCACAGTTTTATTGATGGGGTCAAAATGATCGCCAACGCCTAGTTCATCGATCTCTACCGTGTACTGTTTTAGTCCAGCCTCTTTTAGTATATGCGTCGCTAGTTCTCCACCGGTACCCCTAATGTCATCTCTTTTGTCTGCGAATTGTCTCAACACTCGGCGAGCCCAGATCTGCGGCCCAAGAATTAGTCCTACGATAAATAAAATTAGTATTAGGATCATTGCTCCCTCGCTGATTCGATAATAATCGCGTCACGAGACTCTGACCTGAAGCATTTTAGAGTGGTGTTGAATTTACACAACTGGAAACTAATAAGGATTGTTTGCATTGAGCGAATTGCTTTATGGTAAAACTAATTCATAGTCTAATATGTAACTGGCAATGAATAAACATACTAAAAAGTTATGGCGAAATCACCTAAAGCACTTTACCTAGCAGATACTGAATCTGGCAAAGTTACCTACGACGAATCACAGCATAAGGTGATCACCAAATTAGACGATATTTATCATCAGCTTTTAGCTGAGCCTGACCGAAGAAGTGTCAGTATTTTAGACAAATTAGTTGGCAAGAGGAGGCCATACTGGGAGCCGATAAGAGGTCTCTATATTTGGGGTAGTGTCGGTAGGGGTAAGACGTATCTCGTAAATCAGTTCTACAATATCCTTCCCACTCAGTACAAAGTGAGACTGCACTTTCACGCTTTCATGCAGAATACTCATGAAAAGCTGGCTGATTTTAAGTTAGAGTCAGATCCTCTCCGAAGAGTTGCTGAGGCATGGGCAGCGCGGGTTCGTGTTATTTGTCTCGATGAATTGCATGTCGCCGATATCACGGATGCGATGATTTTGGCGAATTTGTTGGAAGGTCTATTTGAAAAGGGAGTTACTATGGTGACTACTTCAAATGATACTCCCGATGATTTATATCGAGGGGGTCTTCAGCGAGATAGATTCGTACCAGCGATTAGCCTTATTAAACGTCATCTTGAGGTTTGTGAGTTGATTGGCAATGCAGACTACCGATTGAGAGTCTTGGAAAAAGCACCAGTGTATTATCAATGTCATGCGGGCGAGCGATATAGTGAATTAGAGGCCAGCTTTAAAGCTTTGTCGAATAGCGAGGCGCTCTCTGAACCTTATGTAGTGATTAATTCTAGAAGAATACCAGTTCAAATGAGAGCTGATGGATTGATTTGGTTGACTTTTGATGCTCTATGCAATGGCACGCGGTCTGTAGCAGATTACATCGAGTTAGCTCGTCTTAATAATACGATTTTTGTAAGCGATATACCCATCATGGGGAATGATGATAATGACGCAGCGAGGCGTTTCATTAATTTTATAGATGAAATATACGACCGGAATGTCAATTTAATAGTGTCGGCGCAAGAGAAACCAGAAAACCTCTATTGTGGTAGCCGGTTGCAAAAGTCATTCCTACGCACATCGAGTCAGACTAGAGGAAATGCAATCGCATGAGTATCTAGCTTTGCCACATAAATTAGATTAAAGCGATATTTAACATTAAGTTAGGTTAATTTATTGACAATTTAAATTATTTATATACGCTATATCTGATTAACTTAGGCTTTAGATATAAGGGAGTGGATCTGAAGTGGCGACTAAACATGATATACCGGATGCGAATGAGTTAGATATCGCGCGTGTCATAGGAAGACACTATGGTGACGGCGCGGTGTATATGACTCAGGATGAAGATCAGGCTTCAGCGCTGTCTGAGGCGATCTCAGAGGGTTTTGTTAGCGAGGATGGGTTTCTGACCAGAAAAGGACGAGAATTTTTAGTTCGATTTGGTTAATAGATCCAACATTTAGGTTTAAGTTTTCTGAAGATTGCTCCAATTTTTGTTAAATATTGGGTATACAGTTCCTATCACCGCAAGATTTAATAGACCTATGACGCCGAAAAGTTGAGGTTCGTTAGCACCCTGACGATAGATTACCACCGTAAAAAGAGCGGATAGCACCATAAAAAAGGCATTACATACGTTGAGCGCAGCGATCGTTCGAGCACGATGAGTTGCTCGGAGATTTATTTGTAGACACGCGTAAAGTGGAATGACGTAAAGGGCGCCAAAGGTACCGACTAGAACTAATTGTGTGAAGAAAATTATCGTAAAGCGGGACGATAAAAAGTTATCCAATTGGAGCAAATTCGATGATATCGGAGGTGTGCCCTGAGCTAAGACAGTGAGAGATGTGAGACCGACGCCGACGGCTCCTAAACAGACCAAATATGGTCTAATTTGTCCCCTGGTAAGCAATGTGCACAGAAATGCACCTAGTCCTATTCCTATGACAAAGGCTAAATTCAGAATCGTTATAACGTTCGCATCTGCTCCTAGAAGTAATTTTGCATATGTTGGAACTGCTGCCACGAAGGCCGAGCTAGTGAACCAAAACCCAGATATCAAAAATATTAATATTAGGTTAAGGCGATCTGAAATAGCTTCTTTAACAATAGATATTGTTGCCTTAGGTAGATTTTGTCTGATTTTAATGGTGTTGTCGCTTGCCGCTGCAATCGGTATGAAATGAGCACATATCCGACCGGCTATCGCCAAGCACAAAATATGGATGATAATAATTTTGGATGCAGATCCAATCAGCCCCGCTAAAATCCCCCCTAAAATCGTACCTGTCATAATAGCAAAGTAAGTACCAGCCTGTAGCATTGCGTTTGCCGTGGTTAATTCTTTTTTTTCTAACAGTTGAGGTAATAGCGCGTACTTTAATGGACCAAAAAATGTCGATTGTGTACCCATCAGAAATAGACTGAAAAGCAATAAATAGTAATTTGCTATCAAGAAACCGAGACAGGCAATAGCCACAATCAATATTTCCATTGATTTAATATGTTTAATTAATTTTGACTTCTCATACTTGTCGGCAACTTCACCCGCAAGCGAAGAAAATAAGAAAAAAGGTAGGATAAATATTGCACCGGTAGTCGCGACCAATATTCTACTATTCTCCGAGTCGCCTTCGAAAACGTTAAGAATCAGAAACATAATGATAGAAAACCTGAGAAGATTATCGTTGAATGCTCCTAAAAATTGGGTACAAAAAAGAGGGCCGAAGCGTTTTGTATAAAGTAAAGACGAGAAAAGACTTTTAGGAAAGGACGACATTATTAGTGGGTAAGAACGATTTTCAGAGTCTTAAAGGACTCATATTCCTGGTGCGAGCCAGAGCGGGATACGAATCCGCCGAAATTAAAATGGGATGTCATCATCAAATGGGTCGTTTACAACTGCACTCGGTGAGGTGGGTTGGCTAGTAGATGCGGGCTGTTGACCGGCGGACGAATCTGAATTAGTGCCTCGACTTCCTAGCATTTGCATTTCGTTAGCGACGATTTCTGTTGTGTACCGATCATTTCCATCCTTATCTTGCCACTTGCGAGTTTGGATCCGACCTTCGACATAAACTTGCGAACCTTTGCGCAGATACTCATTGACCACTTCTGCAAGCCGCCCAAAAAATATGACTCTGTGCCACTCTACGCGTTCTTTCGTTTCTTGGGTTTCTTTGTCACGCCAAGATTCCGATGTTGCTAGAGTGATATTAGCGACTGCACTGCCGCTTTGGGTAGAACGAAGTTCGGGATCGTTTCCTAAATTACCAATTAAAGTTACCTTGTTAACGCCACGAGCCATTCTACTTTCTCCTAATTAATCAAGTTGCACCTTAATAATAGAATCTTTTCTAAAAATTTCCTACGTATTATTGAAAACAATTTAGACCACTTGAGGAAAAACATCGTATAGTAGTCTGTTGTTAAATAATTACCGCAGGCGGCGTCGCGACGTTATTCGTCGGCAAGAAGTATTTGGAGCTCATGGACAAAATTAACTTGCGCGGTGCGCGCACTCACAACCTTAAAAATATCAACGTAAGCTTACCGAGAGATAAATTAATCGTATTAACCGGATTATCCGGTTCAGGAAAATCTTCTTTAGCTTTTGATACGATATACGCAGAAGGGCAGCGGCGATACGTCGAATCATTGTCTGCATACGCGAGGCAATTTCTCTCGGTAATGGAAAAGCCGGACATAGATCATATAGAAGGCTTGTCTCCCGCTATATCGATTGAGCAAAAATCTACAAGTCATAATCCTCGCTCTACTGTAGGTACAATAACCGAAATATATGACTATCTTCGTTTACTATTTGCTCGAGTGGGACAGCCAATGTGTCCCGACCATTCGGAGAGTCTTGAAGCTCAGTCGATTGCCCAAATGGTTGATACGGTTCTTAAACTCGCGAGCGATGAACGATGGATGCTTGTGGCTCCTATAGTACGAGATCGCAAGGGGGAACATCAGCAGGTATTTGATAATTTAGCTAGGTTGGGTTACGTCAGGGCACTAGTAGATGGGAATATAATTTCCTTAGACGATCCACCAGCGCTCGAACTAAGGAAAAAGCACAATATTGACGTCATAGTTGATCGGTTCAAGGTGAAACCTGGATTAGAACAACGACTCGCTGAGTCTTTCGAGACTGCGCTGGAACTGGGAGAGGGGTTCGTACGAGTTTGCCCAATTGATAGTGATAGCATGTCTAGTGATATTCTTTTTTCCTCTAGATTTGCCTGTCCAAAATGTGGTTTCGCAATTGAAGAGCTAGAGCCTAGACTATTTTCTTTTAATAATCCGGTCGGAGCTTGTTTAAGTTGCGATGGATTAGGAGTCTCGGAGTATTTTGATCCAGATCGCGTGGTTCAACAGCCCGAAGTAAGCCTCCCAGGAGGCGCAATTAGGGGCTGGGATAGACGTAATGCATATTACTCTCGGCTAATTGATTCTTTAGCTCAGCACTACAAGTTCGATGTTGATAGTCCTTTTAATGAACTATCGTCGAATATTCGTGAAGTGGTCCTTCGTGGCAGCGGAACTGAAGAAATCGAATTTAAGTACATAAAGTCTGGCGGAAAATTATATAAGCGCAAGCATCCTTTCGAGGGTGTGATCCCAAATATGGAGCGCCGGTACAAGGAGACTGACTCGAATATTGTTCGCGAGGAACTAGGTCGTTACTTGGGGAGTCGGAAGTGTCCTGATTGTGAAGGGACCCGACTTAATCGCGCAGCTCGAAATGTTTTTATTTCTGAGATGAATCTATCAAATTTGACAGCGATGTCTATTAAAGATGCTGGCGAATTTTTTAACAATCTCAGTCTCTCAGGCAAGCGCGGCGAAATCGCTGAGAAAATAGTAAAGGAAATTGGATTGCGCTTAAGTTTTTTAATTAATGTGGGACTAAATTATCTAACGCTTGATCGCAGTGCAAACACACTCTCCGGGGGAGAAGCTCAACGGATTAGACTTGCAAGCCAGATTGGCGCAGGATTAGTCGGAGTGATGTATGTTTTGGACGAACCTTCGATTGGGCTACATCAGAGAGATAATCAGAAGCTATTAGATACTTTGGCGAGTCTTCGCGATCGAGGAAATACGGTAATAGTAGTCGAGCATGATGAAGAAGCAATTAGAATGGCTGATTATGTCTTAGACATAGGTCCGGGAGCCGGTATTCATGGTGGAGAGATCGTCGCTGAAGGCACTCCCGAGACTATTGCTAGCAGTCCAGCATCACTCACTGGACAGTATCTTTCAGGGGCGCGGAAAATTCAGGTTCCGGTATGCCGGACACCTCTGGATAAAGATAGGCTATTGTCTATTCTCGGAGCGAACGGGAACAATCTTAAAAGCGTCGACGTTTCTGTACCGATAGGCTTGATGACATGTATCACAGGAGTATCCGGATCGGGCAAGTCGACACTAATAAACGACACCTTATATCGTACGGCTGCAAAAGTACTGAACCGCGCGTCTACCAAACCAGCAAAATGTACAGAGATAGTCGGTCTAGAGCATTTTGACAAAGTAGTCGATATAGATCAAAGTCCTATTGGAAGAACACCTCGATCTAACCCCGCGACTTATACGGGATTATTCGGGCCAATAAGAGAACTATTTGCTGCTACCGAAGAGTCTAGATCACGAGGCTATAAGCCGGGGCGATTTAGCTTTAATGTCAAAGGTGGTAGGTGCGAGGCTTGCCAAGGGGATGGGCTGATAAAAGTAGAAATGCATTTCTTACCAGACGTATATGTTCCGTGTGATGACTGCAAAGGTAAGCGGTATAACAGAGAAACACTAGGAATAATGTATAAAGGAAAGACTATCAGTGACGTTTTAGATATGACAGTAGAGGAGGCGATGGTATTTTTTGATTCTGTGCCCACAATTCGTTCCAAGTTAAAAACTCTCACCGAAGTGGGATTGTCTTATGTTAATATAGGCCAGAATGCGACGACATTATCTGGCGGCGAAGCTCAAAGAGTGAAACTTTCGAAAGAGCTGTCCAAACGAGATACGGGCAATACGTTATATATCTTAGACGAACCCACCACGGGCCTGCATTTCTATGATATTGAGCAACTATTAAAGGTTCTCCATCGACTGCGCGATCATGGGAATACTGTTGTGATAATTGAACACAATCTTGACGTTGTGAAAACAGCTGATTGGGTTATTGATATTGGACCAGAGGGCGGGGAGAATGGAGGTCAAATAGTAGCATGTGGTACACCAGAGGAAGTTTCTCAGATTGAAAGCTCTTACACGGGGCACTATCTTGCTAAGCTGTTAAAGACACCTCACGCCGTAAATAGCATGGCGGGCTAACGATGGAAACCAAATTACTGGATATATATATATGAGCACTTTGATATGTGGTTCTTTTGCCTACGATAATATTACAGAGTTTAATGATCAATTTAAGAATCATATTCTTCCTGATCAGCTTGATATTCTAAACGTTTGCTTTCTTGTTCCAAGCTTGCGCCGTGAATATGGGGGAGTAGCCGGAAATATCGCTTATAACTTAAAGATGATCGGAGGAAACCCAGTACCTATGGGGACAGTGGGGGAGGACTTTGAGCCCTACAGGCAGTGGATAAAAGGCCATGCTATTCCAACTGATTTCATTAAACCTGTTTCAGGGGCAATGACTGCTCAGGCTTTCATCACAACAGATAATGATGGGAATCAAATAACCGTATTCCACCCTGGTGCGATGGAGTATTCCGCACGTAATTCGTTAGAAGATGTCGCGGGTAGTAGGTTGGCAATTATCTCGCCCGACGGTAAGGATGGGATGATATATCATGCAGAGCAGGCTCATAGGCTAGCGATCCCACTTGTATTCGATCCTGGACAAGGACTTCCTATGTTCGATGGGAAAGAGCTTGAGCGATTTATCGAAATTGCAAGCTGGATAACGGTGAATGCTTATGAGGCTGAAATGCTTCAGAGTAAGACGGGACTCTCTTTGGAGAAAATTGCGGGAAAAGTTGAGGCCCTGATTGTCACTGAGGGTGAAAAGGGATCGAAAATCCTCACAGAAGGTCAGTCCATTTCGATACCTCCTGCTGTTGCCATGAATGCTGTAGATCCTACTGGTTGCGGCGATGCTTATCGGGCCGGAATACTTTATGGTATCGAGCATAATTTGGACTGGAAGATAACGGGTCGCGTGGCATCTTTGTTAGGTAGTATAAAAGTCGAAAAAGAAGGAACGCAGAACCACTTGATCAATCGCGCTGCTTTTGAGCGCCGTTACGAGGTCGAGTTTGGGAGCGCTCTAGAGTGGTAAAGTTTTTAAGCCTCATTTCTAGTTGATCGAAGCGTAATGATCCCCTTCCCTAATATTGATCCTGTTGTTTTAGAAATAGGCTTTTTTCAGGTTCATTGGTACGGCGTTTCTTATGTTCTAGGTATTGGTATAGGTTGGTATTATCTTGAAAATCGTGCGCGGGCGTCGAGTTTAAAGGTTATAAGCGTTTCAGATACAGTTTTTTATGTGGCTTTAGGGGCAGTTGTAGGTGGAAGAATCGGTTATATTATATTTTATAATCTTGCCGCCTATTATCACGACCCGCTAAGTATCTTGGCTATTTGGAAGGGTGGAATGTCTTTTCATGGAGGTGTTTTAGGGGTCGCGTTGGTACTGATATGGCAGGCGAGAAAGATTGAGAGCAGTGTATTCGCGTTGAGCGATTTTATTGTTCCCCGCCTTACCCATTGGCCTAGGCCTGGGTAGGTTAGCGAATTTTGTTAATCAAGAATTATGGGGTGCCCCTACGGATTTACCGTGGGGTGTAGTATTTACTGTTCCCGCCGCCGGTGGTTTTAGCAGACACCCTACCCAATTGTACGAGGCATTTTTAGAGGGGCTTTTACTGTTTTTATTACTTCATTTCATGAGTAAAAGAAAGCTGGCTTTAGGTACTACCACAGGACTATTCCTTTTGCTTTACGGTTGCTTCAGAAGCCTAGTAGAATTGCTTCGAGAGCCTGACAGCCATATTGGCTATTTGTATGGTGATTGGCTGACTATGGGACAATTACTATGCGCGCCCATGATCTTGATAGGATTGATAATTATCATTTCTTGTTACAATCGCAAAAGCGCTATAGGTTGATCCGATTACAACGGGAATCGAGTGCTTTGAATGGATCTGTTGGGATTTAGATAAATGCGAACATATTTAGAATTACTTAGGCATGTAAAAAATAATGGAGTGCGTAAGAACGACCGTACTGGAACGGGGACATTAAGTGTTTTTGGATATCAAATGCGTTTTAATCTCGCTGAAGGCTTCCCGTTACTTACCACCAAGAAACTACATTTGAAGTCCATCATTCATGAATTGATTTGGTTCCTCAAAGGTGAGTCAAATATTGCTTATCTAAAGGAACATGGGGTTTCTATCTGGGACGAGTGGGCAGATGGACAGGGTGAACTGGGCCCTGTCTATGGAGTGCAATGGAGATCGTGGCCGAGCGTCGATGGTAAAAGCATTGATCAGATAACGTCGGTGATAAATGATATTAAAAATAATCCTGATTCGCGGCGATTGATAGTTAGCGCTTGGAATGTCCCGGAGATCAGTCACATGGCGCTAGCTCCTTGCCATGCGCTATTTCAGTTCTATGTTGCCGACGGCCGATTGTCGTGCCAGCTCTACCAAAGAAGTGGAGACATTTTTTTGGGTATACCCTTTAATATTGCATCCTATGCTCTACTCACTATGATGATAGCCCAGGTCTGCGATCTCGAGGTAGGGGAGTTTGTGCATACTATAGGCGACGCACATTTATATCTAAATCACCTCGAGCAAGCAGAATTGCAATTGTCACGGGCCTGTATGTCCCTCCCCACCGTCACTCTGAATGCGAGAGTAAAAAGTATTTTTGACTTTAGGTACGAAGATTTTGAGCTAAATAATTATGATCCTCACCCTCATATCAGTGCTCCGGTAGCTATTTGAAAATGACGTTCGTGCATTAAATGTAAGAGATTTTTAATGTTAAATTTAATTGTAGCTTTAGATAAATCGGGTGTAATAGGCGTGGACGGTCGGTTGCCTTGGAAATTATCTAATGATCTTAAAAGGTTTAAGCAGCTGACGCTAGGTTGCCCAGTGATAATGGGGCGAAAAACCTTTGAGTCAATAGGAAGGGCTTTACCTGCAAGGCAAAACATTGTTTTAACCAGGAATAGTAAATTTTCTGCTAAAGGAGCAGATCTATTCTGTTCTCTGGAGCAGGCATTAGAGGCTATCACTGGAGATAAAAATAAAGAAATTTTTATAATTGGTGGTGCCGAAATTTATACTCAGGGATTGGCTAAGGCTCACCGGATATATTTGACAGAAGTTGAGGCTAGAGTGGACGGAGATACCTATTTTCCGGACCTGTCTACCGATGATTGGGTAGAGATTGAAGACAGTGGTTTGTTTGCAGCCGATGATCGACACACCTATCCCTATCGCTTCCGTACTTTAGAAAGAAAGAAGGTCTCTAAGTAACTTTTGCCGGTACAGAAAATAGTTTTTTGTCCTCGAGACTTATAGCCGTTAGGTCTCGCCCCCACACTGCGCCAGTATCGATGGGAAATATTTGATTCTCTAAACTGGTATGTTTAGGTATCGATAAAGAAGCCCAGTGACCAAACACAATTGGTGTTCCTCTCCAGCGAGCATTAGGCATTAAGTACCAAGGCTGTAAGCTATCCTTAACTAGGGATGGGTGCCTTTTCTCCTCGAATTCGAGATATCCATTAGGCGTAAAATATCGGCATCTAGTAAGACAGTCTGCGATGAATTTCCAACGATCGATGCCTTCGAGGCGCTCATCCCAAATACTTGGTTCATTGCCATACATATGTTTGAGGAAATTTTCACCCTCAACTTCATCTGATAATATCTGCGACAGCTCATTGGAGTGCATTAAAGCATCTTTTATAGACCACTCTGGAGGAAGTCCTGCATGAACCATTGCAAACTCTAGCTTGTTATCGTAATGGAACAAGGGCTGAGCGCGCAGCCATTTGACGATCTGTTCTAGTTCAGGACTGTCAAGAATTTGTCCTATGGTATCATTCTGCCCCGGCTTCAATTGCTGATTCTGTGATAACGCGAGCAAGTGCAGTTCGTGATTACCGAGCACTACAATCGCCGCATCTTTTAGCGACATTACATGTTTTAGAACAGCTAAGGATGCTGGGCCACGATTGACTAGATCACCGGCAAGCCAGAGTTTGTCTTTATCCGGATTGAATTTTAATAGATCCAGCAGCCGCCTAAATTCATCATAGCAACCCTGAATGTCCCCGATTGCATACGTAGTCATTTCTTCGGTACTTCCTAACCTTAGGATTAATTTAGTGCAGTGAATTCGGTTTGGAAAGAGTAAATAGAGGAATTGAGGCCTTAAACATGGTTCCATCTTCGGCCTTCATTCCGTAGGAACCTTCCATACTCCCAGTGGGAGTTTCGAGCATAGAGCCGCTGGTATACTGAAATGACTCACCTGGTTTCAAGTCAGGTGTCTCGCCAATCACACCTTCGCCTTTGACTTCTTCTATTTTGCCGGTAGAGTCGGTAATTATCCAGTGACGATCGATTAGTCGTGCGCTTAAATTTCCGTGATTACTGATGGTGATTGTGTACGCGAAAACGAACTTGTTTGCCAATGGATCAGATTGAGATGAAACATATGATACCTCACTAGAAACGGCGATCTTATAGTTATCAGACAATATTAATTACTCCACTCGAAATTTTTATTCCTTGAAATTTTTGAGACGTATCTCAAGCTCCCTTAATTTACGCTCAGCCTGCTGCAATAGGTTACGTTGCGCCTCAAACTCTTGACGGGTTACTAGATCTGCTTTTTTTAAAATAGCAGATAAAAAAGGTTTAGTACTATTTTTAAACTCCTGTTTAAGGATTTTTGGATCGTCTGGCAAGATGGATGAAATCTTCTGGGCAACTTTTTCTATTTTCCTAAAGTCCAACAATGTTTAATACCTCATTTTATTTTTTCGTGCACCACACTAATACCGATTTTTAAATTAGTTGCATCAATATGGTGCCATCACACCTATTGATTTCTAAATTTTGCCTTATCTGGGGCCAATTCAGCCTGTTTACATGCGCTTGTTAAAGAAGATGTTATTGGTTGGCACGCATGATGCATTAGTACTAATTATATAGTCAATAGGAGACTTTAGTTAGATTTTTTTAGTTGATCACCAGTGATTTTAAGTAATGTTATTAAGGAGGAAATTTTAGTGGATGCGTCGCTAATAGAAGTAAAATACGCAATAGATACCTTTTATTTTTTAGTAATGGGTGCTTTTGTTATGTTAATGGCTTGCGGATTTGCCATGCTTGAAGCTGGTTTGGTCCGAACCAAAAATACAGCCGAGATACTGACCAAAAATATAGTTTTGTATTCGCTTGCATGTACGATGTACCTGTTATGCGGGTACGCTTTTATGTATCCCGGTGAAGCCGTAAATCAATTTTGGCCAGGGCTGCCTAGTATTCTAGGTGGTTCGGACAATGTGGTTGCGGATGTAATTGCGAGCGAGGGTTCAGTATATTACTCAGGGTTGTCTGATTTCTTTTTTCAGGCAGTTTTTGTTGCTGCGGCGATGTCAATTGTATCCGGCGCGGTTGCCGAGAGAATGAAATTGTTTGCATTTTTGGCTTTTGCGGTTGTAATGACCGGATTCATCTATCCTATAGAAGGCTATTGGAAATGGGGTGGCGGTTACCTAGATGAAGCAGGATTTTTAGATTTTGCGGGATCTGGGGTAGTGCACATGTGCGGCGCTGTGGCGGCTTTAGCTGGCGTCTTGTTGTTAGGCCCAAGAAAGGGCAAATATAATGAAGATGGTTCTGTCAATCCGATGCCAGGGGCTAACTTACCTTTAGCTACATTAGGCACTTTTTTGCTATGGTTCGGATGGTTCGGTTTCAATGGTGGCTCTGAGCTAGTTATATCAAATGTAGCTGAGGCAAATGCCGTCGCCTTAATATTCGTTAATACAAATGCGGCAGCGGCTGGTGGTTGTATTGCGGCACTTCTGTTAGCAAAAATACTTTTTGGTAAAGCCGATCTAACTATGGCGCTTAACGGTGCTTTAGCTGGACTGGTGTCAATTACAGCTGAGCCTTTGACTCCCACTCCGTTGCTAGCAACTGTGATTGGAGCTGTGGGCGGACTTATCGTTGTTGTCTCAATAGTACGTCTGGATAAGGCTGGAATAGATGACCCAGTGGGCGCAATATCTGTGCACGGCACCGCAGGCATTTGGGGTCTTTTAGCTGTTTGTCTGAGTAATGGCGATGCGACTTTAAGCGCGCAGTTACTAGGGATAGCTATGATATTCGGTTGGGTTTTCGTCACTTCGCTTATAGTGTGGTATGTGATACGAGCGGTTGCTGGAATACGTATCTCCGCAGAGGAAGAACTTGAGGGCGTCGATAAAGTCGAGTGTGGACTGGAGGCATATCCTGAATTTACACGCCGATAGGATAGAACAACGCTAGCGATTTCTAATCACAGTATTTCTCATTAGAGAGTGAATCTGAGGACGTTAGGGTATAATTTTTTTAAAGTGCGTAGTGAGATGGTTCTGAGCCATACGGTTAAGGCCATCTCACGGTAGCTAAGATAATTTTAATGATTATTAGTTTTGGAGAAATCTTATGAAATTAATTACTGCGGTTATTAAACCTTTTAAATTAGATGACGTGCGAGACGCACTATCAACTGCTGGAATCCAAGGGATGACCGTCACTGAGGTCAAAGGTTTTGGACGTCAGAAGGGCCACACTGAGCTCTATCGAGGAGCGGAATACGTAGTTGATTTTCTACCTAAAGTTAAACTGGAAATAGCAGTTGATGACGATGCGGTAGATACCACTGTTGAGATAGTAAAAGAGGCTGCCAACAGTGACTCCATTGGTGACGGTAAAATATTTATCAGTGATTTAAATGAGGTGATTCGTATAAGGACTGGTGAGACAGGGAAAGATGCCTTATAGACGCGCCTAGCCGCTTGAGGATTGCGCGTAAAGCTAGGGAGATGCGCGCATAGATGTGTATTTTTTGAACTCGTTATAAACAAAGGGGAAGAATATGTTCTTTCAACGTTTAATTGTAATTTTTTTGTTGTTACCCAGTATCGCCTTTGCAGATGGACTGGATAGTGGCGACGGGGCGTGGCTTCTTACATCTACTGCGCTAGTGTTATTCATGACGATACCAGGTCTCGCCCTCTTCTATGGTGGTCTGGTGCGGAGTAAAAACGCGCTGTCGGTGCTTATGCAGTGTTTTACTTTGACTTGCGTAACTTCGCTACTGTGGGTGTTTGCAGGTTATGGACTAGCTTTTGGAAATGGTGGTGCTTGGAACGACTACATTGGTGGTGGTAATGTAATGTTATCGGAAGTGACCCGAGAGGCTATGAATGGGACCATTCCCGAAACTGTGTTCGTTATGTTTCAGATGACTTTTGCTATCATTACCCCAGCTCTAATAGTAGGCGGTTTTGCTGAGAGGATGAAATTTTCGGCTATTTTAGTGTTCAGCTGCTTGTGGATGTTTTTAGTTTACGTGCCTGTATGTCATTGGGTCTGGGGCGGTGGATGGCTGAGTCAACTTGGTCTCTTGGATTTCGCTGGAGGAACCGTGGTCCATATTAATGCCGGTGTGGCCGCTATCGTCGCCGCGGTGGTTTTAGGGAAGCGCAAAGGATTTCCAGAGTCGCCTATGCCTCCGCACAACCTAACTATGACGGTTACAGGGGCTTCGATGCTTTGGGTCGGTTGGTTCGGCTTTAATGCGGGAAGTGCGGTAGCTGCCAATAATGATGCTGGGATGGCTATGCTTGCAACCCATATTTCAGCGGCGGCAGGGTCGCTAGCTTGGATGGCTATAGAATGGATGAAACACGGTAAGCCCAGTGTTTTAGGTATTGTGACTGGTATGGTTGCTGGGCTTGGAACAATCACACCGGCATCAGGCTATGTCGGTCCGGTAGGAGCTCTTTGTATTGGTATTTCTGCCGGTATTGTTTGTTATTACAGTACACAGTATATCAAGCGATCTCTGCGAATAGACGACTCTCTTGATGTGTTTCCTGTGCACGGAGTGGGTGGGATCCTAGGTACAGTCCTCGCGGCGGTCTTTATCTCTGAGCAGCTAGGAGGAGTTGGCTATGATGAAGGGGTAGATATGTTGAGGCAGCTCTCGGTACAGCTTGTTGGTGTGGTGGCAACTATTGTTTGGTGTGGCGTCATGACTCTCATAGTTTTGAAAATTACGCGGTCACTAACCGGTTTGCGTGTCAGCGAAGATACGGAGACTGCTGGTTTAGATTTATCTGAGCATGATGAGCGCGGCTATAATATGTAGAAAAGTTACTATGGATAGTTCTAGGCGATTTGTCCTATATTGCTTGGGACTATCCTTAATTTTTCTGGAATTTTGACTTTCGGCATATAGAATTGTCAGGAAGTCGAAAATAAAGTTAATATTTGCCGCATGGTCACAGAACCTTCAATCAAAGTCGGACTACCCAACTCATATTGTGTGGTGGGAGATCCTATTGCTCATAGCTTGTCTCCGAAAATTCATTCTTGGTTTGCCGAAAGTGAAGGAAAAACCTTTTTATATCACAAAATTAGGGTTGCGAAGGGAAGTCTTAAGTCTGCGATAGAAGAGTTCATAGGGGCCGGAGGTAAGGGTATGAACGTTACCGTGCCACTTAAAGAAGAAGCATATTCGATATCTGATGTTCGCAGTGATCGAGCTGTTGCAGCGGAGGCTGCGAACTTTCTGTCCTTCGGAGATAATGGTGAAATTACCGCCGATAATACCGATGGTTATGGTTTGATTACAGACATATCCCGGAACTTGAATATGGCTTTAAGCGGTAAGGTGATTTTCTTGCTTGGTGCGGGAGGAGCAGCGCGTGGGGTTCTGGATGGCATAGCAGCCCAATCTCCCTCACTCCTACAGCTCTCCAATCGTACTCTCTCCAAAGTTGAAAAGTTATCCAATTTGATACCTAAATCGTGTCCACGTGAGATTGTACCCTGGGGACAGATGTCTACTACTCAACCCGATATAATTATCAATGCAACATCGTTAAGTTTGACGGGCGACCTGCCCAAAATAAATAGTTCTGTTTTTGCTTTAACTGAACTAGTCTACGACATGGTCTACAGCTCAAAGCCAACTTCGTTTATGGAGCTTGCTTCACGACAAGGTGCTAAAAATGTTTCTGATGGGCTGGGGATGCTTGTGGAACAGGCTGCTGAATCGTATCGCCTATGGAACGGAACCTTGCCTTGCACAGAAAATATAACAGATCGTTTGCGCTCTTATTAGGCATCTCGCCTATCGCTTTATAGTAAGCCATTGTATCGATCCATGAGGTCTGGGAGCCAGGTTACCGTATTTGGAAATGCGGCGATAAGAGTGAGCGCGACTAGTTGTATCAAGATAAACGGAATCACACCATTGTATATGTGACTTGCTCTTATTTGCTTAGGAGCAACTGCCTTGAGGTAAAATAGAGAGAATCCGAATGGGGGAGTTAGGAATGAAGTTTGCAGGTTCATTGCTATTAAAATAGCGAACCACAACGGGTCTAATCCCAGTTGTCGCGCTACCGGCTCAAATATCGGTACGACTATGAAACATATTTCTATAAAGTCTAGGAAGAATCCTAGGACGAAGATAATCGCCATACTAATTAAAATAAAGCCTGTCGCACCCACACCCATAGATGAAAAAAATGTTGCCACTAGCTTGTCGCCCCCCAGAGCCTTGAAAACAAGTCCGAAAGCAGTGGCCCCTATGAGGATCATAAAAACCATGCTGGTTAGTTTTGTAGCCTGTATGGCGCTTTCGCGCAGCGATGATAGTGATAATCGATTACGCATAATTGCGAGTACAAGAGCCCCCGATGCGCCGACTGCGGCAGCTTCAGTGGGAGAAGCAATGCCAACAAAGATTGATCCAAGTACGGCGAATATTAGGGCTATTGGGGGTAGTATTGCTTTACTCAATGCTGCAAGGTTTGGAGGTGCTATTGTTTCGAACGGTGGCGCCAATTGAGGATTTCTGTGACTAAGGTACTGTATATATAATATATAGGCCCCAATCAGAAAAAGTCCAGGTATCAAGGTGGCCATGAACATTCGGCCTACAGGGACACCCATAATATCCGCCAGTAATATAGCTACAATACTCGGCGGAATCACTTGTCCTAATGTCCCCGAGGCTGCTACTGCGCCGCAAGCAAGCGAAGCATCGTATTTATGCTTTAGCATAGTTGGCAAAGCTATGACTCCGAGCGTGACAACAGTCGCACCTACCACCCCGGTGCTCGCTGCTAGCATCGCTCCGACAAGTATAACAGCAATCGCTAGTCCTCCAGGACTCCGACCTAAAATTTTTGTTAGAGACTCTAACAATTCTTCTGCGACTTTAGATTTGTCTAAAATAATCCCCATGAATATAAATAACGGAACTGCGAGTAGTGTGAAATTCGTCATTATCCCAAAAATTCTGTAAGGTAGGAGGGCAAATATTTCGACACCCACGGTGAAGGTGCCGAATAAGATAGCGATCGCACCTAATGTGAAAGCAACAGGATATCCCAACAAAAGTGCCGGTAGCAAAACTACAAACATTAGGATGGCCCAAATTTCCATAAGTCTAAGCTCTAAGCTGTGTCTTTAAGTCTTCTGATTAAGTCATTGAGACTCTGCAACAGGATTAATATAAATGCGCATGGAATAATTGATTTTACGATCCAACGATGTGATAGGCCGCCAGGATCAGGAGAAGTTTCTGAATGGATAAAAGATTCTAGGGCAAATGGAACAGAATATACGATGACAACTGAGCAAAAAGGTATCAAAAAGCATAAAGTTCCAAAGATATTTAGTCGATTACGGCGCCTCTCGTTAAATCGATGGCTTTGATAAACTAGATCCAGCCGGACATGCTGGTCGCATTTCATTGTGTAAGCTGCGCCTAGGAGAAAGACTGCACTAAAAAGATGCCACTCTAGCTCCTGTAACCCAATTGCTCCATTTTTAAATACATATCTCATCATCACATCAAAAATCGTTACGATTACTAGCGACACCATGCAAGCCGCACTTAGATAGCCGGACCAATTCACAAGTGCTTTGATAAATTGAATTTCAACGAGTGCGGTTATAAAGCTTTTAAAACAGCCTACCATTTTGTGCGTTATTCCTAAAAGAGACGTTATTGATTTTTCTAGCCGAGATTTTATTATTTGCCTAATTTTTAACTCGAACCGTACCGTAACTCAGTAATCATACTGCACATTTATACACATTTGCTTGATATATAGAAGAGTAAACGTTTAGTTAGGGCCCGTAATCACTAAAAAGCTATCGCATTGGTACATAAGCATATGTTTATTATAAGTATTTTATATTTTGACTAAAAATTGACCAATCTAGCAGTCGACAAGTCAAATAACGGCAAATAACTCACATTTATTAGACTTTTAAACAAGGTTATCCACAGAAATTGTGGGTAAATTTAGCAACTCAGTTTTTACTCGGCTCAGGGTGTAAAGTAAGTTAGGATGGGGTGTTAGTGACCCGATACTTCCAGTGTCTTGAGTGCCAGTCTCTCGTATTCTGCTATAGTCAAATTTTCAGCGCGACTTTTCGGGTCTATTCCCGCACGCTTAATGACGTCCGTAGGTATAAGAGATTTCAGCGAATTAGCAAGAGTTTTTCTACGAGTAGCGAAAGCTAGCTTTACAATCTTTTCAAAATACACATCGATTTCGGGATTCTTTTTATCATCGATTGGTTGAAATCGGATAACCGCAGATTGCACTTTTGGTTGCGGGCTAAACGAGGCGGCATTCACCTCAAACTTATAGCTGATGTGGGCTTGTCTTTGGGCCATAACTGATAATCGACCGTACGACCGAGCGCCCGCTTTGGCGGTTAGACGCAACGCCACCTCTTTTTGCAACATGAAGATCATTTCTGACCATAGGGATCTGTGTGTCACCAAGTTCATTATCAAAGGAGTTGCTATGTTATAAGGAAGATTTCCAATTATTTTCCATTCAGTCGATTGTTCTCTGAGCATCCCTAGATCGAAGGTCATTATATCCGAGTTGTGTAACTTGAAGGTTGCGATATTCGCATAGTGTTCTAACAAACTTCTGGCAAGATCACGATCCACTTCTATTGCCGTGATCTGGGCTTTTGTACGAACAAGTAGATCTGTTAGAGCTCCCGTGCCGGGACCTATTTCAATTATATGATCTGCATGCTGGGGCTTGATTAATTGAATGATCTGCGAGACAACATAGTCGTCAATTAAAAAGTTTTGCCCCAAGCGTTTCTTTGCTCTAGGAATTGCTAGTCGTTTCAAGAGATCTTACTTATATTAATCGCAAGTTCGAGTGCCGCCTCGGCACTGCCGGAATCGACATTTCCGGAGCCTGCGATGTCGAGGGCAGTACCATGATCGACCGAGCTTCTGATAATAGGAAGCCCTAGAGTTAGGTTGACGCTACTGCCAAATCCAATAGTTTTTAGCGCGACCAGTCCTTGGTCATGGTACATGGCAACAATGGCGTCGTACTCTTTTCTAGCTTCACTGGTAAATGCACTATCCGCAGACACAGGACCATTAGCGATAATGTCCTTTGTACTAAGCTCTTTTAGGGCTGGCTTAATTATGCTTTCTTCTTCTGGCCCTAGATGTCCGCCTTCCCCAGCATGAGGGTTAAGACCACAGATTTGAATGCGAGGATTTTGGATACCAAACTTTGCAATCAATTCTCGATGTACTATTTCGACAACCTCAACTATTTTTCTCTGATTAATATGATCTGGGACTTTGGAAAGGGGGATGTGGGTTGTGAGAAGTACTACTCTCAATGTATCCGACGTAAGCATCATTACGGGTAGAGGGGCACTTAACCGCTCGGCAATATATTCGGTGTGTCCAGTGAACGGGATCCCAGCATTGTTAATTATCTCTTTATTTATGGGGCCGGTGACCATGGCAGCTAGCTTACCGCTCGCGCAGCTGTCCACTGCTTTATCTAAGCATTTGAGGACATAAGGACTGTTTGCTGGGTTAGGGGTACCCACACAATTTGGATTAGGACATGTACTCGCTACTAGTTGCATATAGCCCGGGGGCACATTGACCGCCTGACTGGTATCTCGTAGTTCAATGATTTTTACTTGCTGGCCAATGGCCAATGCTCGTGTGGAAATCACTTCAGGATCAGCAAAAAAGACTATAATCTCTTCTCGCGGACGAGTTATCAGAGAAAGCGCCAGATCCGGGCCGACGCCTGCAGGTTCTCCAGTGGTGAACGCTATTTTAGTAACTTTTTTTCTCTTTACTATTGTCTGTATTCGACATAGGCTTCATCTCGCAGCCGCCTTAACCAAAATTGCCGCCGTTCGTCTAATTTTTGTTGGCGAATAGCGCGCCTCGCGCGGTCGTGCTTTATCTCTTCGGAACCATCAAACATTCGCTTTTCCACTACTTGTAATATGTGATAGCCGAATTCTGATTCAAACGGTGGACTAATACTTCCGACATCAATAGCGGTCATTATCTCATCGAATTCAGGCACCATCTGACCTTCATTAACCCAGCCGAGATCACCACCTTGAAGCGCGGAGGTTCGATCATCCGAATTATTTTTGGCCATATCTGAAAAAATCACATCCCCGTCAATTTCTAACCGCATTTTAAGCTGATTAATTCTGTTGAGAGCCTGCGTTTTGCTGAGGAGAGCGTTAGGTTTGATCAATATATGTCGAGTCTTATACTGTGGGATCATGAAGTCTTCGATACTTCTCTTTTCGGTTAGTTCGATAATATGATAGCCACTGGGGTTGGTTATAATCCCGCTATGCTCCCCTACTGACAACGTGCTGACGGAGTCAGCAAAAAGGCTAGGGATTTCGCTCCCTTTCCGCCATCCCAGATCCCCACCTTCGAGAGCTTGTTGTCCATCGGAAACACTGATTGCGACGTCCGCAAAAGGAGTTCCTGATTCTATGGCATGATGCGCTTCTGTGGCCTTGTCTCGAGCTGACTTTAGCTCACTATCATTTGCTCCGCTCGGAGTCGAAATCAAAATATGAGATATGCGGTACTCTTGATCGTCTGCTGCTGTAGACTCATTGCGGAGGTAGTTCTGTATTTCTGACTCTCGGACTCGCACACGATCGTCCACTTGAGACTTTCTAAGTTTAGAGATTAATATCTCTTGTCTTATTTGTTCTTTAAATACGTCAAACTCATAATTTTCTGAGGCCAGTATTTCCTTAAACTGCGGGAGAGATAGATTATTTTGCTGCGCCATATCAGAAATAGCTAACGCCAAGGCCTCCTCAGTAACCTCAATTTTATTTTCGCTTGCTACTTGTAGTTGGATTTTTTCTAGTACCAGACGCTCAAGAACCTGTCTTTCCAATACTGAGTTAGGAGGCATTCGAGTGCCCTGCTGTTCGATTTGGAATTTCACTTTGTCCATTTGGCCGGCAAGTTCACTTTCCATAACCACGTCCTGCTCAGCTACAACGATTATTTTATCGAGCTCTTCCGAGTCGACGTTAGCTATCGAACAAAGCATAATGAGCGTAACTGTGGTTAGGAGATTACGTCGGTTGGTTAATTTAATCTGAGGTAATCGAAAAATTTGAAATTTATTAAACATATGCGCGCTTTAATTAATTTGTACACGGATTATAGACTAAAATCAGGAATTTTAGACATTTGGTTTCGGTGTGAAAACCTATTTTGAGGATCAAGTCAAAATTCGCTAGTTGCCTCGGGCAAATAGCGTGTTATCAGAGGGTCTCGACCTTTCCCGAGGCCGCCTAATCCTCTGAGTCGCACCTGTATAAAGACACCTGTTACGTATTCTGACTGTCCGCTCGCTTTATTCCCATTTAAGTATCTCTGGCCGATTACTCGGAGACCCCAGCAGCAACTCTCGTATTCCACGCCGCCGAATGCCTCAATTGTTTTCTTTTTTTCTATCGAGTAACTCCAGAGTCCGATAATAGACGTATCTGGGAGAGAATTGATAGGTAAGCGGAACACCGCATCGGCCTGTTTGATATTGTCTAAATTTTTGTGCGGCGCTCTGGTAAATCTATAAGCAAGTTTAGCGAGCGTATTATTATTTGGTTCATATTCTAGAGAAATAGCTTTCCGCTCGAAGTTTGTCTGCTTGGGATTCCATACAAAGGAACCTTTAATAGCTAGATCTAATTGGGGATTTAGGTCAAATCCTCCAAACAAACTGGACAATGTATTTTTTGAATAAGCTTGATTTGGTAAACTAATTTCTCTTTTCTCGAGGTGGAACATTTGACCGAGATTGAATGCTAGAAATTGTCGCCCTGTTTCCTTGCTAGTAATTCGAGAGTTTATGCCTGCACTTATGCGGTTAGAATCGCCGATTCTGTCTCCGCCAAAGCCAGAGATCCCTCCCGAGAATCTATTGGGTAGGTACATTGTGTGAGGATTTATATCCATCGCACCAGTATCAAAAACGGGTAGATTATCTTGGTTAACTTTTGGCACATAAACATAGTAAATACGTGGCTCCAAAGTTTGGAAGAGGTTAAACCCTAAGAGAGAGAGGTCTCTTTCGGCGAATAACTTCGCGTCTAATGTTATTATAGGAACAGTACGCGACTCATCTTTGTAGACCGAAGCCGGGTCATCATTAAGATACTCAGTGTGAGAGATCATGAACCTAGGGGTTACGTTAATAAACGATTTATTGTAGTCGTAAGAGATAGAGGGGGCGATTGTAGTCCTAATACTAGTTAGGCTGTCGTCCCTATTAAAGTAAGTAAAATCCGCCTCAAAATTAGGTTTTAGAGCGAATATTTTAGGTAAATTCTTTTTCCTAAATTCAATTTTTGGCAGCAGTTGATATGGCTTCGCTCCGGCAGGGAGACTTCGATTAACACTTTGGTAGGCTTGCGTTAGTACCGATACGTGATATGACTCATTATCGTATACCAACCCTATTCTTCTATCCATAAAACTCTGGGAAGATTGGCCAATCGTTGTGCCAAAATCTTGGAAATATTGATCGTCCGAAAGATTTGAAAATAGGACATCTATTCGGCCCTTATTCTTAAATATCCGATGATTATGTTCTACTCTTATATAAGATCGATCTTGCTTATCTTTGATTCTATCTCTTACTAAATACTCCAGATCTATAGAACCCGAGTAGTCGTGGTTTAGATACCGATACTCGGAATCCATTAGCACTCCTCTGTCTTGCATAAAGCGGGGAGCAATCGTTGCATCTTGAGTCGGAGCAATATTCCAGTAATATGGCACTTGCGTATCGAAGCCCGATTCATTACTCGTCCCAAAAACAGGTGCTAGGAATCCCGATTTTCTTTTTTGATTAGTAGGGAAATTAATATAGGGCATGTAAAAGACGGGGATATCACGAAAACGGATGATGGCGTTGCTGGCCGAAGCGCGTTCATTCTTGTGGTCAATTCTAATAACGCTTGCATTTAGTTTCCAAGTTTCATTAGACGCCGGGCAAGTGGTGTACTTGACCTTTTTTAAAATGCTTATTTCATTTGCAGAGTCATGTTCAATCACTAAAGCTTTTCCGCGTCCAGGACTTTCATTCAACCAATACTGACCATCATTCAGCCTGGCAGTCTCACTCTGGGAGTTAAAATGAAGACTGTCTCCAGACCAAATAGCCCCTTTGCTCCAAAGATGCGCACGACCTTCCGCATCATAGAGCCCTGTATTTTTATCGTAGGTGATGACTTCGGCACGTATAGCTTGGACACCTTTAATAACCTCGACATTGCCGTGGAATTGACTGCGCCCAGACTCGACAATTCGAGAGGTGTCTGCACGAATCTCGGTACTTTCGAGAGTGGTTCCCGGATCTGCATGCATAGGTCTATCGGGTACAAGCTGATTATTCGGGCAAAAATTCCAGACACTATTATTCTTAGATTCCGCAGCATTGGCCACTAGTGGAGCAGAAAGTAGAGTTGCTAGCACGGAGGCAGCAAGAATTTTCAGTTTGATGCGTGGTTTGCAAAAAGAGCTTGGAAGTTTAACTTTCTTATCCTTGTTCAGTTTTCAAAACAAAGTGTAAAAATCGCACAGATTACTCTCAGCTTCAACACGTTATTTGCACTAGTCTGTGAGGCGCTTACTTTGTGTTCAGTGCTACGTCCCTAGCGTACCGATTTAGTTCCTTTATTTATATGAGCTGAAATCTTTTTTATTTTTATATCTATGTTAGGAGAGAGCAGAATTTCAAGTCTATCTTCGTTATTCAACGGTAGGAGTTCCGCGAGCCTATATGCGACCCACATAGCATTGTCTAGGCACCAAGGCTTTGGGGGTGCCATTTCAGCTAAATTTTCTAGGACCTCAGACAATAGTTTAGATAAATGAGAAAGCTCAACCTCAGGCATTCCACACTTTGCGTCGATTATTACGGGATTGATTGTTGCAACATTTAATCCATCTTTTCTCTGTTCGTTATGAATAACCTCGAATAAGGAGGTGCCTTTGGCAATTATATGTAATAAGCCGTCTTCCCCTTGATCAAAAGTTTCTATTTGGGCAAGGGTGCCGATTTCATGAAAACTAACAGGACCACGAGTTTCCCGCCCAGATTTCATGAGTACCACCCCAAATTCCTTTTTCTCTCTTAGACACGCACTCACCATGTCAATGTATCGAGGCTCAAAGATTTTTAGAGGCAAGAGGCTGTCTGGAAACAACACAAAATTCAAAGGAAAAATTGGTACTTCATTGCGTTTAAATATCATATTGTCTCCACTACCTCGATTTGTCGAACTATTCGATTAGGTAAATTTTCTGATGCTCCATTGCTCATGACTATTACACTGTCTCCTTTTTCTGCTACTTCAGCGACTTTTTGCACAATTACTTCAGACTTTTCCGAAATAACAACATGCGATAAGGTTTTTAGAGCATCCGCCAAGTCCCAGGTTAAATTATTTGGCTTCAAAACTAGTATTAGATCGGCGCTTTCGAGAGCTGGAGCTAATGTAGATTTGTGCACACCCATAACCATGGTGTTGGATCGAAGCTCAAGTACTGCTATCAATTTCCTAGTTTTGACGTACTTTTTTATTGCAGTGAGCGATGAAGCTATGGCCGACGGGTGGTGCGCGAAATCGTCATAGACACGAATAGAATTAGGTATCCCAATGAGCTGCAATCTTCTACTAGCATTAGCAAATAATGGAAGTTGATTTATTACTGGTTGTAAATTCTTTGTGACTAACGAGAGTGCTCCAAAGGCTGCAGCGACATTCCAAGCGTTGTCTAAACCTAATAGGGGTGTGGGGATTTTAAACATGCGCCCATCTCTGTCGGTTATTGCTATTTTTTGTTCAGATAACTCCTCAACATTGATAACCCAAGAATCGGATTGTTTCGAACCAAATGTTTCTGTTTTCGACCAGCACCCCAATTTTATTAGCTTACCTATCTCTGCATGTTCTGATGGAAATATGATCACCGCTTCGGCTGACATTGTTCTTATAAGATGATGGAATTGCTTAGTGATATCCTGGAGAGAGTTAAATATATCTGCGTGGTCATACTCTAAATTATTAATAATCAGGATATTTGGTTGGTAATGGATGAATTTTGATCTTTTATCGAAAAAAGCAGTGTCATATTCGTCTGCTTCTATTATGAAGTAGTCTGATTGCCCCAATCGAGCGGAAACATCGAAGTTTTCGGGGACACCCCCGATAAGGAAACCTGGTTTTAATCCAGCACTTTCGAATAGCCAGGCAACGAGACTCGACACAGTTGTCTTGCCATGAGTTCCGGCGACCGCTATTACAAAACGGTTCTGCAGAATATTATTTTTTAGCCACTCTGGTCCAGAAATATAGGGTATCCGATTACTGAGCACATATTCGACTGCCAGGTTGCCTCTCGAAAGGGCGTTCCCAATCACTACTAGGTCAGGACGGTCATCAAAGACGCTAACGTCGTACCCTTCGGCTACTTTGATACCTAGTTCATCAAGGATGTCGCTCATGGGAGGATAAATCTTGTTGTCACTGCCAGTTACTTTGTGCCCTTTTGCTTTTGCTAGAGTGGCTATCCCTGCCATAAAGGTCCCACCGACACCTAGAATATGAATGTGCATAAATTATCTCACTAGATCGCTATTTTAGAATAAAAGAAGGTGAGTATTTGCCATAGGCAAAAAGCATATCCGATTGCTATTAAAAAGGCCCGACCAAATCCGATCTCCATAGCGTGGGTTAAGACTTTTGCCGTTGCGCTAAGATTCCAAATCAGGATTGCAGGCCGAAAAATAATGAGAAGGCTAGGAGGTAATACTACAATCAACAGGTAGGCGAAAATACCTATGATCGCTCCTATACCCATCAACGCTGAGAGCGTTTTGTTTAAGCGCTCATACTTCTTTGAGTAAAGTAAAATAGTTGCTGTTAAAACGATCAAAGTCAGACATTCGAGGAGGGACAGTGCAGCTGCGAGAGAAATTTTTTCGTAATCTAGATTTATCAAAAAACTGACGAAAAAATTCGCCGAAAGTGACGCCAAGAATATATTTCTTGAGCCTTTTAGAGCTTCTGGGGAAGCTTTCAAGCAAGCTATCTTCCAAAAGATACCGATAGTTTTCAATGATAAAATTTTAACCACATGTTTCTGAAACAGTCTTCTAATAGATAAGTCATTCTTATTTGACGTATCTTACAATTCATTCTCACTATTTATTATAGCTATCGTAAAGATTTTTAAGCGATCGTTTCAGAACGAAAGTTTTTTTTAATATATTCTTCGAGGAGCTGCTTGAATTCGCCAGCTATATTCTCTCCTCTAAGTGTCACATGTTTTTCACCATCCACGAAAACCGGTGCAGATAAACCTTCTCCAGTACCAGGCAGACTTATCCCAATATTCGCGTGTTTGCTCTCCCCTGGGCCGTTTACCACGCATCCCATTACGGCAAGACTTAAGTCTTCGACACCTGGGAATTTATTTTTCCAAATTGGCATTTGTGTTCTGATATATGCTTGGATATCTTGAGCTAATTCTTGAAAAACAGTGCTGGTGGTTCGTCCGCAACCAGGGCACGCTGTGACAAGTGGACTAAATGACCGAAGGCCCATAGTTTGCAGCAACTCCTGGGCTACGATTACTTCTTGGGTTCGATCGCCGCCTGGCTCCGGTGTAAGAGATACTCTTATTGTATCGCCAATTCCTTGTTGCATCAGAATAGCCATAGCAGCTGATGACGCTACTATGCCTTTTGAACCCATGCCGGCTTCCGTTAACCCAAGGTGTAGTGGGTATTCGCATTCGTCCGCGAGACGTTGGTAAACTACGACTAAATCCTGAACATCACTGCATTTGCAAGAGAGGATAATTTTTTCCCTTGCTAGCCCAATTTTTTCGGCCTGTCGAGCGCTATCAATTGCCGAGAAAATCAGGGCGTCATAAGCAACCTCCTTAGCACTTTTGGGTTGTGGAAGTAAATTATTTTCGTCCATCATTTTAGCTACTAAAGCGGGATCTAAACTCCCATAATTGACTCCGATCCGGACGGGCTTATTATTTTCTATAGCCGTCTCTATTATCGTAGAAAATTGAACGTCTTTCTTTCGACCACGGCCCACGTTTCCTGGATTTATTCGATACTTAGAAAGGACTTGAGCACACTCGGGATACTTTGTAAGCAATGTATGCCCGTTATAATGGAAGTCGCCGACAAGTGGCACATAACAACCTGTTGCGTCGAGGAGCTCTCGTATTTTTGCAACTTTACTAGCTGCTTTTTCTGTGTCGACGGTAATCCGGACTAGTTCAGAGCCAGCGGCAGCGAGGGCTTGAACTTGTTTTGCCGTAGCAACAGCATCTGATGTGTCGGTGTTAGTCATGGATTGCACTACAATTGGTGCACCGCCACCCACAGCTATTTGCCCCACTTTTGTTTGGGATGACAGTCTTCGGTGATTAGAGCCTATAATAGCCACATTAATTCTCTTTGTATTATCAGCAAAAAATGATGTTTTCCCTATTATACACCTTGGCCGAACTGAATTACTAAAATACACTGTAGATTCTGGTTAAAGGACGCAATATTTGCTCACAATTGTAGTTTTGAGTAAAAAATTTACGTATCCTTGGTCAATTAAAGTTCTCGTGGTTTTAATTATTTTTGGAATGTGTGTATGAAGAAGAGACTCAGGACAGAAGAAGAGTGGAGAGAAATCCTATCTCCCGAGGCTTACCAAGTATGTAGACTGCAGGGGACAGAACCACCATTTTCTGGTGAATATGACGGGTGCAAGAGTGCGGGTGTATACCGGTGTATATGCTGCGATGCAGTGCTGTTTGATTCAGAACATAAGTTTGATTCGGGTTCAGGATGGCCTAGTTTTTTTCGTGCGATCAGTAGTGACACAGTTGAGTTGAGAAAAGATGAAAGTCATGGAATGATTCGAGTGGAAGTAGTGTGCGCTAATTGTGAAGCCCACCTCGGACATGTTTTTAACGATGGTCCGCGACCGACTGGCCAGCGTTATTGCATCAATTCTGTTGCATTGAGCCTTGACTTGGAAGCTTAATTTTTTTACTCAGATTTTTAAATGCTAAGCCTTCGGGAGAGTTACCCCTGTTTGGCCTTGATATTTGCCACTTCTATCGGCGTACGAAGTTTCGCACGGGTCATCCGATTGCAAAAATATTAATTGGGCAACTCCCTCGTTTGCGTAAATTTTTGCCGGCAGAGAAGTTGTGTTGGAAAATTCTAAGGTGATATGGCCTTCCCACTCTGGTTCTAACGGAGTTACGTTCACAATTATTCCACATCGCGCATAAGTCGACTTACCGAGACAGATTGTCAGTATATCCCTAGGTATTCGAAAGTATTCTACGGTTCTGGCTAGTGCAAATGAGTTTGGTGGAATAACGCATATTTCCTTGCTTACATCAATAAAATTTCCAGAGTCGAAATTTTTGGGATCTACCGTAGTTGAGTTTATGTTCGTGAAAACCTTGAATTCTGGAGCACATCGAACATCGTACCCATAGCTAGACGTGCCGAAAGAGATGATCTTCTCGTTGCGGGCAGTCCGCACTTGGTTTGGTTCAAAAGGCTCTATCAGCTTTGCTGTTTGCGCCATTTTTCTTATCCACTTGTCCGACTTTATGGGCAACTTTTTCTCCTGATAACTAGCTTAAGAATTTTCAATCACAATTTTAGGAAATTTTGCTGAAAAATCGCGAGCTCGTAGCGATAGTCGTGCGCTCACTTTTCTTGCAATCTCTCTATAGCTATCAGCAATTTTTGAATCTGGGTCTATTGCAACCGTTGGTCGACCGTTGTCTGCCCCTTCGCGGATTGACATGTCTAACGGCAAGGATCCTAGCATATCTACTTCATATTGCTTCGCCATAGAATCTCCTCCGCCTTCACCGAAGATATGTTCTACATGCCCACAAGCACTACAAATATGAACACTCATATTTTCTACTATCCCGAGGACAGGGACATTAACTTTTTCAAACATCTTGAGCCCCTTTCGTGCGTCTAGTAAAGCTATGTCCTGAGGGGTGGTAACTATGACGGCGCCACTTACGGGAATTTTTTGACACAGGGTAAGTTGTATGTCACCGGTACCTGGAGGAAGATCAACTATTAGGTAATCAAGGTTAGACCAGTTAGTGTCATTTATGAGTTGCTCAAGTGCGCCTGTCGCCATAGGACCGCGCCATATCATTGGGGTATCTTCCTCCACTAAGTTGCCGATCGACATGGTTTGTAGTTGATAACTTAGTTTGGGTTCCATCGATTTCCCATCCTTGCTTTCGGGACGCCCTTGGGTAGCAAGCATTCTTGTTTGGCTCGGCCCGTAAACATCAGCATCAAGCACACCGACGTTACATCCTTCTTGCTGCAAAGCGAGAGCTAAGTTCGCGGTTGTAGTGGATTTTCCAACACCACCTTTGCCTGATGCGACGGCGATGATGTTTTTAACTTCCTTCAACGGCTTCGTGCCCTTCTGAACCTCCCTAGAGAGAATTTTATATGATAGTTCTACCGTAATTGAACCAAAATTTAATTCTTTTAGTAGCTGCTCTATGCGACTCTTCAGGCTAGTCGCGTATCTTTTTATAGGAAATCCAACCTCGATTTTTACGACTACATTATCATTATCAATGTCTATCGCTGAAAGTGCTCCCGCACTAATCAGATCAGTTCCGAGATACGGGTCAGTGTCTTGTCTCAATTTTTCTTCTATTTTTGTTTTAAGATTTTCCATATGCATATTCTATGGGAAAGAGGATACATTTTACACTAATAGCGGTAATGGTTCGCGCCTACTATAATTGAGGTATGACATAGTGTCACATCAAGTTTTAAGGTACGATTTTTTATCATGAACACCGAGCAGAGAAATATTTTAGTCACGAGCGCGTTACCCTACGCTAACGGACCTATTCATATAGGCCACTTAGTTGAATACATTCAATGCGACATTTGGGTTCGCTTTCAGAAAATGTGTGGTAATCAGTGTATTTTTGTTTGTGCGGACGATGCGCATGGCACCCCGATCATGCTTAAAGCAGAGCAGGAAGGCGTACGCCCAGAAGATCTTATTAGCGCGGTGAGTGAAGAACACCAGCATGATTTCTTGAAATTTGGAGTTTGCTTTGATAACTACCATTCGACCCACTCGGAGGAAAATCGACAGATATCGTGTGAAATATATACCAAATTAGTCGCAGGGGGCTATGTGTCGCGTAAGACAATAGAACAGGCATACGACCCCAGTAAGAAGATGTTTTTACCCGATCGCTTTGTAAAAGGGTCCTGTCCTAAATGTGGCGAGCCCGACCAATATGGTGATAGCTGCGAGGATTGCGGTGCCACGTATTCTCCCACTGATTTGATCGACCCTATTTCGGCGCTGTCTGGAGAACCTCCGGAAGTTAGAACTTCAGAACACATCTTTTTCGAACTGGGACAGTTTGAGAATGTGTTGAAAGATTGGCTAAAACAAACTGATTTGCATCCTGGAGTTGTGAAAAAGCTGAATGATTGGTTTGAGAGTGGGTTACAGAATTGGGATATCTCGCGCGATGAGCCATACTTCGGATTCGAAATTCCTGGAGAAAAAGGTAAATATTTTTATGTATGGCTTGATGCGCCAGTAGGGTATCTCGCGAGTTTTAAAAACTTCTGTGACCGCTCTGATGTAGATTTTAATACTTTTCTTAACAAGGAGTCTGATACGGAGTTTTATCATTTCATTGGTAAAGACATAATGTATTTTCATACTTTGTTTTGGCCTGCGATGCTTGAAGGGGCAGGATATCGCTTGCCTACAAATGTTTTTGTTCATGGTTTTCTCACAGTTAATGGGCAAAAAATGTCTAAATCGAGAGGTAGTTTTGTAAAAGCAAGCACTTACCTGTCACATTTAGAGCCTGCATATTTACGCTATTATTTTGCGGCGAAATTAGGTCCAGCGATTGAAGATATTGACCTAAACTGGGAGGATTTTGAAGCGCGAATCAATAGTGATTTAGTTGGTAAATTTGTTAATATTGGTAGCCGCTGTTCTGGTTTCATAGAGAAACGTTTTGACGGTATTTTATCTGATAAGGTGGATAACCCTGATTTGTTCGAGACATTTGAACTAGCTTCGGAAAAGATAAGGGATCTTTATGAGTCGCGTGAGTTTGCAAAAGCGATGCGAGAAATCATGCTTTTGGCAGATTTAGCCAACCGTTATATTAATGATGAGAAACCATGGGTTGTTGCAAAGGATCCGAATGGAGACGAACGGTTACATCAAGTAGTTACTATGGGCCTCGTGCTTTTTCGTATCATCGCAATTTATTTGAAACCTGTTATACCTAGTATAGTAAGTGAAATCGAAAAATTTTTTAATGAGGCTCCGTTTTGTTGGAGCTCAACAACATTGTCGCTTGCTAATCGACGTGTTAATCGATTTGTTCCTCTAATACGCAGAGTTGAATCTGGAAATATAAAAGCTATGGTAGAAGAAGTAAAAAACGAAGAAGATCAACCCACGCCCAGTGAAAGTAATTCCCCAGAGGGTATTGTTTCTATTGAAGATTTCTCAAAAGTAGAACTCCGTGTCGGATTGGTTGAAGAAGCTAGTCATGTGGATGGGGCGGATAAGTTGTTAAAACTTCATGTTGACCTAGGTGACGAAAAACGCCAGATTTTTGCCGGTATTAAACAGGCTTATTCTCCGGAGTCGTTAGTCGGTAAATTAGTTGTAGTCGTCGCAAACCTAGCACCGAGGAAAATGCGTTTTGGTGTTTCCGAAGGTATGGTGCTAGCGGCTGGAGCAGGCGGGAACGACGTGTTTTTGGTTGAGCCCAGTGAGGGTGCTGAACCTGGTATGTTGATAAAATAGTCAAAAAAATTTTGTTGGGTGGGTGAATCAATGACAATTATTGACGAAATTAATGATCTGCTGCCCCAGACTCAATGCAAGTTGTGTGGTTATAAGAATTGTATGAGCTACGCTCAAGGAATTGTCGATAATGATGCCTCACTCGACCTTTGTCCGCCAGGGGGTGAGCCTACTCGGGTTAGCTTAGCTGCCAAAATGGGTATAACTCTCTCTAGTGAACGAGTTTTATTGCCTGCGCCAAAAAGTTTCTTCGCGTTGATTGATGAGGGGAGCTGTATAGGTTGCACTAAGTGTTTAGTAGAGTGCCCGACTGACGCAATAATTGGTGCTAAGTCTCGAGTACATACAACTGTTGAAAAATGGTGTACCGGTTGTGGGCTGTGCGTTCCTGTTTGCCCAGTCGATTGTATAGAAATAAAAGATAAGAGCGAAGTCGCTAAAAGTTCCTTATCTTCAAAAGCAGCGCGACAACGTTATGAACGACATCTTCAAAGGTTAGAAAAAAAGCATGAAAATACTTTTGAGCAAACTTACGTCACCTTTGATCGCAGTTCTAAGGAAGAAATGCGATCAATTATTAAAGCTGCCGTTGCTAGAAAAAACGCCAAAGAAGAGTCAGTGTATGAGCCTAGTAAGTGATCTCTAGCGCTGGAGTGCGTGGAATTCCTTCGAATCTATAGGCAATAAAAAAAGTCTCGAGAAACACAGCTCTCGAGGGAGATAATGACCATGTTTGCAGAGACGAGAGATGAAACGAGAAATTTTTTCTACGCTGTTTGGCGTAAAATGTCTACGCCTGAAGTCCTTACTCCCTTGGAGACCATAGTTGCTGATGTCATCAAGAAGCACCCTGAGTATCATGGAAATTTAGATCCCACAGTGAATGATCCATTAGATTCAAAGCAGTCGAATGACTTCACAAATATGGGCAATCCTTTTTTGCACATGGGACTGCATATTGCACTCGTTGAGCAATTGCAGTCTGATAGGCCTAAGGGAGTTCGTAGGGTTTATTCACAAATAATTGAGAACTTGGCAGCCGCGGATGCAAGTAGTCTCCATGAGGCCGAGCATGCAATAATGCAATGCTTATCGGACAGTCTTTGGTTGGCCAGTAGGAACGGTCAGGCACCCGATGAAAACGTTTATTTAGAAAATTTAAAAAAACTCATCCCGAAAAGATAAGTTAACGCTCTAGCAGGTCTAATTTCCCTTCTTTACCTGCCCACTCTTCTGCGTCAGGTAGAGGCTCATCTGCCATCTCAGTAATGACAGGCCATTCTTTAGCAAGTTCAGCATTTAGCTCTAGAAATACATTCTCGTCATCTGTTAAGTCATCTTCAGACTTAATTGCTTCCACAGGACATTCAGGCTCACACAAGGTACAGTCTATGCATTCATCAGGATCGATGACCAAGAAATTGGGTCCTTCATGGAAGCAATCCACAGGACACACTTCGACACAGTCGGTGTGCTTGCATTTAATACAGTCTTCTACAACTACGAAAGTCATGGGTTATGGCCTATTTGTTAACACTTGTGCTATGCATTATACATTTGAAAAAGCGTGTTTCCCAATATTTTATTTCCGTTCATTGGTCTTTTTAAGCATGTAAAGCTTTTCGAGGGCTTCACGGGGCGTCAAAGAATCTGGATCGATCTCAGAAATTAGTTTGTCCAACTCATTTTCACATTGTCGATCAGATGTGTCGTTAGAAAGGGAGGCGTTTTCTAAAGAGTTTAGAATAGCCGCAGCTCTGTCCAACGATTGATCAGGAATTCCTGCTTGCTTGGCTACTGACAAGCCGTAGCTTTTATTTGCTGATCCATCGGTTACCTGATGCAAGAATATAATGTCATGATCTTGTACGATTGCTTCCAGTTTGACATTAGATATTTCAGGCACAGATTTCGCAAGAGAGGTTAGCTCGAAGAAGTGAGTAGAAAATAAAGTATAGGCCTTGATTCGAGATGCCAAGTATTCTGCGGAAGCACTTGCGATGGCCAACCCGTCATATGTACTGGTGCCGCGTCCGATCTCATCAATTAGCACCAGGCTATTTTTGGTTGCGTTATTCATGATGTAGGCTAATTCTTTCATTTCTACCATAAATGTGCTCTGTCCCGCGGCAAGATTATCGGTTGCACCGATCCGAGTATAAATTGCGTCGATTTCGCCTATCAGCGCAGCTTTAGCAGGAACAAAAGAACCAATGTGTGCGAGCAGCACTATCACGGCGTTTTGTCGCATGTAGGTTGATTTTCCACCCATATTAGGGCCGGTTATCACCAGTAGTTTTCTATTCTCCCGCAGGTATAAATCATTCTTTACAAATTGCCGCTTTTGGTGCATCTCAACAGTGGGATGTCTTCCTTGCTCGATAGAAATTTTTTCAATTGAAGAAAGTTCGGGCTTGCACCAGTGGAGAGTTTCGGCACGTTCGGCGAATGTACTCAACACATCTAGAGTAGAAATAGAGTTTGCCGTGGCAACCATATTTTTGGTTTCTGAGGCTAATGACATCACTAATTCATTAAAAACTTGTTTCTCCCTCAGTAACGCCTTTTCTTTAGCATTTAGTATCTCTGTTTCGAATGCCTGCAGTTCCTCTGTAACATAACGTTCTGTCGCCTTTAGAGTTTGTCGTCGCTGAAAAGAGCTTGGCACTAGATCGCTGTGTAATCGACTCGTTTCGATGTAATATCCGTGTACTCTGTTAAATCCTACTTTTAGGCTAGGAATTCTTGTTGCCTTTTTTTCGCGCGTTTCAATCGAGAGTAGTCTCTCATTAGCGTCAGAGAGAGTTAATCGAAGTTTGTCTAGTGCTTCGTCAAAGCCGTTCGCTATAACGGACTGTTCTTTAATGGTTAAAGGCGGATTTTCGACTAGGGCTTCCGATAATAATTTAATTACATGGGGGAACTCAGACGTATTAAAAATAATTTCATCTAATAAGTTCGCGCATCCAAGTTTAAGATGCTTTTTGACTGATGGTAATTTGGCGAGCGTCTTTCGAAGTGAGTTGAGTTCAGTCGGTTTGATAATTTTTATTGCGATTCTACCAGCGGCTCGCTCCAAGTCTTTGATATCTTTTAAGTCACTTCTGAGTCCGCCAATATTGATTCCACCTATGAGAGCGCTGACAGCCTCGTGTCTTTCGGTTAGTTGCCGACCTTGTTTTAATGGCTTGGTGAGCCATCTTTTTAGGAGTCGGTTACCCATAGGGGTTTTTGTGGTGTTAATTAGTGAAAAAATGGATGTTGAATTATTTTTCAAATACGGGTTTGAAATTTCGAGATTCTCTCGACTTTTTTGGTCGATTCGAATCGAGCTTTCTACGCTATCGATTTTTATCGTTGTAACATGAGCCGGTCGAGCGCCCTGCATTTTGGTGCAATAGATTAGGATTAAGCTAGAGGCTATATTAATGGCATGTGCATCTACTAAACCAAGGTTTTGAAATGCATCGTGATCTAAACTAAACTGATCGCATAATATTTTTTTATGAATTTTTGGCTCTTTTACGTAATCTTCCACAACTGTAATTAACTTAGACCATTTCTCGGGCAGTGGCATAAATGTACCGGCAGGTATTAAGATTTCTGCGGGAGAAAGACGCTCAATTTCGTCGATCACAAGATCGGTAGAAGAAAGAAACATTGCCTCAAGCTGATTTCCACAGGCGTCTAAAAACGCAATGGCATAGCCCGTTGAGCTGTGACCAATGGCAAGGATTAGAGTCTCGCTGCTTTCGTCCATTAGCGCCGCGTCTACGACAGTTCCGGGAGTTATGATGCGCGTCACTTTTCTTTCTAAAGGTTCTTTGGATTCTCCTGCGAGACCGATTTGTTCGCATATGGCAATGCTCTCTCCCATGGCAATAAGTCTAGCAAGATAAGTATCCGCGGCATGTGCCGGCACTCCAGCCATCGGGATAGGAGCTCCACCAGCCTTACCTCTTGCGGTTAGGGTGATATTCAGTAGCTCGGCTGCCCGCTTTGCATCTTCGAAAAATAACTCGTAAAAGTCGCCCATTCTGTAGAATAAGAGCATATCCAAGTGTTCTTGCTTGATTTTTAGGTATTGCCTGATCATGGGCGTGTGCTGGTTTGGGTCATTCATTCTGATGAGAATTGTGACATCTTATGTGTCAATACTCCACGGTTTAGTCGGTCGTATTTTGTCTGAAGTATGTTCCAACGCTACCCCTAAAACTAAAGCGCAAATCAGTTCGGAGGTTTTTTCATGGACCGTAAAATTGTACAATAGATAGAGGATATTAAATTTTGACGAAAGAAATGCGCTCATTAGAATAATGTGGCGCTAAATGAAGTAAGTAAAGGGACGATTATGGCAGAAGGTAGTAACAAAGAAGAATTAGGGTTTGAGTCTGAAGTACAGCAGTTACTAGATTTAGTAATTAATTCTTTATACAGCAATAAGGAGATCTTTCTGAGAGAGCTTGTGTCGAACGCATCTGACGCGGTTGACAAGCTGAGATTTTCTGCACTATCTGATGATGCTTTGTATGAAAGTGATCCAGACTTGAGCGTCATAATTGATTTTAATGAGAAAAAGAAAACTATTACCGTGAGCGATAACGGTATAGGCATGAATCGTGAAGATGTAATAGCGAATTTAGGCACCATAGCTAAGTCTGGAACTAAAGAATTCTTTGGCGCTCTTAGTGGAGATGAGACAAAAGACTCGCAATTAATAGGACAGTTTGGGGTGGGATTTTACGCTGCTTTTATTGTAGCTGAAAAAGTGGTTGTGACCTCGCGTAAGGCTGGCGATAAGGTTTCAAAAGGAGTGCGTTGGGAGTCAGAAGGCAAGGGCGACTATTCAGTAGAAAGTGTTGATAAAAGTAAAAGAGGGACCGATGTAGTCTTATATTTAAAGAAAGAAGCCAAGGAATTTTCTGCGAATAACAAGATTCGGGAGATATGTAAGAAATATTCCGATCATATAGCTGTACCCATCCGTATGATTCCTATTTCAGGTGAAGGTGACTACGAGGTGATAAATGAGGCTACAGCTATTTGGAAGAAAGCTAAATCTGAAATTAGTGCTGATGATTATAAGGAATTTTATCGACTTATTTCTAATGATTTTATGGAACCGCTCAAGTGGGTTCATTCACAAGTTGAGGGTAAGTTGGAATATACCACTTTGTTCTATATCCCGCAGATGGCTCCGTTTGACCTTTGGGATCGCGATTCCAAGCAAGGCATTAAGCTTTATGTACAGCGTGTCTTTATTATGGATGACGCAGAGGAGCTCCTGCCACGTTATCTCCGTTTTGTAAAAGGGGTGATTGATACAAATGATCTGCCATTAAATGTGTCGCGTGAGCTTTTACAAAAGGATAAAGCGCTTGAAAAAATCAGGCTTGCTTCTATCAAAAAGATATTAGGATTGGTTGAGCGTTTGAGTAAGACTGATGATTATCAGAAATTTTGGACTACGTTTGGTCGGGTACTTAAGGAAGGAATCGTAGAAGATGAGCCTCATCGTGAACGAATATCTAAGCTTCTACGATTTTCGAGTACTGTTGAAGGCGGTGATGAGCCTACGGTAGGTTTTTCAGATTATGTTTCTAGAATGAAGGAAGACCAGACTGATATTTTTTATATTACCGCCGACAGTTTTGCGACTGCGAAAAATAGCCCGCATATAGAATATTTTTTGTCGAAAGGAATTGAGGTTCTGCTTTTACACGATCCGATTGACGAATGGGTTACTTCGCATTTAACCGAGTTTGATGGTAAAAAACTGAAATCTATTGTCCACGCAGATTTAGATGAAGAAAAAGATGGGAGTGCTGAAGAGGCAGATGACAGTAAGGATGAACAAGAGCATGGAGAATTTCTTGAGAAAGTGAAAACCTTATTATCAGATAAAGTTGCAGATGTCAGAACTAGTAAGCGTCTGACATCATCTCCAGCCTGCTTGGTGTCTAGCGCAGCGTCTCCGAGCGCAAACATGGAGCGATTACTTCAAGCCGCCGGACAGCAAGTTCCAGAATCCAAGAGAATTTTAGAATTGAATATGGATCACCCTATCATTACGCTGATTCAAAAAGAGAAAAATGAAGATAAAATGAAATCTTGGTCAAATTACTTATTCGGGCAATCGATTGTAGCGGAGGGAGGCAAGTTGGATGACCCAGCGGCTTTCATTCAAAATATTAATCAAACGCTCCTTGATACGGCGTAGCGACACTGAATGTTTTTGATCTTGTTAACTCAGCGGCTCTGCGCTTAGCTGCCGCTGATGTTTGTTTAGGTCACGGTATTGACAACGCTGAAGATGAGGCGCTTTTTTTAGTTTTACATGCCACCGGATTGTCTTATGATTCGCCGGACTTGGTCCTCAATACCGAGCTTACTCTAGTTCAACTCAACGCGGTAGATCGGTTAATTACTGAGCGAATAGAGAGTCGGGTGCCGTCCGCATATTTAACTGGTTATACATGGTTTTGTGGGTACAAATTTCGCACTGATGATCGAGTTTTGGTTCCCAGATCGCCGATAGCTGAGTTGATTGTTAAAAAATTTCAGCCTTGGTGGTCTGAGACTGAGAACCCCACCGCTTTAGAAATCGGCACGGGCGGGGGATGTATAGCAATTAGTATGGCCTTGAATTTGGAAAACTTAGACGTAGAAGCGACCGACATAAGCTCAGATGCTATAAAAGTAGCTCAGGAAAATGCTCTTTTACATTCTGTCGGGGGCCGAGTACGATTTTACCTAGCAGACTTATTCCCAGAGCAAAAACGTAAATATGATTTGATAATTTCGAATCCGCCTTATGTACCTTCCGCGCTGCATACTAGACTTCCCAAAGAGTATCAATATGAGCCTGTGGGTGCCCTTGTGAGCGGAGAAGATGGTATGGACTGTGTGCGTCGTATTCTTGAGCAAGCTGCAGATTACCTTACTGACAGGGGCCTATTATTTATGGAAGTGGGAGAGATTTGGGAAGTCGTAGATAAGACATTTCCTAGCATAGACTTTACTTGGATAGATCTAGAATTCGGAGGTGAAGGCGTTCTTTTGGTATCGAGAGAACAGCTTTTATAAGTTATTAGTCAAAATATTTTGGTTAAATAGTGCAGTAGCCTGATAGAATAGACAGATGGCCGGAAATACATTTGGAAAATTGTTTAGCTTAACTACAGCGGGCGAAAGCCATGGTTTGGGTTACGTTGGAATTGTAGATGGTTGTCCGCCAGGAATGGCACTGGATGAGTCTGACTTACAATTAGAGCTTGATAAAAGAAAGCCAGGTCAATCTCGCCACACTACCCAACGAAGAGAACCCGATCACGTTAAAATATTGTCAGGTCTTTTCGAGGGAAAAACGACAGGAACCCCGATAGGACTTCTAATAGAAAATGTCGACCAGAAATCGAAAGATTATCAAAAGATACAGGGTAAATTTCGTCCGGGTCACGCTGACTACACATACTGGCATAAATATGGGATTCGGGATCCGAGAGGAGGGGGGCGCTCTTCGGCGCGAGAAACCTGTATGCGAGTGGCTGCCGGCGCCGTAGCTAAAAAGTATCTGACTACATATTATGGTATTTCTATTTATGCATATCTGTCGGCAATCGGGCCGTTAGAATTTGATTTTAAAGATAGATCTGCGATTTCTGAGAATGATTTTTTTTGCGCCGACCCTAATCGGATTGATGAGATAGATGCCTATATGACAGCTCTACGAAAAGAGGGAGAGTCAATTGGTGCTCGCATAAATGTTGTCGCTTCTGGTGCTCCCGTAGGCTGGGGCGAACCAGTTTTTGATCGCATAGATGCTGATATAGCTAGCGCAATGATGAGTATAAATGCGGTTAAAGGCATCGAAGTTGGGGACGGCTTTGAATCGGCTCGACAAAAAGGTACCGAGCATCGAGACGAAATGGATGAGAATGGATTTCGAACTAATCATGCTGGGGGTGTGTTGGGAGGCATATCCACTGGGCAGGACCTCTTGGTTAGTATTGCCCTGAAACCTACTTCGAGCATCAGGATAGAAGGGGATACATTAGATACAGAGGGAAAAGCAACTAAAGTGTCCACGGGTGGCCGCCACGATCCTTGTGTTGGCATTCGCGCGGTTCCTATTGCGGAAGCAATGATGGCTCTCGTTTTAATGGATCATTGCCTGAGGCAGCGGGCACAAAATCCCGAACGAGACGATTATGTGCTATCTAACTGAACTTTCTCGGAGTTCCGATTTGCAGAGTTTTAGCTAGTAGATCCTGAGAATGGCGGCGTCACCTTCGCCCTCAATATAGTCATCGAATTCATCACCCGGCGGGTTACCGTCGTAAATTACATACTCTCTTTGTTGTCTCCATGCTTCCCTCACGAACGCATAGGGATCTAAGGCGGCTTGATCGACCATACGAGTGGCATCAAGTAAATTTGCTCTGGTATTGACTGCGCTGACAAGACTCGCAGGGATGGTAACTACAGCAGCTAGGTACGTGAGTGGATTTGTAAATACACCCATCACTGGAGAACCAATGTCTCTGTAGGAGCTAGGTCCCATCAGAGGAATAGTTAGGTAAGCTCCTTCATCAGCGCCCCATCTTCCAAGAGTTTGTCCTAAATCTTCTTTCTTTTGAACCAATCCCATCGAGGTTGCAGGATCAAATAACCCACCGATTCCAATAGTGCTATTGACAACAAACCGCCCAGTGCTTTTGGCAAAGTCCAGCCCTTTAGCTTGCAGAAGATCATTAGTCATTGTGTTTAGTGAAGACACATTATCAAAGAAATTTGTAATTCCTTTTCTGACTACTTTGGGAGTTACCGCAACATACTTTTTGGCCACAGGTTCAACAAACGATTTATCTAGCTTGTCATTGAACGCGTAGATTTTTCTATTCATCGATTCGTGCGGATCACCATCGCTGTTATTGGAGGTTGATGCACAGCCAGCCATCAGTAATAAACACAGACCTCCTAGTAATCCTTTAACACATCCATTGTTTAACGACATTCTATGCTGCTCCATCAAGTATTTCTCACTAAATATTACATTATTCTTGGGGTCATATACTACGACTTTTTATCTCATTTAGTCAGTTTATTGCAGATCCGCGATTTTATCGTTTAGTTGACTGACTAAGCCCTTGAATCCGTCTTTTTTTATCACGTAGGCGTATTCAGCCTGCTTGAGCGCTAAGTCTGAAACCCCTTGCGCGATCACATTGATTATCTGCCATCTGTCATCTTTTCGTGCGAGTAAATATCGCATCGAGATAGACTTGTCGTCGACACTGCCGTTCAAAGGAATTAATCGTGTATCAACAATAGTCAATTTTTTTTTATCATTCACTTTTGTCACCAAAAATTTTTCACCGGAAAATTTTGAAAAATGATCTGCATAAGTAGCCACACTAAGGCGTTGCAATGTATCCTGAAATACACTCCGCTGCTCGTTAGAGAGAGGTCCCCACGAGTCACCAAGAATTATCCTAGCAATAGTCGTGAAGTCAAATGAGGTCTCTATTACTGGTTTCAGAGTTTCGATTCGTTTAGCGACGGAGGTTTTTTCTGGTAGCTGCATTGCGAGCAACAGTTCTGCATGCAGATTATTTACGGTATCTTCAGCCGATTCGCTCTTTGGTACTGCAAATGCAGATTGCCATAAAGTCAGGACTACAGTCAGTAGAAGCGAACAAATTAAATTCATAACATGTATTATGTAATCGACTCGGCGATTTATACAATCCTTAATCTTTCCTCAGCACTATTTTTAAAGATTTCGATAGCTTCGCTCTTTCCATCGGGTACGTTCGCCGCGCCAACACCGGATGGCAGATGTCCATGTCATCGCAAGAAAAAGAGCACTTGCAAAAGGGAGAGTGAGTAACCAAAAAGCGGGTAGATTATAAAATTTCGTGACGGGATGATATGTGATTGTCATGAAGATGAAGGCGGTAAAGGCGACTAGGCCGATATAGGTATCTCCAATAAAGATTTGTATGAGTGGAATAACGAAACATATCACCATTAGTATTGTACAAAGCATAAGCAATGCTAATGAGTAGTTGAGTTGAGTGTATGCTGTCCGAGCGACCATATTCCAAATACTTTTGAGACTAGTGCTGGGTCGAGTAGAGGAGACCAATGTACTGAGTCCTAACCAGGTTTTTCCGCCTTTTTCTTTTATACGTTTTGCTAAAGTACAGTCGTCTATGATTGCATGCTTGAGACTTGCAAACCCTCCAATTTCTCTGAGTTTTCTAGTTTTTATTAGGATACATCCACCGGCCGCCGCCGCCACACTGGAAGTCCCTTTGTTTGATAGCGCAAAAGGGTAGATAAGTTTGAAAAAATAAATAAAAGGCGGCAGGAGTAATTTTTCCCAGAAGGATTTCACATGAAGTGTTGCCATAACGGAGACTAGATCGTAATCGTGCTCTTCTTGCTTTTGTAGTAACGCTGCTAATGCACCACGTTCTAACTGGATGTCTGCGTCGAGGAGAAGTAAAAGTTCACTAGAAACATTTGGCAGCCCTTGTTGCAGGGCCCATAGTTTCCCCGTCCAACCGTCTGGAGGATCTTCTCCATTTACTATTGACACGTTACTTAGATTAAGTGTCTCAACGATTGCTGCTGTGCCGTCGCTACTTTGATCGTCAACGACAGTAATATTTTCTAGGTGTCCCTGAGATACCAGAGCTTTTAGCGTCCGCTCGATATGCTGCGATTCGTCTCGCGCAGGGATAAGGCTGGATACGGTTTTACCTTGACTATTTGACGTTGGGGTACTAACCAAGCATTCTTTTGTTGACCATGGCCTCCATGGCAACAAAAGTAAGATTAACCAAATTAAAGCTGATGAAAAAGTGAGCCCGATCATATTTTTCTAAGGCCAGCAACCGGGTTCATCTCACGCTATAATTCACCAAAGCTAAACTACGCCACTCTTTTTTTGCTTGAAGCCTTGTTAGGGGTGGTAAGTTCTTGAACAAGTTGTGGCTTATTTTCCTGCTCCTCGTCGTAATAAAAAGGTACCTCGGGAGCCATCGATCCCTTCAGTTTCGGTCCCTTAAGAAATACTTTTAGCGCTTTCAACGGGTTTACGAAAGTATCGTCTACTGCAGTGGCCTCGTACCCAGAGTGGACCATACAATCGGCGCATTTAGGATTAACACCGGTACCATATTTTTTCCACTCGGTATCATTTATCAGTTCCTTAAATGTTTTCGCATAGCCTTCTCCCACCAGTAGATAACAGGGCTTTTGCCAACCAAAAACATTTCGAGTAGGGTTGCCCCAAGGGGTGCAGTGATAGGTTTGATTCCCTGCTAGGAAGTCAAGATACAAAGTGGACTGGTTAAATCTCCACTTTTTACCTTTACCGACTTTGAATATATCTCTGAAAAGTTGCTTACTCCCAGTCTTTTTGAGAAAAACATCCTGCTTCGGAGCTCGCTCATACGAGTATCCGGGGGAGATCGTTACACCTTCAACCCCAAGATCCATCATATTGTCCATGAATTGACCTACTTCTTCAGCAGTCTCGCCTTGAAACAGCGTACAGTTCACTGTGACTCTAAACCCTCGGTCTAATGCCTTTTTTATCACCGCGATACACTTGTCGTAAACACCGGTTCTGCAGACCGAGGCATCGTGCCTTTCTCTGTCACCATCTAAATGAATCGAAAAGGTGAGGTACTTTGACGGCTCATACGAGTCCATGTGTTTGTCCAATAGGATGGCATTAGTACATAGGTACACAAACTTTTTGCGCTCTATGTAACCCTCCACAATTTGGCGCATTTCTTTATGGATTAAAGGCTCCCCACCCGCGATTGAAACCATCGGAGCTCCGCATTCATCTACGGCCTTCATGCAGTCTTCGTAACTTAGTCTTTTGTTCAGTATCTCAGAGGGATAGTCTATTTTTCCGCAACCGGCGCATGCTAGGTTGCATCTGAAGAGCGGCTCTAGCATTAATACCAAGGGATATCTTTTGATTCTTTTTAATTTTTGTTCGAGTATATATCTTCCCACGCGGTACTGCTGTATGAGTGGAACTGCCATGCTTTTTAGTCCTATCCATTTGTGGAAACTGGTTGAATTTTAGCGACTTGCGTCAACTATCACGATTTATTGTCACATTACTGCAATAAGCTTTAAAAGTACAGCATTAGCTGCTTATTTTTGGGCAGATGCTACGTGAATTTTAGCGGAGTGATTTGCGTGAGCAATAAAATTACATACTTGACTTGCAACCCTGGGTGCGGCTCTCCATAATTCACGGGCTAGAGTTATCCCTTTAAAATTGAGATATTAAAAATAATATGACATCCGAAAAAATCTACCCTCTTCTGGACACTATCGCGAGCCCTTTAGACCTTAGGAAGTTATCGGAGGAAAGTCTCCCACAAATCGCCGAGGAGGTGAGAGAGTTTTTGATAGACTGCATAAGTGGAGTGGGTGGTCATTTTGCGTCGGGTCTCGGCAGCGTGGAGCTCACCGTAGCGCTTCATTATCTTTATAATACCCCGGATGATCGCATTGTTTGGGATGTAGGTCATCAGGCTTATCCGCACAAGATACTAACTGGTCGTAGAGATAAATTGCATACCATCCGACAGTCGGAAGGCTTGTCGCCTTTCCCCAAAAGAGAAGAAAGTGATTACGATACCTTTGGCGTGGGCCATTCGAGTACTTCAATAAGTGCTGCGTTAGGTATGGCGATCGCCGCCAATATAAATAAAACGCGGCGTCGGTCTGTAGCGGTTATAGGAGATGGTGCCATGACTGCAGGTGTCGCGTTCGAGGCGTTAAATCATGCGGGTGATATTGAAGCCGACATGCTAGTGATTTTAAATGACAATGATATGTCGATCTCGCCAAATGTTGGCGCGTTATCAAATAGATTTGCAAAAATCCTCTCCGGAAAGCTCTATTCGTCGGTCAGGGAGGGCAGTAAAAAGATGCTGTCTCAAATGCCTTCTATTTGGGAGTTGGCGAGACGGACCGAGGAGCATGTCAAGGGACTTATTGTTCCAGGAACTTTGTTTGAGGAGTTTGGCTTCAACTATATCGGACCGATCGATGGCCATGATTTACCAACTTTGATTGCCACTCTAAAGAATATTCAAAAATTATCCGGTCCTCAATTCCTGCATGTAATTACCAAGAAGGGTAAAGGGTATCCGCGCGCCGAAAAAGATCCAGTTAAGTATCATGGGGTTAGTGCCTTTGATCCTGCGGTAGGTATACTTCGTTCGGCAGCCAAAAAGCGTCCGAATTATAGCGATATTTTTGGTAACTGGATTTGTGATATGGCGGCTAAGGATGACCGTTTGGTTGGGATTACGCCAGCCATGAGAGAGGGCTCGGGTTTGGTTGAGTTTCAAAAATTATATCCAGAACGTTACTTTGATGTGGCGATCGCTGAACAGCACAGCGTTAACGTTGCGGCGGGAATGGCGTGCGATGGGCTAAAACCAGTTGTCGCGATTTACTCTACGTTTTTACAGCGCGGATATGATCAAGTAATTCACGACGTATGTAATCAAAATCTTCCAGTGTTATTCGCCTTAGATAGAGCAGGCCTGGTCGGGGCTGACGGCCCTACGCACAATGGAAGCTACGATTTAACTTTTTTAAGATGCTTGCCCAATATGATGATCATGGCGCCGGCAGATGAAAACGAATGCCGGCAAATGTTATACACTGGCTTCCTTGCAGAGGGCCCCTCGGCGATTCGATACCCTAGAGGAACTGGCCCTGGAGCAATTGTTGATGACGAAATGTATGAGCTGCCAATAGGTAAGGGCGCGCTGGTGTCAGATGGGCAAGAAGTGGCTATTTTATCTTTTGGTACGACACTCGAGATAGCTAAAGCTGTGGGTGATGATATCGGAGCAACAGTCGTAAATATGCGATTTGTTAAACCTATCGATGAGGAGTTAATTTTAGAAATTGCTAAAAGCCACCGCTTTATTTTCACCATCGAAGAAAATATGGTGGCGGGAGGAGCCGGTAGCTCGGTCAACGAAGTATTAGCGGAAAATAATGTACTAGTGCGTGTCGCGAATTATGGGTTACCCGATCGACTAATACAACACGGATCGCGCGAGGACATGCTCGCAGACGCTGGCCTCACGGAGACAGCATTTGCGTCATTCATTCAAGGACGTGTTGCAGCCGATTGAATTAAGTTAGAGCGCTCTTCAACGCGCACATTAATCGGTTGATATCTGCCTCGGAGATATTTCCCATAGGTGAAATTCTAAAGACTTCACTGGAAAATTTCCCTTGCCCTGCGTAAATAATAAAGCCAGAGCTTTTTAGTTCGTCATGTAGCTCCAGGTATGTTTTTTTAGAGGGTAGTTTGAAACTAGCTAGAACACAAGAAGATTCCTCTCTATCAATCAACTCCTCTATACCGAGCTCGCTTAAGCAGTCCCTAATAGTATTCATGCGATGTTGAAAAGTTGCGTTCCGTTGGCTCCAGCCACCATGTTCAATAAACTCATCAAGAGCCTCGTTTAGAGCGTAGAAGCATTGCACTGATTGCGTGAAAGGAGTTTCACCGCAATCTTGCTTACTTAGATAAGTGGACAAATCCAGATAAACTGTTTTGGGAGGTCTAGCTGCGGCGAGAGCTGCCCGGTTGACCAATACAAAGGCAGCTCCGGGTACTCCGTGCAGACATTTATTAGCAGTAGCTGCGCACGCATCAAGGTTCCATTTTTCGAACTCAATATTTTCGCCACCGAAACTACTAACGCCATCTAGCAAAATACGCACCTTATGACGCTGACATATTTTCCCTAGCTGCTCAAGTTTATTCAGGCGACCGGTGGTTGTTTCATGATGCACTAACGCAACGTGAGAAAACTGTTTTTGTTCCAGAATTTTTTCTAATTTATCGCCTTCTATAGCATCAAGCCAATCTGAATTTAGAACGTCGTATTTTATTCCGTGAGCATGCGCAATTTTACTCATGCGTTCGCCATAAACCCCATTTTCTACAATCAAAATACGCTGATTTTCGGGTACAAGACTAGCAATCATCGCTTCTACTGCCGCGGTACCTGAGCCGGTGAGCATAACACTCGCCCAGGTCGTAGCATCGAGATTATAGATTGAGAGAAGTTTTTTTCTGATGGATTCCTGTAATGAACTGAACTCAGGCTCGCGGTGGCAAAGATCCTCCTTGGCGAGCGCGTCACGCACTCTCTTGGATAGCGATACCGGACCAGGATTTAGTAGGATTAATGGATTCATTTGAATTCTAAATTTATTTATAAATTGTTGCTGTCGGTTAAGGCAATAGTGCGCATTAAACGTTGTAAAACTTCCGCTGGCTTAATCGCCGGTCTGGGTAAGTTCTCTATTGTGCCCGTTCGAATCTTTACGTGCATAAAATGACATCCCTTTTCAGTTTCGTCACCAAGAAAATCATCTAAGTACTTAAGTGAGTCGCTGCGCCAGACATGCTGGTACCCACATGCCAATGCTATCTTAGAGAAGTCAGTCGCTCTAGATACGGTTTGTTGACCACCTGTAGAGTCATGCGCCTCATTATCAAGCAGCACATGTTTCAGGTTACTGGGAGAATACGCACCAATTGTGGCTAAATTGCCCATGCGCATGAGTGCAGCCCCGTCTCCGTCGATAATTACAACTTTTAAGTCTGGTCTAGCTAATGCTAAGCCTAGAGCTAGCGATGAGGCACACCCCATCGAACCAACCATATACAGATGGTTCGCACGATCATCAATAGCGCAAAGCTCTCGTCCTGTATAACCAGTGGTCGCGATAAGAACTGTTTTCTCAGCATTGGTTGCCTGAACAAGTTTTTTTAATACCTCGTATCGCGTTAGTAGATTTGCGTGACTAAGTTCTTCAATCAATCTTTGGTTTGTAGCTATTATTGGTGCTGTCTGATCCTCTAACATACACGGCGCCACAGATCCTTTTTCCATGATTAGAGCCTGTGGCAAACCGCTTTCTTTCATGTTAGCCAGCGCGGTTTCGATTGTTGTATTTATATTCTTTGACTTAGTTGGGAACCTAGCTACTGGAATACCAATAGTCTCAAATAATTTGCTCGTGATCTTACCCATAAGCTCATGTTGTGGTTCGTCAGTAAGATTGGGTGCTCCGCGGTGAGTGCAAATTATAAGCAAAGGTATTTTGAAGGTATAAGTCAGAGATGTTAGTGGGCTAATTGCATTTCCTAAACCTGAGTTCTGCATTATAGCAACGGAGGAGACCCCTCCAATTGCAGCCCCAGCAGCGATAGAAATCGCATCGCCTTCGTTGGCGGCAGAAATATATGTCAATGATTTGTCGTTAATCACATAGTTGATTAATGGAGTCAGAAATGAACATGGTACACCCGCATAAAAAGTAACATTTTTACTTTTCATTTCATCAATAAAATCTTTAGCGTCGATCATTATATGACTCTTACTTATGATTAGTCCCGGCAAGAGCACTCGCTTTGTCAAGATCTGCTATTGAATTGACATCGATCCAGTGTCCGTGAATGTAGATGACGCGAATAGGATTTCCGTCACTTAATATCTGGTTGATAAGATGTCGAAGGCTTAATTCGTTAAAATTTTGCTTTTCCTTTAACTTTTTCAGTGCATTTTCCAGCCATTCGCGACCGATCCCTTTAACTCTCAACATACCAATCCACCTCCCGTCAGCTTGCTTTTCATTGAGGGTATTGTCAGTGCTTAGGTGCTCTAGTAAAACATCTTGTCCCCATAGGGTTCTATCGTCTGGAGCGGAGCAATACGCCAGATCGGCTACTCCTGAGCCTTCGTCAGATTTGTTTTGGGAATCAACAACTATTGTCATCTCTCTATCCGATTCGAGTAAACTCCTTAGAACATATCCTCTAAAAACTAAGTCACCATAAATCACTACCATATCGTCACAAAAGCCAGCACTAGCCGTTAGCAATGAACTTAGTTCACCACTAGTTGCATATTCATGATTGACTATTAAGTCGATTTTTTCTGTTGGGATCGTATCCGCTTTGTAACCCCCTACTATCGTCACAGCATCAACACCTTGCCTCTTACAACGTTCTACAAGTCTCGACAATAATGGTTTGCCATTTACGGGAATCATTGCTTTAGGTCGATCTTTAGTTAGTTCGTCTAGCCCTTGCCCTCGTGAAGCTGCAAGAATTACAGCCTTCGTTCCTTTTCTCGCGCCAAGAAAATATTGTCTTTCAGCCTCGGCTAATTCTTGTGCACCTTGCAGTCTAAATATTTCTTTAACGCTTGCTATATCATCTTCTACTTCTGTGAGATTTTCTTGCTCTTTGATCTTAAAAGCACATTCTTGCATCGCGGTAATAGCACTTCTTATCAGGTGGTTAGCCCAGATGATTAGGTTGACGTTAGCGTCGCGGAAAACCTGCGTTGGGGTGCTGTAATACTTTGTGGGCACTATAACTAGCGGCGCCCGAGACGCCCACTCCTTAGTAAATTCAAGAATTTGATCTGGTCGCGACAAAGCGCTGTGGATTAAAATCGCGTCAGCGCCAGCCTTGTGATAGGCCTCTGCGCGACGAATCGCTTCTTTAGTTTCCCATCCCGCGATATAGGCCTCCACTCGCGCCACGATACAAAAATCAGGGTCTAGATGAGAGTCTTTACCAGCAGCTATTTTCCCACAAAACTCGTCGACGTCTGCTAGTTCTTGCTTCTCACCATTTATGAAACTATTTTTTTTGGGAAATAATTTGTCTTCAATACAAACACCCGCTACTCCGCGTTGTTCCAATTTACGCACTAGGCGTCGCATATTATTGAAGTTACCGTACCCTGTATCTCCATCAAGCAATATCGGAACACTGGTTACATCTGCCATGAACTCTACCATGTCAACGATTTGCGTCCAGCTAGCTTCATTATTGTCCCTGACGCCAAACTGAGCTGATAGAGCCAGTCCACTAGCCCAAATACCATTGAACCCTGCCTCTTCCGCAATACGCGCGCTGACACCGTTGTGCGCTTCCATAATAAAGTCTAATTCTTGCGTTTTAAGGAGATTTTTTAATTTGGAGGTTTTAGACATCATCTTTATTTTTACTCGGCCAGAATTCTAGGTAATATCTCAGTTTTCGCTCTCGTGACGTCTTCGGGATAGTCAATTTCTATCCATGGCAAATTGGTTACATCTTCCACGCCAATATTATAGCGTTCAATCGAAATAAGTTCTCTCAATGCTTCCTCGTGCGGCAGATGATGCTGGCCGTCACTCAATAGTTCAGAAATAATTGTCTCCAGTTTTCTGCAGAGGTCAGTCGAAAATTTGAAAAAACCAACAGACTCGCCGATTTCATCGTAAGAGGTTCCTTTCGGTAGCTTTTTTCGAAATTCAACAATCTGTCGCTTTTTTAGACATATCTTTACGGGTTCGTCGCCTGCTATAAAATTTTTATCAATTAGAAAGCAGTTAGAAAACGGACTTTTAATGAGTCGTTTCAAAATAGTGGGGTGGTATAAAACATCTGCATCCATCAAGATGATTTCACTGCCACCCGTTAACACCGCTCTGGTTGTCCAAAGGCTAACTAACGAACCGAGTCGAAACAGCGGATTGAAATGAAAAACTACGTTTGGCGCACGAATCGATTGGATAAATTGGCGAATTTCATAGGACATATGTCCCAGACAAAGATGAATTTCTGAAATTCCCTCTGCATTTAGGTTTTTAAGATGGTTTTCTAAAAGAGTACTTCCACCGAATTCAAGGAGACATTTCACCGATGGATGTGAGCTACCAAGCCGAGAACCTACTCCCGCCGCTAAAATAATGGCTTTCATTGTTTTCGCCCAATTAGTCGTTTACATAATTCCGCAAAACCGAAGTAGGCGATAGCATCTTTCATGTCAGATACAAAGCGCAGATAAGGGGACATCTTTGTGGAGGTTACGTATTCCATGGTAAGTGCCACACGCTTTTCATTTGCGCCACTAGGGGTGACTCTGTGTCTTACTTTGTCACCGTTAAAAAACACAAGCTCACCAGGCATCAATTTTATACTTTTCATCACCGCCTTAGCGCCCTTTATCTTCGTGTAAAGTTCACACTCCAGTCTACAGGAAGAATTATCCTGCAGGCCGACTAACGCAGTGTATCTTGATTCGGAGTAGTACGAGGTATCGTAGTGGAATCCTATGTGATCTCCCTTTCGGGTATAGAGATACAAGGCATATGCATGCGCGTCATTAGGGGGACAAGTTAATAGTTTTTTATCTGTGATTTGAGAAAAGAGGTTCAAGCTAGATTTTGAGAAATAGACTTCTGTAAATGGCGGCGCATACTCTTCTAAGCGAAAGCGAGAAACACTACCTCCGCTTTTATGTTTTGGGAGGTAGCTCCTGTGGACGTATGGTTCAACTTCCGGCAGTATTTCTAACAATTGATTTGTTATACTCGCGGGCAAGAAGTCTGGAATGCGAATGAACTCGTCTGCTTTGAGAAAAGCATCTCGCAAAATTCGGCCGTCAAATTTATTGATATGGGACGCTATTTCGTTCTCTATTCTAGTTTTGGATAATGATTCCATGCCAGTATGATACTAAAATTTCTCGTTAATAGGTCTTTGTTGAGGGATCGATGTTCGGCGAATTTGGTAGCAACTCGAATTTCGAGACTTTCGACGGTTTAATGGTTATATCGATCAGGTTGGGCAGTAAAAAGAGAAGCTATGTCTAAGAGCATAAAAGTATTATTTCTGTTAGTAGGTGTTGCGCTGTTGCTTCTTGTCATTGGAGAAACGGACGTTGCGAAATTGTGGCAGCATGTTACTTCTGTCGGTTTCTTAGGTATTTGTTTAATACTAAGCGTGTATTTTTTCTATTTTGGCTCCGACGTCTTAAGTTGGCAAGTAGTGCTAATTAAGTCCAGATTAAGTTTCCGCTGGTTCCTCCGGCTTTATGCAGCTCGAATGGTTGGCGAAGCCTATAATAACATCACCCCTACTGCCTCTCTGGGCGGGGAGCCAATAAAGGCATGGTTGATGAAGTCGAATTGGGGAGTTCCGCTTCGCGATTCCGCTTCGTCTTTAGTCATCACTAAGACTGCTAGTATGTTATCCCTGAGTATTTTTGGGGCGTTCGGTGTTTTCTTGATGCTAGGCGAGGCCGCGTTCACAGTCACAGAAAAGAATGCGGCTATAGCCAGTGTGGTTTTTGTGATTTTTTCCACGATTGTATTTTTTTTGATGCAGTATTTCCGGTTTTCCTCTTCTATCACTAAAAAATTAGAACGCTTTGAATTTGCTAAAAATCTTGCTAGTTCGTTCGCGGCAGTGGAAGACATTGATGATCAGTTCGTATCTTTCTACCAACGACATTCCGTGCTAGCTTTTTTTTCGTGCTTGGCTGCAATGTGTAGTTGGCTATTCGGTGTTTTGGAAATATATGTCATTCTTTATCTAATTGGCTTTCCTTTGAGTATTCAAGAGGTATTTATTGTTGAGAGTGTTGTCCAGTTGGTGAGAGTCGTTACGTTCTTCATACCAGCTGGACTTGGGACTCAAGAAGGTGCTTTTTTGCTTACAATAGGCGCTCTCACCGGTTTGCCAGCATTGGGGGTTGCGACGGCTTTGCTCCGCCGTTTCAGAGATTTTATTTGGATTGCTGGTAGCTTAGTGCTTGCCTCATTTTATTCTATCAAACCATGGTCTTCGTCGATTAATTCTGTCGGAGACGGGTGATTCTAGTCGTAACTATTTCGATGCAAAGCCATCAAACCACTTTGTGGCGTCTTGTATTGCTGTGACTGCTGGTCTGCTCTTGTAATTAAGTTCTCGTCGAGCCTTTTCCGAGCTAAAGTACATTTGATAGGCAGCCATTTTTAAGCCCTCCACAGTAGCTTGCGGGGCTGGTCCATTAGTTAACCCAGCCCAAATTTCAGATATATAGGCTATTGGAAATATTAATTGCCTGGGTAAACAGATCCTCGGAGGTTTTCGGCCGCTGGCTTTAGCGACATAAAATAAGATCTCCTTTAGTGTTAAGTCCTCGCCACCGAGTATGTATCTTTCTCCCACAGCACCGCGCTGAAATGCAAGTATATGTCCAGTTGCGATGTCATCAACATGCGCAATATTCAATCCTGTATTCACGTAAGCAGGCATACGTCCATTTATTGCGTCTAAAATAATTCTGCCTGTGGGCGTCGGTTTTGCATCTCGCGGGCCAATGGGAGTCGAAGGATTTACAATAACGGCAGGTAAACTCTCGGTTCGGATCAATCGCTCTACTTCTTTTTCAGCTAAAAACTTGGACCTTTTATAATGTCCAATCATGTCAGAAAGTTTGGATTGGGTGGATTCGTCTGATACTGCGCCATCTTTCGTCACTCCTATAGTGGCGACACTACTAGTGTAGACTACACGTTCAATACCACCCTCAAGCGCTCCTAACATAATATTTTTTGTTCCTAGAACATTGTTATCATATAAATCCTTGGAGCGCCGCGCCCAAAGTCGGTAATCCGCTGCAACATGATATAGGTGATTGCAGCCGCGAAGTGCATTTTTTATTGACAAAGGATCTTGTATATCTCCCACGAATTTTTCCGCTTCAATATCTTCAATTGTGCTGGTATTACTGCTCTTCCGAATTAGTAATTTAATTTCGGTACCAGTTTTTTGCAGCGCACGGGCGATCGCGTTTCCGAGGAAACCGGTAGCCCCGGTGATTAATGTCTTCATTATTGCTAGCTGCCTCCTACAACACTTCGGTACTGTTTATAGACGATAATGGCCCCAATTGGGGCGCCGATTGTTGCGGCGTACAAGAAGAGTTGCAGTCCTTCGCACATTGTTACTATCGGCAAAAGATACAGAATATCTTCTGCCTCAACCCCCGCCAAACTTGGTTGTTTAGTACCGACCTTACCTACTGTGTCTTCAATGACATAACGTAAATGGAAAATAAATGCCACTGAAAATCCTGCTAACACACCGCCCAGTAGGTTAGACATTTGAGCTGAGCTACTCAAGCCGTATCCTATGCTGACAAATAATAATATCGTCACAATCCCGTCCGAAACTAGATCGAACAGATGCCCAAAACGAGTCGCTTTCTCGCCTATTCGGGCTAGTTCTCCATCCATATGATCGATGAAGTTAGATAGCGCTATCATGAATGCAGCGGTATTAACATGATCAGAAAAGGCAAATAGCCAACAACCCACGACACCAATTAGCAGACGCAGTGATGTGAAGTGGTTTGGTTGAACTGCTGTCGAAGATGCGAAGGGTGTGACAAGCCAAGCTGCTAACCGAGCATCCCACGGTTTACTCCTCATAATTTTTTGTCCTAGGTCGCATGAAATATTCTAATAGATGGGGTAGAAGAATTAAGGAACAGATTAAATTAATAATTAGGCCAATTGACAGCAGCACTCCCATACTCGCCGTCCCAGCGTGTGAGGAAAACGCTAGATTACCGAAGCTCGCTCCTGTTGTCAGTGCACTCAAGAAAACAGCTTTAGCCGTGCCTGTTCGAAGAAAGTGTTCATCTTTTTGTTGCATACGCTTGTATCGATAAAGCACATGGAGCGTGCTGTCTACACTTATCCCGACTAGAAGCGGCAGTGCAATAATGTTTGCAAAATTGAATGACATGTCTAGTGCGACTAGAGTCGCAACTGTGAAAACACATCCGACGACTAAAGGAGTCATGACGACTAACAGCTGTTTAAAATGTCTAGTTGATAGCCAAACTACAGCCGTTACAACGGTTATCGCGAATAAGAATGCCTGCGTAAACGATTTTATCACTGCCTGGCTAGCCTCAGCATTTATGATCGGGACACCTGTCGCATTTTGTCCGACGATTGCACGAACCTTGTTTATAAATAGCACTGTTTTTTCATTGGTATCTAAAATATTTTTCGGAATGATTTCGAGGCGATAACTACCGTCATTGCTTACCCAGCGTTCCTTCAATGTTTTAGGTAAAGATTGAAGGCTGATTCTCTCGGCTTCGGTCCCAGCATTAATCTGCGAAATCAATGTGGGGAAATGACGCATAATATGTGAGTTTAATTGGCGGTAGAATTTCCTTTTCTCTTGATCGTCAAGATTCATATTCGCTTGTTTTAGCCTATTAAGAGTTTGAGCAAACGCAAGCGTCTGAAAATTTGGTTTGTCGATATCTTTAATTGTGTCCAAATTCCTATTGATATTTTTCTCTAGAAGGAGAGGATCGTTATCGGGCATACTTATTTCGATATCACCCCCTAGTGACCACATCATATTTTCGATGATTTTTAATTTTTCATCTTGGTCATTAGGGATAAAATTTTGCAGTGTTTTGACTTTTTTAACCTCAGGCAACGTCATCAACTCGGATGCCAGACTATGAGCTTTTTGCTCGTTTTTAGCTATAAAATAAATTGAGTCTATAGCTACTATCCCGTCCAAAGAAAGGTCATTGAGTGTTGTAATCGACTCAGCCTCCGGATTGTTTAAGTGTATTGGATTTATATCAAATTCAGCTTGCTTTGCTATATTCAGTCCCCCAAGGAAAATTAAAGCTGAGGCAATCAAAAATAATTTTCTTGAGGGGGCGAGTAGGGGTTTATTCTTTTTGTAGGTATTTCTTGGATATTTATGTGATGGTACTTTCGGAAAAATTGAGATCAGTGCGGGTAAAATAGTAAAGCTAGATAAAAGTCCAACGATCATTCCGGCGCCCGCGATTAACCCTAACTCTGCAACGCCTTTGTAAGTCGTCGGAATAAAGGCTAAAAATCCTATGCTTGTTGTAAATGCGCAAAGAGATAATGGTGCAATATTGTGCTCCGTTGCTCTATCAAGTGCTTTCACTTGAGGTTTTTTCATGCTTTCTTCCACATATGTGGAGTAGAAATGGATTGCGAAGTCCGCAGCCAGTCCCACGTAGAGCACAGAGAAAGCGATGGAAATCATATTAAAACTTCCGATTGCTATGGCCGCGAAAGCAGAGGTATAAGTGAGGCCAAGGATAACTACAAACATTATTGAAAAAACTGCTGACGGCGATTTAAGTCCGATACTTAAAACCAGCAATATGGCAATCAATGCTAAAATTCCCGCTTGTCCTGCACCCTGTATCACACTGTTTAATTCGTCATACCCAAGTGCTGCCTGGCCCGTTAGTCTCACATTAACGCTAGGCCATTTCTCGGCGGAGATGGAATCAGAGATGCCCCGTATACGATCGATTAACTTTGACCCAGGTAGCAATTCGTCAAACTTAAGGTCCGGTTGGATCGTGAAAAGTACCCGATGATCATGCAGAACATCACGCTCACTATTCAACAAACTCTGCCAAGACATCGGAGTATTAGCTCCAGACATGAAAGAATCCAAAGAATTAGTTAAAGAATCAACGAATGACCTAGTGCCTTCCATATTTTGGTCAGTATTTTCGTTATGGATTAAATTAGTCATATCTAGCAAACCTAAAACACTGGGATCTTGAGCAAGCATTCCAAGCATAGCTTGAGATTGAGTAAGAGTGTCTGCTACAGCTAACAATTTATCTGAATCTAGGTAGAGGAATTTATTTTGCTGAAAAAAATCTTCTGATTCAGGAAAGAAAATGTTCTCTGGGTTGACACCAAAGTTGATTATTTCTTCCCGAAAATAGGAGCTTGCTTCGAAGGTTAACTCGGCGGTTGGTCCCTCAACAACTACAATGATCGTGTCTGAAAAAAACGGAAATTTTTCTTTGTAGTTACTGTGAGCGATGCGCCAATCAAGTTGGTCTGACAGCATGTTTTCTGTATTGGTATCAATTCGAGCGTGCTGGATCGTTATCCATGTACTTAATACAGAAGCAAGGATTGCTGTAACGACGACCAGGTATTTTTTACTGATACTAAACTGAACCAGACCAGAGAGACATTGATTGACGCAGTTTGAAATCACTCTTTTCGCCTACTTAATAAGCAAATCAGCACTAGAGCTGAGTGTTTTTAATGCTTTACGAAAATGGAACGATAGTTCAATCAGACTTTTTAATTCCTTTGGTCTGTGCGCTAACTGTTTTAGCACTTTGAGCATTACTTGATTCCCTTGAGAGTTCATGCCCGCAAGCGCTGAAGATGGTATTTCAAAATTTGCGCTATCAACGATCGATCTTATGGACAGAAAGCCACAGCTGTTTTTTTTGGCAATTTTTGCTATAGCAATAGATTCCATGTCTACTGCATCGGCACGCCTGGCACTGTGTAATTTTGATTTTTCTACCGGCGAGATTGTCGGTTTTTCAGTAGAGGTAATTCTACCTAGGATTGGATTTAGCGGGTTTAGCTCATCACTAATTCGTTTTCCAAGATCACTAGTAAACTCTAGTGTTTGGTCAGAAGTAGTTGCGACCTGCTGACTTATCAATAGCCTTCCTGGTTGTAGTGACTGGTTTAGTCCGCCACTGACGCCCCAACTTATGAAAAAACCATGTCCTTCCGATAAAAGTTGCTCGGCGGCTTTTTCAGCATATTTCAACCCTGGGCTCGCCACGCGCACAGTAAATGGAATTTCCCCTAACAATTGGCCGATTTTATTTTCCAGAGCTTTCGCTTCAGAGGCCATAGCCACAATGATTCCGATTTTCATTGTGCTCAGGTGTCTTGTGAGTCTACAAGGTCGCTAATACTTCTAATTGGGACAGGCACGGGGGTAACGCGCAAACTTTTAGTTCCCAGTTTGAATAAAATATGCAAGTACTGGTTCGAGCGAGATAGAAAGCTCGTAGCTCCAATTGTCGCTGTGACCCAACGTCTCGAAATTTTTACTTCTGAGCCACTCTTAAAAGACGGATTCTTATTTATTTTTACAAGAGTGAGTATCGCCATTCCAAGTGCCCATAGACAAAATCGTCTTATCCCAGGTTGATTGCGTGGCAGTATCAGAGTGAATTTTAGAGCATTTTTTAAATGGCCGGCGGCTAGAGCGAGTAGATCTTGTAGTCCTAACTCGAATTGAGTTCCCTCCTTCTCCTGGCATGACTTTACTTAATTCAATATTGTAGTTTTGAAAGGTTTTTGTGGGAGCCAGCAAACCCCCCGTTCCTTGTCGGTCCAAATATCCTTTAGTATATTTGTCATCTGTAAGCCTTGCCCAAAAGAGACCGAAAGTTGGAGGAGGTAATTTTTTTTATCAGCAGCTCTGGGCAATAATCACAAAAAATGTGAGTTAACATTTCACCGACAACACCCGCTACGAAATAGCAATATTGGTCCATCTCATCTTGGTCGAGAAGTCCTTCTGAGGACTCGTGACCCTGGTACATCATCATGCCTTTGGCCATTTTAGTGACACACTTGGTGATAGCATCTTTCTGTTCAGGCTTAAGGTCGTGAGTAATTCTCGTGACTTTATCAGTTGACTCGATAAGCTTGAGTTCATCTCGGGGTGTCTCTCGCTGACAAGTTCTTTACTAAGGACTTCCGAAAAAAGCTGTGCGTCACCATCACTTGCGATTACCTGCACAAATTGGCGCGAAAGGTCGGACTTTATTTCTAGCGATAAGTCGGGGTCATCCTCGATCGTATCTTGTATTCGGCAAAGTAAATATGCGTTACCGACAGCACGCTCTAATATTGGCGGTAGTTGTGGAATCGTGAGGGCGAAAGTTCTCGAGACACCAAATAGGATGTCTTTTTGAAAGTACTCATCTTCTAGAGTTGGCGCTTTGACCATTTAGACTTATTCGCCTTCGTTAATAAAGAGCTTCATTTTACACATATCAAACCTGCAATTCGCTAACAAAATAAAAATATGTGCGAAAAATCGTTCAACTGTGTTTTTTGAGTGTTTAGCTTTGCCACCGATTCGCGTTAACCATTCAGTCTTGTAGCTTTTTATGTTGCGGTGCAATACAATGCATATATCACGGTGCAGTCTGCTTAAGCCAACCTTCCGTTTATCCGCTTGCCGTAGCGCGGTCCATAGAACCAAATTGAACAATCAGAAAAATGCAAATATTTGACGGCGTAATGCCACCCTTATGCGAAGCGTTATCGAAACGTGAATATTCTACCTTAACCCCTGTGCAAGAATCTGTATTGGATCCTAGATTATTAAATTCAGACCTACTTGTGTCCTCCCAGACTGGTTCGGGGAAGACTGTAGCATTTGGCCTCGCGATGGCACCAACTATCTTGGGCGAAAAAGAGGTTTTTGAATTAAGTGGCCCGCCGGTTGCAATTGTTATCGCGCCGACGCGAGAACTGGCCTTACAGGTGAAAACTGAATTATCTTGGCTATATAAACTTACCAAAGCCTCTATCGTATCATGCGTGGGAGGCATGGATATGCGCGCCGAACAAAGGGCGCTTAGAGGCAATGCCCATATCGTAGTTGGTACGCCTGGTCGTTTGAAAGATCACATCGAGAGAGGATCCCTGAAATTGCAGCATGTGAAGGGGGTAGTATTGGACGAAGCCGATGAAATGCTCGACATGGGTTTTCGAGATGACTTGGAATTTATTCTAGACACTACGCCTGCCGAAAGGCGGACACTCATGTTCTCGGCAACTGTACCTAAGCCCATAGTATCTCTCGCGAAGCGCTATCAACGTGATGCTGTTCGGATAAGTACCAAGGGGGAGGGTAAGCAGCATGCAGACATAGACTATTTTGCTTATTCTGTCACTGCAAAAAATAGAGAGGCTGCCATAGCAAATGTATTGCGCTATTACGACGCTAAGAATGCGCTAGTATTTTGCGGCACCCGGGCGGCTGTCAATGATATGACGTCGCGATTCAATTCTAGGGGCTTCTCAGTGGTTGCATTATCTGGAGAATTAAGCCAAAAGGAGCGAACGAATGCATTGCAGGCACTCCGGAATGGTAATGCTCGGATTTGCATCGCTACTGACGTCGCCGCGCGAGGTTTGGACTTGCCGAATCTAGAGCTCGTAGTGCATGCTGATATACCTCGCAGCAGTCAGATTCTACTTCACAGGAGTGGCCGCACAGGTCGTGCAGGTCGCAGAGGCGTCACAGCACTTATGGTGACAAAAAATGCTCGGAGGAGGACCGAGATACTTTTCCAACATGCTAAAATCAAAGCAAAATGGCTTGAGCCACCTACTCAAGAACAGATTTTATCGCGCGACAATGAACGTATTATTGATCACCAGCTGCTCTTAGAAGAGGTGCGGCAAGAAGACTTAAGTGTTGTGCAACGTATATTGGAGGCACACAGCGCCGAGAAAATAGCTGCTGCGTTTGTTCGGTCATGCCGAATCGGAGAGGTTATTCCTTCAGATAATGCTATTGAGGCAGCTGATCAGCCTTCTCGCCACACGGGACGTGTCAGGGGCGATGACAGTAAACATACCTTTCAGAAGGGGCATGGTTTGTTTTATCTTCTGGCCGTAAAGATGGGGTCGAAGCCCGATGGCTTTTGCCCATGTTATGCAGAGTTGGTAAACTTGAATCATGGTGAAGTTGGGAAAATACTGATAAACAGCGATCAGACAAGAGTTGAGATTTCTAAAGAAGCCGAGAGCCGGTTTTTACAAGCGATTGGTCCCGATTGTCATGCCTTGAGAAAGGTATAAAAATATCTCCCACTAACGAGACCGCGAGGGGACGTCCAAATTTTGAAGGATCTAGAGGCAGGAGGAGAGACAGCAATAGATCGGGCGGTCAGCGAAATCCCAAGTAAATAGGCACCCGAGAACGCGAAGACAATATAGTAGAGTTGTCTGAGTATAAACCTATAAGTTCAGATAAAATTAATTCTAAGAGCAAAAAGAAAAAATTAGCTATAAAACAAAAAAAATCAAAATCGCGTACTGCATCGATTAAAAAAAAGCCTAGAACTACTTTTGAAAAGCGCAAAAGAAATTCGTCAAAAAGATAGCGATTTGTTCGTTTAGCAGACTCTTGAAATATAGAAATCCAGCCCACTCTAAAACTCGTGATGTGAGTGAAACATATCGATCCAAATGATATGATCACACGTATTGAAGTGTATGTTTAACACAAGCGCAAGAAGGTTTAATTATGAGAATACTGGCTATCTTTCTAACTGTCTTTTTTGGTTACGTCCCTCAGTCATGGGCTGCTAGCTGTGCTGTCGAGATCAGCGGATCCGACTCCATGATGTTTGATGCGAAGGAAATTAATGTAGGTAGCGAGTGCACTGATTTCGCGACTCACATTAACCCACACGGGCGGACTGCCGGTAAACATCATGGGACACAATGTCGTTATAGTGAAAGAGGCGGATTTTAAGTCCGTAGTTGGGGCGATAAACATGAGTCATGGTGCCGCCGAAGGTTATTTGTCGCCGGAGTCACCTGTACTTGCGAAAACTGCTTTGATTGGAGGTGGAGAAACTACCAGCGTTACTGTTGATGCGGGCATTTTCGAAAAAGGAGAGTCATATACATTTTTTTGCAGCTTTCCAGGGCACTACACTATGATGAAGGGTTCATTTTCTATTAATTAGGCACAGATTCTGGGACTTCTCCTGCTCAGTTACACTGCCTTTTATAAAAGTAATTATGGTTTTTATATTTTTTGGGGACTATCGATTGCCGGACAGGGATATTTAGTTGAGCTAGCTGTTCTGACTGGAACTCTGTAAGATGGTTGGTGATATAGACAGGGAGGTATTACTGAGATGTCTAAACTTACGATGATGTTAGTTGGGCTTTTT
>CALSND010000014.1 GCA_943787625.1 uncultured Gammaproteobacteria bacterium | reverse complement strand
TTGTTCATTCTATGCGCAATGTTAATTGCATGCGAAGGGTCTGATAGCGCCTTTGATAGGGGTTATGGAGACGGGTACGCGGTAGGTTACAACAGTCTTTGTTATCCAGACGCCTCGAACTTTATCCATGGTGACTTCGACAATAAAAATTACCGAAGAGGGTACGATGACGGTAAAGCAGATGGTCGAGCAGATTGCAGCGCACAGAAACAGTAATCCGACTCACAATATTACTAATGTTGGTACTTCTGTTGGTACTTATTTTTCATTAGAAGTAAAAATAGAGCTGTATCAGATACTTATGAGTGCTTGTCGTGGGATACCTCTTCCGCCGATTTATATCTCGAACTGGCATGAGTGCTGATATTGGTATACCACCAGGATTTGCTTCTATAGGTATTACGGATGCAGTTATTCCCGTGATGATTGGTGACGCTCTAAAAGACCTCTCAGCTAAGTCTAATCCACGAAAAGCCGACGCAAAGGATTTTGAGATGATGATTGGATAATCATCTTAGCACCATCGTCTAATTAACTATTTTAATCATCCGTTTTTTCAGCTTTTGAAGGAGAGCATCTTTGGCGCAGGGTTTCATTGTTTTCCATTTCTTGCATTCTTTTTTAGTGCGACCACAACCCACACACCATCCTTTTGGTCCTGAGAACTTGCAGATACTGACACAAGGATCTATCTTTTTTGGGGAAACAAGGCTTATCTTATTAGCCACTTTAACTATTCCTTGATAGATATCTTATGGTTACGATTTATGTCGGCTTATTACAATATCTTCTGAAAACACAATAAATAATCTAGGAGTAACCTATCTTTTTGGCAAGCCTTCTTGGCGCATTTTCCATAATAATGTTTCGATACGATCTTGCCCATAGAATGTTTCGCCTCTGAAATGTCATTAGCGGCACGCCCCAGTGATCTGTATTTTCTTGGGCGGTTTGATTTTTCACGATGACTGCGTCGAATTTATCGGTCTCCGACTCCACTTTGGCCATTAGTTCTAGGCCATTTAGACCAGCGAATTTAGAGCGTCCTAAGAGTGTTGTTTTCGTGCCAACGTCAACTGAACCATCCCAAAGTTTTCGAGAAACATGATCGACAAACTGTAGGCAAGAGCCTTCAATTTGGCATGCCGCCCCCAGTAACGTTATCTTGGCGATATAGGCTGCTCGGGGCGATAGCATTTGTTTCCAATGTCTTGAATAATTGGATCAGGAATAGGGACGCGTACGGTATACCTAAGATGATCTGCAACCCTTTGACTATCTTTAGATGGTAGCCTCGGTATTTTGGATTTACTTTTTTGAAGAAATCGGGGATGCGAATAGCTAAGGGGAAATACGGGTCGGACATTCACTGTCACTCAAATTTTTTTTAATTTCGAGTATACGGTCGAGAGCCTAAATAGCAGAAAGGACTTCTAAATGACCAAAATAGGTCGAACGAGAAGTCTCTAGAGTTATTATTTTCCATCTTTAGTCCTCAAAGCTTAATATTTGCACAATCATAGGCTTATTTTGATCACTGTATTATGTAATTCATATTTAGATTGTAAAGTGTTTTTTATTCTAGGAACTAGATGAGCAAAGCATAATTAATCTGATATTCATAGTCGTATTTAAAATACGGTGTTTTGGGCTGAATTTTCAGGTTTCGCGCATCATTAGTTAACTTCGGGGAGAGGAGTATTTTGGCGACACATTAGAGTTTGGAGTTTTTGATTGGATAGATCGTTCGCCTGATGCGGTTGGCGACTATATGAACAACGATTACAATTGGCAGAACTTGCAGACGACGCAGGTTTCTATGGATATCATCTGGCGGAGCACCACGGTACCGCATTAGGAATGGCTCCATCCCCTTCAGTATTTTTTTCTGCTCTTGCGCAGCGTACGGAGCGGATCCGTTTTAGTGCGATGGCTTTTTTGCTCCCCATGTACCACCCGAGTCAGATTGGTCGAAGAGATTTGTATGCTAGACCATTTCTCCAAAGGCCGGGTTGAAGTGGGAATTAGTAGGGGCGTTTCACCCTACGAAATTAAGTGTTTTGGTATTGACTCCTGGAGCAACACAGGGGATATTTAACGAAGCTCTCGATGTGTTCCGAGAAGGTATGATGGAGCGTGTGCTCGATTATAGCGGTGAGCATTTCCAGTTTGAGCAAGTATCGATTCCGATTGGTCCGTTACAAAAGCCTCATCCTCCATATGGTACCCGACGTTCAGCGAAGTCAGGTACAACTTATGCTGCGAAAAATGGCTTTAATTTCTTAACATTAGGGCCTCCTGAATTAGTGAGTCAGTTAGCGTGTCTATATAGGCAGACATGGGCTGAATTCAGTCAGGCTCAACAGACGTTTCATGACCTCGATTGTCCGAAGATCGGTGCTATGCGACAGATTTTTATAGGCGAGACTGATCAGCAGGCGTTAGGCACTGCTGAGGCTGCGTATCAAGATTGGTACCAATCGATTACTGAGCTTTGGAGAAAGAATGGGGATACTAGTTTCGATGATTTTTTTTCATGGGAGGCGTGCTTAGCTTCAGAGACTATACTCATAGGGTCGCCTGAGACTGTAAGAGATAAGATCGAGAAATTAGTTGAGCAGAGTGGTATAAATTATTTCGTGGGTTCATTTGCTTGGGGATCTCTGACGTTTGAGGAGAGCAAGGAGTCATTTGAACGTTTCGTGTCGCAGGTGATGCCAGCGCTAGAAATGCCCGTAGCCGTTTAATTTTTCTGAATGATCTGAGAACGACGGAGTATGCCTGCATGGATAAGCAAGATTTCTATCAAGACGCGCGTTCCGACATTAAAGGGCCTTTAGATGGGGTTAGGGTTCTGGAGGCGACTACAATGTGGGCGGGACCGATGGCAGGGTGTGTGTTCGCCGATTTGGGGGCTGAGGTAATAAAGGTTGAACATCCCAAAGGGGAAGTATGTAGAGCCTTACCTCCGTTTTTGCCAAACTCTACCTTGACGGTTCCGCATGAAACGGTTAATCGCAACAAAAAAAATGTCACCCTAGATCTCAAATGTGCAAAAGGTCAGGAGATCTTCCTTAGGCTAGCTGAAGATAGCGATTTAGTTATAGAAAACTTCAAGCCCGGAACTTTATCGTCATGGGGCCTTGGATATGAAGAAGTACGTAAGGTTAAAAAAGACATTATTTATGTCTCCATCAGTATGTATGGGCAGTTTGGGCCTTACTGTGACCGTCCAGGATATGACCCTTTAGCGCAGAACTTCACGGGATGGAGTTCTCTTAATGGTGATATTGACGGTCAACCTACTAAGGCCCCTACCTTTCTAGCAGACGATTTAGCGGGACTACATGCCGTAATCGGAGCGATGGCGGCTCTAAATCATAGAAATAGTTCTGGTGAAGGGCAACACGTGGATATATCCCTAGTAGACAGTCTTTTGTTCCAAAGTAACGGTTATCTTACTTCGGGAAAACTGGGAGTATCGTTAGAGAGAGCTGGCAACAAGTCCTCTATTGCAGCGCCTGTGAATGGGTATAAATGTTCCGACGGAAGTATCTATGTGGCTGTACTGCTAGACGCTCACTGGAAAGCCTTTTGCTCCCTAATTCGACGCGATGAAATGTCAGGAATGGACGCATCAGAGCGAAAGCGAGAAATGCAATTAGTGGATAAGATTATGGCAGACTGGTGTCGCACGAGAACGGTCAAAGAGGTTATATTAAAACTTACAGAAATTGGCCTCGCGGTAACCAAAGTTAATACTTTTAGTGAAGCTGCAAGTCACTCTCAGATTAAAAGTCGTGATATGTTACAGGAAACTGAATTAGTTGATGGTAGTCAAATTCCTTTAACTGGACCTGCGGCAAAATTCTCGCGCACCCCTACTAAGATTCGAAGCGGTGCGCCTCAGTTGGGTAGAGATAATAATGAGGTATTGCAGTCTTTGGGTTTTTCTATGAAGGATATAAATGCCTTTAGGCGAGATGATATTATTTGAGCTTAGGTATTCTGAAAAATATACTGGAGTAGGGGTGTTCTAAAAAAGGGGTAAGAAATGGAGAAAACTAGAGTTGCAAACATCACTTCTGATCTAATAGATGCCGTTCACGAGATTTGTATTAAGCACGCAGTAACACACTCGGAATATCGTGCGGCCATTAACTTCATCAGCCATGCAATCGACAGTGGTGAGCGTTCTTTATTATTTGATGCATTTCTTGAAGCCAATGTGGTGGCAAGCGACCCGACCAAGATTTCCGGAACTACTTCTCAGGTACTTGGCCCGTTTTATTTGCCTGATATGCCTTTTATAAAGGATGGTGTTCTAGCGAGGAAGAACGAACCTGGAGAAAGGTTGAGAGTGTTTGGCAAAGTTTTAAACACCAAGAGCGAACCAATTGGTGGTGTAGAGTTAGATTTCTGGCAGGCCGATGCTCAGGGAAGATATTCACACTTTGACGGAGGAGCTACTCCCGAGGAAAACCTCCGAGGGAAAGTAGAAAGCAACGGTACTGGTGATTTCTTTCTGGAGACAGTGAAACCTGCACAGTACACCATCCCCGATTCAGGACCTACGGGTTTGCTACTCAAAGAAATGGGAAGACATCCTTGGAGGCCGGCACATTTACATGTGATAGCACGTCATCCCGATTACTCAACACTGACTACACAGATTTACTTCGAGGGAGACGAATACCTTGAGTCTGATGCTGTTCGAGCAGCAAGCACTGATCTCGCCTTCCCGCTAACTTATGAAGGAGAACAAGCCTCTGTGTCATTCAATCTCGTCTTGCAAGCCTGCCGATAGTCGCAGGTTAACAACGCAATGGAAATCGAAGGTGCAATTCTTATAGATTCCCATTGACTTTAGGCATTACTTGATTAGCCATTAATTCCATAGAACGTTTTGCCAGTTCCGGGTTACTCCAATCATGCCCTGCGTAAACGAGAGTTCCAAAACTTCCAACTGTGTTCCTGAAATCAAACAATTTGGACGCCACCTGTTCGGGAGTTCCGCATATGATCAGCGAGTTCATTACAAATTCTAACGTGACATCACTGTCTGGCATTTCAGCGCTAGTTTTAAAAAGATCTGGCCGACCATTTCCTATAAGTTTTTTCATTAGGCTAGAATAATAATTGCCGTAAGGACCTGTGGGATCCATAGCATATTCATAAGCTGTTTTTTCGTCGTCGGCAACAAAAATACTTTTTGCAACTCTCCAATCCGAAGGAGTGTGAGGAATTCCTTTGGCATTCCAGCCCTCACACAATTTTTCCCAGTGACTAGCAACCCACACTGGCTGTAAAAAGTTAGCAGATATGATCGACCATTGATTTTGAGCCGCGGTTGCTACGCTCTCGGAAAACGGGGACATGCACGCCACCATGATTGGTGGATTGGGCTTTTGATAGGGCTTGATAATTAAGCCCTGCCCGATCCCTATATCTGCGGTTTCAATGGTTGAGATATTCCAATAGTCACCCTCAATATTGAAAGGACCGTCATTACCCCATATAGTTAATATTTGCTCAATCGCCTCGGCAAACATTGCCTTTCGATCTTTTTTTAGTGTTCCAAAGACCTCAGCATCTGATAGCAGTCCTCCAGGACTGATTCCAAATATGAACCGACCTCGAAGCATGTGATCCAGCATTGATACTTGAGCCGCGACCGCCGCAGGATGACTATTAGGTAAATTGACAGTACCGCTACCAAGTATGATATTGTCAGTTTGATAAGCAAGACTCGCTAAAAATATTAAAGACGAAGTGATTGTTTCGGCTTCATCGGTCACGTGTTCCCCTACGAAACCTTCTTTAAATCCTAGTCTATCAGCAAGTATGAAAGCATCTCGGTCCTCATTCAGAGTTTCCATATAGTTACGATTCTTGGGATGAAGTGGCATCGTGAAGTAACTAAGGTCCATGTTTTTCCTCTCGCCTGTAATGTAAATGATACAAGGTTGGCACTTCAGCCATATTACCGCGCATAATTCGTTAGAGCTATTGCATTCTGGTGCTTCACCAAATTTTATTGGTATATTAGTTGCCAACTAAAAAATGGGATACAAAGTATGTCTTTAGCAAATCGATTGGATGGCATTCGCCAAGCATCCGCCGGAAAGATTCCTCCAGACGCCTTAAAGGCTATGCAGATGGCAACCGAGGAGTTACGTAATTCCGGAATAATGGGTGGGATAGTGAAAGCCGGAGATATTTTTCCATCTTTTTCCCTCAGGAATCAGAATGATAAAGCCATTACATCGCAAGAGCTGCTTTCTAATGGACCCATTGTGTTCACAATTTTTCGAGGTCATTGGTGACCCTATTGTAATGCGGAGCTGTATGCTCTGCAGGAGTTACATAAAGATTTTTCGGGAAAAGACGCAACTATAGTGGCCTTAAGCCCGCAGGGTATAACTTTTAGATCGCAGATGGTCGACTCTCATAATCTTAGCTTTGATATTTTAGGCGATCCTGGAAATGAATTCGCCTCAAGACTGGGCTTACGATTTACGCTCCCTGATGAATTGATACCCATATACAAAAGTTTTGGAATAGATCTACCCGCATGTAACGGTGATGACAGTTGGTCGTTACCGATCCCGGCTAGAATCTTGATTGCCGCCACGGGCGAGATCCTTGATGTTAACGCCGATCCAGATTATACGGTCCGCCCAGAACCTATCGATACATTAGCGCTGCTGGGGTGATGCTCGACTAGCTTAAGGTGATCACGTGCTGATTCTTGCGAGGCTTTACCTGACCGATTATCTTAGCGTCGGTATAGCCATTTCCCCGTAAGTTGGCTAAGCAAGAGTGGGCCCTTTCGTGGGGCACGGTGCCTAATAGCCCGCCAGAGGTTTGCGGGTCAAAAGTGATATCCAGTGCACTTGTTATTTCGGTTGCTATGTCAACCATACCTTGCAGTTTTAGATTTTGGGAATGAAGTGAGCTCTCATAACCTTTTGCAAAAAGGGATTGTGCTTCGGGCAGCACTGGAATGGCCGCGCTTGATAGTGTTGCGCACAGTTGGCTACTACTCAGCATTTCTATGAGATGACCGCATAGACCAAAGCCGGTAACATCGGTCATAGCAGTAGTCTCGTGAGATTTAAATATTTGGGCGGCCGTTTTATTGCTGGTTAACATCATATTAACCGCCGATCGTATGGTTGCGGCCTTAGATTCACCTTGCATCATGGCCGCAAAAATAACTCCGGTTCCAAGGGCTTTAGTTAGGATTATTGCGTCATTATTTTCTGCGCCGCTTTTTTTTAGTAGATCTTTTTCAGAGCAGTATCCATTAATACTTAGCCCAAGACTCATTTCCAGCCCCTCGCAGGAATGGCCTCCGATCAGTTCAACATTGTCTTCGGACAGAGCTTTTAAAGCACCTGACATTAGTTGGGCTAGGTCGTCGGCCATAAGTTTTTCTGTGCCTACTGGGATAGTGGCGAATGCTAGCGCAGTTTTCGGTTCCCCCCCCATGGCATAGATATCAGATAAAGCATGAACAGCTGCTATTTGGCCGAAAAGGAAGGGATCATTCAAAAAGTCTCTAAATCCGTCCACAGTATAGAGCGCGAGCGCGCCGGGAGGGACGCGCGTAACAGCGGCGTCATCAGGGTTGCTGAGACCCACCAAGACATTCGGATCAGAATATCTAGGAGCGAGCTTTTGTAATGCGGACTGTAAGATCTCCGGTCCAATCTTCGAACCACACCCTCCACACCTCATGATTTCCGCAATAATCTTTTTGTCCGAGCTATCTAGACCAGTTTCTATCATTCTCGGTAGCTCGGTGTACCGTTCAATAAAGCGTTTATCAATATATTTTTTTAATCGCCACAACCATTCGCCGCAAAAGGCCACTCGATATTTTGTTCCTATTGCTAATTTTTTCCCCAAAGAAATTAGACTTAGCACATCCTTCTGCGGTGAATATTTCTCTAGTCTTGTTTCTCCCCGAGCGACGTGACGAAGATTCTTTGCCAGGATAGGCCCCTGTCTGACCGCAAATACACCAGATTTTGGCCGGTTGAATTTTTCTACATCGGCGATATCCCCAACCGCAAAAATATTTTTATGGCCAATTGCCTGTAAGAACTTGTTTACCTTAACGAATCCAGTCGTGTTAGTTTGGAGACCGCAATCACCAGGCCATTTTGGGGCAGAAGCTTGTGTTGCCCAAACAATATGCTCGACAATGATCTCTTCGCCGGCCTCATTGCAAACGGCATTGTTTGTCGCGCTAACGACTTTGAAACCAGTGACTAATTGTATTCCGGCCGATTTGAGTGCTTGCATACAGTGTTTCTGGGCAGAGCGGGGGAACGTAGGGAGTATTGAATCGTCTGCTGTGATGATTACGACTTCGGTATTTGAGACCGCTTCATCTGTACCATTCAGTGTATTCATGAAGCGGTGCTTTATGGCAAATGCCAACTCGACCCCGCCAGCCCCTCCACCAACTATACCAACGGTGCGTGATTGACCTTGATCAGAATAAGATTCGGAGTTTTTGAAATATTCATAAAAACTATTTATTGGCTTGACTGGTAGAACAGATTCATGGCCATCAGGAATCTCTGAAGGTGCCGAGCCAATGTCTAGACTAAGGACATCAAATGGTACTGGAGGTCTACCGTCACATAGGACAATATTTTTTTTTAAGTCGATTGCTAAAACTTCACTGTGAAAAAATCTACAATTCGCAAAGTGTGTCAGTGGATGAAGATCAATATGCACGTCATCAAATTTATAATGGTTTGCAATTAGCCCAGGCAGCATTCCAGAATATAAAGTTTGATCTTCTTTACTTATTAATGTCAGACGAGTCCCAGGTTCGGGTTTCATCCCAAAATTCCTGATCACCTCAATATGAGCATGACCACCGCCGATAAGTACGATATCCGTATGTATACTATCTGTATTTAGCTTAGAACTATTCAATTTTTGATATCAGCATTATGTGTCTACAGTTCTCCAGTCCATCGGATTAGTGTGAGGTTTTGACCAAGTATTATCACTATTATTTACCGGATTATTTTCTATTAAACCCGCGTCATCAATTTCTTGCATTGCTTCTTTACTGAATTCAGCGCCTGGTGCATCTCCGGCAATGACAAACATTAAAACTGCGGGTTGGTCTCGAGGGCCGTCGGACACATTTTCAAACCGTCTTATGGCACCTGGCGGAAATGAAATTACGTCAAGCGGTTGCAGGTCTACATGTTGTTGGTTCCCACTTTCCTCTTCCCAACTTGCTCGCCAAGTACCGGTCATACAAATAAAGGTTTCATTTGTATCGTGATTATGCATCATGGGGCCTTTGCCAGGCAGTGCTTCGCAGTAACCTAGGTTGAAGCCTTCGCTGATCTTTATCGCGGACATTCTCGCTGCTGCGGCACCTACTGGAGAGACGATTCCATCTTTTTCATCGGCCGGTGGCTGGAAGCCAATAACGTTATATAGAACTCGCTGAGCACTTGGCATATAGCTATCAGGGAGACCACCATCGAACCCTTTCAAATCACTAAAACGTGCGACACGTTTCAGCATTTCGCCTTGGGTGGGATAATATCTTGGGATTTGTTCTTTAAAAGTCATAATATTCGCTCCCCTATTATATTCCTGCATTTACTCAGATTCGTTGGTTCTTAAAACTGCCTAGTTAATTTCAATCTTATCTTGTTTGCGTTTAAATTTGCATTATTATTACTAATGCAGCAGTTTCATCCTTTTATTTTATATCAGAAGATTTAATCAGACAGCGATTTGCGCAAAAAACACTATGACCAATTCTAATAATTTTAATATTACTCCCAGCAGTGATGGGTTCGGCGCAACTTTAAGGGGTATATTACTGAATGGTGAACTCTCAACGGCTCAAGTTACAACAGTAATAGACGCTCTAAATCAGTATGGTGTCGTGTCGTTCCCAGATCAAGATTTCACTCCTAGTAGCCTTGAGAACTTCAGTCGAAGGTTAGGCAAATTCGGGGATGATCCTTATGTCCAGTCTATGGAGGGATTTGAGCATGTGATTGAGGTCAGGCGCGATCCGACCGAGACTGCGCCGATATTTGGGAGCTTATGGCACTCTGACTGGAGTTTCCAAAAGGTACCACCAAGTATTACAGCGCTTTACTCTGTCGAAATACCACCACGCGGCGGTGATACTTTGTTCGCAGATCACCGTAGAGCTTTTGAAAGTCTGTCTCCTAAGCTTAAGCAGTTTCTCACTTCGCTTGAAGGTGTGCACTCGGCAGGTCCCGCATACAGTGATACTGTAGGACTTTTCTCTAAGGATGATGATACTCGTTCAATGAAGATTCTGGTATCACCTGACGCGGACAATTTTGTTACTCATCCCGTTGTTCGCAGGCATTCACCTTCTGGGAGAGACGCTCTTTACGTTAACCATGTTTATACTACGGCGATAAAGGATTTGTCGCGGGACGAGAGTGATGTGATTTTAAAATTTTTGTTTTCTCACTGCACCCGAGAAGAATTTACCTACCGTCATGTATGGCAGCCGAACACTTTGTTGCTTTGGGACAACCGTTGCGTAAGTCACTATGCCGAAGGAGGTTACGAAGGGTACAGTCGCTTACTATATCGCACTACTATTGCTGGCGAGGTGCCTGTCGCCTCTGAAGGACTTTGAGCTATCCTATAGAGCGAGCTTGAATGCTTTTCGCTTAGAAATTCGGTCATAGTACCTCTGGACGTTTTCTAGCGGTGTTATATCGATGAATTCTTGAGCAAGATGTATGCTATACCCTACACCAGTATCAGCCGCGGAGAACCCGCTCTGCAAAAGGTAATCATGTTCTGCCAGTATTGGTTCGAGTATTTCTAATGCGATAAATAGTCGCCGCGACTCAAGTTTTTGCACAACTTCAGATCTTTTTTCTGGGGCGATGAATACCTTCTGTTGCACTAACGATGCACCGTGTACTGCAATAGTTTCCGCAAAATGGATCCATTGTAACCATTCGATTCGCTCGGAATGACCGGGCGCACGATAAAGGTTCTCGGTATCATAATTTTCGCATAGATACTGACAGATGGCTCCAGACTCAAAAATGGTGCGCTCGTTATCCGTTAAACATGGTACGCGGCCCAAGGGAGAGATCCCTAAGTACTCCGGCGTTCTCAGCGCGGCCATACTAAATTCAATTTCGTGCAGCTTAAACTCAATTTGCATTTCGTGTAAAAGCCATAGTGAACGCATCGAGCGCGCTCCTTTGCAATGGTACAGCTCAATCATTAGTGTTCTACTCTTATTTTATTACCGTCTAATTCTAGCAAATGTGATAGTTTTAAGCTCCACTCATAACAAATAGAATATACGTGAGGATAATATATGGAAGGAAAGCTAGTAGGAAGAACGGCCTTAGTAACAGGAGGAAGTAGGGGAATTGGTAAGGCAATTGCCGAGGGATTTGCAAAAGAAGGCGCCCAACTAGTTATAAATGGTCGTGATATAAAAGTGCTGGAGGCGTCAGCTCAATATATTCGCGAAACGTATGGTGTGCCTGTATTACCTATAGCTGCGGACGTGACAGACGAATATCAAGTAAAAATGATGGTTGCCGAGGCAGAGGCGTTCGGACCGGTAGATGTTCTAGTGAACAATGCCGGTGTTCATATCGCATCTTCATTTTTAGAATATACTTTTATGGACTTTAAAAATGTTATCGAAAGCAACGTGTACAGTGTTTTCCACGTGACTCAGGCTGCGTTAGTCCATATGGTCAAGCGCGAATATGGGCGAGTTATAAATTTGGCATCAACCGCTGGGAAGTGGGGATCGCGTAACCAAAGTGCGTACAATGCGTCCAAGCACGCGGTTGTCGGAATTACTCGGTGCCTTGCGCTTGAAATGGCACCACATAATATCCTAGTAAATGCGGTTTGCCCTTGGGTTGTTGATACCGACATGGCCAAAGGATTTATGAGTGAGCATTCAAAGGCGTTGGGTGTTGGAGAGGAAGAACTGGCTGAAAAAATGAACGCATCTACCCCGCTGGGACGTTTGATTAAACCGCGCGAGGTGGCCGGACTTGCTGTGTATCTCGCAAGTGATGATGCATCGTATATAAATGGACAGGCGTGGACCGTTGATGGCGGTTACACTATGATATAAAGGGTTTCCCGATGAAGCTACCTTATAGCAATAGGGTTGATAATTGCTTGTACCGACCCGTAAAGTCGTGGTTGTCCGAGAACAAAAAGAAATTCTGAAGCCCCGTCTTTTGCGAGAGCTCGAGTATCCATATTTTCAAGCAGGTAGATTCCATTCTTTGTGAGCATCTCCTGATGAACAGGGAAGAATTCTCCCTCTTGCTCAAATGGGATTACTTCCACCCCATAGGTGTCCGAACCCACGGCTACTATCTTCCTACTAGCTAAATACCGAGCTCCGTCTTTGCCTAGTCCAGGTTCTCCTTGCATAAATCGCTCGCTATCAGTTTCACTTACGTTCAACCATCCAGTGTGAAAAAGGACAACATCTCCTTCTTTTATCTTTATTCCGATAGCGGCTTCTGCAGCTCGAATATCTTCTTCGTTAAAACTTGTTCCCGCTGGTAGTATCTTTTTGCCTTTTAGCTTTGCCATGTCGAGTAAAACACCTCTCGTTACTATTGGAGGAATCTGCGACGTGGAAAATTTGGTAAGCCCGTTTACTTTAACGAACTCACTTGCGTGAATATTGTTGTAGTAATGATGATTAATCCCGACATGACCGAGACCATCTATTTGACTTCCGATTCCCACGTAACTATGCACTAGATCATCATTCCCAGTAACTTTGTTTGTACCCGCTGGTGTACCCAAGCCGTCATCTAGTTGTAAAACAGTCATCTGATATGTCCTAGACCCATAGGCCGGAGAGTCTGGTCCTGTTTCTACTCCCAACGCATATGTTTGGCCTAATTTTACAAGCCTGCTCGCGCTTAGTACCGACCCACTATTCAGTCGATTTACGGCGCCTAATGTGTCATTTGGCCCAAATTCAGATCGGGGAACTTCTTCACTAACTCCGCAGTGGATGAAGCCTAGGCCGATCAATAAAGCAAATAATTTTGAAATATTCATTTTTCCCCTTAAATTACTTTCTCATGCTTGCGCGACTTTTTTAATATTTACGTATACTGATCAATTTCACAAGTGGTTATCTTGGAGCCTATGATAAATATTCATGTAAAGCTTATCGCAATGGGAGTTCTTTGGGCGAGTTCTTATCCGCTGGGGCGGTATCTCGCAGTCTATGATGCCCCTCAAGTGATAACGGCTTTTCGGGCATTAGTGGCATTTGTGATACTTGCGCTGGTCGCGCATTTTAGAGGTCAATTAAAGATAAAGTGGACTAGGCAACTTCTCTATCAAATTATTTTGCTTGGAGTGTGCGGATTCTGTATCCACAATTTCTTGATGTTTTCCGCACTTGAGCATACGCATGCCGGCACAGGCGCCGTGATTAATGGCGCAATCCCGGTGCTAGTGATCTGCGCTGACTATTTATTTTTCAGACGTAAGGTGAAGCGTAACGCAGTGATCGGAATTATGCTCAGTTTTCTAGGCACTATCATTGTTGTCACCCATGGTGATTTATTCAGTGTTTTTAGCACAGGAGTAGGGCTAGGAGAGGGATTGTTTTTGATTGCGATCTTGGGCTGGACCGGGTACACGATTTTTGGCCGTGCCCCACTGACCTTATATCCAGCGCTAACCATTACGGCATATAGCTGCTTAGCTGGTGGGATTCTCATGCTCCCTCTAGTTATATCGGATCTTCCGGCAGTTTTCAGACTTTTGGGCGAAGGGGAAAATATTTTAATATTAACCGCGCAAGGCATTCTAACTATGGGGGTAGGGTTTCTTTGGTACTACGAAGGGATACAGAAGCTAGGACCTGCGACGGCATCGGTTTATCTGAATCTTGTGCCAGTGATGGGTGTTGTTTTAGCACTACTTATTTTGGGCGAAATTCCGGGAGCTGACTTACTAGTAGGGGGTAGTCCTCGTAGTCGGAGGACTTCTTTTGGCAAGTCGCAATGGGTAAGGCATGCTGAAATTGGGCCGACTATGTCCTCTCGCTCCAAAGCAACCTTAGTCCCACATGTCATGAAGCCAGCTTTCTATACTTGAAAAATGCTCTGAAAAAGTTTGGACATCATAGTGACTTGCCGCTGGCACGTTTGAAAAACTAATTTTTATAGCCTTTATCTTTCGCATCATCATACTTGGGTATAAAGCATTTATACTCGAACACTTCATCATTTTTTGAGAGAAGCAAGTGTACTGGAGAAGTTGGGTTCATTTCGCCAGACGGAAAGCCTGCTAATGCTATTCCTGCAGAGAAAATATCTGGGTAGCTGTTCAAAAAGTGAAAGGTTCCTAATGCCCCCATGCTGTAGCCGCCGATCACAATTTTCGCAGGGTTGATTTTATAGACCTCTTGTATTGATTCTATGAGAGTCATAACAAATGATTCATTCTCTTCAGTATGCCACTGCCCGTTGATTGACTCAGGGGCTACTAGTATCGCGTTATATTTTCGGAAGACTGGGAGAAACATACTTTCTAAAAGTGGCCTTCCATAAAAGCGTGTAGGTTGCCCCGCATAATGTAATATGAAAATCAGCGCTGGCTGCTGTTTAAGCTTATTCTCTTCAGGGAGGTAGATGGTTGCTCTGGCACACCTTTGGTTGTCCGATTCAATTTCGATATCGTGGATCTTGTCGCCTTCTTGAGGTAACTCGCGCTGAATTGCTATAGATGAAAACATTTGGAAGAAGGTCTCCATGTCACAATTAATTGTATTATCATATACGAAGGGTGTTTAAATTTTCTACTGAAGTCAAATTATAAAACTGTCCGTTTAGATTGTTAGTCGGAGGAGTTGAGCCGTGGATCAAATATGTAGCGTTGCGGTAAATTCACTTGCAAATAGACGACATCAGATTACCTGTGAGCCGAGCTCGGATTTTTATGACGCTACGGTAAGGTGTAGTGTCGATCCGAAGAATTTTGGTGATGATATCGTTGGTCGTATTATCAATGGAAAATTTAGTATTGCATTTGATAACCTGGACAACGATCGTCAATATTTTTTTCTTGAATCGGCGTCTGGTGGATCGCTTGTATGTGCGCAAAGAAACGTTCTTTTACAAGGCAGTGTCAATTTTAGAGATATAGGTGGATACCTGACTGAGAGTGGCAAGCGGATTGCGTGGGGCAAGATTTTTCGGTCCGGCCATCTATCTAACCTCACTGCGCTTGGCAAAATAGCTTTTGCCAAGCTCGATGTTGGTTTGGTTGTCGATTTTCGTCTCTTAGAGGAAAAAGCTAATGAAAACGCCCAACTTCCAGGAGACCCTAACGTTTGTCAACTTGGGATAATTCCTGGCGTGGGAACTGCACATTACTTTCATGACTTGTTCGCAACAAAGCCGAATGAAATTGATGTAGTGGAGGCGATGCACGAGATGATGAGGTATCTGGTAACTGATAATATTGATGTTTACGGCCAACTATTTCAATTGTTGTTGCACTCCGATAACTCAGAAGTTTTGCTCAATTGTTCTGCGGGTAAAGAACGAACTGGGTTCGGCGTCGCACTTCTTCTTGAGTGTTTGGGAGTGCCGCGTGAAACCGTGCTATATGACTTTATGCTTTCAAAGAAATATTTCCCCGTCGAGGACGAAATTGACCGAGTATTGCAAAAATACGGGGTCTCGAATGAAAATGGAGAGGGTGTTAAGATTATTATGCCGCTGCTTGAAACACGTGAGTCATATTTAAATGCAGCATTTGATTATATCGACAAATATTATGGCTGTACCAAGGCGTTTGCTAAGCAATGTTTAGGTTTAGGCGATGTCGATTTCGTCAGGCTGCAGAATAAATATACAGATTAATAAGGGGGAAGCTGATGTCTAAGCTTTATGTCGATACCGATAAATATGGATATTTATCCGAGTTCGCTTCGGTTGAAGCGTACAATTGTGCCATCAAAGATGTAGTCAGAAAACGCTTTGAGGAATCCGGCGTTGGATGGGAGGAGTTTGTCTTTGGGGTGGGTGAGCAGTTGATCTCAAAGGATGACATGCAGGCTATTGAGGATAAATTGCTTGCGTTGGGTTATCGTTTCGAACCTTCCGCGATGTCTTCTCCACTGGAGAGACCGGATGCATATAAAGACTCAGGCTTATCGAATGAAGACTTTTATTTTGAGCATAAGGAAGCACCTATCGGAGAGATCGAGACCAACGGACGGGAGTTAAGAGGTTCGGGAGACAACGTGGTAAATCATGTTGCAAATTTGAACGGAATTGCCCGGTACGTGAGAACCAGTGATAAAGTCCTAGAATATCTAAAGGATGGTGTTCCTGAGGAGACTATTGCAATAGTTGATGACTCGGGTGGTACCCTGACGGCGCCGATACTTGAACAGTTTAAGGGCGTGTTGTGTGCTGGAGGAACTACTCGTTCTCACTTGGCGATCTTGACTCGAGAATATAATATTCCTTGTTTGATGAACGTAAACTTAAATGGGATCAAAACGGGCGAGTTAATCGAGGTGGAGGTGACGGCTCCATCCAAGACCGCCGACGATTATTCCAGTGGCACCGATGTGACAGCTAGAATATGGCGCTTACACAACTAATCTGTATCACACTGGATGAACTTAGGGAAAAAATCGGAATGATTAAAAATGAAATTAGTTATGCTCAATTACTTGAGACTAATAATCTTATCCAACAGAACTCTGATGAAACATACTGGCTTTGCGCCACTCGGACTGTTCAGGAGTCAAAAATATTTCCTGTCTCGGCCTATATATTATTTTCTTACTTAAATTGCTTTTATCGATATCCTGAGCTCCTGAAAAAAATAGAAGCTAACATGTCAGCTGAAGAAGTGGGGGATAGAGCGAGAAGTACGGGAGTGAAAATATTAGCGTGGACCATTCCTTGTTTTTACCTTCTTGGTCGCGAGATGCTGATAAACTGGGGAGTCGTTAAGCCGACAGACGCCGTTGAAGATGTTGTTTACGTGATGGATTTTTGGAAACGATTCCAATTGTCGTGGCATCGCAATAACGGTGGCCTCACAAATCGTCAGAATGGTCATCGAGCACAAATTTTTCCAGAACAGAAGTTGCAAGTTTTTCATGCGGATGCTTTTGAATGTGTCCCAGGCGATGAGTTACACAATTCTGCACAAGAATTTATGGCAACGATTGCGCAGTATGGCTTTTTGGTGTCGTGTGAAAGTCGGTTGACCATTCATAACCACGGTCCGTACAAAGTTTCTGAAAACCGGGAGATGTTGGTCAGAGACTTTCGCGAGTTAGCGGAATATGACTTCCCCTGGTTGGATGGCGTAGCCAAAGATCTGCTATACAACAATTTGACTGTAGCAATGATAGTCGAGGATACCCACATCACATTACTTGATGATTGGGGATCTTTCGAAGCAGAGCCTGAATTAAAGTCCGAACATATTCGAGCTGTTGGTCTATGGACGGCGGATAATCTTACTGATGGGCATCAGCCAATAGGCATGGATACTCCAGAGCAATTAACTCAAACTTTTATAGAATTAACTGCCCAAATTAAAATAGCTACAACGAAGTTGTGGGAGCAGATGGCTGGTTGGAGTAGAGACCAACAAATGGATGCAGGCGCGTTGAATTACTTCGCTGTGCCAAAAGAGTTGGCACATATTGCGGGCTGCTATGAATCAAGTGACTGGATGATGATGGATGACCGTGCTGAACGTTTTCGTCCACTGTTAAACGACGAGTATGGGAATCTGTTTCTCGGGGAGTTGGTGGGGATGATCACTCAACCCAGCCAACAAGCGCACGCATACACTATGGCACAACACACAGACAAGGCCACCAAGGGGTTGAGTTTCATTCCTTACTCTATTTTGCAGGATGAGCCGTACACCTCAGGAGTGGGACCGATTACTGGTGGGGTCACTAATCTAGAGCCTAAACAAGATCGATATAGAACGTCCGAGGGTGTTTTGTCGGAATCCGAACTCAATCAGCGTTGTAAGGAATTTACTATGACTGCGTGCACCGAGGAGTTCCGCTTGCTGTGTTCAGATTGGGTGAAGTACCATTTTCGCGAAGACAAGGCTGACCACTTGTTTGCGATTGAGCAGAAGCATTCTCGTCTTTTGAAAGGTAAGGGGGCCTCTTTATCTCGCGATGACATAGAAGCTTTACGTAATAAATAAAAATGAGTGTTGAAGGAATTAATATGACTCAAGTTTCTGATATTCACGCGGTCTTGCATGCTGTGGCGGTTAAAAAAGGCGCTGAAAAAGAGATTGTTCGTGCACTTACGCGATTGCCAGAAGAACCTTTTAGCCTAGCCTTGGAACATGCTTTACTGGCCGATAAAGTTTCTGAGATTGAGGGCAAATACTTTCTGACTGCAGTAGGCCATATGATAGTTGGGGCAGAGTATTCTCGCTATTACGATGGTCTCCGTGCCGACTCGAAGTTCTTAGATGAGTACGAAAAATTTGAAATCATCAATATTGAGTTAAAATCTGTGATCACTTCCTGGCAAATGATTGAAGTTGCTGGTGCATTAGTTGCGAATGATCACACCGACGAGTCCTACGACTCGGAAATTATCGATCGCTTAGGAGGGCTGCATGACCGATTCGAATCTATTTTAGATGGCATAACTAAATTCGTTCCTAGGTTTGTGTTTTATCAGGAAAAGCTTTTGGCAGCGCTCGAGTCAGCTGAGGATGGAAAGATCGAATGGGTCAGTGATGCTAAAATAGAAAGTTATCATACTGTGTGGTTTGAGATGCATGAAGATTTGTTGAGGATAGTAGGGCGAGAACGCCCAGAATAAAGTCAGGAAGGTTTAAATTAATGTCTAGACTAAATGGAAAAATCGCTTTAATAACTGGGGCTGGAACCGGTATTGGGCGCGCATGTATGCAGCTTTTTGCCAAAGAGGGAGCTTTAGTATTTGGTGTCTCTCGGACGCAGTCTAATCTTGATGAAACTCTGAGTTTGGTTACCGCGGGAGGAGGACGTGGCTCTGTATTCAGCGCGGATCTTTCGGATGCCTCGCAAGTCAAGACAGTTGTTGAAAACTGTATTTCCAAGAATGGTAAAATTGACATTCTACTTAACGCCGCTGGTGTCGGTTATAATTTGAGAGAGAGTAGTCAAGGGTCTATGGATCCTATCGACACGACCCCGATAGCGAAATGGAAAGAAGTAATGGCCTCTAACTTGGACAGCTTATTCTATGTGTCTAGGCTAGTTATACCTCAAATGAAGCGACAGAAATCTGGTTCTATTGTTAATATTTCGAGTATTTTTGGTATGGGCGGTGCGCCGGATGCCCACACATACACAGCTACGAAAGGTGCCATTATTAATCTCTCAAAATCGATGGCAGTGGCTTATGTGGACGATGGAATACGATGTAACGTAGTGGCACCTGGATTCGTTGAAACACAGATGGTCGAAAGTGTGATTCCAGATTTATTTTCCGAAGAGAACCCTAAGCTTATCTCTCCAATGGGACGACCCGCGACACCACAAGAAGTAGCCTACGCGAGCTTATTCTTCGCATCCGAAGAGTCGTCCTACTGCACGGGCTCAGTACTCGCTGTGGATGGAGGGGCTACAGGAAGAGCATAGATCCTAGCTTGCATTCCGCAGTTTTTCTGTAGCAGTATTATCGATGCTTAGACTCTCGTCCTCGATGCTACCTTTCAGCACAACTCCGTAGGTTTCTTTAGCTCGCTCCATAGTTTCCCATTTTTCTCGAACATCTTTTAGAACCCGAGCAGGGTCTCGGTGTCTAGGCTTCCCATACCCACCACCTCCAGTATCGGTTCCCCTTATAAATTCTCCTGGAGCCAGTTCACACTCGATGACTCCTGCCAATTGTTCTTCTGTGCCATCTTTCTTTACACGCCAGGTAGTCGCTAAAGGCCCTGGTTCGCCACCGTTTACACCTTTCGGCGGAAAATGTTGTCCATCACACGCTATAACTACAGTCATTTTATCTTTGCGAGGACCATAAATTACTTCGGCGCCGGGTGCGCCTCTAAATTTTCCAGCGCCACCTCCGCCGGCTATAACTTTGAGAGATTTAAACATTATTGGGTACTTAGATTCGTCAACTTCCACGCTTCCCCGATACATCCTACCGGCAGCTACGGGCAACCCAAAATTTAGCCATCCATCACTTTCGGGACTCGCAGGGCCTCCATTCACAATTAGCCACTCTTGGTTAATATAGTCACTATTACCCGATCTCCAGTCTTTACCTGAGATCACGCCTGCCGCAGCCCCCATACCAACGCCACCTTCCGCTAGGCCATAGTTTTCTCCCAATTGCGAAAATGCTGCTTGGGTTGCATTTAAAACTCTATCAGACATATTAGTTGTGGCCATGGAGGCACTGTGGGGGAATTTTGGATTACCGGTAATACAGCCGTCTCGGAGTTTAACGTTAACTCTGGAAAAGCTTCCCCCGTTCACGGGTACTTCCTCTAGACAATTAAACACCCCTGCCATAGCTGTACTTGTGGCTGTCGCTACGGTCATGTTTAAACCAAAATCTTTATTATCTTCATTTTTTGTTAAATCAACTTCGATCATGCCTTCCTCAGAATTGATATCGACATCTACCCGGATATCTAAACCTTTAGGAAGCACCGTTCCTAAAGGGTCATGATGTCCCATACTCGTCAGTTTACCGCTAGGCATTTTTTTAATGGCTTCAGTGGTGCGCGTCGCCGAATAAGCGAACCAGTCACGCATGAATTGTTGGATTGTCTCGATACCATATCTCTCAACCAGTGCGATTAACCGTCTTTCACCAATTCGAGCTGCGCCTATTTGAGCTAAATAGTCGCCGTACCATTGTTCTGGCACGCGTATACGGCGTTGACACATCCGTATTATGTCATCAACATCTTTATAGTCTTTCTGTATTCGTACGCATGGGAAGATTAGCGCGCCTTCTTCGTAAACATCCCTCGCATAGGCATGATAAGTGCTTGGTATAGAGTTGCCACAGTCAGCCATGTGCGCTTTAGCACAAGTCGTGAACAAGTGAACGCCATCAACAAAGACCGGGGCCATAATCATATGGTCAGCAGCGTGAGTGTTGCCTAGGTATGGATCATTATGCAGGAACGCATCACCCGGAGTTAGGTCTTTGTGCAATTCCGTCATTGTCTCTCCTTGCAAAGGACTTCCAAAGATATGTATTGGGAGTCCGTCGCCGGGGCAAAGGAGTTCGTTATCCGCCGTAATAATTGAGCATGAGAAATCGCGAACTACTGCAAGCACAGCAGAACGCGCGGTTCTGAGTAATGTGTTAGTCATTTCAGCCACAATAGCGTTGATTCGATTGGACAAAACTGCCATATGAACAGGATCCATTTCATAGGTAGTTTTAGCTGTATTCTTATTCATACTAAACCGTGCTCCGATGGTGTTAAAATATATCTTCCCCCAGAGCTCACTTTTACATTGGCTCCGGGGTTTACGACTAGGGTTGATGTAGGCTCTTCTATTATAGCCGGACCGTCGATAGACACGCCGATATTTAGATCACTTCCCAGATAGATGGATGTATCGATAGGCTCTTTACCAAAATATGCTTTCCGTATTCTGTCTGCCGTCGCTCGATTCTCAGTATCAGATCTTGGTGGTTCCAGAGAGGGCGCCTTCACGTCAGCGATAAGCCTGCCACGCCAATTTAAACACTCCACCGCCTGGCCTATATCGGTGATCGCAAAAACCCTTTCATGCATGTTATGGAAGGCTTGAACCAGAGCATCAACATCCTCCGGCCCGTTAAAAACACCAGTCTCAATCTCTACTTCCAATTCCCACACTTGAAATCGATAACGTGCTTCTACGAAATAACGTTTCTTTATTTCAGAAATACCGCGCGACATTAAGTTACTGGCAAACTGATCTAATTGTTTATTAATCGTACTCAACGCCGCGTTCACGCCATCAAAATCAAAGGCATCTGTGACCGTTATTTTACTGGCACCGGTCTCAGTTATGATATCGGAGAATTGCATCCCAGATGCGCTAAGTGCCCCGGCTGTTCGTGGTATTAGTACATTACGACAGCCTAATTCTGCTGCGATTGGTGCGATTCCTAACCCGCCAGCTCCACCTCCTGCCACGAGTGTAGAGTCTGCAGGGTTGATTCCTTCGTTTACAGTCAACTCTTTGATTGCTTGTATCATATTTTCGTTGGCCACAGCTATGATGGCGAAGGCGGTATGTTCGATCGACTCATTTAACACCACAGCAAGTGGCTTTATAGCTTTTCGGGCCGCGCTTTCGTCTAAATGCATCCTTCCGCCAAGAAAATGTTTAGGATCAATATAGCCCAAAGCTACCGCTGCATCAGTGACGGTTGGTTCTAATCCTCCGAGGCCATAGCATGCTGGTCCCGGCTCAGAGCCCGCCGATCTTGGCCCGACTTGTAATAGGCCCCCAGTATCGACCCAAGCGATAGAGCCACCGCCGGCACCGATGCTATGCACCGCTACTGATGCCATCCCTAGATTATCACCGGTCCATTGTGGGCCTAGCCACGTATCTCGTGTGAATTCTACTTGACCGTCTCGCACAAGGCTTACATCAAATGTCGTGCCTCCAGCATCACATACGATAACGTCTTCAGCTAATTCTTCCGCAGCCACATACGCTAAGCCAGCTATAGGCGCCATTGCAGGCCCAGATTTAACTAAAAATATTGGTTTTAGAACCACATCTGAGAGGTGCATGACACCACCAAAAGAAGTGCTGACTAGTATGTCATTTTCATAACCCGCGTTTCTCAGGTCTTTCTCTAATGTCAGGAGGTACTCTTGCATCAACGGTTTTAGAGATGCGTCTATCGCTGTTGAAGATGCTCTCCGATACTCACGCAGAATGGGATTGATTTCACTCGACAACGTATAAGGCACGCCTGGTAAGAACTCTTCAATTAACTCTCCAATACGCTTTTCATGAACGGGGTTAGCTATCGACCACAAGAGACAAACAGCGATTGCTTCTATTTTTTTTGTTTTAAATTCTGTCAATAACCTGCGCACTGCCTGTTCATCGAGCGGGTGCTCGATTGTTCCTTCGGCACTAATTCTTTCTGGTATCTCAAACGTCAGACTTCTAGGAATATAAGGGTCGGGATACTCCATTCTTAGATTGTGTGTTTCTGCCTTGCCTCCTTCTTTTAATAATAGGGTATCTGGGAAGCCTTCCGTACTCAGAAAAGCTGTTCGCGCTATTTTCCTCTCTACTATTCCGTTAGTAGCTCTGGTCGTGCCGTATATAAATACCGAGGTGCTCGCCAGTAACTCTGCAACAGATATCTTTAACTCTTCACAGGCAACTTCCAACCCTGCCGCGATGCTGGAGAAGGCTCTTTTCTTATCGGTCAAGGCTTTACCGACTGTGAATTGTCCGCCTTCATCAGTGACAACCACGTCCGTGAAAGTTCCTCCAGTATCCACGGAAATTCTATACTTCATTATGGCTCCTCGTTATAGTGTCGGTTCGTTATATAAACAGATTTAATTATGGTTGTAATGTAATGTATTGGATAGTGATATCGCGTGCAACCTGTATCAGTTGTCGTCCTGATACTTCTGTTCGCGCCCCCTTCGGGGTACAGTGTTAGATCGCTAAATTTTTTGTCCGAGTGCAGATTTAGTGAACGGACGTCAAGATTTTGGATGCTAAAACATGGAAATTGATCGTAAGAATTATCTTATTCTCGAGGAACTTCAGCGAGATGGCCGACTCTCTAATAAGGAGTTAGCCCAAAAAGTTTGTTTATCTGAGTCTGCGACTCTTCGACGCGTGAAATTACTAGAGGATACCGGTGTGATAGAGGGTTATTTCGCACGAATTAATCCAGTTTTGGTTGGAAAGACAGGGATTGTTTTCGCCGAGATATCATTGGTAAGTCAGAAGCAAGAGGAGTTAGATATTTTCGAGAAGGCTGTTAAAGAAGTGCCGGCGGTGATTGAGTGCTATTTACTAGCTGGTGAATTTGATTACCTCCTGTCGCTGGTAGTTAGTGATTCGGCTGATTATGAGCGGATACACCACGATCAATTAACTAAATTACCCGGTGTGGCGAGAGTTAAAAGTAATTTCACTTTACGAAAGGTAGTTAAGAAGAGCACATTGCCGCTTTAGTAGGAAATTTGATGTTCTTCGTTTTTAAATTTGCAGTATTCTGCGAATTATAACAGTCGGTTTTATAAAAAACCTACGAAGTTTGCGTATTTTTCAAGTAGAATTAAAGAATCAATGGTGAGCACCCTGGTCTCTTAGCGGTACACCGCTGTGAAACCCGTCAGGCCTGAAAAGGAGCAGCGGAAGCAGTTTCTGTATGCGCGAAGCTTGATCAGGGTGGTCGCCGCTAGTTTTTGTGAGAGTATTAGTTCTTCCTCTATTAGGTTGGGTGTTATGAGTTACCAAGTGTTTGCGCGCAAATGGCGCCCTCAAACTTTCTCTGACGTTATAGGTCAGAAGCATGTCTTGAAAGCACTAATAAACGGACTTGATTCTCAGCGAATACATCACGCGTATTTATTCACAGGTACGAGAGGCGTCGGGAAGACCACTTTGGCTAGAGTGTTGGCTAAAGCACTTAATTGTGATGCCGGAATCACAAGTGAGCCATGCGGCAAATGTGGATCATGTTTGGATTTTGAAAAAGGACAGTTTGTCGATCTGATTGAGGTCGACGCAGCTTCTAGGACCAAGGTGGAAGAAACACGCGAGCTTTTAGATAACGTACAGTACTTGCCCAGTGTAGGTCGATTCAAGATATACCTTATTGATGAGGTTCACATGTTTTCTAACCATTCTTTTAATGCACTGTTGAAAACACTTGAGGAACCGCCCGAGCATGTAAAATTTTTGTTGGCGACTACAGACCCGAAGAAATTGCCAGTTACGGTGTTGTCGCGCTGCCTTCAGTTTAATCTTTTAAAAGTTGAAAAGAGCGAGATATCGTTACATCTTACTGACTTACTCACGCGCGAGGGGATACAGTTTGAGCAGCGTGGCGTGGAGCTACTTGCAAAAAGCGCGCTCGGTAGTGTTCGAGATGCCCTAAGTCTGTTGGATCAGAGTGTTTCTCACGGCGGCGGTTTGATAACCGAGTCGTCTGTTGTTGACATGCTTGGGGTGATAGATAGAGACACTATTGTAAGTATTCTTAAATCTGTAGCGCTTAACGATTCGAAAAAACTTATGTCAGCGGCGAGAGAGTTACGGACAGTGGGGCCAGATTACAGTGATGTATTATCCGAAATCTTGTCAATTTTAGTACGTATTGCGACTGTAAAAGCATTAGGCGATGATGCGGAGTCTTTCGAAGATGATCCCGATATTGGTATGCTGGCTGATCTAATCGGCCAAGAAGATTGTCAATTGTTTTATCAAATAGCGCTGGTTGGGCGAAGTGATTTGGTGATCAGTCCGGATACTGAGTCGGCATTTGAAATGGTCCTTTTGCGCATGTTGTCTTTTAGGCTGTATGACGATCACTTAGCTGATACAGCATTACACTCGGATGATGCTTCCGATGGAAAAATCCGCGAAAAAAAAAAAGAATTAACTAACCTCATCGTACCTGATCATGTTTGTGACCAAGACATCGTCGATACCGCAGAACTGTCCAAGGAATCAGCTAAAAGCTCGTCCGCCCGGAGCGTGAGTCTAAATTCAAATGATGAATGGCATGCACTCTCAGAGCTGCTCGAGGTGTCAGGCCTCACACGCGAATTGTATCGCAATACGGTTTTTGTGGGGCGGGATGGTGGGTCACTTAATTTATACCTAGCCCCTAATCATGAGAAATTGGCGCAAGCTAATGCACTGGAGTTGTTGGAAGAGAAAGTCTCTTTGCTAACGGGTGAGATTTTAAAAATATCTTTGGTGAATTTGCCTGATGATCCCAAGCTGTCTCTCGCTGAGCAAACAATGGCTAATGAAGAAGAGGCCCAAAGAATTGCGGAGCAAAATATACATGAAGATCCAAATGTCATGTTATTGATGAATGAGTTTGGCGCCACCTTAGAAAAAGTGTCACGGGGTGGCAACGAAGAAGAACAGTAGTATTAACTGGTGTTACTAGGAGAAGTGATGTGTTGAAAGATGGTTTGACCGATCTAATGAAGCAAGCTCAAGCGATGCAGGGAGAAGTCGCAAAAATGCAGGAAGAAATTTCTGCTTTAGAAGTTATCGGTGAGGCAGGGGGCGGTATGGTGAAAGTGCGAATGAATGGGCGTAAAGATGTGTTATCAGTCCAGATAGAGTCAAAGGTCGTTACCGAAGACTTAGAAATGTTTCAGGATCTTTTAGTTATAGCTTTTAACGATGCAAGTAAGCGAGCCGACTTAGTATCCCGAGAGAAAATGTCTAAAGTGACTTCGGGGTTAGATTTTTTGAAGGCCTTTAACTAACTGTTTTTTTAGATTTTCCTAGGAGTTATTAAATGTCTTCATCTCTTTTGTCAGATCTGATAGAGAGCTTACAGTTTCTTCCCGGGGTTGGGCCTAAGTCTGCACAGCGAATTGCTTTTCACCTCATGGGACAAAATAGAAATATCGCGAAAAACTTAGCCAGCTCGTTGGAGCGCGCTGCCAACGAAATAGGAAGATGTAGCGTTTGTCGCAATTTTACAGAGCTAGCTGTATGCAAAACATGCTCAGACGCCAGCCGAGATGTGTCGACAGTTTGCGTAGTAGAAAACCCCTTAGATGTTCTGTCAATTGAGCAAGGCTCTGGTTATCGCGGCACCTATTTTGTTCTGCTCGGTAGGTTATCTCCTATCGATGGTATATCTGCCGAGGTCTTGGGTATTCCGCGCTTAGAAGCAAGGCTTGTTAAAGAAGATATTAAAGAGGTCATAATAGCTACCGGAACTACTATGGAAGGAGAAGCGACAGCGCATTATATCCGAGAGATAGCGCATCAATTAGATATACGTGTCTCTCGGATTGCTTATGGAGTTCCCGTGGGTGGTGATTTAGAGTTTGTTGACAGCTCGACGTTGTCTAGAGCGTTAGCCAGCCGGCAGTCGTTTTGATTAAGTTATAGTTTGTAATACTGTGTGTTTAAAAACATGGAGCGTATGATGGAATATTCGAAAAATAATTTAGTTTGGATAGACCTTGAGATGACGGGCTTGCGCCCCGAGGTTGACGTGATAATAGAGATAGCCACAGTAGTAACAAATTCTGATCTTAGCGAACAAGTTTGTGGCCCCGTTGTTGCTATTCACCAAAATCACGACGTGTTAGCGCAAATGGATGAATGGAACACCAGACATCACACTGCATCGGGTCTCGTAAGCAGAGTTCAACAGAGTGAAGATACAATTTCTGATGCCGAAACAATGACCCTACAATTTTTAGAAAAGTATGTGCCAATAAATGTTTCTCCCATGTGTGGCAGTAGTATTTGTCAGGATCGACGTTTTATCTACAAGTATATGCCTACGTTAGCTGAGTTTTTCCATTATCGTAACCTCGACGTCAGTACTATTAAGGAGTTGGCTAACCGATGGGCTGATAAACTTACTCCGTTCGAGAAGGATTCGAAACATATGGCACTTGAGGATATTAGAGATTCAATTGATGAGTTAAAGTATTATCGACAGTACTTCCTTAATACGGATGTACGCCATTAGGCGTATTATTAGATGGACATTATTGATTTGAAAATCACTTACCCGACCCGCTTGCGCCGGACAGTTTGATTATGCCTCGAGAATATCTTTATCATAAGCTGACTACCCCTGAAGAAATGGAGGCGATCGGGTTTGCAACGAAGATAGCCTGTCCTAAAGGTGCGCGCTTGTTTTTAACCGGTCAACTCGGCTCAGGGAAGACTGTTTTTTGTCGAGGATACCTACGAGGTGCGGGATACAAAGGGCGAGTTAAGAGTCCGACTTTTACCATTGTCGAGTCTTATGCGATGCTGGGTTTTGATGTGCATCATTTTGATTTTTATCGTATCGAGGACCCGACGGAGTTGGATTTTATAGGATTGGATCAGTACTTCGATGATGTGAGCGACGTGCTTGTCGAATGGCCGAGTAAAGGCGAGGGTGTATTGCCTTCTGCTGACTTACTAATAGAGGTGGCGGTAGGTGCGGAGCCTCACCTTCGAGAACTTAAGATGTACGGGGAAACTGAGCGTGGATGCGTTATAATCTCTAATCTACGCCACCAGTCTTTCGGAGGACTTCGCTCCGATTCGTCGCAGAGTATGGGTTGATTGAATTATGCTTCATAGATTGTTGCGCGTTTCCCTAAGTTTGGTACTTGTGACGGTTATTTACCCCAGTCAAAGTATCGCGCTGGATGGTAAAACAGTGATCGTTGCGATTGACGCAGGCCATGGGGGTAGGGATGTGGGTGCCATCGGTGTTACTGGAGTCTACGAGAAGGATATAAATTTGTCTGTCTCAGAGAAGTTGGCAGTTTTGATTAATCAAACCCCTGGCATGAAAGCGATTCAGACTCGGAGAGGTGACGTATACATCAAGCTTCGTACCCGTTTGGCGGTCGCTAGAAATGAGAAAGCAGATCTTTTTGTGTCAATTCACGCTGATGCATTTAAAGACCCGAAAGTAAGAGGAGCGTCCGTATACGTTTTGTCTCCTAAAGGTGCGAGTAGTGAGGCGGCTAAGTATCTGGCAAAAAGGGCAAATTTCGAGCAAGTGGTTGGGGGTGTTTCCTTGAGCAACAAGGATGAATTTCTAAGCCGTACTTTGATAGATATGACGCAAACCGCCGCAATTGAAGAGAGTAAATTATTAGGGCAAGAAATATTGACTCAGTTGAAAATACTTGGACCGGTTCACAAAAAGAAGGTAGAGCAAGCGGGTTTTGTTGTACTTAAGTCTCCTGACATTCCCTCAGTTTTGGTTGAAACAGCATTTATTTCGAATCCATTAGACGAGGCAAAACTGCGCAAGAGCGATTTTCAGGCGAAGCTCTCGAATTCACTGTATCAGGGTATAATTAGTTATTTAAATAAATATCAAGTAAATTCGAACATCTCGCGCGCGTTTAAATCGCATATCGTAGCCAAAGGGGATACATTATCTCAATTGGGCGTTAAATACGGTGTTCGTGCGATTGATTTGCGATCGGCTAATAATCTAGAAGATAGTGTGATCAGAGTTGGGGAAAGGCTTAAAATTCCCTTAGGACGCGCAATAAAATTACATCGTGTAGTTAAGGGAGATACTCTGTCTGAACTGAGTAAGTTTTATGGGGTTAGTTTGCGCGCGATTATGGTTACTAATGGTATAAAAAAAGATACGATTACCATAGGAACAGTACTGAAAATACCCTGATTCTCTTGTAGACGAACCAAAGGTAGACAGTTAGTGCAGCAGAATCGCCGGATAAACTTATTACCAGACTCCATTATTAACCAAATCGCGGCGGGCGAGGTGGTTGATGGCCCAGCCTCGGTGGTTAAAGAATTAATTGAGAATAGTTTGGATGCCGGTAGCACAGATATTTGCGTAAATCTGTTGAGCGGAGGCTTGGATACTATAGAAGTGATAGACAATGGGCGTGGGATACAAAAGGATGATTTAAAGGCTGCAATTACTCGACACTGCACAAGCAAACTAGACGAGAGTTCAGACGTGTTGAAAATATCGTCTTTGGGTTTTAGGGGCGAGGCTCTGGCAAGCATCACCTCTGTCGCCGAAGTGGAACTATCAAGCAGGCATGAGTCTGAACTGCATCCTTGGATGCTCTCGACGAAACCGGATAGTCTGGATGCCAAACTCGTCCCATGCGCGGGCAACATGGGTACAAAGATTTGTATTAATAACTTGTTTTTTAATGTGCCCGCCCGCAAAGCATTTCTCAAACAGCCGAGAACTGAATTTTTTAAGGTTAAGATATTAATGCGTCAATTCGCTTTTGCTTTTCCTAACGTCCGATTTCGCCTGAGCCAGGCTGGGCTTCGGGGGTTAAGTCTAAGTCCTGCCCGAACCATGAAATTGTCGGATCCCCGATGGAACGCTTTATTTGGGAATAACTTAGTCAAATCGCTAGTACCTATTGAGAGCGAATATTTTGGCGGAAAGATTAGTGGATGGGTCTCAAATACTGCATTTCCCTCGAGTCGATCTGATAGGCAGTGCTTAGCTATTAATGGGCGAATAGTGAGGGATAAAGTTGTACAACATGCTGTGAAATCGGCCTATGGTCCATTGGTGGCTAAAGGCGAATTTGCGTTTTATGCTCTTTCGATAGTTATTCCAGAGCAAAACGTTGACGTTAATGTACACCCCGCTAAATTAGAAGTAAAAATTAAGAACTCTCGAGAACTTTACGATCTGGTATACGTATCGGTTAGAGATGCTTTGGGAGTACATAAGACAATTTTGCCGGATTATTTTGAAAATAAAACTCTTGGCTCGGACGGAAGATTCTTAAATTATAAGAGAGACTCTCAGGTCTACTCGCAATCCCCTACTTTAACCTTTTCAGGTCAACCATTAGTTGTTATTGACACTAAGTATCTTGTGTTTCTGGTAGAATCCGATGTGAGAGTATTGAACATGTATGATGCGTGGGCAAGGATACTAGATGAGCGGCTAATAGTTGGCCAAGACGTCGACCAAGGTAATCAAGCAGATCTCTTAGTGCCTGAGCAAGTTCCACCTGAGCACGCCGAAGTCATTATGTTGCACTCTGAACATTTACGTGAGTTGGGGTTCGACATTGAGGACTTAGGGTTAGCTGGAGCATTAGTTCGCAATGTTCCAAAGATGTTACCAAAAATTGATATCCAGCAGTTTCTTTCACTTTTTTCGGCGAGGCTGCTACTAGGTGAGAATTTCCAATCCTCTTTAAGGCACTCTATTTTAAATTCGATAGAGTATCTAGATAATAATAACCCGAATTATGCCATGTTAGATGAAATGGCGAGGAGCGCTTCGGCAACGCGCATCGATTTAATCTCTCTTAGTGTACTTTTAGATGGAGAGTTTATGGCGCGCGGTCTAGAGCAATAGTTATGGAATCTCCATGGCCTGCGGGTAGAGTTGTGTTTTTGATGGGCCCGACTGCCAGCGGTAAGAGTAGCCTTGCAATTAAATTATCAGATCATATACCGATCGAAATTATTAGCGTAGATTCGGCCTTAGTATACAGAGGGGCAAAAATCGGTGCTGCTAGACCGAGTGGCAGCATGCTTCGCCGAGTTCCGCATCATTTGATTGGAATATGCGGTCCTAGCTCCTTTTATTCAGTCGCAAAATTTCGTGAAGATGCGTCGCGAACAATAGATGAAATCCAAGCTAGGGGGAAGCTGCCTGTTTTAGTAGGGGGGACAGGTATGTATTTTCGGGCACTAGAGAACGGGCTGCATGAGCTTCCAGACAGGGACGAAGCGGTGCGGAGGGAGCTTGATACCATCTGTGAAACGTATGGTTCGTCACGATTACATCGGATGTTGGCCGAATTAGATCCAGAGTCGGCCAGAAGGATAGATGAGAGCGATTCTCATCGATTGATACGCGCTATCGAAGTTTTTCGGGTAACAGGCGATACGATGACTAGCTTGATGGCGAAAGCTCACAAAAAAACCTCCGAAATTTCCCCCGTAAAGTTTATTCTTGCTAATCGAAACAGAGAGGTACTGGCTTCAGCTATCGCAAAGCGTTTTGACGGTATGTTGGAGAAGGGTTTGGTAAACGAAGTTAACGAATTGCGCTGTAATACTAATGTTGTGAGAGGCAATCCGCTGTTAGGTAGCGTCGGCTACAAGCAAGTTGGTGACTATCTGATGGATAAAATTAGTTATACGGAAATGAAGCAGCAAGCTATCGTCGCAACATGTCAACTGGCAAAGAGGCAGAGAACTTGGTTCAGGAAGGAAATTGATGCGATATGGTGTGATAGTGAATCGGTTCAGTCAGATCTGGGTATCATGGTAAAACTGATATGTGGGGATATTGAATATAGATAGAATTTAGAAAGTAGTATGGTTGCTCTGCAGCTAACATAGTGAGCGGCTTAATTTTGAGCGGAAGTGGTCGATTTTTTGGGTGAATAGGAATAATCTGTTTGAGTACACGTTGATAATTGGTTTGTTTCTGCAGCGATGACTGCAATTTTTGCTTTCTGCATTAAGGACAGGGGGACACTATGAATAAAGTTCAGTTGCAAGAGCCTTATTTGAACGAACTGAGGAAAGAGCGTATCCAAGTGTCTGTTTATTTGGTGAATGGAATTAAGCTACAAGGACAAATAGAATCTTTCGATTCGTTTGTCGTCTTGTTGAAAGGAGCGGTGAGCCAGATGGTATATAAGCATGCTATATCAACGATAGTGCCCACGCGCAATGTCAGACTTGACAATACAGATGCTGAGAATTTGGTATAAACCTCCAGTTTATGCACTATTTTTGAGAGGTTGATTTAATAAATAATCCCGTATCAATTGAAACCGCGTTGCATCTTCACGTTATTTTTCAAAAGAGTCCGTCAAGTGAAATTCATGAGTTCTCTGAGCTGGCGAGAGCATGTGGGGTGCGCGTGTCCCGAATTATAACCGCTCGTCGAGATTCGCCCGATTCGCGATATTTTGTCGGAGAAGGTAAAGCAATGGAACTGGCCACGATCGTGAAGGATTCCGGTGTTGGCTTGGTTCTCTGTAGTCAGGATCTATCACCTGTACAGCAGCGTAATCTAGAAAAATTGCTGTGTGTCCGAGTAATCGATCGTACAGCATTAATTTTAGATATTTTCGCGCAGCGAGCACGCTCTTTTGAAGGCAAATTACAGGTGGAGTTGGCACAATTGTCGCATCTTTCAAGCAGGCTAGTGCGAGGCTGGACTCATCTAGAGAGACAAAAAGGTGGTATAGGATTGCGAGGTCCCGGCGAGACTCAGCTTGAAACGGATCGTCGGCTCATTGGCACTCGTATTAAACAGATTAAGCTTCGTTTAGACAAGGTAAAAAAGCGAAGACATCAAAGTACGCAGTCGCGTAAAAAAGCGATGCTATCAACTGTCGCGATTGTAGGTTATACCAACGCTGGGAAATCTACGCTGTTTAACGAAATGACTGGCGGCAATGTTTATTGCGAAGATCAGTTGTTTGCCACCCTGGACACTACAGTTGGCTCGTTGGTAGTTAATGGAGAGAATCCAATCCTTCTTACCGACACGGTAGGCTTTGTGCGTGATTTTGCCGCCAAACTTAATTGACGCATTTTCTGCGACTTTGGATGAGACTAAGGAAGCGAATTTACTGTTACATGTTATAGATGGGAGTGACGAAGAGCGCTTTTCCCGTATCGAGGAAGTGAATCAAGTGTTGCGCACGATAGGAGCATCTGACATTCCGGTTATTGAGGTGTATAACAAGATTGATAAGAGCGCCAACCTCCGAGGCTCGCTGCGAATATGGTGACTCTGGGCAGGTAAAGAAAGTTTGGATTTCGGCCAAAGAACAACTTGGTCTAAAATTATTAACGGGTTGTATCGCGGACCAGGTGAATGAAAAGAAAATAGTAAGGAATATTAAAGTTTCGGTTGGAGGTGGAAAACTAAGAGCTACCCTCTGGGAATGGGGTGCTGTCACTAGTGAGCGTATCAACGACGAAGGTAGCTGGGTGCTGCAAATAGTATTGTCTGAAGCTCGATGGAATATTTTCAAACGTAATTCGGGATATTCGAGTTTCGTTTATGAACTAGAGAAAAGATCCATCCGGAGCAATATTGAGTACAATTCAGTATAAATATGTTCTTTTCTTGTTACCATCGATTGAACAAGCATAAGCACCACATTACAATTAACGTATAGAGTTGTGGATTAATAATCACTATAGCGAGTAGCAAAAATGTCATGGAATGATTCTAACGGCGATAATGACCCTTGGAAAAATAAAGGAGGCAATCAAGGGCCCCCTGACTTAGATGAGGTAGTGCGCCGAATGCAGCAAAAATTGAATAGTTTTTTTGGCGGTAAGGGTACGTCTGATACAAACAAAACTGGTCCGGAAGGTAAAGGGGGACCTTTCGTCCTTATAGGTATATTGTTGCTGGGTTTATTATCTTGGGAAATGCTTTATCGTATTGATCCGGCGGAAAGAGGCGTAGTAATGCGGTTCGGCAAGTTTGTGTCTGTGTTACAACCTGGTCCGCATATACGATTCCCGAGGCCAATTGAACAAGTAGTAAAAGTCAATGTAGAGCGTATTCAAACACTTACCTCGGACTCAGCAATGCTTACCGGAGACGAGAATATTGTAGATGTTGAAGTTGCAATTCAGTATCGGATTAAAGATGTAGAGAAATATTTGTTTGCTATAGCGGATCCTGATGTCTCTGTGCGTCGAGTAACGGAATCTGCTATCCGAGATATCATTGGCGGAAGCACGCTTTCATTTGTTATCACTGAGGGACGTGCAGAGATTGCTACTGGCGCACAGACGTTAATACAGGAGATCTTAGACACCTACAGCTCTGGTGTGGAGGTAACTAGTGTTAATATGCAACCAGCAAAGCCTCCCGAACAAGTTAAGGCTTCTTTTGACGATGCGATAAAAGCTCGTGAGGACGAACAGCGTAAAATAAACGAGGCTGAGGCATACCGTAATGAAGTAGTGGAACGCTCTGCTGGTGAAGCCGCAAGGATCCGTCTGGATGCGGAAGGCTATCAAAAAAGTGTAATTTCACAGGCTAAAGGTGAAGCTAGTAGGTTCAGTCAGCTGTACGAGGAATATGAAAAGGCACCTATCGTAACTAGAAATCGTTTATATCTAGAGGCGATGGAACAAGTGATGTCTGACGCCTCAAAAATCGTGATAGATAATGATGGTAGCTCGAGTCTCATGTATTTACCGCTAGACAAATTATTGGAAAAAAGTCGAGATGTAAAGCAAGGTCTAAATCAGGATGTTGTGCCCTACAAGCCGGCTACCGAGGACTCTACACGTGACAGGCGCGATCCTCGCGCTAGAGGAGTACGTTAATGATTAAGCAAGTAACCGGAGCTATCGTAGTTCTATCATTGATTGTAGTTTATTTGTGCACATTCCGTGTCTACGAATACCAAGAAGCAATCCTATTCCAGTTAGGTAAAATTCAACGGTCGGATTACGAACCGGGGTTACACTTTAAGCTTCCATTCGTGCAGAATGTGCGTACTTTCGATAAGCGCTTACAAACCCTTGACGCAGAACCTCAGAGGTTTTTAACTGGAGAGAAAAAAGACGTCATAGTTGATTCTTTTGCTCGGTGGAGAATACATGATGTGGTGCAATTTTATAAATCTAGCGATGGCGATCCTCGACGAGCGGGCTTACTCTTATACCAAAAAGTAAACGATGGTCTGAGAAGTGAATTTGGTAAGCGCACTGTGCAAGAGGTAGTGTCTGGTGAGAGGGGCGCTATCATGAAAAGCGTGACTCGGATCGCAAATGAGCGTGGCTTAGACTTAGGTATGGAAATTTTAGATGTACGTTTGAAAAGAATTGATTTGCCCACCGAGGTCAGCAGTAATGTTTACGAGCGTATGAGATCTGAACGCTCACGTGTAGCCAGAGAATTCAGAGCTCGTGGTGATAAAGAATCTATAACTATCCGAGCTGATGCCGATCGGCAAAGGACAGTGATCTCAGCCGAGGCTTATCGAGATGCCCAAAAGCTACGTGGTGCTGGAGACGCGGCAGCAGCTGAGATTTATGCTGAGGCTTATAATGCAGATCCCGAATTTTATAATTTTTATCGAAGCTTAGACGCTTATAAATCTAGCTTCAACAGTAAAAATGATATTTTGCTACTTAGGCCTGACTCTGAGTTTTTCAAGTATTTTGTCGCTCCGATACAATAGTATCGTCGGGTAGATAGCGCGAGAAAGAATGGTTTTGAGCAGGGACATACATTCTTTGCTCGCTTTACTAGTAATCCTTGAAGGCATCTCGCCTTTTTTGAGCCCCCGCTTACCGTGACTGGTTTTGGTATGGGCTCTTCGTATTAGTGATAAGATGGCGCAAGTCATAGGCGGTTTTAGTGTATGAGTTGGTGGATTAATTCTTTGCGGCGTGAGGTGGTAAAGTGAGCAAGGATAAGTATTGGTTGCTGCCCGAGGGCGTAGATGAAAGTCTACCGTATGAGGCTGCTGGTATAGAAAGCTTGAGGCGATCGATGCTTGATAACTTCTCGAGGTGGGGGTATCAGTTGGTTATCCCGCCGATAATAGAATACGCGGACTCACTCCTTGCTGGAGGGGCAGAGGACCTAGACCTGCAAACTTTTAAGGTAATTGATCGGAGCACAGGAAGATTAATTGGCCTCCGAGCGGACATGACGCCGCAATTAACGCGCATTGATACTCATAGAATGCCTACTAAAGCGCCACAGAGACTTTGTTATGCTGGACCGGTTGCTCACACGTTTTCTGAAAAGTTTGCGGGGTCAAGAAATCCGCTTCAGATCGGAGCAGAGCTTTTCGGTCATTCTGGGGTCGAAAGCGATGCTGAAATAATTACTCTATTAGTCAACAGCTTGTTGATCGCAAATATTCGCTGCCTAACTTTAGAAGTCACTCATATTGGAGTCTTTAGAGGGATCTGCGCCGCCGCGTCATTTACAGATGAATTTGAAGATCAGATTCTGGCAGCGTTAGTAAAAAAGGATAGGACAAGTTTGACAGAAATGCTCGAAGCAGAAAGTGTCGACTCCTCAGTGGTGAAAAATCTGTTATTACTTATAGATTTGAATGGCGATCTTGACATCATCAATGAAGCCCGAGAGGCGTTTTCGAGCCTACCTGAGTCAGTGTCCGAGGCTATTGATGAACTGGCGGTATTATGTGACCTTTTAACACAGTTCATTCCAGAAGTAGATCTACATGTTGATTTTGCCGAATTACGTGGGTATCGATATCATAGTGGTATAATGTTTGCTGCGTATGTGCCAGATATGGGTAGATCAATTGCTTGGGGAGGACGTTATGACGGCGTTCAGAAGCAATTGGGTCGCGATCGAGGTGCCACAGGCTTTAGTACCGATCTAAGGATATTAGAACAATTTCTACAGAAGGAGGACCGGTTTGAAACGGTGGTTATTGCCCCGAGTGGGAATGACAAAAAGTTGCTGGCCGCGATGGCTAGGTATCGAGAGGAAGGCTATACGGTGATTCAGACACTCCCTGGGCAGAGTGATGAGTGGGACCAGTTGAGTATTGAATTCAGACTCATGCAAAAAAATGATGAATGGGTCCTCGAAAGTTCTAAGTAAATTCTATTAGGCTCAGTAAGTTAGAAAGTAAAAGGATAGCCAGATTGGGAAAGTCAGTTATAGTTGTGGGGACGCAATGGGGGGATGAAGGCAAGGGGAAAGTTGTTGACTTGCTTACCGATAAAGCGGATTTAGTTGTACGTTTTCAAGGCGGCCATAATGCCGGTCACACAGTTATAGTTAATGAAAATAAAACGGTATTACATTTGATCCCATCAGGTGTTTTGCGAAGTAATATACACTGTCTTATCGGCAATGGCGTTGTTGTCTCTCAATCAGCGTTACTAGAAGAAATTATAATGTTAGAGCAAAATGATATACCTGTGCGGGAACGGATGCTTGTCAGCGAATCCTGTCCCTTAATCATGCCTTATCATGTTAGCCTCGATTTGGCTAGAGAAACAAAAGCTGGAGGTCAGGCGATCGGCACTACGGGTCGTGGTATTGGACCAGCATATGAAGACAAGGTGGCGCGGCGCGGCCTAAGAGTCGGAGACTTACTAGATAGGAAACGATTTTCTGAAAAACTAGAAATTGTGTTGGACTTTCATAATTTTGTGCTAGTGAATTATTTTGGAGAGGAGGCTCATGACTTTAACTTGTTATTGGATGAGCAAATGAGGCTTGCAGAGGATATAGTTCCTATGGTCTCGGACTTGAGCCAAGTAATTGGTGCAGGAATGGCTGATGGGAAGAACTTTTTATATGAGGGCGCGCAAGGGACCCTTCTAGATATTGACCACGGGACGTATCCGTTCGTCACCTCATCTAATACTACAGCTGGCTTCGCAGCGCCTGGTTCTGGTGTCGGCCCATGTGATTTTGACTATGTTTTAGGTATTACTAAAGCATATACGACTCGAGTGGGATCAGGACCATTTCCAACTGAGCTATTTGACAAGACGGGAGAACATCTAGCCACCAAAGGACATGAGTTTGGGGCCACTACTGGTCGGGCTAGAAGATGTGGCTGGATAGATGGGGTGGCTTTAAAAAGTTCGCGTCAGTTGAATAGTCTATCTGGCCTTTGCGTCACAAAGCTTGATGTATTAGACGGTATAGAGGAGATCGGTTTGTGCACGGGATATACTTTAGCCGGTCAGGAAATTGATAATCTCCCTTTGGGTGCTGATCAGGTGGATGCAGCTAGTCCGATTTATGAGTTTCATCCCGGGTGGGCGGAGGATACTTCTGGCGTCAGGCATTGGGACGAGTTACCGCGCAACGCTATAAAGTATCTCGAGCGGTTATCGTCAGTAGTCGGGTGTCCGATAGATATAGTATCGACTGGCCCAGATAGGATGGAAACCATTGTTATGAAGCATCCGTTCGAATAAGGTGTCTCGAGTACCATGTCTTTAGATCCTATCAAGCTGGTGCAGCAATGGTTTGAGGAAGCGATTCAGGTTGAGCCGAGTACACCCGAAGCAATGTCTGTAGCGACAGTAGACTCTAAAACTGGCCGTCCGTCGCTGAGGCTTGTTTTATTGCGAGGAGTTGATAAATCTGGCTTTGTGTTTTACACGAACACGAATAGCAGGAAGGGACGCGAAATAGAGCAAAACTCTCATGTAGCTCTCGCGTTGCACTGGAAATCGTTAGGGCGACAGTTACGAGTCGAAGGTGTTGCATATAAGGTGTCGGAGGTCGAGGCCGATAAGTATTTTGCGTCACGACACCGAGGCTCCCAAATTGGAGCGTGGGCTTCGGATCAATCAGCTACGCTGGAGAACCGGCAAGTATTGCTCAATAGCATTCAAGAAGTTGAGGAAAAATTTAAAGACAAAGAAGTACAAAGACCTTCATTTTGGTCGGGATATCGAGTAAAGCCGAAAACAATCGAGTTTTGGGAAGATCGAGCTGATCGATTGCACGTACGGAATTTCTACTGGCTAGATGGTGATCTTTGGAGTAAGAAGCTGCTTTACCCGTGAAACTATTAAACGGTGCGCCGTGCGATATCACTCACTATTCGCTCTAAATGGCGAATGGATCGGCATGATTCTATGCGGTCGCATGATGCGTTAAACTTATTCATCTCCGAGTCACCAGTATTCCAAAAAGTCCTAGGTTCAGGATTGAGCCACATCACACTTTTTGATTTTAGGTGCATTCTTTTTAGCGCCAAATGACCAGGATCCCCATAATTTGATCGCCCATCTCCAAGAATAAGCACAGTTGTTTTACTGTCGATTTCATCTCCCACTAGTCGTTCTAACTCGTGTAGTGCACCGCCGTAATCAGTAGAGCCCATTCCCCATTGATTTATCGCTTCATTCAATGCGATTTCTATAGGCATTTTCTCGAAGAGCGAGGTGATCTCACCTAACTGATTGGAGAACGCGAAACTTCTTACTTTAGGAATAATTTCATGCACGCTATAAAGAAACATGAGTAAAAAGCGCGCGGTCTGGGCCACTGAACCAGACACGTCACAGACCGCTATTACTTTAGGACGATCGATTCGGACTTTCTTCCAGACAGTATTAAAAAGAATACCATCGAATTGCATGTTCTTTCGTATGGTTTGACGAACATCAAGGGCCCCTCGTTTAGCTTTACGTCGTCTCCGCGAATGGATGGATATAAGACGTTTGGATAGTTTTTTTACTAGCTCATGTATCGTTTTGAAATCTCTGATCTCTACCCGTGCTAATGGTGTTTTCTCAAGAATTTCTTGCCGAAGATTTGCACCAGAATTAGCTGTGTAGAGTAATAAATTTTTGTCAACTAATTCTAAAACGCTTTCGAGAGTCTGGGCCTTTCGCAACTTTAAATAATTGTATGCATCTTCTTCACCTACCCGTGCCAAGTCATGAATTTTTCGTTCAAGTTCATTGACGCCCATTTGCTCTAAGATCCGCCGCGCATAAATTCCCCTTTGCGTAAATATTTTAATATTTGATAGTTGAACTTGCTGTGCGGCTATAGCAATGTTTTCGGCTAGCGCTGTTTGATCAGATTGCTCCAGCAATTCCAGTAGACTAGACGATCCTTCGTTTTGGAATTCATCGCTATGGGACTTTTTACTCTCAGCCACTGGTACGACATCTAACGTATCCTGTGCCGCCATTTCAGTTGTTTCATTTGTCGCCATAGTAAAAAAGAGATCAAAGCAATTAGAATATGTTTCTTTATCATCGCGAGTTTTAGCTAAAACCAATGACAGAGAATCTTTGAGGAGCTGTCGATTAAATAAGCCGACATGGTTTAGAGTTTCAATAGCCTCAATTGTCTCTGCTGCTGAGATTTGGATGTTAGAGGCCCGCAGTGCTTTAATGAAGTCATAGATCATTAAGCGTAGCTCAAATATTAGCGCGCAGCACTGCGAATTAAGGTTGGTATTTCGGATTCAATATGTTCTATATCATCTTGGAATTTTAGCAAAACGTTTAGCGTGGAGCGAACAATATTACTTTCCAGACTATGTACATTGAGCAGTATCAATGCCTTCGCCCAATCTAGAGTCTCACTAACAGCGGGAACCTTCTTAAGGTCCATTTCGCGAATTTCTTGCACGAAGCTTACAATTTGTTTCTCTAGAGTTTCCTCTATATTAGGTATTCTAGATCTTACTATCTCTCTCTCAAGTTTACTGTCGGGGAATGGGATGTAGAGGTGCAAGCACCGCCTTTTTAGGGCGTCTCCTATCTCGCGCGTATTATTTGATGTAAGAAATACTACCGGAGGTACTGAACTTTTGACGGTTCCTATCTCAGGAATAGAAATTTGGTAATCTTGCAAAATTTCTAATAAAAACGCTTCGAATTCTAAATCGGACTTATCGATTTCGTCGATCAACAATACCGCACCCTTTTCAGCCCATAAAGCTTTTAGCAGCGGCCTTGGTTCTAGGAAGTCAGTACTAAAAAAAGTATCGTCAAACTCGTTGAGTTTTTCTACAGACCGCTTTAGTGATTCACTATCCGACATTAATTCAGACAGTTTTTCTTTTAGTACTTGGGTGTACAATAGTTGCTTACCATATTTCCATTCATACAGAGCTTTAGATTCGTCGAGTCCTTCATAACACTGCAGACGTATCATGGGCTTATTGAGTAACAGCGCAGTAGCTTTAGCCAATTCAGTTTTACCTACCCCTGGCGGACCTTCAACCAAGATGGGTTTCGACAATTTTTGTGCTAGGTAGACCGCGGTCGAAATATTTTGACTGGCGATATAGTCGTGCTCTTGCAACGACTTTTTGAGCGCGGTGATAGCTTTGTCTGCGTTGGATGATTCCTTCATTTAAATCCCTCTATTAAATTTTAAGTTCCATACAACTTCAACCAATTAGCTCTGTCGGTTAGTTGCTGGATAATCTCTCCGGATAAGCCATTTATCTCTGTAAATTGCTCAAGTAACTCAGGATTAGGTCGACTAGCACTAGTGACAGACAGAAACTCCTTTAAAGTCGGCGCGTTCTTTTCGCGTTGTATCAACTTGAGCCGATCGTGAGATGCTATCATTCCTTCTTCAAGGACGCGGTAATACCAACCGCATAGCCCCTGGTTATGCATGAAGGTCGCTACACCTCTGGAGCCATATTTTTCATCGATTTTCCAGCACGGTTTTCTCGGCTGACTAATTTGAAGAATAACGCTGCCCATACTGAATTTGTCGCTTATACAAACGTGTTGCTCCAGATAATCGAAGGACGAGATATTTTCTCCAAGCGACCCTGGAATCATCACTTCCTCCGAACTGGGGAAGGCGTCAGACAACTTTTGGTAATGATCTGCCGGAAAGTGATGGAGAGCTTTTTCCCGCCCGCCATGAAGTACAGTGTCGCCAATGAAGTCTCCTTCAATGCCGTCACAAGTAACCTTCAACGGATGGTTAATTTTTACTTTATTTATTCCACTCGCGTGCTGTTGTTTACCTATATAGGAACGAGAACCTCGGTAAAGTGCTGCTAATAGAATCTGCAAAGTAAAAGTTCTCTTAATGTTATAATAGGTATTCGGCAATTAATGATTTGTCGGAAACAGAATAACCTATTTGAAAAAGAGAGTGTAGCAATGAATATTAAGGCGATTCTATGGGATTTCGGTGGAGTAATTACGACCTCACCATTTGATTCCTTTAACCAGTTTGAACAGGAGAACGACCTACCCATCGACTTCATTCGTGGTATTAATGCCGTAAACCATAAGACTAACGCTTGGGCTCTGTTAGAATCGAATCAAATTAGTGAGGACGAGTTTGACACATTATTCCTTGAGGAAAGCAGCCAAGCAGGGTACGGCATTAAGGGTTCGCAGATATTACCGTTAATTAGTCAAACATCAGTTCGAAAAAAAATGGTGAGTGTGTTGAGAGAGTGTAAACGGCACTTCAAAAATGTTTGTCTTACAAATAATATGCGCACAGGCTCGGGACTGGCAATGTCTTCGAATAGTGAGCATGAAAAAGATGTGGACGAAGTTACTAGTCTGTTCGATATTGTTATCGAATCTAGTAAGGTTGGTATTCGCAAGCCTGATCCTGCAATTTATCGTTTAGCTTGTGACAAAATGGATATCCGACCTAATCATGTAGTTTACCTTGATGACCTAGGTATAAACTTAAAGCCTGCGCGAGAGATGGGTATGATAACTATAAAAGTACTTAGTGAAGCTCAAGCAATTAGAGATTTAGAGGAAGTAATAGGGTTAACATTTAACTAGGAATAGTAACTAATTTGGAGGACGTGTTAGTGTTGGTGTTTAGGCAACTTTTTGATGAAGATTCTTCAACTTACACCTATTTACTCGGCGATGACGTCACAGGAGACGCAGTTTTAATTGATCCCGTGTTCGAGCAAGTAGGTCGTGATACTGCTCTATTAAGAGAATTGTCACTGTCTCTTAAGTTTGTTTTGGATACACATTGTCATGCTGATCATATAACCGCTGCGTGGTTATTACGCGAGAAGTTATCTTGTGATATTGCTGTGTCGCATAAGTCAGGGGTGACTGGGGCTACAGTATATTTTGTCGACAACGATGTCCTCTCTTTTGGTAATCACTCGTTAAAGGTCTTACTTACTCCAGGGCATACCGAAGGATGTGCGACTTTTGTACTAGACGATATGTCTAGAGCGTTTACGGGAGACACTATTTTAATCAGAGGGTGCGGTAGGACTGACTTCCAAGGAGGTAATCCGTCGGTTTTATATCAATCAGTCCATCAAAAGATATTTATGTTGCCCCCTACAACAATCCTTTATCCAGGGCACGACTATAGAGGTTTAAGTAGTACTAGTGTTGCTGAGGAAAAAAAATACAATCCTAGACTGGGAGGCGAAGTTAGCGAGGAGGATTTTTCAGGGTTCATGAATAATCTTGGGCTAGCGTACCCTGAGCGAATTGACGTTGCGGTGCCAGCTAATTTATTGTGCGGCAAACTGCCCGAGGGGGTTAATGTACAAGACCTCGATACTGCCTGGGGGCCCTTGCGTTACACTTTTGCTGGGTTTTGGGAGATCGAAGCGAAGTGGCTGCAACAAAATCTGGGAAGCGTGCAAATTGTCGATGTCAGAGATGTTACCGAGTTCGATGGTCCTCTTGGTCATATCGAAGGCGCGGTGCTTATTCCACTTGATCGTCTCGAGTACGAAACACAACGTTTATCAACGGAGGCTCCAATCATATTAGTGTGCCGTTCTGGCAGCAGGTCCGCGAGAGCAACCCTAATGCTTCGTAACCTTGGCTTCAAGCAGGTAGCTAACCTTGCAGGTGGGATGTTACGATGGCATGCCTTAACCAATTGGAGTGACTGGAGTATATAACACTCACATGCGGGAGTTCTGCGAAGGCCTGTATTCACAAATAATTCGAGAGTTCTTTTTGAACTTAAATGTCTGAGATTCAACCTTACTGATTCTCACTATTCGAGGATCCCCAAACGACTGAACTCTATTTTAGATGGTTTCCGTAAGGTGCTTCTTATTTCTAATTTAATTGAAGGAGAAAAGCATGAAAATTGATACTTTGATGGCGCCCGCGGCTCCGGATGTATTACGCAAACAAGCAGCGCAATTGGAGGCTCTAGGTTTCGATTGTATATGGACTTTTGAGGCAATGAGTGATCCTTTCTTGCCATTAGCACATGCTGCTGCTGCGACTTCGAAAATAGAGATTGGAACGAATATCGCTGTCGCCTTCGCTCGTTCGCCATTTTCGATGGCCCAGATAGCTTGGGATCTGCAACGCGACTCAGCGGGAAGGTTCCATTTAGGATTGGGAACTCAGGTACGTGCGCACGTCGAACGGAGGTTTTCCGCTGATTTTGATCATCCTGCCGCGCGAATTGTTGATTATATTAACTGTTTGAGAGCGATATGGGACTGTTTTCAAAATGGTTCTAAACCAAGTTATGACGGTCGTTTCTATAAGTTCAAGCTGATGAACCCGTTTTTCAACCCAGGTCCTTTGGATCACCCTTCGATTCCTATTTATTTGGCTGGAGTGAACGCGCGAATGTGCCGCGCGGCGGGTGAGGCCGCGGATGGCTTTCATGTTCACCCGATGCACTCTCCCGGTTATGTGCGGGATATTATTAAACCGTCCATAGCTGAAGGCGCGAAATTGGTAGGAAGAGATCCTACCAGTGTGGCGCTTTACGCACCTGTTTTTACAATTACTGGAGATACTCAGGCGCAGTTTGAGGAGATGGAGCGCACAGTGCGAGGACAAATTTCTTTTTATGGATCGACTCCCAGCTATAGTGCTGTTCTTGAGTACCATGGCTACCCTGATTTGGGTCGTCAGCTAAATACGTTAATGAGAGAAGGCAAGGTTAAAGAGATGGCCAAGGCGATTCCTGATGCTCTGTTAGAGCATCTTGCGGTAATCGGCAAGCCTAGTGAGATCGGGGCTATGATGCGAGTGAGGTCAGAAGGCCTTTTAGATAGAGTTTCTCTTTATTCAAGTATGGGGTCGGACGGTCACTTCTCAAAATGGTCAGAATTAATAAGTGCTATTCATGCCTAAGTGATAAATCTTATGAGCCTTGCACTATTGCTGGCCGTCATCGTATACAGCTTTGCGTTTGTCTAAGAAGGCATTGATTCCCTCTTCAAATAGGCCAGCACTCGCGCATAGGATCTGCCCACGATCTTCGAATGCGATCGCGGCTTCTAGACTGTTGGCGTCTATGGACAAGTTCAGTCCTTCCTTGGTTAATCGTAAACCCATCGGCGATGTTGCAAGCATATCTTGAGCAATAGCCTCTCCTTTATCGCGAAGCTCTTCTTTAGGCAGGACCGCTGAAACTAGGCCGAGTTGTAATGCTCTTTGTGGTTCGATAAACCTACCTGTCATCATGAGTTCCGCCGCGACAGATTGACCAACAGACCGAGGCAAGAAGTAGCTAATGCCAACGTCACAGCCGGTCAGTCCGACTTTCACCATAGCTACATTAATTTTAGTATCATCAGCGATTATTCTTACGTCGGAGGCAAGAGCAAATGCCAATCCACCTCCAGTGGTAGCACCGTGCGCAAGACATATGATTGGCTGAGGGCATCGACGCATTCTAGCGTATACCTCACTGACCTGCTTTTGGAATCGAAGTCCAATGACTGGACCCTTGCTGACCCCTTCAGCCGACTTAAGGTCATAGCCGGCACAGAAAGAACGACCTTCGCCTTTAAGTATAACGACCCTAGTCTCGTGCTGGAATTGCAGTTGTGCGAAGTAATCTTGTAACTCGTCACACATTTTAGGTGTGATGGTATTTAAATGGTCAGGTCGATTTAATGTGAGATAATCTATTTGGTTCTTTTTTTCAATTATAATTGTTTCGTAGTTCATCACTTTCCTCTTTGGGTGGATAGGCTGAGTTGTCTAGGTTATCCCGTGTGTTTTTTAATTATTTCAGAATTGGATTAGTTAATACTACCAGTATGTTTTTATCTTTAATGATATTAACTGGGATTGTGTTTAATATTTTAGGATCTAAATCCTCAATAGGGCAATAAATTACTAACATAGGGAATATGAGTATGACAAGAGATAGGTTCGATTTGACTGGCAAGGTGGCGTTGGTCGCGGGTGCCAGTCGAGGGATAGGAAGTGAGATCGCAGTGGCTCTTGGGGAATATGGGGCCCATGTTATAGCTCTTAGTAGGGGCGAGGGTGGATGCGACGAAACTCTCGACAGAATAAGAGCTGTTGGCGGCGAAGGTGAAGCGAAGGTCTGTCACATTGGAAAAATGGAGCAAATAGAGGGTATTTACCAATATATAGATAAAACTCATGGTAAATTAGATATTTTGGTAAACAATGCCGCCTCAAATCCCTACTATGGACACATCTTAGATACAGACTTGGGTTCATTCAAAAAGACTTTAGAAGTAAATCTTCAAGGATATTTTTTTATGTCCGTATACGCGGGTCGCAGGATGCGTGAAGCTAAGGCGGGAGCCATCTTAAATGTCGCTTCAATTAACGGAGTTTCCCCCGGCGACAAGCAAGGTGTTTATTCGATGACAAAGGCAGGTATTATAAATATGACTAAGGCGTTTGCGCGCGAGTGCGGTAGTTTGGGAATTAGAGTCAATTCCTTGATCCCTGGCCTTACGCGAACGCGCTTTGCGCAAGCACTGCACGATGACGACGATTTTATGGCGATGCAAATCCCTAACACTCCACTCGCCAGAGGGGGCGAACCCAGTGAGATGGCGTGCTGCGGCATTGTATTTACTTTCAGATGCTGCGAGTTATACCACGGGCGCATCTATAGTAGTTGACGGCGGATATTTGGCATAATGACAGGTGCAGCACACTAAAGCTAAGGTGCTGTAGTTGTTTCTTTGTGGGGCTTGAGAACAAAAAAAATTGAATTAGGT
>CALSND010000013.1 GCA_943787625.1 uncultured Gammaproteobacteria bacterium | reverse complement strand
GATTTCATTACTTAAATAAGTAATGAGAACATCATAATCCTGGTTAGCGAATTCAATTGCGATAGCACGCCCGATGCCTCGCGACCCACCTGTTACTATTATCGATTTATTCTTACTCATCGTTTTTACTTAGCCCTTCGTTCTTAAATTAAGCCTCTGTTTCTATTCCCACTACAATCTCGATTAAATTTGGTCGGCCAGATTGTATAGATGAGATCACGACTTCATTGATCTCATTCAGGCGAGTGATTCTTTTACTTGCTATACCCATGCTGCTCGCCAACGCTTGAAAATCTATGGGCGGGTCAACCAAATCCATAGCAATGAACTTGCCAGTTTGAGCTGATTCATAGCCTGGTTGAGAGCGCATAAAATTTTTCAGTATGTTGTATTCGGTATTATTGATTACGATAAATGTTACCGGTAATTTCTCATAGGCAGCTGTCCACAAGGACTGAGGTGAATACATTGCCGCACCGTCGCCTACAATCGAAACGACGGGCTCGCGCCCAAGCCCGAGAGAAAAGCCGATGGCTGCAGGCATGCCCCACCCTAAGGCCCCGCCTCGATTCATAGAGTACTGCCTAGAATGATCGTTATCTAGAAACTGTCTTAAATACTTAGTAGTAGCTAGCGCCTCATCGACTATCGGAGTCTTGCCAATAGCGCGCGCAAGTTCACGAGCTACGGGCATAGGATGGAGAGGCTCTCGAACAGACAATTGGTCCGCCTTCTTGTTCAACCTACTCCTAGTATCTGAGAATAGTTTTGAAGCCTTTACTCGCTCTAATTCGTATTCATCAGAGTTGGACTGCACTTCTTTTTGCAACAAGCCATTGAGCTCTCTCGCTGAGTATTCAATATCGCCAACAAGTGACAATTTAGTGGCGTAACTCCTACCCAAGTCCCGACCATCCGAAGACAACTGAAACAAATCGCAGTTTTCGGGAAGAGCAGGCTTATCAGAATACAGCACCGTGATAAACGATTTACCTCCAAAGGCTAAAATAGCATCGAAGTCAGACATCGTATTTCCAATGGCCTCCGTGCTAGTCGGAAGATTTCCCCTCCAAAGATAGTGACTAGTTGGATAAGGTATATGTGCAGGCCAGGAAGAACCGTGCACTGGAGCCGCCAAAAGCTCAGCCAAACTCACTACTTCTTTGTACGCGTCGTTTACCGAGATCTCGTCACCCGCAACTATCGCTACTTTACCTGGTTTATAAGACGCCAGGTAAGATGCTAGTTCAGGCAGTCCATGCGCTACAGGTCTCCTATCCACATACGACACGTCTTGAATTTGAGCGTCACAAGACTCCTCCATAACATTCATAGGAAGAGACAAGAAGACTGCGCCAGATGGCGTCGCCTTTGAGTCTTGGAAGGCACGATGAACTAGTACAGGGATCTGATCAGGAGTAGAAATTTCCGCAGCCCATTTACAAATCGGTCTCGCTATGGACACGAGGTCACCTTGTAACAAAGGATCGTAAATTGCGTGGCGTGTGTCTTGTTGACCCGCGGTGACTATTAATGGAGTGCCAGAAGTTAAGGCATTCAGTAGATTGCCGACACCATTCCCGAAGCCCCCTGCCGTATGGAGATTAACGACGCCGGGTTTACCAGAGGCCTGAGCATAACCATCCGCCATCGCTACGACACTAGCTTCTTGAAGCGCCCAAACATAATGTATCTTAGGGCGTTTAAGTAACGCGTCCATTAACGGTAGTTCTGTTGTTCCTGGGTTTCCAAATATAAATTCTGCCCCTTCACTTTCCAGAACATCCAGAAATATTGAAGCCCCATTTTTCTTATTCTTAGACATGCTCATCACCTAAGTTTGAAACCGACTAGCTTGCTAAACTTTAAGTTTAATGCCTAGAATTTGTTTTAGAAACAAATAAAATTTAACTTCTCAAAATTCTAAGGAGAAAGGGGTGTAATGGCTTTAATAAGAAGAGCAACAAAGGATGACTTTCCCCAGATAATATCCTTACTAAAGAGTTTCCCAGAAGATCCTGAAATTCCCAATATTAATTGGGAGGATGCAAAAACCGTGCTACCTACCCTACTATCCGAAGAACACGGCTTAATTCTTGTCTCAGAGGATAATGGAGTGTTAGCGGGTCTTGTAACAATGTCCTTTCCAATCGTGCTGAGATTTGGGGGCGAGTATGCACTTATCGAGGACTTTATAGTTGACGAAAAATTTCGTGGTCGTGGCATTGGGACTCCGCTCCTGAAATCTGCCTTTGAGGAAGCGCGCGCGCGTGGTTGCCGGGAGTTACAGGTCAATGGCGCCTCGGAAATAGGAAAGCCAGTCTATATCAAAAATGGACTACATGAAGCGGGGCAGCATTTAAAAATATTTTTACGATAACCTTTACAAGAAATTATGGAGCGGTGTGCGGATGACAATCCAGTGGTACGATTTTGTTGGGACGGTTGGCGTTATCTTGTGCTTAATTGCATACTTTCAACTTCAGACATCCCGATGGACTAGCTTTGATTTAGAGTATTCTGTGCTTAATTTGCTCGGCTCACTTTTAATAGGATTAACTCTCCTATTCGACTTCAATTTGTCGGCTTTAATCATAGAAGTCTGCTGGATAGCTATTAGTATGTACGGCGTATGGAATTTCTTCCACAAAAAAACGCAGTCGCCAAGCTCTTAAAGAGTCACGCTACCTCGCTTAGAAACCTAAGGATGTAACTCGTGGTTTCTTCAGGCTTCTCAACCTGCAACCAATGGGCGGCGCCATCAATTAAGTCAAGAAACCTTAGATCTTCAAATGAGTTAGTAAATCGTTCACGCCAGTTAAGATCATACATCAAAACATCGTCGTCACATCCTGCGATAAAGGCTGCGGGTTGCGTGATTGGTTTACCCTCTAACTGAGCCGTTATGCTGTTATGGTTGGGCAAATTGCGATACCAATTAGTAGGCCCACGAAAGCCATTTTGTCTAAACTGATCTACTTGATAATCAAAATCCTCTTGCGTAATCCAGGGCGGTAAAGTCTCGGGTTCGGGCAATACATCGAGCAAGCGTTTCGAACTAGGATGTTCTAACTGTGTCATCCATGTACCTAATGGAGAATCACCGCCTAAACCATAAGACAGGATACGAAAGCTGCGCTCTAAATCTGCATTAAGCTCATCGTCCGCCCCATGACTTTGGAAATACCGAATATACCAAAACTTATCATCAAAACCTTTCGGGTTGATCGTTTCATCGCCCGCTCTCCAAAATGGAACCGATAGGCCCATCACTGCTGAGCAAGTCGATTCGTAAAGCAAGGCAGTATTCCACGCCACGAGGCATCCCCAATCGTGGCCTATTAATTTAAATGAATCATAGCCCAAGGCTTCTCTTATCCCATCAATATCGGCCGTCAATTTCAAAATTGTATATTCAGAAACTTCCTGAGGGCTACTACTACCGCCGTAACCTCTTTGGTCGGGAACCGCAACGCAATAACCTGCAGCAACGATTGGATCAATCTGATGTCGCCATAAATACCACGATTGTGGCCATCCATGGAGGAGAATAACCAGAGGTCCATCACCCTCCACCACTACTCGGAGGGTGACACCGTTCGTGTCTATCATTTTGAAATTCCGTTCTTTCATACCTCCCCCAATAAACTGGCTTACCACCTTACGTGATTCTCTTCGCCGTACCCCATATCGTAATTGTAAAATAACAGGATAACCAAATATTCGTGTTTGTTTAAAGCATAAGGCAAACTATCAGATTTGTAATCCTGTGGCTTCAATAATTTTAATTTTCACATCGTGACAAACTCACTTATTCTGAAGTAAGGGCCACTTCACTATTTCAAAAGCTCTTTTAAACTCGCAATAAAAGAACAGGGTAATAGTACTCAGTTGTTATTGCGGAGCTGCCGAATTTCATTTTCTAGTTCGTCGAATACGACGATCTTTAGGATTAGATAACATGACAGCTGCCATCTCGTCGCCCTGCATAGTGTAGCGACTTTCTCCGGGAGGTGATGCGATAATTTCTTCGCCAGTGTCGCCCCAACTTCCCATGTACGGTAAGTCTTCGGACGGACCAGCTTGCACCCAATTCTTACAAAACTCCTTGTACGGTCTTCCTTGAACCTTACGCTTTTCTCGCTCTTCGCAGCGCGCGTTAATTGAGGCGGCTTCGTCAAGAATTAGAGTCTCGGGGTCAATGATGACCTTATAGATTTCTTCGGCAAGGGCAGTCGAAAGAATATTCTCTTCGACATCCTTGAGTACTTGGAAGGGATCTCGCTCTAATACATCACCATACCCTCCTCCGGCGCCCTGGCAAATCATATAGATCTCCCCCTCTGCACACGGCTCAAAACTCATAGCAGCTTCTTGAACAACGTAATCAGCTTCAGGGATTTCTTGTGCATTCATCATCTCGACGATATCTAGCTTGAGTGCATTAGGGTTTTCTTTGATTTCTTCAAAGATATTAATTCCTTTTACCTTTGCTAGAGGATAGGCTGGACACCCGTACCCACCAAAGACACCGTAAACTGAAGGGTGCTTCGAACCACATTGACCTGTCATAAACCCCCAAAAAGAGCTCGAGCGGACAGTTACCATCTGCTCATACCCTAGACCACCTCTATATTTTCCAAATCCAATTCGGTCTTTCGCGAGTTGTTGCCCAACCAATCGAACATATGGCAATTCTTCCTCAGCCAACTCTTGCTCGCCGGTATCAGCTACAGCACCAAATAAAGGCGACATAGCATTCTCCCCGTCATTATCCTCCCGCGCTCCAGTCCCATTGCCATTGATATCAGCACAGAAATTGCCTGTGACTTCTCCATGCTGTGTGATGCCACCATAGATGAACGTAGCGGGTTGATTGTAGTGACTCGCAGATAACGCCGTGTAGCGTTTTGGAAGACAGAAATACAGCTTAGCGAACAAGGAAGCGGGAATACTCATCGCTCGAAACAGTGGCAACAGACTCATGGCGTTCGGGCTATCATTGCTGGGGTCAACAAGAGAGTTTCGATTAGTTCGCATCTCGATAGGACTAAAGATAGCCTGATTAACCGGTAGGTCTGGCCAGACATAGAGGATCATATTAGTCGCAAGACAAGTCTTAAACGCCGAGATGTGAGTATTTATCGATCTATTCGCCAGTTCAGGACACGCTCCGCGGAAATCAAAGACCATACGGTCGTCATCAATCGTCACCGCCATCGGCACTTTGGCAAGGAGTGGTTCTCTCAGGCTATGATCTAACCAGGTATTAATACGTACTGTGCCGTCTGGTAATTCTTTAATTCGCCTACGAACTTCAGTTTCAGTATCCTCCAAAGTCTTGCGCAGCGAACCAATAAGGGCTTCTTCGCCAAACTCTTCAACAACTGACAAGATGCGCTCGCGAAGCCGGAGTGACGCATGCAGTTTTACCTTCATGTCCGCGTACTGTAATTTGGGATCACGCACCGAGTTTTGTAAAAAGTTTACAAGGTCTCGTTTCAATTCGAAGTTCTCCGCGCACCTAAAAGGCGACATTTTCAACCCCTCGTCGAAAGGAGACTCAGCAATAGACGGCAACCCTCCTGGCTCAATCGACCCATTTTCACCCTCGTGAATGATGGTGGCAATCCAGCAAATCAACTTTCCCTGAATAAAATACTGGGACAATCATGCTTTGATCGGTATTGTGGACTCCGCCGTAACGAGAGTCATTATGAATGAATCCGTCACCATCCTTGATGCCGACCGTAGATTCTTTTGCCCAATATTTATTGATAAATTTAATCGGGTACTGGCAAACTGAGGCAAATACTCCAATTCCACTTGGAGCAATCTGAGCCATGTCGCCCGAAGATGTGAATACGGCGGTAACTAAATCGCCCCACTTAGCACCAGGAGCTACCCCCATCTTTTCCACCATATTAAAACCCTCTTCAAGCGCCGACTCTAAGCGCCCGCGGACTAAATTTATCCGTTGCGCATCAATACCCGCTTCAAGGGCGCGCGCCTCTTCTTGGGTCCGAGGCATTAATTCGTGGTTTCTCACAATTTGCGGATCTGGGCCATAAAACAATTGATTGTCATCTACGAACTTTTCTAACACCTTTTTCTCTTCGGCACTCAAATCGATCGAATTCGACATTTCTTTCTTAGCACTCATTTTCGTCTCCTGAATCTAGACGATTAAACCAAACAGCACCATGGTTACTGCTGTGAAAATTCCATCCTGGTTCAACTAAATAAGTTGTTGCCTCAGTGGTGACTAACGCTGGACCATTTATGCTGGTGCCTACTTTTAAAGCTCTGTCATCATAGATTTTTGTTTCAACCGGCTTCGAAATACCCACGAAATGACAATCTCTTTTTCCAACAGATTTGCCATCAAATTCTTTATCGACCGGTAAAATCTGTGAAAAATCTACCTTTTCGACCGTCAGAAACGAGGCTACACGTATTGTATTGATCCTCACACCAGCCTCAGCGGCCTGACTGCCCTCCCCATATTGTTCGCCATAGCGCTCGTGGAGCTTCCTGATCAAAGTGAGCACGTCGGACATAGTCTTAAACCGACGGATCGGACTAACTACCGGTGTTTCAACTCTTTGGTTGCCATAACGCATATCAAACTCTATGCGATATTGGATTTTAGATATATCGACTCCCTGTCTAACGAGATCCTCCTTCCCGCGCAGTTCTAACTCTTCTATCGCATTATTGAGTGTTTCGAAAGTGGTCAACAATGACTTCTTGTTTGTGTCAAAAAGAACAGTGAACGTCGACATTTCGTGAATATGCAGCTGATCTACATTTCCTGCGCCAAGCGCGGAAAAGACCGATGCAAATGGAGGCGCTAAGACTTTCCGAATATTCAAGGCATTTGCGATCCCGCAACAATGTAGCGGTCCATTGCCCCCATACGCTAGCATAGTGAATTCATCGGGCACATAACCCCTAGAACGTAGTTCTGTAGCGACGCCATTTGCCATCTGTTGATCTACATTTTCCTTGATAAGTTTGGCAATCGAAATCGTGTCCATTTTTAGTTCTTCGCCAAGTTTCCCTAATAGAGCCTCTTCAGCTTTTCTAATATCAAGCTTGATACGACCTTTCGCATAATTACTCGGATCAAGGTAGCCCAGTAACAAATCCGCATCGGTAACAGTTGGTCGCATGCCACCTTTATCGTAACAAGCAGGCCCAGGTGCAGAACCAGCGCTCTCTGGACCAATCTTTACTCGGTCATAGAGACGGTCATAGCTCGCTATCGAACCACCGCCGGCACCAAGCGTTACGAGATGAATCATGGGCACGCTCACTAGCCATCGATCAATTACAGGTTGAAAATCGTAGTGCTTCTCTTCTCCCTCAGTTACAACTCCAATATCAAAGCTTGTGCCTCCCATATCAGTCGCTATAACATTTCCTAGAGCGCCATCTAATGCGAGGTGCTCAGATGCTGCAATGCCAGAAACAGGCCCCGAATGAACAGTTTGCAGTGCATCAGTAGAATTCAATTGAGCCATTCCACCCGAATTATGATTGATAAGCATGGGTTTTTCGTAGCCATTAGCTCTTAAATTTAACTCTAACGTACCTAAGCCTTGGTACATGACTTTGTGTAGAAAACCATCGATGATTGTGGACGTTGCTCTAGCATATTCGCCTTTTCGCCCGACTATTTGGTGAGACAGAAGCATAGGGACCGCGCCTAAGAAATAACTGGGATACTCTTCTTGATAGATTTCTCTGATACGAAGTTCGTTAGACGGATTGATCACACTGTTAATCAAAACCACCACAATGCTTTCGGCCCCTTGATCAACTAGATCCCGTAGCTTGCTTCGAACATCATCTTCATCCAATGGCAATAAAATAGAGCCATCATAGGCACACCGCTCACTTACGGTTTTAATCATAGGTATAGGAACAATTGGCTCCGGTCTCGATGCTCGAGGTATATCATGCTTTTCTTCATACGACAGACCGTCTCCATGCCCTCTTCCTCTAGAGCACGGCACTGTACTCGCAAAGCCTTCAGTTGTTAGCATACCAATGCGTGGACCTTTTCTTTCGATTAAAGCATTGGTTCCTAACGTCGTCGCGTATCTAACCGACTCGAGCTGAGAGAGCAATGTCGTTTTGTCCACGTCCAACTCTTTTATCGCAATATCGAGCGCATCATTAAATCCAAGAGCTAAATTGTGATGCGTAGTCAATGCTTTAGCTTGCACGTAATGTTCGCCCCATGACACGAAGCAATCAGTGAAGGTTCCACCAATATCAACTGATATCCGTTTAATCTCATTAGTCATTTGCATCTCATCCATGAGTGTGTACTTTTCTTTTAAAACGAGGGCGATGAAGCGATTCAGGAGAGGGTATGTCTCCCCCATTATCACGAGCCCATTGAGCCGCCTTGATTTTCAGTGAGTCAATATCGAGTTCTATATCTCGGGTCGGTGGGTGACCCGGGACCGTATATTCCGTCTCCATCATGGTCCCACAATTTGGACAATAATATTCTAAGAGCGCCGTCCAACTGGGGTCGGGAGAAAACGTATACTCATATTTTTGATTATCAATTAAAGGTTTGTGTATTTCAGTAGGATCTCGATCATACACCAGAAGACCTTCTTTATAATTTCCCCTTGCATCGCCCAAATCATGTCCACAACGTCGACAAATCCATCGTTCAGCCTCTAGGTTTATCCCTAAGTACTCAGTTATATTTATTATCATCCGAAAGTCCTCAAAATCAATTTATGTAGTGCTCATCAACAGGTCGTGATTAGCGCTAACCTGAAAGCTCCAACCAGCGTCAATACGGGCAGTGAAAAACTCGTGTTCTATGACGCATAAACCCTCTCCTCGAGCTCCAGCAACTAATTGTGAATAGTTATAAACTGGGACGGTCTTCTCAACCTCATTAATTATCAACAATCTCTCTCCCGAGGCCTGAGCATCAGATACATTCTTAAAAGACTCTTCTGAAAACTCGAGTCTCTTAGTCTCTTTTGTCGCCTTCAGTCTTAAAAGTGTGTGAGTATTTGCGACTGAAGGAAGACTATCCCCATGAATCCACTCATTTGTGATCTGTTTGGTCTTCATGTCCACCAGAGAAAACTCGAGAATACAGTCATCTATATCAACTCCTTCCGCAAACATGTCGCGTTTCGCACGAAGTACCTGGGATTCACAGTCTTGGTCGAGGCTCTCACCCGACACCTGCATCTGGTAGGATTGAGATATATTGGAGAACCCTACCCCATAAGCACTGAAAACCGCCGCCATGCCTGGGATGATGGCTTTCTTCACCCCTAAGGCGGACGCTATAGCGGTAAGAAGCATAGGTCCACCGCCCCCAAAGCCTACTACGGTAGAATCGCTCGAACAGCGTTGGTGCTCCAAGACTTTTTCAGCAACGATTCGAACCCATGTCTGCTCCACTTTTTCGAGTGCTACTGAGTACTCAATGCCGAGAGGTGCTCTCACCTTGTTCTCTAAGACAGTTCTAGCTCTGTTTTTATTTAGAGAAAATTGGCCACCGAAATAAGTGCTCGAATCAATAAGTCCGTTCAACAGTAAAACGTCAGTTATAGTGAGTTCCTCACCGGAGCGATCAAAACATGCTGGACCGGGAAAAGCCCCAACTGATTTAGGTCCAACGACGATACTGCCGTCAATTTCTTTTATGATTGAACTCCCGCCTATTCCCGCACTTCTAATACGACTTAGTGGGATGGACACTTCCACACCTTCGACCCGTCCAAATGTGTCTTCAACAAGTACACTTTCATCAACGGCACTTATATCCGAAGTAGTACCGCCGATATCGATGGAAATTAAATTCTTAACGTCGTAATGTCTTGCCAACTCAGCTGCGTACCCCATCCCACCTCGCGGCCCAGAACTATAGGTTTTGAGTGCAATTGTCTTTGCGATCCTCGCTACACCACCATCGTTGCGATATATCAATAGCGGGTTTCGAGTCCGGTGTTGCTTTAAACGATGTTCTGCACTATATAGAAATTGCTCCATTGCTGGATGAAGAAAAGTATTGAATAAAGCAGTCCAAGTTCGCCGCAAATAATCGTCGTCCTTACTCATGTCACCGGCGAATGTGATCGGCAATGCTCCGAGAAGCTGAGATGGATACCGCCTCAAAACAATCTTTTGCAAAGAGTCTTCGATAGAAACATAATCTGCGCTATCCATACTCACCACAATTCGATTGGCCCCAAGTGCACCTAACTGATTAACCTCTTTAGTCAGTGCAAGATCTAACGCGTTACCCGACAATTTCTCATCGATCAACCCCACCCTGTTGCCAACAATAGCCTCGAATAAATCGGCGCGCTGCTCTTCAGACAGAAGCTGATCTTTGTCGAACCCTGAAGATGTAATTAATCCGATCCGTGGCCCTCGTCTTTCAACTAAAGCATTGGTCCCTTGCGTCGTAGAATAACGAATATAATCAATATTATGTAATAGGCGAGTTACGTCATCGTTCCCGTAAACGAGTTCGGATAGTTGAGTCAAGCCTCGGAAAAGACATTTACTCAGATCCTCTGGCGTTGTCATAGCCTTAGTTACTAATATCTCGTCTCCGTCGTAGGCGCAAAAATCCGTGAGTGTCCCGCCATTATCGATACTTACTAAAATTCCCATTAAAAAAATACCCTAATTTAGATATCGGAAAAATCCCCATGACGGCCCTTACCGTCGCTAAATCTTTTTGCGCCAGATACGCCTTCAGCTGACAGCGCCGGGATACTATTCTTCCATTCTTCTCGCATTGCATCTTCAACTGATAAGCCGTGCTGTAGGTAGACTGACCTTCTGTCAGCAAGCATGCAGCCTTGGGGGAAGCTAGCTATCTCATAGGCCATTGCTTCAGCCGCCTCGCGCGCTGTGCCTGTTGGCACGACCTTCTCACAAGCTCCAATTCTCAGACATTCGTCGGCCGGAACTTTACGTCCTGTCATAATAATTTCTAGAGCGCGGCCTTGACCTACTAGTCGAGGTAAACGAACAGTCCCCCCATCAATTAGCGGGACACCCCACCTTCTACAATAAACACCAAAATAAGCGTCATCTTCCATAACGCGCACATCACACCAAAGCGCTAATTCGAACCCCCCAGCGACAGCAGGGCCAGCAACCGCTGCTATTACAGGCTTACTTAATTTTAATCGACTCGGCCCCATTGGCGCTTGGGGGACCTCATCTCCAGGTTCAGGAAAATTTAGTTCACTTAGTGGTGCTTTTTTCCCTTCAAGTGTACTCGCATACTTTAAGTCCCACCCTGCGCAAAAGGATCCGCCTTCGCCCCAAAACACTGCTACCAAAGCTTCCTCATCTTGGTCAAATTCGTTAAAAGCCTTCACTAATGCCGACGCACTAGCTGGGTCCATCGCGTTTCTAGACTCAGGCCTACTATGGATGACCGTTGTGACTGGACCATTTTTTTCCACTCGAACACTCATGAGGTTTTACTCCTTCAAATAAAAATTCAGGATAGATGTATGTTTACATCATAAAAAAAACAAGAAAAATAATCTTGTCTATGGATGAACCAGCTTGTGTCTCACGATGAATTCACAAGAAGTGAAATATTGCCAGCAATGTGCCTATACGAGATTAGTATTACGGTATTTTGAGGGCGTGATCCCAAAGCACTTCTTAAAAGCTCTACTGTAATGAGCGTGATCTTTGAAACCCCATCTAAAAGCTATGCTAGTAATAGAAACCTTTGCGCCAATAAGATCAGCACAGCTTCGCTCTAATCGCCTTCGCATTATCCATGCACCAATTTTATATTCCTCTTTCTCAAAAATCTTATGTACATAGCGAGTGGATATCTGAAAAGCAGCAGAAATAGTAGAAGGAGACAAAGTTTCATCAGAGATGTAGCAATCAATATAATCTTTAATCTCTTCAAGTAATTTCTCTTTATCTCTTGGACGGTTATTAAAGCTTGCTAAGACTGCATGAACAATATTTACCGTGACGTTACTGAGAGACATCTCGTAAGGCCTAAGTTGTTTGTCTAAAAACTTGGAGAGCGTTGTCATGTGCTGCACGCAAAGCTCCGATAATAAATTCGTTTCATCTAGATGCGAGCAATGTAGATCTCTGCAGCTCGACTCATCCGCTCTCAACAGTCGTTGGGGGATTATCACGGAAATATGCTCATATCTACTATCCATGATCTCAAAATCGATACACTGACTACTATCCCAGATAGCCAGTTCATTTACGTTTACTCGAATACTTTTATCCACTGTTTTCAATTTAATATAGCCAGTGATCGGCATCACAATCGTCAGATATTTTTCTGGGCTCTTATCTATATCAAGCTGGTTCCTCCAACCGCGGAATCCATCGTCGCCTAGAGTCATGTTAATCCAAGTGATTCGGAGTGGACCGACGGCACGAGAGATGACGTTACCCGCTAACTTTTCAAGCCCTCTGGCATCGAAGGTCCAAGCCAAATGAGACATATCTATAATACGGCTAAGTTTTTCCCCCTGAATAAGGTGTTCACTAACCGTAAATTCTTTTCGCGATTGTTCCACATTGCTTCTCCCACAATGGCGTTATTGCCGGCCCAGTGTTACGGAACTAACCCACTTTAGAAAATCTCATCTCCAGAAGCAAGCAAAATAGCAATAGTTCACTACTGTACAATTTTCAGTTCACTTTGAAGCAAGCACTGGGTAACACAGCTCTCTAATATAAACTTTACTAGTCATCAAAAATTAACTGAGGCATAGCTTGTGACACGCGAAAAAAAATGCGAAGAAAACCCGTACGATGTCAGCCTATCAGATATCGATATGAGTAACCCTGCCCTATTTGAGCAAAATGTGGCACCTCAGTATTTTGAACGATTACGCAAAGAAGCTCCGGTACACTTTTCTACGGGCTCCGAGTGCGGCCCATTTTGGTCCATAACAAAGTATAAAGACATACTCGAGGTCGATAAAAACCATAAAATTTTCTCTGCAGACTCCTCCCACGGCGGTCACCTACTGGGCTACGAAATGTGGTTCAAATCAGATCCTGATCTCAAACTACCTATGATTATTGCGATGGATCCTCCGAGACATGATATTCAAAGAAAAGCAGTCAGTCCCGCGGTTAGTTCTGAAAATCTCCGACTCATGGAGAATGGAATACGCGAAAATGCATGTCAGATTCTGGATAACCTTCCCGATAATACAACTTTCAATTGGGTGGAAGATGTATCGATTGATTTAACGATCAGAACCTTGGCTGTTTTACTTGGGTTTCCTCAAGAAGAACGAGACAAACTAACGCGATGGTCAGATGTCGCCATGTCAATTCCCGGCGATGGCATCACAAGCAGCTGGGAGCAGCGCAAAACAGAAATGCTCGAAATGAAAAGTCGCTTCGATCAGATGTTTTCTCAGCGCAGGAACAACAGCTCTGGCTTTGACCTGATCTCTTTGCTGTCAAATAATCTCGACGGTAATGCAATGTCTGCAGACGAATATATCGGCAACGTGGTACTGCTTATAGTCGGAGGCAATGACACCACACGAAATGCGCTGTCGGGCAGCGTGCTCGCGTTAAGCGGTAGTCCACAACAAAATAGTAAACTACGGAGTAACAAGGAACTTATCCCTAAGTTTGTGTCAGAAGCAATTCGATGGCAAACGCCTGTAGCTCACATGAAGAGGACGGCGCTACAGGACACTAGTATAGGTGGGGAAAAAATTCGTGAAGGTGAAAAAGTTGTCATGTGGTATGCGTCCGGAAATCGTGATGAAGAAATTTTCGAAAATCCTTACGATCTCATTATTGACAGACCAAACGCCCGTAACCACTTGTCTTTCGGCTTTGGTATCCATCGCTGCGTCGGTAACCGCCTCGGAGAACTCACGCTAAGGATCGCGTGGGAAGAAATTCTCAAACGATTTGAGTCCATTGAAGTAGTAAACACCCCTAAACGCATCTACTCAAATGTCACGATGGGATACTCGGAATTACTAGTCAAAGTAAAACGCTTTTAGAGGCATAGTCGTAATTTGGAATTAAGGACGCGAGATGACCAAAATAATATTTGTACAACCCGACGGAACAGAGTACCTCGTTGAAGCCCGGGACGGAGACTCCATTATGACTGCAGCGATCAATAATGACGTCCCCGGTATTGACGGCGATTGTGGCGGCAACTGCGCGTGTGCTACTTGCCATGTATACATACGACAAAGCATGAGCATTGTCGCTAGTGCAGAAGAGAAAACAATGTTAGGCATTGCCGACAACGCCACATCAGATAGTCGGTTGGGCTGTCAAATATCAGTTTCAGATAATTTAGATGGCCTACGAGTGTATCTGCCTGTCGCGCAGCATTGAAAAATAACCAACGATAGTTGCATTAAAAAATTTTTTCTGGCCCAGCCCATCCTTTCTTAAGTGTAGTCATCGCGATGATATCTATAATGACTCCAGCTATTTGCCATTGCCTATTTCTTTTTATAAATGACCACTCGTAAGTGCCCCAGCCTAACCAAGACTCGCCATCATTTTCTTGCGTCACATGCCAATACATGAAAACCTTCGCATTTCCAGCATCAACCTCAAAAGACTCATTAGAAAAATACCGTCGAGGATGATCAAACCGAGCCCAATACTCATCATAAAACTCAAGCACACCTTCCCTACCCGACACATCCACATCCCACTCTGGAATACTTATCCAGGCGTCCGCAGCAAAAGTTTTCTCCAGTAACAATCTGTCCTTACCGTCCACCGCTACCGCGTAACTGCTCAGTAGCGATCGAATCGCATCCTTACTCTCGAGAGATTCCACCTTACTTTCTAGTCGACTAATACGTTCCTCTAATTCCATTTTTTGCTCCGGTTCTAGATTTGAGGGGCTCTTTTCATTATTTGAGGGATCTCTAACGTGATAACCTTATCTCCTTTTTGATTGCTGCCTTCATACCGCATCCGAACAATACCTTGTTCAGGTTTGGATCTAGACGGTATCACTTCCAGAACCGTCGCAGTGGTGGTAATAGTGTCGCCTGGGCGCACCGGCTTATGCCACTTAACAGTATCTATTCCACCGCCGCCAGCTCCGCAATAGGCCATGACTCCAGTCTCCCAAAAGCTTCTAAAAGTTATCGCTATGGTTTGAAACCCGCTTGCAATAAGTCCTTCGAAAGGGCTCTGCCCTCCGGCTTGCGCGTCAATGTGAAAAGGTTGAGGATCATAGCTGAGCGCAAATTCGATAATACTCGCTTCTGTCAGAGTAATACCCTTCCCTTCAAATTCCTGTCCGATAGTAAAGTCTTCAAAAAAAAACTTCGTTATATTCTTGGGCACCTTGACTCCTTAGCGATCTAGATAAGCTGTCGCCTTAATTTCAAATTCTAAGCCGGGCGTTGAAAGCGCGCTGACTCCTACACCGGTCCATGTAGGGTACTTATTCTTAAAGTAGCGATCTTTTACTTCAACTACCAAAGCGAGATCACGCATGTCGGTATGATACGTCACGATCTCCACTACATCATCAAAGTCTGCAGATGCTTCGTTCAAAACCAGCTTCAAGTTCTCAAACGCCTGAACTAGCTGAGCTTCTTTCCCTTCCACAACATTCATATCGGCATCTCTTCCGACCTGGCCCGCAATAAAAAGCATGTTCCCAGCTCTTACAGCAGGAGAGTAATGGTAACGTTCGTTAATAATCCGCATGGAATCTGGCACAATATCAACCCTGGGTGAAGCGCCCACTAGAGGGAGTTGGCAGGCTAAAACAATCGCTAGTGCAGTCGCTAATCGATAACACAATGCATTGGATACTTTCATTCAATTCGTCTCCTTAATTACCGCTGTTTATTACATTACAGGCACTTTGATTAAATGACAAAAGTTTATGGGTACTTATCTGTTAAGCTATCTTGATGAATACACACAAAAAAATATCACTTGCGAAACCGGTTATTGACATAGGTTATTTTACCGAAGACTTGGCAAAAACTCTGGACTTCTGGAGACTTGAAGTAGGCTTGGACTACGAGCCTCCTGTGAAGTTTAACGACGGACTAACACAGTATCGCCATCAGTTAGGTGGCTCAGTAATAAAAATAAACACTTCAAAGTTTTTTCTCAACAAAAACCCTGGGGCGTATGCCAAGTTATTGATCGCAAGAGAGGGTCAAACGACTCCAGAAACTGTATTCGACCCTGATGGCAATGAAATCATGTTTGTCCCTCCTGGATACAATTCAGTTACAGGCGTGGGGATCAGTATAAAGACAAGTAAAATTAAGCAACATCAACAGTTTTACCGAGACGCTCTAGGGTGCGAGACACTTTCCGCCAATACTTTCCGGCTAGGCGAGTCAGTAATCTTCCTTGAAAAAGATCCTAACGCTAGACAGGCCGGACACTGGGTTGATAAAGGACTCAGGTATTTTACGATTCACGTGAGGCAAATTGATGATACTTATGCAGCATTAATCAACGCCGGAGTTGAACAAGGGGAAGCCCCCTATTCGATAGGGAAAATCGCAAGAATTTCTTTCATAAAAGACCCGGACGGACGTTGGGTTGAGGTAGCCCAAAGGGCCTCACTTGCTGGGCCATGGTGGCCAGAAGATTAAGCATAAAAAAATAACTACTGCTACAATAAGTGTCACACATCCTTTGAAGGGTAAAGTTTTTACATTATGCGATATAAGGCTATGACCATGACTATTGTTAAGCTAGCGAGTTTTAGCTGGTTTGGCGCTTCGCTGTTTTTGGTTATTGGTTTTCTAGCGACAGGCAGCGAGATCGTAAACGTATGGTATTTGGTCGCTCTTGTTGTAGCCCCACCTATCTGCTTAAGTCTTATCGCGTTCATCGGATTTAGCTTTTACGAATTAATTAGAATTAAGCGTGAGAATCAGTAATGGCTCCCCTCGTTAGAATCGCAATCGCTTTAATAATAGCCCTACTTCTTCTTAGGCTATTCGCGCCTGCCTTTGCGGAGCGTATAAAAGCTGTTTACGTGATCGGCGGCGTCGCACTAACTCTCGCTGTCGGTCTACTTTTGTACGCGCTACTCGACTGAACGATCGCCATAGATCAACGAGCAATGACTAATTGAATGTTCATTGTCCATGATATGTGCGTTTTTTTATACTTATCGAACAACTATTAAGTTAGATTAATCAGCCGCCGTGCTATATCCTTAATTCATGAATTAACTGCGAAAGCGTCTTGCCCGTATAGCTATAAGTACGTTTAGTTAATTAAGACTGCCACAAATAATTTACAGGTGAAATTGATTATGACTGATGAAACTTATACTCCGCCAAAAGTCTGGAAATGGAACGATCAAAGCGGTGGCAAGTGGACCAAAATTAACCGACCAATTTCTGGTGCTACTCATGAAAAAACTTTGCCGGTTGGTAAAAACCCATTGCAGCTTTACTCTTTAGCGACACCGAACGGCGTAAAAGTCACTGTCCTACTCGAAGAATTGATCGAGCTCGGTGTAACCGGCGCAGAGTATGACGCGTACCTCATAAATATCGGTGAAGGAGATCAGTTTGGTAGCGACTTTGTTGCTATCAATCCCAATTCGAAGATCCCAGCATTACTCGACAGGAGTACCGAAGTTCCTACTCGGGTATTTGAGTCTGGTGCGATTCTCGTATATCTCGCAGAAAAATTTGGATTATTCTTGCCTACAGAACCTGCCGCAAGAGCTGAATGCATGTCTTGGCTTTTTTGGCAAATGGGAAGCGCGCCGTACCTCGGCGGCGGATTTGGCCATTTCTATAGTTACGCGCCAATGAAGATAGAATATTGTATCGATCGCTTTAGTATGGAAGTGAAGCGTCAGCTAGACGTCTTAGACAAGAATCTCGCACAAAGACATTTCTTATGTGGCGAAGACTACAATATAGCCGATATCGCAGTTTATTCGTGGTATGGAAGTCTAGTTGTCAATACTCTGTACGACGCTCAAGAGTTTCTAGATACTGCCTCTTATACCAATATTTCTCGGTGGGCCAACGAAATCCAATCACGACCCGCGGTACTCAGGGGCCAGCGGGTGAACAAAACTTGGGGGCCAGAAGAAGAGCAGATGACCGAGAGACATCACGCGAATGACTTCAATATATCGAGCTAGGATTTGTACGTAAGATACTGGAGGGCCTTTTATAGGCCCTCCCCTCTACAATTTGACCCATCAACTATTTAAAATGACGTCATTATCAACAAAGCCTTCGGCATCTTTGACGAATCCCTTCCAAACTTTCATGTACTCGACAAACGTTTGACTTAACCCTTCATTTCGTAAGTACGCCTCTGACACCGGAAGCTCAGCAGGGACAAAATTCTCATTGGCCTTTAGCAGTTCAGGATAGTTGTGATGCAATATTCCTGCGCGACCCAGCATTACCCAATCAACACCATGATCCAAAGCTCGTTGGATATCAGCCGGAGTGGTAATTTTACCGGCAACCCCTAATCGAACGTTTTTACGAGGTATCGACGTGAAGTACGACAGGAGACTCTTCCCAGCATACGCTTCCTCTTCCGGCTCTTTAAACACATCCCAAAGAGACATATCTAGGAACTCTATCTTTTCCTCATCAAGCAAATACTCTACAAGGCTCAAAATTTCACCCAGATCCATTCCGAAACGCTCGGGGGATAAACGAACTCCAATCATAAATTCTTCTCCACAACGGTCCCGAATCCCATCCAAGATTTGAAGTAATGGTCTTCGCCGATTTTGTAAGGAGCCACCAAACTTATCAGTACGCAAGTTAAACTCGGCGGACAAGAACTGAGCTAGTATATATCCGTGGGCTCCATGCAGTTCCACTCCATCAAAGCCTGATTTTTCAGCCCTCTCGGCTGCCATGATGAAAGCCTCTATCATCAATTCCACTTCGCTCGTAGTCATGCCTCTAGCGCCCCACTTCTCATTGTCTGACGCGCTCAAGGGTTGCGTGCCAATCACATCAGCAGGACATCGCATTCCACCATGGTAAAGTTGCGCGATTGCTACGCTACCATTTTCCTTAATGGTACCCGCCAAACGCGTTAAACCTACGATATGTTCATCTGAAAAAATACCAAGCTGACCAGGAAAGCCTTTCCCTTCTGCCTGCACATGAGCCGCACAGGTCATAGTCAAACCAAATCCTCCTTCCGCGCGCTTAGTCAGCCACTTATATTCGTCTTCGGAACAAACCCCATCTTCATGGCTTTGAGTGTTAGTTAGAGGGGCTAGCATCAATCGGTTTTTCATCTCAGGGCCCCGATTAAACTTAAGAGGCATAAATACAGAACTCATTTTATATTCCTTACATTAGTTATATTTTATTACTTAGCATTCACGGTATGTGCAGCGTCGAACGAACAAAATGAAGGTTATGCTATCACGAAATTTCCCGTGGGATAAACCGAGGCAGGAACCCTACTTCGACACTCTGGTGAAGGCGTCTAGCGTGCTGTTTATAAAACTTGTTCCATCTTCTGAGTCATAGCGGCCCTCAGCTGGAATGCCTTCCGCATAACTAAACATCACTTGAAATAATCTTTTTCCATCAACTGTCTCACGAAGGGTAATCTCATCGTGAATCCGCAATCTTACATCCCAAGCCGCTCGCACATCTGCCCAAAATTGTTTTGTTCTGGACCAGTACTCATGTCCTGCCGAGAAATCATGATCAATGATTCTTTCATACCGATTGAATCCAGATTCACGCGCTATATTGCGCGCGATTTCTGACTCACCTACGACTACCTTGAGGTTGTCTTCCTCATGGACCCAGCCTGTTGGGGTGATCGTATGCCGATTTACTCCTACTAATAAATCATAATCATCACGAACGCTAAACTCGCGGCGAGGCAAGGGTCTACGCGTCTCACCGCTCTCCCACGAGGAGTAATTGCTGCTATGAACCCATCGCCCAATGGATTCATAACGCGGTGAATCGTCAACTTGAAATACGGCTTGCGACCATTTACCCGCGGCTTCAGTCTTAGGCAATTGAATACGCCGCCAAGTGTTGTTGTTGTCAAAAACATTTAAAACGGTATCCTCGTAACTCCAATCCTGTCTCCAGTGTTTTACCACAGCAGAGGTAACTTCGTTGCTATCTGGATTCACAAAGCTCATGACCAACACATGCTGCAGACTTATAAAGAAAGGATCATCGGTCACAATATAAACATATTCGGTTCCCCATGATTGATAGGGTGCTTTAGGCTGATAGTTTTCCTCAAAACCCACTAGTTCTAAAAAATCAAACGATGCCCGATAAGCGCCCGACATTGCTCTGATTGCTCTTCGATCTTTTTCTATTTTCTCCAAGCCGCTTTCCTGTATGTAAAACCACAACTGGTCTGGATCGCGCTGTAAGGTTACATCGGCTCCCTGAGTAGTCCCGCCTCTAGGCTTCATGCTATCCATCGGAGCAAAAGGCCAAGCATACGTAAACTGCTGTCTGTCTAATGCCGAGCCTGTGACGACCGCACTCATGGTGCACAAACACAAAGCAAAAATTACCCGCGAAGGTCTTTTAATGAGTAAAAATTTCGATCTCAAAACTACCTTCCATCTTCTTTACCGTTTTCGAAAAGTATAAAGCTACCCGCTTCTTGTAACTAATATAGAAATTTTAAATCAAACCAAATTAGCTCAATAATAAGCAATTACGCTCCCAGCAACTAGATGGCCTATAAGGCTATAAAAATAACATTATTTTATTGTAAATGATAATCATTCTTGATATGGTTATCATTAATAGATAGACAAGGTTTGCGTCATGCACGAAAAACAAACACTTTCAAAACAGCCGTCTTATAAAGCGTCATCGCCCACCAGCGTCAACATGCTAAATGGTAGCGAAAAATTCTTAGTCTGGGTGATCCATCATTGGGCATATGAGCTCAACGACAATAAAGATCCTTTACCAAAAATCAAAGAGGCATTTGACTCGATCGGTTTCAAAGATAGCAGTCAACTCACCGCGGATATATTCTCAGAAATTTTATTAAACTTATTCACGTCAAGTACCGTACAACTCACCGTTGGTTGTCCTCACAAACTAGGAACAGCCGAACACTTAATTTTAGGATACCTTGGTTTTTTTCAAAGAAACCAGTTGCGAGTTGGTGAAAATCTTCTATCGCAATGCCTACCTAGTGCAAGTCTGAGGCTAATAAGTAAGATGCTCAAAGCACTCGGGAAGCAATTGGCATGTCATCAGTTCAAGATAAGTATAAGGCCTGAACACCTTGATATGCTCTCAAATATTAAGTACGCAGTTCAAAAGGACGACTATCAAAAACGAATCATTCATTAAAAAGCAGTGGAGTGTTAATCGCAAAATGTTAAATAGAAAAGTACCAGTAGTTACATTTAAAACACGTGTTCGAGACGAATCAATCGGAGGAGATAATCCGTATAAATGGGAAAATAAAACCTCATCTGATTATTTCTCAGGGAAAAAAGTCATTTTGTTTTCGCTTCCAGGAGCTTTCACACCGACTTGCTCTACTTACCAGCTACCCGATTATGAGAAGCTGTATCCAGATTTTAAAGCCTCCGGCGTGGATGCAATTTACTGTATGTCGGTGAACGACGCATTTGTCATGAACGCATGGGGTAAGCAACAGGGCCTCAAAAACGTTGGGCTCATACCCGATGGTTCTGGTGAATTCACTCGGAAAATGGGCATGCTTGTAGCCAAAGATAATCTTGGTTTTGGAATGCGCTCTTGGAGATACGCTGCAGTCATTAATGACGGCATCATTGAAGCTTGGTTCGAAGAGCCAGGTTTCGAAGACAATCACGGGGATGATCCCTATGGTGAATCGTCACCACAAAATGTACTTGCTAAGCTGACCGCTTAGAGGGAATTTTTAAACCAGAGCCGGCGATTAGATGACAGCAATCGCCGGTGTATTCTCCAACCTACATTGCACTGCCAAAAGCAATCGCTTTACAGCACAGTAATTATCGACTCATCAAAGAGTCGCAAAACTTGAGTTGAGTTTGCAGTAAATTTTTATTCGACTCACTATAAAATTTGCCTAAAATCTCACTTAAAGTATTCGCTGGGGTAGAGTGCTTCACTTTCAGCCTGCCCAAAAACATTCTAGAACTATCTGTCATTACTAACCCAGCAGAACCTTTGTTCCATAAGCTGGTCTGTCGATATGCATTGCCATAAAAACTATCAGTATTCCAAATACTAAGGTCGGATGCTTGAGAGCCATATCGCCCTCCCACATTACAGATACTACTCGGATGACTCGAGTCGCACAATTCACCAAAACAGCCTAAATATACTGGGTTTTGACCAGTGCCCCCATAGAGCCTAGTCTCCGAAACACTATAATCGATGACAAAAATGCAGACGAGAAATACAGCAGGAGTCTTTAACCGATTTCTAAATATTTTTTGAGTCCTGCGCATCAAACTCTGCTCTGAGTGTCTCGGAGGTCATTACACGACCATAGTAAGGAAGCAGTATCGACAGAGTCAATTCACTATATTCACCCAACATTCGATCGGTACAATCTGATAAAACCACTACTCCATAATCTCTCTCATTAGCACTACGAGCAGTCATTTCTATTCCAAAATTAGTTGCAAGACCAGCTAAAATCAGTACGTGGCGACTTAAATTCCTGAGGAGAATTTCAAATTCACTTCCAGTAAAAGGATCGACTTTAGCATTATCAATTGTGTACTCCATCGATCCAGCTCCTCTGGTAAATTCCTCAAGAGTCTCAGCCCCCCATTGACCTCTCACAGCCATATTATTTTCAGGCAGTTGAAGTACCCGCCCAGAGCCTCTGACATAACCTCCCCGTTTCACCCTAAGCTCAGGGTGACCTGTTCTGAAAGTTTCATTATGAAAAATTATAGGGACGGATTTCGAGCGACAATCTTCAACGAGATTTAATATTCTATTTTTTGTGTCTGGATAGGGTAATACATTCCGAGTAAAATCGTATCCCTGACCATCTGGATGCCAAAACTCATTCTGTAGGTGAGTCAAAACTAAGATCGAATCATTAAGCGGCACCATCGGGTACTCCGCTGAAATGTCCTTCACTCCCCCTAACCTCGACTTCTAAATTGGATTGGTAGAGCCTTTAATGGTCGAAAATTAAGGCTGTAGACGTAAGATGGCTCAGGAAGATCCGCGTTCAATTTGAAATTCTCTAAACGTTCCATCAGTACTTTAATACCAATCAGAATTTCTTGCTTCGCGAGCTGTTGGCCTAGACAAACATGTATCCCACCACCGAAGGCTAAATGAGTCGCAGAGTTTTTTCGTTCAATATCGAAAGAACGAGGACATTCAAATCTTTCGCCATCTTGATTCGCAGCGCCAAATCTCAACAAAATAGTATCATCTTTTTTTAAATCGACTCCCCGAATAGAAGTATCTTTTGTCACAGTTCTCATAATACCTTGTACAGGGCTTTCAATTCGCAAAGTCTCATCAACAAACCGTTTCAGGAGTTCCGGCTTGTCCCGTAACTTCTGATACTGCACTGGGTTTTGTATCAAAAGCCATAAACCGTGCGCTATCGCGCTAGTGGTCGTCTCATAACCTCCAGTGATCAATTGGTTCAGCAAATTTTGCAACTCGTGCTCAGTAAATGGTTCTTCTCCCTCTAGCGTGACATGAACTAAATCTGATATCAGGTCGCCAGTGGGATTTTTTCGCCTCGACTCAAAGACTTCAGATAAATAATGCTGCGCATCTAATTCAATCTCGGCGATTTCTCTCAATCTTTCATCAGACATGATCTCATTACTTGTTGCCAACATCGCTAAAGCCCATTTTTGAAACCGCGCGAACTGAGTTTTATCCAATCCAAGCTGCTCTCCCAAGATCATTCCAGGTAGCGGTAATGCAAAATCCTTTATCAGATCGCACTCGCCAAGATGTTCAAACTTATCTATCAACTCATGTGCTAACGCTTCAACCGCAGGAACCAGATCTCTAACTCTCGCAGCTGTAAAAACTCGATCTACAAGCTTTCTATGAGTTGCATGCTTAGGTGGATCTGTCCGATGCAGCACGTGCACATGTTCCCAACCTTTTTCTTTAAGCATCTCTTGGTAGCGTCTGCCGTTATCGCCCTGAAGAGCCTCCATAGCCAGAATGACATTAGAAAACGTTTCAGTGTCTCTCAAGATATGTGCCACATCATCATATTTGGTTACCACATAAATACCCGTTTCTGGCATTTTGTAGATTGGCTCTTCCCTTTGCAACGCCTCATAAAAACCCCAAGGGTTGGCCAAAGTCTCAGCATCCAAAAGACTTGTATCAGAGATCTTTTTTGTCATAGGGCAACCATCTTTATCGGAAGTCATTTAGGCTCTCCCAACTTGTCCGCATCTTGGTATGCGCTAGTTCGTAAAATTCTCCCAGGCAATGCCCCTGTGCACTCACCATCTACGAAAGTTACTTCTCCATTTACCAACATGTAACGATAACCTTCAGCCTTTTCTATCAACCGCTTTCCCCCACCAATTATATGGTCATAGTAGGGCCTGTCTGTAGTTACCTTAAGTGCTTCAAGGTCATAAACCATTATGTCTGCGGGCATTCCTGGCTCCAAAGTTCCTAGCCCATCAATACCTATCGCTTTCGCAGACATATAAGACATGCGCCAGTGAGCCTCCTCCAACGAAAGTGCTTTATCATCTCGAACTAATTTTGATAAAACCACTGTCGCATATTTCCCCATCGATATGAACTGCGCATGTGCGCCACCATCTGATAATCCTGGAATAATGTAGGGACTCTGCATTATCCCTAAGTTTGCGCTATCATCATCACCAAGTTGATCTTCGATATAAAAATATGTCTGTAGCTGTTCCTTGACGGCAATATCACAGAACACTTCTAAAGGAGTCTTGCCTTCCTCCGCGGCAATGTCCGTAATATATCGATCTTGGTACTCAGACAACTTGCTCTCGTAGATCTTCATTTTATCCCAGCGACCGGACCAAACACGATCTAAATGATGATCTATATCATGTTGTAACTTCCCTCTAATTTCTTTGCTCGATAGATTTTCTATCCGTTTTTCCACAGGGCATGCTAATGCTTCATTCCAAGCCGGCATATCATCGAATAAATTGTACTCTAGGAGGCTAAAAAGTGACCCTATACGGTGCACTGCACCCAACCCATAAATACGATGGCCACGCGAATTCGAATCCTCGATTTTCCCCAAAGTATCCTTCCATTTATCAGGAATATGGTTCGAATGGATAACTACGCTATGAATAACAGGCCGACCGCTAGCTTCGGCGTAACGTTCTAACAGCTGTTGTTCTTTTTCACCCATGTGTAAGTTATGCGGTGTTACCTCGGATGAACCTACATTGAACTCTCGCGCGACAGAAAGTAGCTCGAGCAACTCTTCTTCTTTGGCAATACCACTAGGCAACAAACTCCCGTCATGGTCTCGGTCAATTAAATTGTGATCAGTCGAGAGTCCAAGAGCACCTGCCCGATATCCATCTCTCATCAACTGCTTCATTTGCTCCATTTCGTCGTCGGTAACATCTGCCCTTTTGGAATCGTCGGTACCCAATACATAAGCTCGCAACACTGAATGAGGAATATAACCTGCGACATTAACACCTAACCCATGAGATTGAAGCGAGTCAAAAAACTCACCCTGTGTCTCCCAGTCCCACTTCATTCCCTGCTTCATGGCCTCATAGGGAATCGCTTCCACTCGAGTCATACGCTGCATAGCACGCTCACGATCCTCTGGACGGCACGGCGCAAATCCAAACCCACAAAGACTAATCACTACACTGGTAACACCATGCCAACAAGATTGTGATGCGTATGGATCCCAGTTCAGCTGCGCATCGTAATGTGTATGTACGTCAATAACACCAGGAGCAACCACTAAGCCTGTCGCATCAATCTCCTTTCGCCCGCGACCGCTGACTTGTCCTGTCTGCACGACTCTCCCATCCGTGATGGCAACATCTCCAACAAAAGAAGGTAGACGGGTTCCGTCAACGACTCTGCCACCCCGTATAACCGTATCAAATTCAAAATTCTCACTCATTTCTTACTCCCCCGTAAAAGCGTGACTTAACTTAATTGTCATCCAAAAAAAAACCCGAAACCTATCTCTCTAGCAAACAGCAAACTTCCTCATGTAATTTATTAAAAGTCTTGAAACCAGCAATAAAGCTCAGCCCAATGCAGGAGCCAATGCTTCATAGGTATCCCAACTCCAGTTTAACGACATGGCACTTTCGCCATCATAATCTTCATCTTTGTTACATGGGTAAATAACAAGATCAGTCGCGCCAGCATCTACATACTTCTGCAATTTCTCTTTAATCGTATCAGCGTCGCCCCACGCACATATGGCATCAACTAGTCGATCGCTACCACCATCGTTCCAATCACTCTCATCGAACCCCAGAGACTTCCAAATCTTTTGATAGGGAGGTTGCGACATATACCAACCACACGCTTTTCGTGCTAAGTCTCTCGCCGCAACTGGATCAGTATCTAAAACAACTCTGACAACTACCACTAACTTTTTGTCAGGCCCCATAATTGCTTTCGCTTGCTTTGTAGTCTCCACGGTCTGCAAAAACAGAAATAAACCATCCGCCTTCTTAGCGGCTACTTTTTGGAGCCCCGGTCCGTGCCCCGCCACAATAACGGGTGCTTTAACGTCAGCTTGCGGGCTAACGATAGGAGCCACTTTCAACCTATCAAGATATGCATTCATCTTAGGAACTGGCATCACCCATTCGTGCCCGCGAGGCTCGACGAGTATCGGGTGTGATACGCCCAAGCCAAGACTAAAGCGACCATTTGAAAACTCACTTAAAGTATTAGCAGCTTGCGCAGAAGAATCAGCATCGTGAGCAAAGACATTGGCAATTCCAGAAGAAATCTTGATCTTCTCTGTATGCGCCAAAAGGTATCCTGCAGTAGCGTAAGGCTCTCTACCGAAAATCTCAGGCATCCATAATTCCTCATATCCCAATTTTTCTAACCTTTTTACGTTCTCAACCAGTTCAGGACCTCGCGTACCTTCGGTCCACTGGATCACACCTAAATTCATACCCATTTTTACAAACTCCTAAACACTTTTCCTAGAAGGGATTTTTATACCAAAACATGTCACACGTATTTGGGCAAGTCTAAACAGAAATTATCTACATAATGCGCTGATAATATCTTTCGACTTGTCATAAGATACCAACCTCTACCGTGGCACATTCATACGCAGATCAGCTCTTAAGTGGCTATATTTCCACTCACCATCGATCTTGACGTAATCATCATCGTACCTAAGTGCTAACCAAACTTCTTTATTATCTTCTTTATGATCCCATGGACCCATGATGTACCAAATTCCTGTAGCAGTATTACCATTAACTTCGATGATGGGGTTCATCATATTGTGCTGAGAAAAACTAAACATAGACTCAAAACCTCGGAACAGTTCCTCTATCTCCGCATGACCTTTAGCTATACCAAATGCTTCGCTCTCCCAAATACCATCTTCAGCGAATACGGATGCAATGTGGGCTGGGTTATGACCGTCATCACAAATATGGCTGTATCGAAATTTCAGTTGTTTTATCGCTTCAATATCCTCTAGACGAGTAATACGCTCTTCCAATGTCATATTCGTCATAATGTCGTTCCTCTATTTTCGTTAGTCTAACTAGCTAATTTTTTAGCTGCTATCGTTCGTCACTGGCAGTAAATACTTTAGACTCACCTGCAGAAGATTTTCAAGCACTAATCGTCGACACGTGATTTAATGGTCCTGAATTCGACTCGGTAGGAGTCGCTTTTTGATGGTTGGTACGTCGGACCAAGTAATCGAAAAGATACACGCATTTACAAACAATTATAGTTGTACCAATTTAGTGGTATATGTGCAGTTTCCTAGTGTGAATATTATTAAAGTGAATCGCTCAATAGAAATTTTCACAAAAAAAGATATCCCTTTATTTTCAAGCTAAGAAATTTTTATATTTTTACAATGGATAAAGACAGATCATAGATCTTAAGACGGGAGAGAAAAATGATTTTTAATGAATATGGACAATATGATGCCCTAGGTTTAGCCGAGTTAGTAAGACGTAAAGAGATCTCCCCGACTGCTTTAATCGACACCGCAGTCGACGCTATATCGCGGCTCAATCCAAAACTAAACTGTGTCGTTCAAACTTTGCGCAAACAGGCAATCTCTGACCTGAAAGTAGCTCCGATATCGTCACCCTTTTATGGAGTACCATTTCTTGTGAAAGAGTTTGGTATGCATTTCAAAGGCATGCAAACCTCGGCCGGTTCTAGACTCGCCTCTGGTGTGAAATTTCAATCCGATACCGAATTAATGACTCGGTGCCGCAACGCGGGTCTACTTACCGTAGGCACAACCACTACCCCAGAAATGGCGTTCAATGCCAACTCCGAGGCTCTGGTGTATGGTTCAACTTGTAATCCTTGGAATTTAAATTATTCAGTCGGAGGTTCCTCTGGTGGAGCTGGAGCTGCGGTGGCCTCGGGAATCGTTCCCATAGCTCACGCGAATGATGGAGGAGGCTCAATAAGGATACCCGCGGCTTGCAATGGACTAGTTGGTATGAAACCTACCCGCGGACGAACCCCGACAGGTCCTGATAGCGGGATTTTTCTTTGGGGGTTAGCAGTAGAATTTGCGCTAACACGAAGCGTACGAGACTCGGCCGCCCTATTAGATGCGCTCTCAGGCCCTGATGATGGATATTTTTATACTGCAGAAGCTCCTAAAGGTAGTTTTCTATCAGCAACAATGTCAGATCCCGGAAGCTTGCGAGTAGGTGTTATCGAACAATTACCTGGATGTGCAAAACCAAAAAAAGAAAGCCTGAACAAGTTAAATGAAACGCGTGTCTTACTAGAAGGGCTAGGACATGCGTGTGAAACCGTGAAACTCGATTATAACGCCGAAGAATTTAACGAATCGACCATTCGGTTGTGGGCAACGACTCTAGGGTTTTACATGGAGCAATTTTCTAAAATGACGGGTAAAAAAATCAGTTCTAAAACCGTCGAGGCGGTGAGCCTAGAAACATATCGGTACGCCAAAAAACTCAATGCCATGGAATTAGAATGGGCGATGAGTGCGCAAAATGCTGTATCGAGGTCTGTTGGTAGAACAATGCGAGACTACGATGTATTGCTCTCGCCAGTCCTTGCACGGGACGTAGCCAAGCTAGGAGAACTTAATCAGAATGCAAGAGGAGTAGACTTGAAATCATGGTGGAAGCAACTCATGCATGATTATTGTATCTATACACCTCTATTTAATACGACGGGACAACCTGCCGTCACTCTACCATTGTGGCAATCTAAAAGTGGGTTACCTCTTTCTATGCAATTCGTAGGTCGGCTAGGCGGAGAAGAAACTCTTTACAGTCTCGCCAATCAGCTCGAAGTCGCGCTTCCTTGGACAAGCCGAAAACCCGCTAACTACGTATAGCACTGACAGGCTTTTATTGATGTCTACTTATAGGACAATAAACATGGCTGGGGCTCTCAATTTTCGAGATTTAGGAGGCGTATGTGCGGATAAAAATAGTATAGTGCGCAAAGGAGTGCTTTTCCGCTCTGATGGCTTGTCGCGATTAACTGAAAGTGACCTAAAGTTATTCGAAAAGTTTAAAATAAACTCAGTCATTGATCTGAGGCACGCGGAAGAAATAGCCAAGGCTCCTGACAAACTGCCACAGAACATGTCCATTAATCAAATTACCTGTGGATTTTACGCGGAAGGCACAAAAGAGCTTTTTCAGTCCGTCAATTCTGGACTTACAAACGCAAATGAGTCAAAAGCGTTAATGCGCAAGGTATATGCGAAAATGCCTATCGCGCATACCAAAGAAATCCAACAAACTATCAAGTACGTGCTCAACCAGAGTAACCTCCCGTGCCTCATCCACTGTATGAGCGGAAAGGACAGGACAGGGCTTGTGATTGCCATAATACTCAAAGCTATCGGTGTCCCTATGGACACAATAATAGAAGACTATGAAATGAGTAATGGTGACTATCAGCAAGTGGATGTGTTCGGACCGAAAGCCCTCCCAGAAAGTGTTTCGGCAGTGATGGCTGCGGACGCAACTTACTTGGAGTCAAGCTTCAACGCCATCAAAGAAGTCTATACTACGTTTGACAATTATTTGACGAACGGCCTTGTACTGCAGTACACAGACATTGAGAAGCTAAAAAGCTCACTCACAACCTAGTTGCCCCAACCTTCAGTTATAAGTTCCTACTCAAGCATTAAAGTCTCTTTAACTTTGCGCCTCAAAATCTTGTTTGCGGCGCTCTTTGGAAGCTCATCCCAGATAGAAATTGTTTTCGGTCTTTTGTAGTTAGCCAAGTGTTCCTTCGCGTGCAGTTTAAGTTGTTCAATATCAAACTGATCAGGATCACGAACTGCTATAACTGCTTGAATTTGATCACCCCACTTCTCGTCAGGCAGACCCACTACCGCCACCTCAACCACTCCCTCGTATGACATTAAGACATCTTCGACCTCGCGAGGATAGACGTTATAACCGCCAGAAATCAGCATATCGTTTTTACGATCGACTAAGTAATAGAAGCCTTCAGAATCACGATAACCCAGATCACCAGTATGCAACCAACCGTTTCTAAAAACTTTTTCGGTTGCCTCAGGTCGATTCCAATAATAAGCCATCGTTTGAGGGCCCCTACAAACTATTTCCCCTACTTCATCGGGGCCAAGCCGATTATCTTTTTCGTCGAATACCGCGCAATCAACAAATGAAAACGGTTTGCCGCAGGAACCCGTCCGATCATGATCTTCAGGGGACAGACACGTGATGACCATAGGGCTCTCAGCTTGCCCGTAGCATTGCGCAAAAACCCGTCCAAACCGATCCTCAGCTCTTTGTAGTAAGCTCGGAGCAATCGGGGATGCTCCGTAAGTGATCTTTTTGAATCCAGTCATTGCAGTATCTATATTTGGTTCCTCTAAAATCATCGCTAGCATTGTTGGAACAAGAAAGGTATGAGTAGCTTTACTTTCCTCAGCCAGAGCCAAAAATTCTCCCGGATGAAATTTTTTCATTACTACTGAGTGGACTCCTCTGACAAGCGCTGGAAGAAAAAATGCGCCAGACGCATGAGCGATAGGAGCGGCGTGTAAAAATGATGCTCCAACCTCAAGCTCGGGAACCAAGTCCATTAAAAATGCGGACATTTCGGCTAATTCCCCGCGTGTGGTCAATGTGACGGCCTTTGCCTGCCCCGTTGTTCCACCCGTATAGCCCAATCTCAAGGGAGCGTCTAAGTCTCTATCAACGGCGCATTCGACGTCATTAGTAGAACAAAGAAGCTCACCAAACGTCTTCTGGTTTACATTTATTTCCACTGGAAATTCGCTTTGCTCTCCATGGATCACAGCGCGTGCCCCACTATCCTCAAGCTTGTACAAATGATTAGCCTGTGTCTCCCGAGTATTCATCCCCACGCGCACCAGCCCAGCCTTAGCTAACGCATAATATGCGACCAAGCAATCAATACTGTTTGGTAGTAAAACTCCGACTCTATCGCCGGGGATTAAACCGATGTCTAATAATCCATTCCCCACTATATTAGTGAGTCGATCAAATTCCCGGAATGAGACCTGTCTCGAGTCCTCGGTTAAGCAAATATCGTCTTGGAAGTAAGTAGCAGCTCGGCTTATCAAGGAGCTAATTTGCATAGTGGGTATACCTTCGAAAAAATTTTCACTGTTTATAAATAATTGCCTCGCCTCCATTTTAACCTAAATATGATATTAGCTAGAAGCACCCGTCATACAAAACATTTGAATCGCATTTTTTTTTGGTGACAGGTGCCATGAAATGCTATGCTTCTGACTGATAAAAATTTAGTTATCCCATTGACCAAGTCAAATGTGCACACCCTGCTATGCTCCTACCTCTCTGGAAGTGAAAATTCTTGCAGCATTGGAGGTATCGGAGCGCTTGCGGAGTTTCATGCCACCTCTGCCACCGAACTGCAATCGCATGACAATTACTTTTCTGCTAACTCGGAACTAGGATGCATTTCGATAAAAATCCAGAGCGATCTGGAAGTCCTAGCCTACGAAACTTTAGGCAAGCATGAAGATACTTGGCGATGGGGGCTTGTATTTTCTATTCCTAAAGAATCGTGCAGCCTCCCAAACTATACAGTTCTGCGAGAAATAGGCAGAGATAGTAACGCAAATAACCCTGCCCATCGCAACGACTTATTATTTGATATTGGCACTGGTATCCCACATGTGCAATTTTGTATTCGGACAAATGAGAATGAATTAATATCCCTCCTACAGCAGCACGAAGGTACTGCTATAGCAACACCGGGAAATCCGGTATTGGATATTATTGCCAAAGCAAGTCCTCACAGGGTAGTGCGGTCTCAAACAGCACGTATAGAGGTTTATCAAAAAATAGACCCATACAAAACCCCTATGGGACCACATACTCACCTTTTACCAAAGCTTCTAAGAGGCAAAAAATCTCAAATAAGTATCGTTCCTATACCATCGACTCAAGCGCTCCAACTGACTATCCACCCTGAAAATCCGCTCTTCGATAGGTACGGACACAGAAGGAAATTTGATAAGGCAACATACAACCGTTTCTTGCCAACACTTATGGCTTTCAGTGCGCCAGAATTTTATGCAGAAAAAATGAGGCTACGCTCCGCGCTGTCTGATCATGTCAGCCCTGAAGACTACTCCCCGCCCAACTCACACCTCGCACGAACCGCACATGAGATAGAACTGAGACAGCAGACTCACCTGACCTCAGAAAAAAAGTACATAAACCAGTGGCGAAAAAAGAAAAGGAACCACCATGCCTGACAAAAACTATAAATTTTTCTCATTTATCATGGCAGCTTTCGTGACAGTGATACTGTGCTCTAATCTAATCGGTCCTGCAAAAATCTGTCAGATAGAGCTGCCCTTTGCATTGCCACTTATCGGGAGCCTACTGGTTTTTGGCGCGGGAAATCTCTTTTTCCCGATCAGTTATATTTTTGGGGATATTTTAACTGAAGTTTACGGATATGCGCGCGCTCGAAAAGTCATATGGGCCGGTTTTGGCGCAATGATATTTGCGACTTTTATGTCTCAAATCGTGATACATATACCCGTTCACGAACCCGAGCCATTTAACGCTTTACTGCAACCGGCGCTGGAAATAGTCTTCGGTTCTACTGGACGGATAGTCATAGCCTCTATTGTTGCTTTCTGGGCAGGAGATTTTGTTAACGCGTACGTACTAGCAAAAATGAAGATCCTCACTTCCGGCCGACACTTATGGGCTCGCACAATAGGATCCACTATGGTCGGACAGTCTGTGGACAGTCTAATTTTCTACCCTGTCGCATTTTACGGCATCTGGAGCACCGAAGGATTGATCGCCGTCGTACTGTTCAACTTTGCATTCAAGGTATCTATTGAAATAATCATGACTCCTGTGACATATAAAGCAGTTTCGACGCTTAAAAAATTAGAAGATGAGGACTACTACGACGTCTCCACAAACTTCTCGCCATTTAAGCTAGACAACAAGTAAATGATCGTAAGTTAGCTTCACTCATCACAAAACCTCGTTGCTGAGCCAATTAGAAAACTCTACCCCTAACTCCTCACTTTGCATCGCGTAAGCTACATTAGCCTGCAAGTACCCTAGCTTCGATCCACAGTCATATCTAATCCCATCAAATCTATACGCATCAATTCGCTCTTTCCCCAATATAGCTGATATAGCATCAGTTATTTGGATCTCCCCACCAACACCGAGTTTAGTGTCTTCGATAACAGACATAATACTAGTTGGTAGAATATAACGGCCGACAACTCCCAGACGACTAGGGGCTTTTTCTGGGGAAGGTTTTTCGACTATCGTCGTTATTCTACTAGCTTTAGCAGAAGAATCTTCAGTACTCACGATACCGTATTTTTTAGTTTCGGATTCGGCAACCTCCTCGACACCAATTGCACCACATTTATTATTCTTATAGTACTCCATCATCTGTGACATACATCCGCCATACGAGCCACCATCAATCAGATCGTCTGGAAGCAATACCGCAAAGTGTTGCTCTTCGATGAATGGTCGCGCCAGCCATACAGCATGACCCAGTCCAAGTGCTTCAGGTTGCTCTACATACCGGCAAGTTACCGAAGGGGTAATAGTTCTAGTCAGTGCGTCGACTTCTTGCTGTGTTTTCGTTTTAGCTAACCTCTCTCGCAAACCAGGAGAATCGGAAAAATGTCGAGCGATACTCTTTTCGTCTTTCCGAACAATAAAAATAATCTGCTCGAATCCCGCAACAGCCGCTTCTTCTGCGGCATACTGGATTAAAGGTTTATCCACAATCGGAAGCAACTCTTTACGACATGCCTTTGTCGCTGGGAGAAACCTTGTTCCTAGACCTGCCGCAGGGAAAATAATTGTTTTTAAAGATAGCTCTGACAAAGTAAATTCCTCTTAATTTGTCGTCAGACTTACCGCAGTGTCGGAATGATTTTCTTCAACAAACTGTGTATGGCTGGTTCATCATAAAGCCTGACCAAGTCCTTGAAACGCGTGACTGCGTGCACAACTGTTTCTGTACCTTTGAGCGGATTTACACTTAGTAGCAACTTCTCATGCTTGGTTCGGGAAAGGTCTTCATCCGAATGGAATAGTTCCTCATCTAATTTTTCACCCGGTCTCAGGCCGATGTATTCAATTTGCACGTCTCTGCCAAGAGTCTTGCCAGACAAGCGTATGACTTGCTCTGCCAAATAGCGAATATTCACCGGCTCTCCCATATCTAACACAAAAACCTCTCCTCCCGAACCAGTAGTGCTGGCTTCTAAAATAAGTTGACTAGCTTCAGACACTGTCATGAAATATCGTCTAGCGTCAGGGTGAGTCACCGTCACAGGACCTCCGTCTTCTATTTGGCTACGGAACAACGGGACAACACTGCCGGTAGAGCCTAGTACGTTCCCAAATCTCACGGTAATAAAGTTGGTTGAGACCTGTGCATCCTTATGTGCGCATAAAAGCTCTGCTACCCGCTTGGTAGCACCCATTATGCTGGAGGGTTTCACTGCCTTGTCAGTTGATATGAGAACAAATGTCTCGCACTCAAATCTCGCAGCCGCATCGATGATTAAGTTTGTGCCCAATACGTTATTACTTACCGCCTCTCTCAGATAATTTTCTAGGATGGGCACATGCTTATAAGCGGCCGCGTGATATACATGCGTTGGATGATACTGCTCAAACAAAAATTCTATCGCCTCGGCATCTCTAATATCGCCAAGCAAAAAGATACAATCTAGCTTAGGATACTTTGCCTTTATTTCCCGTTCGGCCTGGTACAAATTTAGTTCACTATTATCAAATACTATGAGCCTTTTCAGTTCTAAATGAGCCAACTGCCGACAGAGCTCCACACCAACCGACCCACCACCGCCGGTGACTAAAACGGTTTTAGCAAGTAACCCCGCCCGTATAGTCGTCCAATCTAATTGCACCTTGTCGCGACCAAGCAAGTCGTCTACAGACACCTCGCGGACGGACTCGAGTCTCACTTGATCAGCGCCAGTATCCAAAATTTAGGGAGAATCCTAAAATTCTTCCCACTATCACCACATGCGTCTACTATCCGTTGCATTTCGCTCGAACTGGCGGATGGAACTGCGATTATGATGAGATCGATATTGTGTTTCGCTACTAAGGCCGCGATTTGAGCAACTGTACCTAGAACTGGAACGCTATGGATTCGAGATTTTAATAAATCTAAATCGTCGTCTACAAATCCTACCGCAATATATTCTCTAGATCGTTTTATCTCTCTTAGTACAGCTTCTCCAGCACTACCAGCACCTACGATTAAAACTCTCTCGCCGTGACCTATAGACGCGATACCTAAATCGCGATCTTTCCACATACGAAACATGAGACGCGAACTACCTAGAAAAAAAATAAGGAATAACGGGTACAAAACAAATACGGATCTCGGTGTCGGCTGAAATATAGTTACAAAAGACACTATCGTATGAATAGCTAAAGTACCAAGCACTGCCGCGCCTCCAACCCTCACTAGATCTTGGAGACTAGCGAACCTCCATTGGCCCCGATAAAGGCTAAAAAGGTTAAAAATAATCCCTTGTACAACCATAGCGATCGGCAAAACAAACATACAGCTCTTCAAAAAGACTTCCGGAGGATGCTCGAAATTAAATCGTGTGTACAAAGCGAGCACCCACGCAGCGCCACTGGCTGATACGTCATGAATTATTACTTTTATCTTAGAGCTAATTCGCATACTTTTGATTTACATTACAAGTTGCCGAAAAAAATTAAATACAGCGTTTGCGCAGATGATACCAGACGAGACTCAGACTCACATAGACCCCCGCCAGAATCAACAAGCTATAGTCCTGACATGTATGAGCCATCCAAGCTGCTGGCCAGCAATAAAGGCAGTTCAATAAAAGCAATTTAAACGTAATCGTTTGCGGAGTAGCGCCTGCTAATATTAGTTTTTGGTAAAGGTGACTGCGGTGGGCTCGCCACCAACTCTGACCTGAAATGACCCGAGCTCCCAAAGTCAGGCTAGAATCTATGATAAACGGAGCGAATAAAAGCAATGGAACGCATACAGTCAACCCACCGCGCACGCCGATAATGCCGATGACGGCAATATGGAATCCAATAAAATAACTTCCAACGTCACCCATAAAAATTTTCGCTGGGTTGCGGGTATTTAACAAAAGAAAGCCTACAATACAACCTAGTAAAACGGCCATGTATTGCGTGTACAAAAAAAGATCAATCTGCTCAAAAAAGAAGATATGAGACAATATGAATAAAGCTCCCTGGGTACCCGAAAATCCATCTGCTCCATCCATAAAATTGAATATATTCACAGTAGATATAATGGTTAGAACAAGTATCAATACAGACAGATAAAAAAGTGTCAGTTCAAAAACTAAATAGATAAAAAATAGTGCTAGCGCCAATTGAAAGAACACTCTAAAAAGCACACCCTTTGGTGCTATGTCATCCCATCCACCCAATATCGCGAAACCTAACCCAACCCAAGCCATAGCAGACATATCTGGGATATCATTTCCCTGATAAAACATCCAACATGTTAGGAACAGTGCGATGGCCGCCCCACCGAGTGTAGGTGTAGGCGCATTGTGCAGACTCCTGCTATTTGGAATATCGAAAATAGAATATTGGCGAACCATGAAAATTAGGATCCACGATAATGCGTATACTGAAACTGTTGGTATGAGCAGGTGCCTAACAAAACTAACCTCGCTCATTATGATACCACTCAGCAGTCTTGAGCAGGCCTTCATTAAAGGAAAATTTGGGATCCCATTGTAAGGTTCGGCGCGCATCGGTCGAATCTACGACTAATGAATCTAGAACCCGCCCCGCTGTGCGGTGCAGTCCCAGACAGGCAGCGGCAAAAACAAAAATAGGCTTAGGAATATAAAATAGTCTGGCAGGCACATTTAGATTTTTAGCCAGAGATCTAACTAGATCGGTCGTGGAGATAGTAGCGTCAGCTAACGTAAAAATTTCGCATCTTTTTGTATCTCTAGCAAGGGCCGCAACTACTGCCTCCCCTAAATTTTCCACATAAATAAAACTTCTCCTGTTATCTATACCGCGCAAGGGAAGAGGTATTCGTTTTAGCAACGCACGACAAAGAAGATCTAAATTTCCTTTTTGTCCGGGCCCAAATACCACAGGGGGGCGTAAAATGACTCTACTCATACCACTAACACTATGCAGTAACTTTTCAGCCTCATATTTACTAATACCATATCGATCCTTGGGAGCGGGATCTCGAAAGGCCGTCATCTGATCCTGAAAATTAAAGGTTTTTTCACCATTCACTTTAATTGTGCTTATAAAGACAAAGTTTGCCACCTTGGCCGATCTTGACTGCTTGGCTAAATTGAATGTACCTAAAACATTGACAGTATGGCATAGACTCGAGATATCTTTTGAATCCTTATAAGTACTGTGCGTGACGCCAACTAAATGGACTACCGACGAAACACCTTCTAAAGCTTCCGACCAGTCTGTATTGGGGCCGACGGAACCCACAGCCACCATTTGACAATTAGGCAGCCTATTCAATGAATTGCGAGTCGCGGCAACCACGTGATAGCCGGCCTCTGTTAATTGCCTACAAACAGTTGGCCCTATGAAGCCGTCAGCTCCAGTAACCAATACTTTCCGTTTTACTGACATGTCTTAAAAATGACTAGATTCTATTAACAAAACACTGTGTTATAGCTTGGCTAACTATAAAAATTATTTAAAGCATGTATCACGGAATCTTGCTCGCTTTCTGATAAATAAGCATGGACAGGGAGACTCAAGACTCTCGACGCCACCCGCTCAGAGATAGGTAAACTTAATCCGCGAGAAACTATCTTGGTAAAAACTGGTTGCTTATGAAGTGGCCTAGGATAATGAACGGCTGTAGGAATATCCTGTGACGACATGAAGTCTCTAAGGGAATCTCTTTCATCCACCTGAATAGTATATTGCGCAAATACGCTTGTGTTCATGGGATCAATAAAAGGGGTAGTGATGTCCGACTCTGCTGAACTATCAATTAACTTACTATACCTTTCGCCACATCGAATACGACACTCAATCTCTTCGCTAAACTTTTTAAGTTTAGCTAACAACACGGCTGCTTGTATCGTATCGAGTCTGCCATTTACTCCCAACGTCGTATGATGATACCGCTCCGTCTGACCGTGCAGACTGATACTTCTCATTTGCTCCGCAAGTTTCGCGTCATTTGTGAAGCAAGCGCCACCGTCTCCATAACATCCGAGAGGCTTCGACGGGAAGAAGCTAGTGCACCCAATGAGAGACAGTCCGCCGGATCTTTTACCCTTATAGGTCGCCCCAAAACTTTGAGCCGCATCCTCTACTACCGAGATTTTGTGCTCCGAAGCAATCAAATTAATAGTATCCATATCGGAGCACTGTCCGTATAAAGATACCGGCATTATCACCTTCGTGCGAGAAGTAATAACCGGTGCTATCAACAATGGATCGATATTACAAGTTCTCTCGTCAATATCGACAAAGACTGGTTTTGCCCCGAGTAACGCGATTGTCTCTGCTGTTGATATAAAAGAGAAAGGCGTCGTGATGACCTCGTCACCCGGCCCAACACCAAGGGCCATCATCGCGATGAGTAAAGCATCTGTGCCACTAGACACTGCAATGCAGTGCTTCACGCCAACAAAATCAGCAAGAGCAATTTCTAGATCATTTACCTCTGGCCCATTGATATATTGCCCATGCTCAAGTACCGCCAAGACTTGCCGGTCAACGTCCTTTTTTAGAGCATGATACTGACTCTTCAGATCTACAAATTCCATAATACCTTCTAAATTGTAAATTGTTAGCTGCCGACACCATAATACTGGAACCCAGCGTTTTCTATATAATTTCTTTCGTAAATATTTCTTAAATCAACGACAGTTCGTCCTCGCATTAATCTCTGGATTAATTCAAAATCAAGACTTTTGTATACATCCCACTCAGTCATCAACACTAGAACATCCGTTTGATGGCAAACATCGTACATCGTATCGCAGTAGCAAATCGAATTAGGCAGCACTATTTTAGCGTGCTCCATTCCCTCAGGATCATGCGCCTTAATCTGGGCACCAGCTTGCTCTAATTCACGCAGAATATAGATTGCAGGAGACTCTCGCATATCATCGGTGTTTGGCTTAAAAGTTAATCCCATAATACCGATATTTTTGTCCAGCAAACGTCCTCCACCAGCCAACCTAACTTTTTCCACCATACGCTCCATCTGACGCCTGTTAGCCTCGATTACAGACATCACGATGCGGGTCTCAGTATTATTATCTTTAGCAATATTAACAAGTGCTCGCGTGTCTTTTGGGAAACAAGACCCCCCGACTCCAGGCCCAGGATTTAAAAATCGAGGACCAATACGCTCATCAAGCCCCATACCTTTTGCGACCGCTTTTACGTTAGCTCCAGATGAATCACACAATGCGGCTATCTCGTTGATAAAAGCAACCTTCGTTGCTAAAAACGCGTTGGCGGCATATTTGGTTAGTTCCGCACTCTTAGTATCCATCGTTACTAAAGGAACACTTTGATTCACTAACGGCTGATAAATCTGCTCAAGGACCGCCTCGGACCGAGCATTGTCCACGCCTATAATAATTCTATCCGGCTTCATGAAGTCGTCAATCGCCGAACCTTCTCTCAGAAATTCAGGATTCGACGCCACATCAAATTTCGCCTTTTTATTGACTCCAGAAATAACTTTGGACACCTGATCCGCAGTGCCTACGGGTACCGTAGACTTATTGACAATGACGGTATAGTTTCCCAACATCGGTGCCACAGCACGGGCTGCGTTTTCCACAAAGGCAGTGTTTATTCCGCCAGTACGTTCATCAGTTGGAGTACCAACAGCAATAAAGATAACGTCTACATCGCGCAAAAAATCTCCAAAAGTAGACTCAAAGTTCAGCCTGCCTTCTGACACGTTGTGCGCAACCATAACTCCCAGGCGGGGTTCAAAAATCGGAATTCTCCCCGCCTTCAGCATTTGAATCTTACTCACATCGGTATCTATGCAGGTCACTTTTAATCCGATTTCAGCAAAACATGTTCCAGACACTAATCCTACATATCCCGCACCAATAACTGCAATATTCATATTTTTTTACCAATTACTCGAAGCTAGCCATTCAATTTAGTCCAAAAATTGAGTTATGCTAGTAAATAGTGTAACCACAATACAGTTAACAAACTCCAAAAAATTTGCAACCTACTTGTGGCCTCAGATCATTTTTTAAAATCGCCGGCAGACAGATAAGTAATATATACAAATTTAGCATCGATTAATGAAGTACATGTTAATATACAGTTTGCACATAACCCTGGAGAAATATAATGGCGCAACCGGACTCAGATGAAATAGATGCTCTCAAGATTGACACTACTGCCCTCTACCGTGAAGAGTCGATCACAGACACGCGGTCAGCTACCATAAAAAGGCTAACTCCTGTCGATATTGAGGGTAATGATGATAGCTCTCGCACTGTGCTGTTTATCGGCGATACCACTTTAATGACCCAAATGGGGCCGATTCCCGTGCAATTTCCGATTGAGGCGACAGATCTTAAATCAGCTTTCGAGTTATTCCCAGATGGAGTCAAAGAAGCAGTACAAAAATTGCAGGAAAGAGCTCAGGAGATGGCAAGAGAAGAGTCTCAAAGAATAGTAGTACCTGGCCAAGGGGGACAAGGAGGTAGTTCGATGGGTGGAGGAATGCCTGGGCTTTCGCGTTAATTTTGTGCTTTAGGAAAACGTAGATAGCGATATGCCTAATAGTCTTGAGGTAAAGAACCTCTCGGTAGAACGCAGTAATCGAGGAATAATAAAAGATTTATCGCTCAGTTTGGCCGAGGGACACCTAGTCCATTTAAAGGGCGCGAACGGAAGTGGGAAAACTACTTTTTTGCGAGCGCTAGCCGGACTTATCGATCCCTCCCATGGCGAGATATTTTGGAACGAGAAAAACATTAATGAAAGTACGTTTTCCCAATCTAATCTCAACTATGTAAGCCATAGTTTAGGCTTAGCGGAAGAATTGACAACTTTGGAAAATCTATCTTTCCTAAGGACAATCTCGAGGAAGGCGTTAAACAAAACAGTGGAAGCGAGTCTAGAAACAATGAATCTAAAAAGTTTTCAAGATTATCGAGTAGCCATTCTCTCGGCCGGACAAAAGCAGCGTGCGAGCTTAGCCCAATTACTAATGTTTAATTGTCCCCTATGGCTACTAGATGAGCCATTTAATTCTCTCGATGCCGAATCTTGTGGTGTTATAGAGTCGTTAATCGACGACCACATGAGTAATGGTGGCATTGCAATAGTTGCGAGTCATCAAAAATTCCAGTCTTCGACAGTACAACAAGTTGTAGAACTTAAATGATAACTGATACGCACAACTGGAGCACACTTTTTATACTGGTGCGCCGAGATGTTCTAAAGACCTGGCGTGAAAGTGCAGACCTACTTTATCCCATTATGTTTTTTGTTCTAGTAACAATACTTTTTCCATTTGCGTTGTCCCCGGAAACGCTTGTTCTCAAATCGTTCGCTGGCGGGTTACTCTGGATCGCCGCACTTCTAGCTATGAGTGTATCGCTGGAAAACTTGTTTAAAACAGACTATTCAAGCGGTGCGCTTGAGGCTATTGTCCTGTCTGGTGTCCCCTTGTTACTAGTAGGTTTAGCGAAGGCAATAGCCAATTGGGTACTTTCGGGACTACCAATAATTATTTTGGCTATCCCTTTAGCTCTAAGTCTCGGTATAGATACGTTCTCCCTATCAATTTTATTATTGAGCCTCACGCTAGGGAGCGCAACCATCAGCCTAATCGGCACATCAATCGGCGCACTATCTGTTGGCTTGAGGTCTGCTGGGATGCTTATCATTGTGCTAGCCTTACCGTTTTTTATCCCGATACTAATCTTCGGTGCTGTAGCCACTTCCAATAGTCAGACTGGCTTGATCCCAGAGGCTGAACTGTATTTTCTGGCCGGACTTCTGGTACTAGCCGTGACTCTCACACCATGGGCAACTGCCTCGGCTATTAGGACACGCCTAGGCTAATGTTCAAATTGTTCTACCATTATTCATCGCTTCGGAACTTCTATTTCTTTTCGGAAAAACTGATACCTTTTCTGATCGCAGTCTTTCTTGCCCTCATTATATATAGCCTCTATGGTGCGCTAATTTCGGCACCGGCTGACTACCAGCAAGGCGATAGCTTTAGGATTATATACGTGCATGTTCCGAGCGCGTGGATGTCCCTTCTTGTTTATATGGCAATGGGACTATCTGCCGTGTCAGTTCTAGTCTGGAGAGTCAAATTAGCTGAAATAACTCTAAGCGCAATCGCTCCAATAGGGGCCATATTTACCCTAGCCGCCCTAGTTACGGGCTCTATCTGGGGTAAGCCAATGTGGGGCACTTGGTGGGAATGGGACGCACGCCTTACCTCAGAACTAGTACTTCTCTTCCTTTATTTAGGAGTAATTGCCTTACTAAGAGCTATAGATGATAGAAGAACTGGGGCTCGAGCAGCTTCCATTTTGTGCCTAATTGGAATTGTCAATATACCTATAGTGCATTACTCCGTAGAGTGGTGGAATACGCTACATCAGGGTCCCACCGTATCAAAGTTTGACTCCCCTTCAATTCATATAGACATGTTGATCCCTCTCCTAACCATGACCGTAGCATTTATGTTGTATTTTATAATAATTAGCCTGTACCGCATCCGCTCAGCCATTCTCGTATATGATAAAGAGACACAATGGGTTAAAGATCTGATCACAAGTAGCAAAAGGGAGCAAATCTAAATCATGGCCGCATTTCTTTCGATGGGTGGATATGCTGCTTACGTCTGGTCGTCATACGCCATTACTTTTGGCATCATGATTTTGTTGTATGTGCATACCAAGCGCCAAGGAGAAAAACACCTCCGCTGGCTTCGCCGGCGTATAGCTAGTCAGGAAAAGCAAAAATGATGCATCCTTTGAGAAAAAAAAGAATGCAGTTAATTTGTTTAGGCATACTGGGGATCGGTGTTGCTTTGGCACTTATCCTCACGGCGTTTGAAAAAAATCTCATGTACTTCTATAGCCCAAGCGAAATACATGCGGGGGACGCACCCGCTAAACGCCCATTCAGGATAGGTGGAATGGTGGTAGAAGGTAGCGTTGTACGACAAGCAGAATCTCTGGGGGTATGGTTCAACCTTACAGATACGGCGAATGAACAAATGGTTTACTTTGAGGGAATACTTCCCGACTTGTTCAGAGAAGGACAAGGCATTGTCGCGAAAGGCCAGATGAATGAAAGCGGTTTGTTCATTGCCTCTGAAGTTCTCGCAAAACATGACGAGAATTATATGCCACCCGAAGTAGCTGAAGCTCTAGAAAATGTTTCACACAATAGTGAAGTCGATTGATACCAGAAATAGGACATTATGCGCTAGTTTTAGCACTTAGCGTTGCCGCCCTTCAAGCCGCAGTCCCTATGATCGGTGCCCGTATGGGAGCGGATAACCTAATGATGCTAGCCAAACCCTTGGCGAGAGCACAATTTCTTTTGATCGCCACAAGCTTTATTACGCTAATTATTTCCTTTGTCCTCACTGATCTCACAGTATCTTATGTGGTCGCCAATTCAAACAGTACTCTTCCGCTTTTTTATCGCATATCAGCAGTGTGGGGGGCCCATGAAGGTTCCCTCCTACTTTGGGTTTTGATATTGAGTGCATGGACTTTCGCTCTTACGTTATTTGATAAACCCTTACCCCTCAAATTGAACGCAGATATAATAGGTATCCTAGGAATAATTTCGTTCGGATTTCTTTTATTTACATTATTCACCTCTAACCCCTTCGATAGAGTTATTCCTCCACCTCAAAGTGGTCGAGATTTGAACCCATTGCTTCAGGACTTCGGTCTAATCGTTCATCCACCTATGCTATACATGGGCTACGTTGGATTTGCAGTACCTTTTGCATTTGCCGTGGCCGGACTGCTTAATAACCAAATAAACAGCGCATGGGCGAAATGGGTCAGACCTTGGACTCTTATCGCCTGGGCGTTTCTAGGCCTCGGCATAGCCCTTGGAAGCTGGTGGGCTTACTACGAATTGGGATGGGGTGGATGGTGGTTTTGGGATCCTGTTGAAAATGCATCTTTCATGCCTTGGTTACTAGGAACCGCCTTGATTCATTCAATCGTCGTGACACAAAAGAAAGCCATTTTTAAACACTGGACTGTACTACTCGCTATCGTCACCTTTGGCCTCAGTTTAGTAGGTACCTTTTTAGTAAGATCAGGGGTGTTGACCTCAGTACATGCTTTCGCGACCGACCCAGCAAGAGGAGTATTTATCCTGATGTTTCTCGCCATAGTGATTGGTGGCGCCCTGCTAGTATTTACTTTCTATAAACCAGACGCTGCTCAGGAGCCACACGGAAGTGTATTATCCAGAGAGTCGTTTTTGCTCACAAACAGTGTCTTGTTATCAGTAGCTACCGCTACAGTGCTTCTTGGGACGTTATATCCACTAATGATAGATGCTTTAGGTTTAGGAAAAATTTCGGTGGGTGCACCCTACTTTAACACTGTATTTATACCATTAATGGCGCCGTTACTTATCCTCATTGGACTTGGACAACGAGCTTTTTGGACGAATGATAGTTTCCGCCGGCTTTCCGATGCCGCTAAATATCCTCTCCTCGCTACTATGATTCTAGCTCTCGGGACTTGGGGGATGATTGACGATACTAGTCCAATAATGGCCCTATTTGGTTTAGTCTTGGCATTGTGGGTTATTTTCTCGACATTGGCTGGCCAAATCAGACATTACCGTAGTAGCAAGAAACTAATAACCCCATACCTTGGCCAAAGTATCTCCCATATCGGTTTTGCGATCACAGTCATTGGAATAACGCTAGTAAGTTCGTACGGATTAGAAAAGCATCTTCGTATGTCTGAGGGAGAAACAACCACTTTCGGCGGGTATAAATTCAGATTCGCAGGAGCAAGTGCAATCTCTGGTCCTAATTACAATGGGACAGAAGCCATTTTCTTGGTACATTCAGAAAATAAGTTTGAAGCTAGACTAGCACCTCAAAAACGAAATTATCATTCAGGCGGTCAAACCATGACAGAGGCTGGCATTTCACCTGGACTCACCCGCGATATTTATATCGCTCTCGGCGAAAAAATAAATGATACCGACTGGAGCGTCAGATTAAATATAAAACCCTTTGTTAGACTAATATGGCTTGGCGCGATACTTATGGCTTTTGGAGCCATCACCGCGTTAGGGTTTGGGAACGCAACAAAGACTAGTCATCAATCCCAAAAATCCAATCAAACAAATACCACAACTAAAATTTCAGAGTAGTCGATGTGCGTCAACTAATACCATTCTCTATATTTATCATACTAATAATATTCTTTGCGATCGGGTTAACGAAAGATCCGCGACTGATCCCGTCACCGTTAGTTGGCGAACCTTTGCCGGTCCGACAGCTTGATGAATTAAGAACCGCGGAAACCACATTACTTACGTCTAATTTAATCGGTTCCAGTTTTATACTTAACGTTTGGGCGTCCTGGTGTGCGGCTTGTCTAGAAGAGCATCATTTGCTTATGGAACTGGCAACGCAAGACGCTATACCTATCGTTGGTTTGAACTATAAAGATACGCGTCAAGATGCCTTAAAATGGCTATATAAAAACGGAGATCCGTATTTACAAACTTGGTTCGATCCCACCGGGGAATTTGGAATGGAACTGGGTGTGTACGGAGTACCTGAGACGTTTTTTGTGGACAGGACCGGAACTATCCGCCATAAACACATTGGGCCGCTAGATCGGATCAATATTGCTAAAGCAATAGACATACTTAACGCTGAACAAAACTCGTCGCTATGAAAATACTCGCTTTTTTAATTTTTGGTATGTTCATCGGTATCGTTAATGGACAAGCATTTTTAGTCGATGAAAAAACTTTTACTCATGCTGGCAACCAATTGCGCTACGACGCCTTGATGGAAGAACTTAGATGCCTGGTGTGCCAAAACCAAAGTCTCGCGGATTCTGGCGCCGGTTTGGCGCAAGATCTCAGAAAAAAAGTCGTCGCCATGATAGAAAATGGAAATAGCGACCAGGAAATAAAAGATTATATGGTTCAACGTTACGGGGAATTTATCTTGTACCGACCCCGACTAAATTATGCAACGGTAATGTTGTGGTTTGGTCCTTTCGTACTTCTACTTGTGGCAATAGGAGTAATTATGCGAATCGTACAATCGTCCCAGTCTAACCATACTAGCCAAAAAGTCAGTTCCAAAAACAAGCTTTATGACGACGGGGAACATTCTTAGTCTATGATATTTTGGGCCACACTAGCTGTGATTTTCTCTATCATCGTTTGGATCAACCTTGGCTCCCAGCGGTCGATCCTCAGCACCCTTCCAACCAAAGCTATGTTAATACAATGTGGAATAATCATTCTCGGCCTTGCGACTTCGATTCCCGTTTATCTCTACCTTGGTAAACCAGCAATCGCTGAGTTCGCCGCAGACCATAAAAATGTCGATTTTTCTAATCCCAGCGCTTCTTCGGCATTTATGCTGAATGAACTAAAAAAAGCGGTCCTAAAAAATCCTGACGATATACTGCTTAGACAAAATTTAACCAGAAGCTATCTAATATTAGGCCTGTACACCGAGGCAAAAGTCTCGGGAAAGGAACTTGTTCAGATTTCACCCGACAATGTAAATTCCTTACTCATCATGGCGGATATTGTCGTAGCATCAAACCGTGGAATATTCAATCAAGAAGCGAGTCAATTAGTAGATAAAGTGCTGGAAATCGAACCTGAAAATAGTAATGGGCTAATCTTAAAGGGTCTTGACCTCAAGCAAAAGAATAAAATTAGTGAGGCTCTAGTGGCATGGCGAGCAGCCTTGGCGACGTTGTCTCCATCATCAAATTTGAAAAAGGAATTAAATTTATTAATTACAGCTGAGAGCCAGGCCGTAGAAGAAGCAATTACTGGTAAAAATAAAGTTACCGTAAATCCGTTCAATTTATCCGTCAAAGTCACCCAAAATAAGACTTCAAATACTAAACGGAGGGCTCAAGACACTATTTTTGTCACAACTCACTATCTAGATTCGCCTCGAATACCTATCACAGCTAGCCGTCGCTCTGTGGGTGAGCTACCTTTCGAAATCACAATAGACGAGAACTCTATAATGGGCGTTCGTAAAAATCTGAATCCAGTAAAAAGTATATTTGTTAAAGTGAGAGTTTCTGAAAACGGTGATACTCAAGAACAAAAAAGCGACACAACGCTAAAAAGTGCACCCTTCTTAGTGACTGAGAAAAATCAGATTCAGTTAACACTACCTTAGACTGTTAAACTACTCCTAAGACAAGCCAGACTAAGCTTGTTAACTATTCGAAAACAGTACACCAAACATAATTTTTGGCGCGAAGTCCCCCTGAGAGTCGAAATAAAAGCTGCGAGACAAATTTTTACCCAGAATCACACCTAACCCATTGTATCAAATAAACTTTATCTCGAGACAAACTGAATTCGTGATATTTGAAGACACTGATCACATATTTTTCCCCTAAAAGACTTGGATACGAGCGCCAAGTGATGTACCTTATTGTCAAGTGGTACTGAAAGCTGAGACAGCTGCAGGTACTTAAAGGGAATATTAAAAAATAACCAAGGCTCTTAAAAAAGAGCAATTTCCGATAACCGTCGGAAAGGCAGGGGAAATAATGCACATAAAAAAATATGATTTTGACTACAGCCGCCGCTTCTTCATGGAGAAGACTGCTAAAGGTGCTGGTTCAGCTGGTATCCTAGGGGCACTCTTTCCCCTTATGGCCCAAGACGGCGATCACTATAAAGCTTATCCAGAAGAGTTAACTGACATAGAAGCCTACACAAAAGGCAAAATTAAAGTTGGCGATACTATAAGCAAAGACAACGTAGAGCTTGTTCAGGACTTAATCGATCCTGCCCTCTACATCGAGGTATCGCAGGACGATCGAACATTTACGATTCTTCCTACTCAGACCAAAATTGAGGAGCAATTTCCTCCATATTACCTAGATGCGACCTTAAAAAACTGGGGTCGAGCTAAATTTGGTTCTGACGGAAACGTATATACAGATGACGGTTCCCCTTGGATTGGTGGTCACCCATTCCCGGATCCACAAACTCCAGAAGAAGTGCAAGCTAACGTAGTACTTTCTTGGGGTCGTCATGATCAGGACATGTTTTCAATACCATGTACAGCACTTGATCCGCAAGGCAACTCACAATATGAGTATGACTTCGTCTGGGCGCAACAACAAACGACTGGATTAGTTCATCCTGATTCGGCTGGTGGTGCTACAATGATTCCAGGCAAAGAGGAAATGCTCCGGTATCAATCAGTTTGGTTCATGTCACCAAACGATATTAAAGGTACTGCATTCATGAACGAATGGTATAACGACCAAGCGCGATTCCCAGAGCTTTATGGTTATCTACCGGCGTTCAAACGAGTACGTCGATTCCCAACTAACCAACGCTTTGAGCCATTAGTAGCTGGGATCAACCTGTTCTTATCGGATGCGTGGGCAGCTGGTGACCCAATGTTGACATGGGGTAACTGGAAAATCATTCACCGTGGACCAATGTTAGGTTCAATGCACTACAACTGGAGAGCGGACCAGGACAACTGGGCTCACCCAACAGTCGGTGGACCTCAAGGTACCACATACTACGATGTTGGTAAGTCGCTAATTCCAGAGGTGATTGTATTAGAAGGTGAGCCTACCGGCTTCCCTCGTGCACCACTGAGTAAGCGTCGTGTTTACTTTGATGCTCGTAATATCGAGTATCCACAGGCTATCTCTTACGATAGACGTGGAGAGCTTTGGAAAACGTTTGAGCCTGGGTTTAGCCAGTACGCTTATAACGACAACTCAATCCGAAATGCGTCGGGCAAACAAGTGCTCGCAACTGACGGTCGACCAGAGTGGAGTTGGAACTGGGTAATCAGTAACGACTTGCAGTCCAAACGTGTCACTCGCTTCTACCAAGGTGAGAAAGTACAAGGTGGCTGGAGCTCTGGTTATGATAGAGAGTCAGCAAGTGACTTTATATCAAACTACATGACTAAGTCTGCTATGAGACGACTCGGAACTTAACACTCCGAACCTAAAAAACTAAAGCCGCAAGACGGGAAACTGTCTTGCGGCTTTTTTTTTAGCTTTCAATATATCGTAATATGTGATCAATTCTGGGTACAATGAAGGCAATGACTTCACAAACAGCAAACATTCCAAAGAACATACTCATTGTCGGTGGGGGTACGTCCGGCTGGATGGTGGCAGCCACACTTGCGACGCAGTGGAAAGATAAAGACGTTTCGCTAACGCTGATAGAATCTGAGTCAATAGGAACAATTGGTGTTGGGGAAGGTTCTACCCCGAAAATGAGGCGATTCTTTAACTCATTAAACATTGATGAGCGGGAATGGATGCCAAAATGCAATGCCACGTACAAGTGCGGAATACGCTTTCCCTCGTGGGCAACGCGAGAAGGCTTCAAAAGTTATTACCATCCCTTTTTCTCTCAAAAAGATGATGCCTCGATACGAGCATTCCACCAAAATGCGACGTTACGTAGTAAAAATTTTAACGTCTACGCCCACCCTGATTCGTTTTTCGTGTCGAACTTTTTGGCGAGTGAAAAACTAGCGCCAACTCCAGATAAGAAAACAGACTACCATACCGACTATGCGTACCATTTTGACGCGTCACTGCTAGGTGAATTTTTGCGTAATTTTTCTATCGAAAATGGTGTTACACATGTCTCAGATACCGTTTCCGAAGTACTCCGCTCAGAAAACGGTGATATATCTGGGGTTGAAACCGACCAGCATGGGACTATAGCTGCGGACTTCTTTATCGACTGCACTGGGTTCTCTGGGTTGATTATTAATAAAACACTCGGCGTGGAATTTCTACCATATAAAAAATTTCTCTTTAATGATTCTGCCGTAGCACTTCCCAGTGCTATCGATCTAGACAAAGGTTTGCCCGCTCAGACCCTGTCGAAAGCGCTAAAAAATGGCTGGATGTGGAATATCCCGCTTACCAACCGGTTTGGAAACGGTTATGTATACTCGTCTGATTTTACCGACCAAAACTCCGCAGAAGAGGAACTCAGAAAACAACTAGGATTAATGGACGCTGCAGACGAGGCGCGACATCTCAAAATGAGAGTTGGTCGTAGCGCGGTTTGTTGGGAAAGAAACTGTATTGCTATTGGCTTATCTCAAGGCTTTATTGAGCCTTTAGAGGCAACCGCGCTAATGATTGTGCAAGACACAGCTGAGACCTTTGCAAATAAATTAGAATCTTCCGGCAATACAGATGAGTCGCGGGCAGAAGTGAACACCAAGGTAAACTCAATTTTTGACGGTGTTAGAAACTATGTACAAATGCACTACAAGCTTAATACCAGGAGTGATACGGAATACTGGTTGGAGAATAGGAAAAACGTTCACATTTCTGAGGATATGGAAAAGATTTTGCTTGTTTGGGATAAAGGTGGGGATCTTTTGTCCGAGCTTAGAAACCAAGCTAGCCGGTTAGTTTATAGCCCGACTTCCTGGTACTGTATCCTGGCGGGAATGGGAAGGTTTAAAAACAAACCCAAACGACCAAAAGCTAACGTGCAGCACTACTCCAAAAAACAAGCCGAAGAGCACAGCAGGAGCTTTATTCAACAATTCCCATCACATCTAGGCGCTATACAGGAACATAGCAAGACACCATGAAAAGTACTCTTTTACTTTTTATCTAGAAATTCAGGTAAAGTCTCTCCTGGAAACCACTTGTCTACACCTGACTGATCAAACAAAGTTTCTTGCGAATCAACAAGCCATCGTTCATCTCTCCGCACGATCGTATAAATTTCAAATTCGGTAATGCCTTGATTATTAAAGTTGTCCCGAGATTTTAAGATGTTAGGTACTATAGCAGTCGACGCGCACTCTATATCTGAGGTGGTCGCAATGGCTTGCCGGACATCAATGCCGAAAATAATCACTCCACCACCGGTATAAAACATTTCCTGAAGTTCGGCCCAATCCTTTTTAGACCTTCCATCGGTCATCGAGTCTGATACAAATTTAAATGCATCTAAAAAACGACGTTCTTGCATCGCTTCTAAATAGTTTGTTAAGGCCTTTTGGGGGAGGTCAGATGAAGGGCATTCATCGGCATACACCTGCATATTGATAAGTAAAGTAATAATAAAACTGATGGAACAAGCAATTTTGATTTTTAATTTCATATTTCTTCTGACCTCAGTGGACTGTGATCGTATACCGCGTTAACCTATAAACCTATCAAATAAACTTTAGTAGAACTACTTTCAGTATACTCGTAACCCAAACACAGCCAAGGACTTCGTTGGCCCATTAGCATTTACAAGACGTATAAAGACATGTATCACAGAGACGCTTTATGAAAAAAACTAACGTCGCAGAAAATCGCACGGACAAATTGGAACCATGTTTAGCTATTATCGGCGCAGGATTTTCTGGGATAGGCATGGCCATAAGATTAAAGCAATCCGGTTATAGAAACTTCACTATATTTGAGCGCTCCGATAATGTGGGGGGCACATGGCGTGACAACACTTACCCTGGCTGCGCGTGCGATGTTGCGTCTCATTTATATTCTTTTTCTTTCGAGAAGAAATCTGATTGGACAAAGGTGTTTTCTGATGCGAGCGAGATATATCAATACCTTTTATCATGCGTAGAAAAATATCAGCTAGAAAATCATATTAAATTAAACACAACAGTTTCTGATATGCGTTTTGACAGTTCTGCGAATCAATGGGCAATTTCGACCGTATCGAACGAAACTTTTCACGCCGACATGATCATAAATGGTACAGGACCGTTAAATAAACCTAACATTCCTAATATTCCGGGTATTGAAAATTTTACGGGTAAAATATTTCATTCTTCTCAGTGGGATCACGAACACCAACTGGACGGAAGGAATGTCGCTTGTATCGGCACCGGTGCCAGCGCAATACAATTTATTCCAGAAATAGTAAATAAGGTTAGGTCGTTAAAAGTATTCCAACGTACACCCACCTGGCTAGTGCCGCGTTTAAACAGAAACTACTCTTCTCTGACTAAATGGGTGTTTAAAAATGTACCAGGCGTCAGAAATTTTTATCGTCTTTTTATTTATTGGAGAAATGAATATTACGGCATAGCGATTATTGGGTATCCCTTCTTCAACAACCTGCTCCAAAAAGCATCGAAACTTTATTTGAGAACAAAAGTTAAGGATCCGGAACTACGTAAAAAGCTTACACCAAACTACCAAATAGGGTGCAAAAGAATAAATATTTCTGACGACTACTATGAGTCATTGCAGCGACCCAACTCAGATTTAATAACCGAACCAATAATATCGATTACCTCTACAGGTGTGACGTCGGCTGACGGGGAAACGCATGAATGTGACACGATTATTTTTGGCACTGGCTTTGTAACGACAAAATACTTGCAGCCAATGAAGATCTACGGGTCTAAGGGGAAGGAACTCACAGAGCAATGGGCAGGATCAGCCGAGTCATACCTAGGTATTTCAGTCGCCGGGTTCCCAAATTACTTTCTTCTTTTAGGCCCTAATACCGGCCTGGGCCATAACTCTGTGGTGTTTATGATCGAGGCGCAAATAGAATACGTAATAAAAGCGCTAAGCTATTTAAAGGAAGCAAAGAAAAGTTTCATCGACGTAAAGTTAGAAAGGCAGGAGACGTTTTGCGATTCAACTCAAAACAAATTGGAAAAATTTTCGTGGGGCTCAGGTTGCGATAGCTGGTACCTATCTGAGAATGGGAAAAATTATTCGATATGGCCTGGCTTCACCCCTTCCTACTGGTGGAAGACTAGGAAATTTGATGTGGCGAGCTACCACGTCAGCTGAAGACATCTATTAATATATAAACCGAGTATTAGGAGTTGAGATGAGTGTAATTGCGATTGTAAATATCGAGATCTCAGATATAGAAAAATATGTAGAAAGTGGGTACGTCGAGCATGCTGGGAAGTACGGTAACACAGTATGGCGGCACATACCTCGTAAGAGCTGGAAATACCGTAGTAATAGAAGGTGACCCCAAACCTGCCCGAGTCATTCTTATTGAGTTCGACTCGATGGAAAATTTCAACAAATGGTACGATTCCGAGGAATATGCACCGTGGAAAAAAGTGCGCCACCGTCTAGCAAAAAATGATATGTTTGTAGTTGAAGCCTTGAGTAAAGATGATAGGAATCTCATTGCATCGACAAATGATGCTTGACTGGGTTCCATAAGACGTATCTTCACTAATCTGTCAATAAGGAAGTATTCAATGTCCCGTATGCAGTTTGGCGTTTTTATACCGCCCCATCATGTTCCGACAAATTACAATCCTACTCTAGCCCTGCAGCAGGATATTGAAATTGTTAAGCTATTAGATAATATTGGCTATGATGAAGCATGGTTCGGGGAACATCATTCGGGCGGCGTTGAGCTGATTAACGATCCGATGCTTTTCATCGCCCACGTGGCGCCCCAAACCCGCAATCTGCGCTTAGGCACCGGTGTGGTGTCGCTCCCTTACCATAATCCTTTGTGGGTAGCTGATAAACTGGCCCTTCTGGACCATCTGACTCGGGGCCGAGTTATTTTGGGGGTCGGACCAGGAGCACTGGCCTCAGACGCGGCAATGATAGGCATCAAACCCAGTGAACAAAGGGATGCCCTAGACTTTGATATGGATGTACTCATGCATCTACTCACAAGTGACGAACCAATATCCGTCGAGACGAGCAGATATAAGCTTGTCGAGGCCAGGCTGCAGCTAGATTTTTATCAAGATCCTCACCCACCAGTAGTTGCAGCGGCAGTAGTTTCTCCTTCGGGCCCTCGTATTGCAGGGAAACACGGTTTGGGGCTTATATCGATAGGCGCGACTATGAAAGCGGGCGTCGATGTATTGGCTATGCACTGGGACGTACTCGAAGCCAGAGCCAAAGAATTCAAGTCAAAAGGCCGACCGAGACGCGTGGCGAATAGTGAATATAATGCATTTAGCCAAAACGAAAGATCAGGCGATTAAAGACATTCAACACGGTCTTAAAGACTGGTGTGAATATATAAAGTACACGGCAGCTGCACCGCAGATCCAGGTTAGCGGTAACGATATAAGCGGCTACCTAGAATGGATTGGAGACAACGCCTCAGTGGTAATCGGAACCTATAAGGATGCAATAGAGCATATTGAAAGCCTGATAGAGATATCAAATGGTGGATTTGGGAACTTTCTTTTGTTCGATCACAACTGGTGCGAACTTGAAACAAAAAAGCAGCACTATGAATTATTCGCTAACTACGTGATTCCTCATTTTAAGCAAACAAATCTAAAAATGAAATCTAGCGAGCAAGCACTCAGAGAAATCCGCGATCCTTTGGCCGAAGCTCAACAAGAGGCCATAACTGAATACAAAGAAAGACATCTTAAAACTGAGTGAGTCGACATTGCTTACTGGTCTGGTAAGATAATGACCATACAAAACACGTATGCAAGGAGATTAAAATGGCACAAGCCACAGCTCGACATATTCTGGTCGACACAGAGGAGAAAGTGTACTAGCTTGAAAGAAGAAATAGCGAATGGCGCGGATTTCGGTGAGGTAGCCAAGGCGAATTCTAGCTGTCCTTCATCACAACAAGGGAGGAGATCTCGGTTCATTTGGCCCGGGCATGATGGTACCCTGAGTTTGACCAAGTAGTTTTTAATGAGACCGTTGGCGAGGTTCATGGACCAGTCAAGACGCAATTTGGTTATCACCTACTCGAAGTTACCAGTAGAACAGATTAGTCACGCTCATTTAATTTTCAAATATCTTTGATTGGAGGAGACGAACTGTTATGTCTGGATCGCATGGACGATAACAAAAGCTTTGATGTAGTGGTAGTTGGCGCTGGGTTTTCAGGGGTTTACCAGCTGTACCGATTGCGAGACGAAGGTTTCAATGTGCATCTAATTGAGGCAGGTGCAGGACTAGGAGGAATTTGGCACTGGAATTGTTATCCGGGCGCGCGAGTGGACACCCACTGCCAAATTTACCAATTCTCTAGACCCGATCTTTGGGAGGAATGGAGCTGGAGCGAGCGTTTTCCCTGGATGGGAGGAAATGCGCAGTTATTTTGATTACGTGGACAAGAAGTTAGGGCTCAGTAAAGATGTAAGTCTGAATACGCGAGTGTCTGAGGCGTCCTTCAACGAAGGTGCTAATGAATGGGTGCTAAATACCGACGAAAAGGGCCAATACCGGGCTAAATTCATAGTCCTATGCACAGGGTTCGCATCTAAGCCTTACCAACCTGAAATTAAGGGCCTTGAAACATTCAATGGTGTCGCTAGCCACACCGCCTTGTGGCCGCAAGAGGGAGTAGATTTCACAAATAAGCGAGTAGGCGTGATAGGCACTGGAGCGAGCGGTATACAAGTGGCGCAAGAAGCCTCGAAAGTCGCATCACACGTGACCGTGTTCCAACGTACCCCGAACATGTACCTTCCAATGGGACAAGAGACATACTCTAAGGCTGATAACGTGGCTATGAAAAATGAACTTCCCGATCGGTTCAAGCGTCGAGCCGAAACCTTTGGTGGGTTTGATATGGATTTGATTCCAACCTCAGGACTAGATGTGTCAGACGAAGAGAGAGAACAAACCTTTGAACGTTTGTGGGCTGCCGGCGGTTTTAGTTTCTGGTTAGGAAACTTCCACGATATTTTCTCAAATGAGACCGTCAATAGAGCGGCGTACGACTTTTGGTTAAAGAAAACAAGAGCTCGTATTAAAGATCCGATCCTAGCGGAAAAACTCGCGCCACTTGAACCCCCACACCCGTACGGGGTTAAAAGGCCTTCCCTAGAGCAATGGTATTTCGATATTTTCAACCAAGACAACGCGACCTTGGTGTCGCTGCTGGATGAATCTATTAACGAAATCGTTCCTGAAGGAATAGTTACCACTAAAGGTACCCATAACTTCGATATTATCGCATTCGCTACGGGCTTCGATGCGGTTACCGGGGGGCTGACGTCTATAAATATAGTGGGTACCGACGGCACAACTTTAAAAGAGAAATGGGCTCAAGGTGTTAGATCGCACCTTGGGTTAGCGACCACAAGTTTTCCAAATATGCTTGTAAGCTATGGTCCTCAAGCGCCAACTGGCTTTTGTAACGGACCGTCAAGCGCTGAGTATCAAGGTGAATGTGTGATAGAGACACTTCTTCATATGCGAGACAATATGTACTCTAAATTTGATGTTGCTAGCGAAGCTGAAAATCATTGGCGATCACATGTAATGGAACTTGCTGCCGCGACCTTGTTTCCTAAAGCTGACTCCTGGTATATGGGTGCCAATATTCCCGGAAAACCAAAGGAAATGTTGATGTACCCAGGTGGTCTGCCAGCGTATCTAAACGAATTCAGAGAATGTGTTACCAATGGATTCCGAGGTTTTGAGTTCAGTAAATAGGTGATGAAACCCAAATAATAACCCAACCCCGTTGTTCAAGGAGTTGGGCTATTAATATGTCGCTATCTATTTCACGTATACCGTTTCGCACATTGCGCTCAAACCACGGACTACCTGTCTTTTAGCCACCACGGCCCTATAAGGACCTTTAGCCCAAGACTCACCCAGTGAGTCAAAGGCTTCACCAAGTCGCGCTGGTGTTTTAGCAATCACACCAGACATAACCATCCCTGAAACCCCTCCGCTATGGCCAACAAATATTTGTATCCCGACATCATTAAAACCATTTTTGTGAAAAGCTTTCTCCATAGCAGTAACCGCTTTTACATAGGCATCAATGTTCGGGACATGAGCTAGTGTATTCCAGATAGCATCCGTTTGACCAAGCTTTGGTGTAACCGCCGACTGCGTCTTGACAAGACTTAAGACCTCTCTCGCTGTTACTTTACGAGAGATCTCTAATTTACCAACCTCCGCTTTCATCACAGCGTTACCTGGTAACGCAGCTAATGCATCAGCTAACGTGTCAGTAAACATATAGGCATAAAGATCATCATCATGGTACGCACCGGTTATGGGCTTGCATATACCAACAAGAGAAGCGTTTACCGACTCACCCATTGCCGGACCACTAGTTCTGGCCCAGGCATGATATGCGCTTCGATCCTCAGTGTTAATTGTGTATACGTTCATCGCCGGAGTCGCGTGCACGCTGAACCAGGCTAGTAACCCAAAAAACAATACAGTCCTCATCATTTCACTTCTCCTTAAATTTTTAAAATTATCATACAACATTAAGCACACAATATGTCTCTTCTTAAAACAGGAACTCTATAGTTGCCTTGGCCAACTTAGTGGCTAAGTCTACTTAGGTAAATTACTTAGTCCATAAAATCAAAACATGTCACGTATTTTGGGGCAAGTCTGAATACAAACTATCTAAATGATTTTCAGATAATATCTTTCGGCCTAGCGAGGCTTATCGAAACCTCAGGGAAAACTCGTCAGTCGGATGAGAAAAAAAGCCATCGCGATTCTCTAGATTCCTGCTAACGAAAAGCTGTGATGGCGCACTCACTTTCGAGTAAATTATTTTCGCTAAAGACATCGCTGCTATACCCGGCCAATTTTCGGGAAAAATTGCCTCAGGCAAATCAGCTACTTGCAGCAGTATCCGGCGATATTCATGTATTAATAGGACGCGAACCACAAAGGAATTTGCTGGAGCTGACCATTCCTCTTCAGACATATCTGACATTAAGATGGAAAAAACGCGACAAGAATTTCTCAAATCGTGCCCTTAAATCGGTAAAATCCCAAGCCTCCAAAAGTACTGACGAACCTTCGAGCGTACTGGTCAATTGTCCATCCCAGATGGCTATTTGATCTACGACTCGGAATTCTGCTACCAACTGGTTGAATGCCACTATATCTAAATTCGGATGAACAAACGTGGCTCCGGGGAGTTCTCCGAACCCTAGCCAATGCAGCTGCTTTCGAAAATTAGCATAGTCAAAAAAGTCTTCTTTATTGCACGCCAAAATGGTCCACTGTCTATTCCAAGGTTTATATTTAGATCGATAAATCTGAGACGTTGCACGCCCATAGTCTTGAATGCCAAGAGCGCTTAAACCATAGATACTGCGACGCCCAAAACGCTCGGACTCGAGCCACCCGTTTTGCACTAGACGAAATACCGCTGTCCTTATTTGACGCGAATTTAGTTTAAATCGCTCCATAGTAGAGACAAGACTACCCAACCAAACATTACCACCATATAGCGAAATACAATCTCCAAAAAATTGTAACAGCTAGTGAGCCTGCTTTTGGTTGGACCTGCGATAGCAATCGGGAGACACTATTTGCTAGCTTACATCCAGTCATAGTGCCTTATCGAAATTTATGGAAACTTCATCAGTTATAGGATGCGCTCTGCAAGTAAGCACAGCGCCATTTTCGATATCGGACATACTTAAGGCCGACTGACTATCCATTCGTACCTTTCCCTTCACAACTTTTGCACGGCACGTACCGCACACTCCTCCCTTACAGGCATAAGGTAGATCCAGATCCGCATCCAGTGCAGCGTCTAAAATTGACTTTCCCTCAGGAGGCATCTCCAGACTAACCTGTCGCCCATCAACAATTAGAGTGACCGCATTTTTTTTTATCGCAATCAGAAGCTGTATCATCAGCAATACTCGCCGAATTTTCTTCCGTACCATTCGTGGGCGAGCCAAAGAGCTCGTAGTGAATATGTGATGGGTCTTTCCCTGCCGTTCTTAAAGCCTTTGACACGTCGCTTATCATAGGTTCAGGCCCACAAATATAACTCTTAGTGATAGTATCTAGCCGGAATAGGCGGGGCGAAAATGACAAAAGTTTTTCAGCGTCTATCCTACCGTTTAAAATTGACGCCTCCCGTGATTCTCGACTAAGTATGTGTATAATCTGAACGCGTCCCATAAATTTGATTCTTTAGCGACTCTAATGCTTGTAGGAAAAGTACGGTGGATACTTTTTGGTTACCAAATACTAAAGTAACCTTACTAGTATGTTCGGTTTTCAAAATGGTCTTCATTATGGAAATAATTGGGGTGATACCGCTGCCAGCAGCCACGCACAGATAATGCTGGGCTGAAGACGCTGAGCACGAATGTGTAAACCTGCCGTCTGGTGGCATAACCTCGAGCTCGTCGCCCACCCTCAACTGTTCATTCGCCCAAATAGAAAACCGGCCTCCAGCAACTTTTTTTACAGCAATACTAATTAGCTCTTCTCCGGGCGCGCTACAGATAGAATAACAGCGTCTAAGTTCTTCCCCGTTTTTGCTTGTTCGTAAGGTTAAGTACTGGCCAGGAAGATACGTGAAATCATTGGCTAGCTCTCTAGGGATTTTAAAACTTATTTTTACCGCCTCTGCGGTCTCCTTACTCAACCCTTCTATAGGGAGCTTATAGAAATTTACTAGTGGCATTTGAAGTAATCGAACGGCTCTAAACATGTTTGGCACCGATACAGTGCTTTACATGCGGTAGTACCAAACTGGCTTAAAAGTTCAACTGATTTTGAATCACACATCGGGCATTCAATAATCCTATTTTCGGGAAAATTCACATTACCACACCTACTTGGTGGTGCTATCCCAGATTTTTTAAGTATCTCGCGTCCTTTCTCAGTTAGCCACTCAGTAGTCCATGCTGGAGCTAGCCGCGTGGTCACGAGTACATTTCCAAATCCATTCGACGTCAGGCATTTTTTTATATCAGCTTCTATAACATCCATTGCGGGACATCCGCTGTAAGTAGGGGTAATAACTACTTCCACTGTATCGCCACTAACACGGGCGCTCCTCAAGACACCTAGGTCCTCTATAGTGAGTGAGGGAATCTCAGGATCGTGAACAGATTCTAATAGTTGAAGGATCTCCGTCTCCGACATTTGGTTTCGTCGTTGACTAATTAATGACACTGTTTATCACCAATTAAGTCCCGGATAACTTCTCTGCAGAAATTGCATCTCAGCGAGTAAAGCCCCCATTGCTTCAGTATGAACACCTTGACGACCACCACTAATTGGCCAGATTTCTTCTGGTATACGCAATGTCGCAGCACGTAGCTTATCGAACACATCGCGCTCCCAATCTAACCTTAGCGCATGCGGATCAGGACCTATCCCTTTACTGGAGGCAAAATCATCTACCTCATCTGCAGCGAAAAGTTCGCCCGTATAGCCCCAGACTTCATCGAGAGCATCTTGCATTCTTCGATGACTTTCGTCACTTCCATCGCCTAATTTTATGATCCAATCACCGCTTCTTCTAACATGGTAAGTCGTTTCTTTTATTGCTTTTGCGGCGATTGCTGCCAACACGCCATCAGACGATGTTTGTAGCCTGCTATACAAATGAAAATGATAGGCGTCCACCAGATACTGTCGCATCAAGGTAAACGCATAATCTCCTATAGGCAACTCGCAAATGAGAAAGTTAAAAAACTCACGTTCGTCACGCAAAAACGCCAGGTCGTCTTCTGTCCTCCTTTTATCTTCAAGAGTACCCGCATGCGTCAGAAGCATGCGTGCCCTGCCAACATGATCAAGGGCGCAATTCGCCATAGCAATATCTTCTTCCAAGAATGGACTATGCCCGCACCATTCAGACATCCTTTGTCCTAAAATGAGAGCGTTATCACCCATCCTTAAGACATATTGAAAGTGCTTGTTCATCAGAGATTGAGTTCGTCGGGAACGTCATAAAATGTCGGGTGTCTATAAACCTTATCCTCAGCTGGCTCAAAAAACGAAGCATTATCTTCAAACTGGCTAGCATGAATTTTGGATGCCTCAACCACCCAGATACTTACCCCCTCTTGCCGCCGCGTATAGGTATCTCTAGCAGCCTGCAGTGCCTGAGCTCCGTCTGCGGCATGCAGACTGCCAATATGCTTATGATCAAGGCCGCGTCGAGTTCGAACGAAAACTTCCCAAAGTGGCAGTAAATTCATGCTGCCTCTCCCGTGTCTCTCTTACATCTCTTTTCTTCATAAGCTACCAGGGCGTCCCTGACCCAACCACCTTCTTCATCAGCTCTACGTCGAGCGTGGAGTCGGTCCCTATTGCACAGACCACCACCTTTAACGACACGCTGAAATTCATCCCAATCAATAGGTCCAAATTCGTAATGAGCTCGCTCCGAGTTCCATCTCAGATCTTCATCGGGAATCGTCAGGCCGAGATGCTTAGCCTGCTCAACAGTTTGGTCAACAAATTTTTGTCTTAGCTCATCATTTGATTGGCGTTTTATCTTCCATTTCATAGACTGCTGACTATGAGCAGAATCCCCGTCATGGGGTCCAAACATCATAAGGGTTGGCCACCACCATCTATTTAGCGCATCCTGTGCCATAGATTTTTGGGTAGGTGAACCATTTGAAAGCACCTGCATTATCTCAAAGCCCTGGCGCATATGAAAACTTTCCTCCTTACAAATCCGAACCATTGCCCTAGCATACGGACCGTAAGAGGTTTGACATAATGAGATCTGATTTACTATAGCCGCACCATCTACGAGCCAACCGATCGCTCCAACATCTGCCCAGGTTAGAGTGGGATAATTGAAAATAGTAGCGTACTTGGCTTTTCCGCTAAGCAAATCATCCATCATTTTTTCTCGCGATTCACCTAACGTCTCAGCCGCGCTATACAGATACAAGCCATGTCCCGCTTCATCTTGGACCTTTGCTAACAGCGTAGCTTTCCTGCGCAGTGTCGGTGCTCGACCAATCCAATTTCCCTCGGGTAGCTGCCCAACTACTTCAGAATGTGCATGCTGCGATATCTGCCTAATAAGATTTAAACGATACTTTTCAGGCATCCAATCACGAGGCTCAATTTTTTCTTCCGCATCTATTATTTGGTCAAATCTAAACTGATCGTTCGAAACAGCGTTTTCTTCCATTTTATTGCCCCCGTTTGAGATCGCAGTGCCTATATGTAATATATTACAAATTTAATTAATTAACAAAAAACTTTGTAATATTTAACCCAACTAACCATTTGTCAACTGACAGCATTAATCTGATATCATTCATATGAATCATTCCCCCAGAACTGTTATTTTCGCCTTTCAGCAGTAAAGTCGATATAAAACAAGGCTTTACAAATTCTATGTCTGCAAGCGCTGCTCGAAATCTATTTATCTCCCTGTCTTCCACCACAGCAATTCAAGCCTTGGTTACTATGATTTCTCTGACTGTCTCGGTAATGGCTCCAACTCTTGCCAGAGAACTAGAATTAGATGTCACGACTATAGGTATCTATGCCTCTATTAGCTATATAGGCGCCATGATTGGCTCTCTCCTCTCGGGAGGCTTTGTCCAAAGGTACGGTCCCATACGGGTTAGTCAAAGTATCATGTGTGTATGCGCTCTAGGTTTACTAATATGTCTTGGTAATCACTGGGTTTGGTTCCTAATTTCTGCATTTATCTGTGGTTTAGGTTATGGACCAGCCACTCCAGCTAGCAGTCAACTACTTGCCCGCCACGTGCCTTCGCAATATTTATCACTAGGATTCTCCGTTAAGCAGACAGGGGTGCCGCTTGGAGGGATACTTGCAGGTCTGTTAGTGCCTTGGCTTCTGGTATGGTTTAATTGGCAAACATCAATGCTAGTTTTAGCGTTATTCGTCGTGGCGCTCGGGGCAGGGTTACAGAAATGGCGGCGAGAATTCGACACCAATTTAGAGCCCAACGCAAATCTATTTAAGGGAAATTTTCTCAGTTCGTTGAAATTAATTTTAACGCATCCCAAATTGAAGCTTATTGCCATCGCCACATTTTTTTTCTCGGCGACGCAGCAATGCTATATTTATTTTTTAGTGACATTTCTTGAAACCGATTTAGGCTGGGTAACCCAACAAGCGGGAATTGCTTTAGCAATTGTTGGTATTTCGGCGGTTGCAGGTCGCATACTGTGGGGAGTAGTTGCAGATGCAACAGGTCAAAGTAATGCACTCATTATTCTATTAGCGTTCGTAATGGCGGGCATTACAATTTTAACTGGATTTGTAGACTCTAACTGGTCAACTTATAGAATTTTCGTTTTGTGCGCCTGCTTTGGCGCTACCGGTGCCGCATGGAATGGCATCTATCTAGCAGAAATCACACGAACAGTACAAGACAAAGATGTGTCGCGAGCTACTGGTGGAGGCTTATTTGTCACATTTTTTGGAGTAGTGGTGGGGCCTCCGGCTTTTGGTCTAATCGTAACATTAACCAATTCTTTCCAAGCCGCGTACCTTTTCCTTGGATCGGCAACCTTATTAATCGGCATGATACTCCTGCTATCACTAACAACATCAAAGGAAAAAAGTTAAACTATATAATCAAATAAAAGGGAGCTGGTTCATGGCGCAAGACACCCCTACGTGTGTTGTAACAGGCGGTACTCGTGGTATTGGTAAAGCTATCGCACTAAGAATGTCTGCGGACGGTTATAAGACTCTATTAACCTATAAAAGTGACGAATCCTCTGCAATCGAGACCACTCAAGAAATTCGAAACTTAGGCAGTGAGTGTGTCTGTGTTAAGGCGAATCTAACCAGGCCAGAATCTGTTGATACGGTAGTAGAAACTGCTCTAAGCACTTGGGGGAAAATAGACGTTCTAGTCAACAATGCGGCAATCTCATCAAACGAGAATCTTATTGCTGATACTGACCCAGAAGACTGGAAAGAAATGATAAACGTTAACCTAAATAGCGTATTTGACATTACTCGCAAAGTTATTCCAATAATGCGCCGACGGGGCGGAGGTAACATTGTCAACCTTTCCTCTAATATTACTAAACGCTTGGCGCCAACATTTGGAGCCTATGCTGTATCGAAAGCCGGTTTAGAAGCGCTGACAATAATCTTAGCAAAAGAAGAAGCGCCCAACGGAATCCGCGTGAACGCGATCGCCCCAGGGCCAATCAACACCAAGATGTTACAAGGATTGCTAGATGAGATGGGGCCAGAAAAAGCAAAAGCATTCCTGAATATGGTGCCCATGAAACGGGCTGGTGAACCAGAGGAAATTGCTAGCATGGTAGCAATGCTAGTGTCGGATGTGTCCAGCTATGTGACCGGACAAGTCATCTTTGTAAACGGTGGGCCCTCGGGTTAGCTTACAGGCCCTCTTGAGGCCAAACTACAGCAGCTATCCCAGCGCAGATTAGAAAAGCGCCAACAAAATGATAATTCAAGAGCGCCTCGCCTAAAAAAGAAACTGCCAGACCTATTCCAAAAATAGGCAACAAACTCAAAAATATTGACGCCCTATTGGCTCCAACCGCACCTACGCTGACGTTCCACATTGTAGTCGCGACGATAGTAGGGATCGTTGCCATGAAAACAATCGCGACACAAACTTCAATACTCGGATAAAACCCCCCGAGCGATTGCAGTTCATAGCCATAAAACGGAATTAAAATAATGATTCCCCCGAGAACTGTTAGATACATCATGAGGAAAGGCGATACATCAGCAAACCAGCGATGAAGGTTAACCGAATATAATGAATAAAATAACACAGCGACTAACACGAACAAGTCACCGAGATTGAAGGTCAAATCAAGGAGAACTCTAATATCCATGCGTGTTGCCATCACGGCTATCCCGACTAATGCCGCGACCATTCCAGATAACTGCAATCGAGTAGGCGCATCCTTTAAAATGACCCAAGTCATCAAAGCGGTGACCATCGGTTGACTTGCGCTAAAAAGGGCAACATTCGTAGCCGATGTATACTGGACGGACCACATCAACATAGTGCTACCGCCGGCCATAAACAGGCCTAATAGAAAATAATAGGGCCATTTTTGTAAAATGACTCTCCTCTGACTAACAAACTGTGAAAATACAAATGGGGTGAGTACGCCTGCCGCCACCATCCAGCGCCAAAACGAAAAACCGATTGGGTTCACCAGATCAGATACACTTTTAGCAACAATTATCCCTAAAGACCAGAGCAACATAACTGTAGTAAGCATCAGGCAGGATGTCACCATACTATTTGAAATTTTCAAGTTAAGACCCTCGTGAAAAAGTGTTCTTCTATCCTCGCTACTCAAAAAATGTAGAACTTAATTTATCGAAGGTAGTGACACGAAATAGCCGAGATACTATCATGTTTAGGGTGTAATTTATGGTAAGGTTATTCTGAAAATGGCTAATCTAGCTATGCAGAGTTTTAACGCGGAGTAAGGAGTCAAAAAAATTATGATCACCAAAGGTATTAAAGAACTTTGCGAGGAAGCTGAAAGTGTTATAGAAACAATGTCCGTACAAGAAGTGATGAAAGTATCTACCGATGATGACGTGCAATTGGTCGACATCAGAGACATCCGCGAACTCTGGCGTGACGGCGCCATACCAGGAGCCACGCACGCGCCAAGAGGAATGCTGGAGTTCTGGGTAGATCCCAACAGCCCTTATCATCGGGAAGAATTTGCTAGTGGTAAAAAATTTATTTTCTTTTGCGCAGGTGGTATGCGCTCAGCGTTGGCTGCTCATGCGGTGCACAATATGGGGTTAGCTCCGGTAGCCCACATGGCTGGAGGGTTTGGTGCTTGGGTAAAAGCTGAAGGTATTATTGAACCTAAAGAACCAAAGCTGCCAAAAACATAAGACTTATCCGAAGATAGCAAGAGGTCTCCCCTTCAAAAACGAGGAGACTCCTGCCCTAGGAGTATATTTTTAGAGATTGAGTCCCGTTCCTTCGCTAAACTGCCGCATACAAAAGTAATCTCTCCACGCTATTATCTTGCCATTCGAAATCTCAAATGCTCCGGCAACCGGTAATCCGAATGCCTTACCTTTAGGTGGCTCAAAGTAGTCAATACGTTCATTCATTACAAAATTGCCCACACTGCATTGTTTAATTGTCTCGATTCGCACTTGTCCAGTAATTTCAAAAAAACCTTGCAACGTCTCTAACACTCCTTGAGGACCAATCACCGCTGGGAATGGCATATTTTGATATACACAATCATCGGAAATATATGCGAGACTTTCTTGCAAACTGTTATTAAGCGTTTCACAAAAAGCGGTTACAATCTTATCTGGTTCCATCTGACTACACCTTTTTTCGAAGAGACTAATAATATACATAAGGCTTTGCGATGAGACTACTGATTTAAATGCTTTTAATTCTAGACTTGTTTGGTACTTTAGCGTTTGCTATTTCCGGCGCATTCAGAGCCGTACGGTATGAAATGGATATTCTAGGTGTCATCGCGCTGTCGATAGCTACCGGTATCGGGGGAGGTTTGGTCAGAGATCTACTGCTTGGGCAAACTCCTCCCCTCGCATTGGTAAATGAGAGCTATATCATTATATGCACTATTGGGTGCCCTATTAGTATTTGTAGCAGCGCCAAAAATAGCGAAACGTTGGGATTATGTTCTAGCCGCGGACGCTGTGGGACTAGCAGTGTTTTGCGCGATAGGTGCGGCTCAAGCAGATAGACTGGGGGCCGTGCCAATGACAATAGTGATAATGTCCGTACTCACTGCCTGCGGCGGCGGCGTGATTAGAGATCTTCTTGTGAATGAGATTCCATCCATTTTTACCCATGACCTTTACGCCTCAGCGGCACTCTTGGGTGGGTTAATCTATGTCCTACTCGGCAATTTCGGAATTAACTCGGAGATTCAGATTGCAGCGACAGTATCAAGCGCCCTACTGCTTAGAACACTGGCACTCAAATATGGTTTAGGTTTACCTACCGTGCGATCCTTGCCAGCTTCCCCATCAACACTCACCAAGAGGTATCGTAAGGACCAGAAAACTAAGAAAGACGACTGAAGATGTTTAGCTAATGACTACCATCCTGTCTGAGATGATAATACCCATCTGAAAAATCATGAAAATAACTTTCTATCTCGGGGTGATTTACTGGCTCACCAGTCTGGTCTGCTAACAAATTTTGCTCCGATACATACGCAACATAACTGCTCTCTTCATTTTCAGCCAATAAATGATAGAAAGGCTGATCTTTTTTTGGTCTTAATTCCTCTGGTATTGATAGCCACCACTCTTCGCTATTGCTGAATGTGGGGTCGACATCATAAATAACTCCCCTAAAGGGATGCAGCCTATGTCGCACTACTCCGCCTATAGAAAACTTCGCATTTCTCACAATTTCGACCATATCGAATTATCACCTCTGCATGCGACTAACGCCGGCATTAAACACCTATCTCCATATGGAATCGTAATAGGCACACAATCTATAATCAAGAGGAAATTTCGGCGGCTAAGAAATCGTCTAGTTTACCTATAAATCTCCACACTCAAGATTTCCCTGTAACGCGTTTGGTTGCTTTATTGAACCTGAATACTTGGTCTTCTGAACCACGTAATCTCGAGTTTATTTCATCCTCTAACCCTAACGCGACTTGGTCTAACGTCGCCGCATCAATCACTCGCTTCGACTCTTGTACCGCAAGAGCAGAGTTCATGCTAATCGCCTCCGCCATATTTAACGCCTCGGGTAAAAGGAGATCCGCAGAAAAAAGGGAATTGACAAACCCCCATTTCTCAGCTTCTATCGCACTAAATGTTTTTGCTGTGAAGATAAGTTCTTTGGCCCGTGCCGCTCCAACTAAACGAGGGAAACACGCAGCACCAACGACAAGTCCATATTCAGCACCTGGCAATCTAAAAGTAGCCAACTCAGATGCTAACCGTATGTCACAAGAAATTGCCAGCGCAGCACCGCCCCCATAGCAGTAACCATTTATAGCAGCAATAATCGGAAGCGGCGAATTGGCGAACCGTTCGATTGCAATATAAGCAGCTATCGATTTTGGAACACCCTCCTCCCGTCCTATGCCGCTTTGTTCCACCATATCTTGTCCAGCACAAAACGCTTTTTCGCCTGCGCCGGTTAACACAACTGCAGAAATATTAGGATCGCTTTCGCAGTCCTCCAGAGCCTCCACTAGCTTTGTTGCAAGTTCGTGATTCAAGGCATGATGTCTTTCCAGGCGATTCATAGTGATCAGTACGACATGATCGCTGTGCTTCGCAACTTTTACTAATTGATTAGACATCGAGAACTCTAACAGGATCCTTACCATCCCAACCCTTAGCGGCATCTTCGACCATCATAAAAAGATCTTTATAAACGTCTGAATTCGACCAGAGCTCGATAAAATGGCCTACCGTATCGACGGTATCAAAGTAAACTAGTGGAGAACCACCAACAGTGCACTCAAAAGCCGCCTCGTGCCCCAATGATTTATAGTGTGCACAAGTTTCTTCAAAATTGACTGGCATCATGCCGAAATGATGCACGCCAGTTCTTCCAGCATCTAGAAATTCTTTATATACCGACGGAGAGTCATCTTCGCAGTAGATCAATTCTATTTGTACGTCACCGGAGTTACCTAATGCCAACGATACATCCGCGTGCGACTCTCCACCTCGGTAAACTTGATTTTCTAAAGGACAGTGTTTAGCCAAATAAAAAGGGCCAACCTTCAAAGTGTCAGTCCAATATTTTAAAGCCGCATCTAAATCTTTCACTACGTACGCAACCTGGCGCACTGTATAAAGTGGTTGAGTCATTTCTTTTAGTCCCCATCAGGTTAATCAATTTGTGATTATGACATTATTCTGGGATTCCACCTAGAGTTGCTGTCATTGCTAGAAACCAGCAACGCAGCCTTCTTTCCGATGATCGGAACCGCCAACATAACCATCATCGGTCTTAATTATTAATTGTGCTCCTCCAAAAGACCAGCTATCAGAAGCATATGAAATTTTATGTCCTCTTTTTTCTAGATTAGAAACGATCTCTTCAGGAAAACCTGGCTCTACCGAAATACTGTAATCCCCAAGGACTTGCCACCTTGGAGCGTCACTAGCGGCCTGAGGGTTTTGCTTATGATCAACTAATCTAGTCACCATTTGCACGTGCCCTTGGGCCTGCATGGGCCCACCCATGACCCCAAAACTAGCCATAGCCTGTCCATCGCATGTTAGAAATCCGGGAATTATCGTGTGAAATGGCTTTTTAGATGGGCCGACTTGATTAGGATGTCCCGGTTCTAGCGAGAACCCCCACCCTCTATTTTGTAACGCAATACCAGTCTGAGGGATTACGATACCCGAGCCAAATCCAAAATAATTCGATTGTATAAATGACACCATCATCCCGCCGGCATCGGCAGGTACTCAGGTAAACCGTATCGAAACTACTAGGCAACGCGGCGGGCGGCAATATCGAAGCGCTAACACCAATATCATTTGCTACCCGCGCAAGAGAATCCTTATCAAGCAAATCTGAAACTGAAACCTGCATTGTCTCAGCGTCAGAAATATGATCAGCTGCCGCACGCAAAGCTATTTTCATGGCTTCGATTTGGAAATGATACTGCGTCAGCCGAGTCAAGCTGACCCGGCTCCCTTGTGTCTAATATTCCCTAACGCTATTAGTACGGCCAAACCCTGACCGTTTGGCGGTATCTCGTGAACTGTCGTATTGCGGAACCTACAAGTGACAGGAACCACCCAGTCAGTTTCGTGTTCAGATAAATCCCGAGACCCTCAGTGCCCCGCCGTCTTTAACCGCCTGACGCTCGATTTTCTCAGCCCAGGCTTCCGGAGTATAAGGATTCAGGATGCACCGACAGCTCTTGCAAGGTTTGGCCTAATTCGCGCCTGACAACGCGCTCGCCCACCTTCGGCGGGGGCAAAAAATGCCTGCCGAATTCGTCGAAGTCTTTGTACCACTCAGCAGGACCGTGTTGCCAATCGTAGGCAGTACGAAAACCAACCTGAAAACCTCGATAAGCGTATTCTATGGCCATTTCAAATAAGCTCTCGAACGGCAACCTCCCATAAGCCTCTTGATAGGTAACAGACCATAAGCTAACGGCACCTGGAACCGTTACCGCATCCCAACCGAATTGGGGCATCAGTCGATAACGAGAAAAATATTCTGGATCCCACAATGCCGGCGAGCGACCCGAACCATTCAGACCAGCAAGACTCTTCGCCATCCCAAACCAAAGCGAACGCATCGGAGCCTATGCCGTTTCCGGTAGGCTCGACGACGGTCAAAGTGATCGCGGTGGCTATCGCTGCATCCACAGCATTGCCGCCTTTGTGCATAGGCCTTCACTCCCGCTTGAGCGGCCAGAGGCTGGGAAGTGGCCACCATGTTACTCGCGCCCAAAGAGGCTCGCTGCGAATTTGAATAGGCTGAGCATTGTCAGTCATTCGAACTACTCCTAATAGTTGTAGCAACC
>CALSND010000012.1 GCA_943787625.1 uncultured Gammaproteobacteria bacterium | reverse complement strand
TTCCGTTTACTTCGACCGCATAACGGCCTTTAACATCCATTATCTCTATTAGCTCAGAAAGCGTCAGTGACTCACACACCTGCCCGCAGGTTTCCATTGACACTCAGCGAAATACTCATGCCGACTTCCTAATAATTATTCTCAATTTACTCAAAGATAGTAAACTGACGTGAACCAACAATATAACACTAGGGCATATTAATTCAGAAACCGTTCCAACACGAATTTATGTACTTATTTAGGTTCATTAAAAAACTTATCATAGGTGGTTCAATGATCAAAGTATTGTGCGTTTAGCAGACTAAATTGGGGAATTTATATGAGGGATGTTTTTAGAAAGATACGTGATGAAAAGGCTGAAATATCAGCTAGCAATTTATATTCTAAAAAACTAGCTTTTCATAATTTTTTTCATGTCATTGAAACTCTAAAATTTGCCAATAAGATTATAAACTCTCTGCTCATCGAGCTCTCTACTATAAATCTAGAAACCATTTACTATGCGCTCTTATTCCATGATGCTGGATATATTGAAGATCAAGCCAGTATGGGCTTTGCAGACAAAGAATCTTACGCTGCGGCTCTAGCGGAAGAATATCTTTTAGGGCGTGGTATGTCTCCGGTGGATGTCTCCAAAGTGACCATGGCGATAAAAGCGACTCATATTAGTGCGGAATGCAGGAATCTAGAAGAAGAGGTTGTACGGGGAGCAGACATCAGCGGAATGGCAGCGCCCTACAACGATGTCCTTGAAATGTCTAAGGCAGTCAAAGCCGAACAAGAGTATTTAATTGGCGAGACAGATTTCTTGGGCTAACTGGGTCCGGGGTTCAGAAGTACACTTAAAAACATACCTTTGCGAAAAAATTTCCTGCGGAAAACTTTTTACGAAGTCAAACGGAGCCCTCGCTGTTTAACCAAAGACTTACCTCTAATATCGACCAACTCAAGCAAGAAATCGTGTGACTAATCCTGGTTGCATGGAATAGGTTCGTCTCAAGAGGTATCAAGGACTTAGTTCTGCCTTCAAGGTTAAAGGGACAATACCCGCATCTAAAATTTTGATACGGGTATCAATAATTAATGCGTCGCCTACCAACGGACCTACTAAAACTCTGTGCGATAACCCAATACTTTCTAAAGAGACTACTTCGATTCTAGAATCTATATCCGACGCAGATAGCACAGCCCGAACTCGCTCAGCATCTTCTCTTAATTTAAATGAGCCGGTCTGAAAAGTAACGGCACCCTTAACAGAGGGGGGAGTGCCCTCACCAACCGGCTTCTGATCATAAAAATCAAACTCGACTGGTGGTAAACTGCTACCGCCAAAAATATCTTTAATCCTATTCTCAGGTGTGAAATCCGATACTTTAATACTCTTCATTTGTACGCGGATATTATTAGTAACCCTTTCGCCGATGTCTGTAAAGATCAACCCAGAACATAATAAAATCCCAGACGTAAAGCCAAATAAGAAGTAACGAGGTTTGACATCGCGCTCAACAATATCTCTCTTGGGAGATTTTTTTTTATAGTCCTTTAGCCGCATTTCTATATCTCTACATGGAGCGCGGCGCAGAAATATCCAGTAATTGAAGGCCATTAACTAAAACTTGTCGAATACAGCAGATTAAGCTTAGCCTTGCACTCCGTAGTCTGATATCTTCTATTAATATTTTGTGGCCGTTATAGTAAGAATGAAATTCCTGCGCCACCTCTCTCAAATATTGAGTTATCTGATGAGGCTCATTGCTTTTCATGGCGGAAATAACTACTTCAGGATATCTGGCAAGCAGCACAGCGATTTTTCTTTCCGATGCTTCAGACAGGAGATCACCAAGCTCCGCTTCCCAGATCGCCGAATCATATTCTTCAGATGATTCAAGAATGCTACATATGCGTGCGTGCGCGTATTGGACATAAAAGACTGGATTCTCATTACTTTTTGAGACCGCCAAGTCTAAGTCAAACTCTAAGTGCTGATCAGATCTCCTCATTAAATAGAAAAATCTTGCGGCATCCACACCTACTTCATCGACTAGCTCTCGAAGGGTGACGAATTCTCCAGAGCGAGTCGACATAGCCACTGGCTCATTGTTCCTAATTAAGCTGGCGAATTGGACAAGTATTATTTCGAGTCGCTGCTCTCCACATCCTAATGCGGTGAGCGCAGCCCTTACCCTTGCAACATAACCATGGTGATCTGCACCCCATATATTTACTAATCGCGCAAACCCCCTGCTAAATTTATCAGAATGATAAGCCACATCAGCCGCAAAATATGTTTTCGCTCCGTTCTCTCGAACAAGAACACGATCTTTCTCATCTCCAAGCGCCGCTGAGCGAAACCAGGTCGCTTTATCTCGGACATAAGTATGACCTTTGCTATTCAAATTAGATAAAACAGAGTCAATCATCCCAAAATCATGCATTTTTTGCTCGGAATACCATTCCTCAAAATCTACTCGAAAATTCTCTAAGTCTTCTCGAATACGATCCGTGATCACGCTAGCGGCGTGGGCTTTAAGCTGAGCAAAAGCTTCTAGGCCTAGGACTTCTTTTATCTCTCCAATCAAATTATCTAGATCCGAGTCGCTGTCACCCTTTAACTCAACTTTGTCGAAAGCAAACTCCTCGATTTCAATAGCAAGCGAGCTCGATTTAAGGTAGTTTTCGGCTATCTGTCTTACGTAATCACCCTGATAACATAAACTGGGGTAACTACTGCTTCTTCCAGTTGACTCCTTCATTCGTAAGTACACGCTTGCCGCCAAGATATCCATTTGCCTACCAGCATCATTAACATAATACTCCTTGACCACTTCAAAACCACATGCAGTGTATATACTAGATAGCGCTGACCCTAACGCCGCGCCTCGGCCATGGCCCACATGGAGTGGTCCCGTAGGGTTTGCTGATACAAATTCTATTTGCACTTTTTTACTCGCCCCGATCATTGAACGACCAAAGTCAGTTTTACGTACGAGAATTTCACCAACGATTGTGAATAAAGACCGACTCGAAATCTTGAAATTAAGGAAACCTGGGCCGGCTACGACGACTTCCTCGAAGGTTGCATCCCTAAGTAGCATGTCTCGCATAGTCTCAGCAATCACTCTAGGTGGTTTAGAGCATGGCTTGGCAAGCAACAAGGCAATGTTGCTACTGTAATCACCATGAGCAATATTCTTCGGTATATCTATCTGATAATTCGCGGAAACAGCTTGCGGCAAAACATTATCTGCCTTAAGAGTTGCTAAAACCTCGTCAATTCGTTCCCGGAGGATATTTTTCAAAATTTTACACCTAAATTTTTCACACGAGTGATATTACTTGTCACAGATTCTATCTCTTCTGAAAAGGTTTATCACATTATGTGTGTCTCTATAGAGTATCGTGTGGATCCACATCTATGGCCCAACGTAACTTGATTTTTCTAGCAAGATTCTCAATAGCTGGTATCGTAGATCCGATATAATCGTAGATATCCGATTTTTTCATCACGCGAATTACTAAAAGGTACCGATGCCGTCCTGCGCGCTGGGCCATAAGAGCTGGAATTGGATCAGTAACCTTGAGTTTTCCATCTGAATCTTTCTCGAGTAATTTTTTGACGCCCACGAGAAAAGACTTTGGCCGAGATACTTGTTGTGATTCTGCCCTGATGATCACCATAGATACGTAAGGTGGAAGCTGCGCTAATTCTCGCTCAGGTAAGGCTAAATTGGAATAGGTCTCATATCCTTCGTCAATGACTCTTCGCAACACTGGGTTATCTGGACGATGTGTTTGCAATACCATTTCTCCAGCCTTGCCGCCTCGCCCGGCTCGTCCAGTTACCTGTATCAGTAATTGTGCCAGCCTCTCTTCAGCTCGGAAATCTATAGAATACAACCTACTATCCGCGTCTACTACTCCAACGAGAGTCACGTTTTCAAAGTCTAAGCCTTTCGATATCATTTGAGTGCCAATCACGATATCAACTTTTTTTTCCTCTATACTGCGCAAGATTATTTCAAATGAATCGCCGGACTTAACCGAATCTCTATCAACTCTCACAACATTCTTGTTGGGAAACTGTTGCTTGACCTCCTCCTCTATACTCTCTGTGCCTAAACCGATAGGTTCCATATTTTGACCGTCGCAACAGGCTGATATCTTCGCCAAAGAAATCTTGTAGCCGCAATGGTGGCAACTTAAAATTTTTCGGCTTTTGTAATAGACCAAATACGCGTCACATCTATAGCAACTCCTAATGTCTCCACAATCTCTACAAATTAGTAAAGGCGCATATCCTCGTCGATTTAAAAAAAGTACCACCTGCTGGCCGAGATCTAGATGATGTCGCATCCTCTCTATTAACATGTTGCTCAACCCACTCTTCAGTGATGAGCCTCGAACATCCAGTATCTTTGTGCTGGTATCAACTAATGCACTAGGCCGATCTAATAGCTTTATTACGTCGTATTTCCCGCTCTTTACATTTGCTAAGGTCTCAAACGAGGGCGTCGCAGATCCTAAAATAATCGGGATACTATTTTTTTTAGCTCTGACTATGGCTATATCACGCGCGGAATACTTAAATCCATCGTACTGTTTATAGGCGCTGTCGTGCTCCTCATCGACGATAATCACACCCAGGTTCGGTAAGTCAAACCAAACTGCCGACCGGGTGCCAAGCAGGATGCTTACTCTGCCACTCAGACAGTCTTGCCAAGCACTAATACGCTCAGAATTACTCCTCGCTGAATGCAACAAAGCTACCTGACATCCAAACCTCTCACGAAATCTAGAAATCAAATGTTTGGTCAAAGCGATTTCGGGCAGTAAAAATAAAACCTGTTTGCCTGACAAAATTACTGTCTGCATAACCTCAAAATAGACTTCTGTCTTCCCGCTACCAGTCACACCATAAAGCACAATGGGACGAAACTTTCCGAGATTTCGCTCAATAATACTTTTCGCATTCATCTGTTCGGAGTTTAAAATAACTTTGGATTTTACGATTATCGCTTCACCATCCGTCGCTTTGCTCGTACTTTTAGTAGCCCAACCCTTCTCCACCAATTTCCTCAATGGTGCTTGCCAAGAAAATGTAAGCGACTGAAAGGTCTCTAGAACATTATTAGGCGATGATGCCAAGAACTGTAGCAATTCCAATTGCCTAGCTCCATTTACAGTCCTAGCCTCAAGGGCGTCGCGACCCGCTTGACTGACGTTCCAAATATAGCTTTTTGAGACTGGGACCCTATCCCCCTTTCGCATCTTACTAGGCAGCATTAAGGATATCACCTCACCGAGAGGATGATGGTAATAGGATGCGGCCCAAGAGGCTAAAGCTAACATTTTCCTCGACACAATAGGCTTGTTATCAATTACTTCCAAAATATCTTTTAGTTTTCTCCTACAAGAGGAATCAAAGCGACTAAAACTTACAACGATACCGATTCTCTTAGAATTTCTAAGAGAAACCCTAACTCGAGTGCCTATTTTTATATCAAGATTTTCATCGTTGTCAGAATCAAAGACATAATCGAAAGTGCTACGCAATGGGGCAAAAACAGCCACTTGAACGATTTTTTTGCCTTTGCAGCGTGATTGAGGACTCATTTGTGTCTCATCTATTAGATCATGCAGTTAAACGAAGCTGCTATCATTAGGATATATGTACATATTAATGACTAGTCAACCATATGCGAAGGCATTGGTTACAATAACATAAAAAAAAAATGGCGAAGTCCCTATGTTAAAAGTAAGTCGTATTTTTCTCGTAGGCCCAATGGGTACTGGAAAGACAAGTATTGGTTCAAGGCTATCTCGCGCGCTAGATTATTCTTTCGTTGACACCGACGCTGAGATCGAGAACCGCACGGGAGTTAAGATTGACGTGATTTTTGACATAGAAGGGGAAGAAGGATTTCGAAAACGGGAGATAGATGTGATAAAAGAATTCACTTCCCGCGAAAATATAGTGATAGCTACTGGTGGAGGTTCAGTGCTAGCTCCCGAAAATCAAAAAGCCCTCGCCTCGGGATTCGTCATATACCTCAGTAGTAGTATCAAGACTCTCATGAATAGAATTCGCGAAGATACCTCTCGCCCACTTCTTAATGTTTCGGACCGAGAGGAGAGATTGAGAAATATTGTTAATGAGAGAAAGCCTGTCTATTCTGAAGTAGCTGATTTAACAATTAAAACTGATGATTTTTCAATCAAACGTATCATAAAAATAATAAGTGATGAAGTAACATGATGGAAAAAATTGATGTCTCTCTGGGAACTAAAACGTATCCAATACACATAGGGCATAACCTGCTCAAAGATACCGACATCCTCAGTACATACGCACTTTCAAAACAGGTAGTAATCATATCTGATTCTACGGTTGCAGATCTCTACTTAGGGACATTAAAAAGAAAGCTCAGTAGCAAAGAATCTTACGAATTTATCATACCTCCTGGCGAAGAATCGAAAAGCCTCGCTTACTTTGAGCAAATTATTTCCTTCATGCTGCAAAAAAAAATTAACCGAAGCGCCACCGTCATAGCCCTTGGGGGCGGAGTCGTGGGAGATATAGCAGGATTTGTGGCGGCTTCATATCAAAGGGGTGTCAAATACATACAGGTACCTACAACTCTGCTATCACAGGTTGATTCCTCGGTAGGCGGGAAAACCGCTGTGAACCATTCTCTGGGGAAAAATATGATAGGTGCATTTTATCAGCCGGTAGCCGTTATCGCTGATACAGCCACCCTTGCTACGCTGAGCACACGCGATTTTAACGCAGGGGTTGCTGAGGTCATCAAATACGGACTGATAAAAGAATATGGTTTCCTAAAGTGGATAAATGAAAATGTCTCTTCTATTTTGTCGCGCGACAAAAAATCACTCAATTACATCATAAAAGTCTCCTGTCTAACTAAAGCTAAGATTGTCGAGTTAGATGAACTCGAAAATGGTGTTCGAGCGATACTCAATTTGGGACATACTTTTGGCCACGCTATCGAGGCATTTGAAGGCTATGGACGTTGGCTTCACGGGGAAGCAATAGCTGCTGGAATGGTTATGGCAGCTCAAATGTCGTTGCATTTAGGTTATCTGGACAACAGTAAATTGGAAACTCTAGTTAAATTATTAAAAAAATGTAGCTTACCGACTGAACCACCCCGTGCGATGAAACCGAAAGATTTTTTAGATCTCATGAGCAGGGACAAAAAAAATCTTAACAATAACATCCGACTAGTTTTGTTAAAAAGTTTAGGCGAAGCCTTCATTACCGACGAATATCCGAAAAAAGTGTTAATGGCAACTCTAAAAAACTATGATAATCCTTAAAATTGGTGAGAAAAATCGCTATTTGTCGCTATTTGTCGCTATTTTATACAAAAATAGTAGATTTATTTTTTAATTAAACTCCTGATCGCTGATACAAGTGAACCTCTCGTGCGTATGACTTTTGTAACATATATGTCTCAACATGACATCAAGGACTAGATCTTATAAAATAAGAAAATACAAAGTTTCACTCGGTCGAATTCATTTATGTAGGATTCGCCTGTGAAATGATCAGTTTAGGTTATCAAAAATAAAATACTAATTAACCTTAATTTTGTTCAAAACTTTCGCCGGCCAAGGCTAGCGTGCGTTATTTTCTGCGGTATAAGCAGGTGAAAAAGTTGGAGATTTCGTCAATAAAATATGAGCCATGTTAAATCAAAATTCCCGCATACCGGCCGCCCACAAAGCGTTGGCTTATACGATGATAGCAATGAACATGACTCCTGTGGTCTCGGATTTGTTGCCAATATAAAAGGAATAAAATCTAACCAAATAGTTAATCAAGCGCTGACTGTACTTAAGAATTTGTTACATCGAGGCGCGACAGGTTCGGAAACTAACACCGGTGATGGGGCAGGTATACTAATCCAGATCCCTGACGAATTCCTTAGACAAGAAGCGAGTCTCTTAGATATAAATTTACCGCCGGAAGGCCATTACGGAACAGGCTTTATATTTCTCCCCAACGACGCAGATGAGAGAGATGCGTGCCTTGAAGAAATCAAAACTATTATCAAGCGTGAAAATCAGCAATTTCTGGGGCTGCGGAATGTACCTACCGATGACGCCTGTCTCGGTCATATCGCCCGTTCGTCTCGTCCATATTTCACACAGATATTTATCGGCAAAGACCCTGCTTGTAGAAATATTGAGGATTTTGAACGAAAACTGTATGTCATTCGAAAGACTGCGGAGCATGTGATCTGGAGTGGAAATCTCTCTCAAAAGAGCTCTTTTTATCTGCCGAGTCTATCTTGCAAAACACTGGTTTACAAAGGGATGCTAATTGGAGATCAACTCGAGTTAGTGTTCCCTGAGCTAAAAGATCCTAGAATAAAAACCGCACTAGCACTTGTCCACCAACGGTTCTCAACTAACACGTTTCCGTCATGGCCTTTGGCTCAACCTTTTAGGTTTATCGCGCACAACGGTGAAATCAATACGGTCAAGGGTAATAGTAACTGGATGAAAGCGCGAGAAGCGCTGTGTGAATCGAGCCTTTTAGGTGATGATCTTAGAAAACTTTTCCCTATCGTTCTGGAAGGAAATTCGGATACTGCATCATTTGATCAAGTCTTAGAATTCTTACACATGGCAGGTCGACCGCTCCCCTTAGCTATCCTGATGATGGTGCCAGAAGCTTGGAGCGGGCATGACGCCATGGACAAAGACCGCAAGGCATTCTACGAATACCATTCATGTATGATGGAGGCATGGGATGGCCCTGCATCAATTTCTTTCACTGATGGCTCATCAATAGGAGCAATATTAGATCGGAATGGCTTGCGGCCTAGCCGCTACTACGTCACAAATGATGATGTCGTAATAATGGCTTCAGAGGCGGGAGTGCTTCAAGTGCCGCCCGAAAATATAAAATATAAAGGTCGACTCCAGCCTGGTCGCATTTTTCTTGTCGATACTAAAGAAGGTCGAATAATAGAAGATGCTGAACTGAAGGAGAGATATATTAACCAATATCCTTACGCAAAATGGCTTGAGGATTCCAAGATATGTCTTGATGACCTGCCTCAAGCTGAGGCACCTGATTCAATTATTTCGCGAACTTTAGTTGAGTATCAGGCCAACTTCGGGTACTCACAGGAAGATCTCCGAATGCTTATTAGCCCTATGGCGGAAAATGGTAATGAGGCGATCGGCTCAATGGGAACTGATACTGCGCTCGCTGTATTGTCGAATCGCCCTAGATTGCTTTACGACTACTTTAAACAATTATTCGCCCAAGTAACTAATCCACCTCTCGACGGCATAAGAGAGAAACTGGTTACTCAAGTATCGCTATTCGTCGGGCCTGAACATAATTTACTGGCTTATAGCCAAAACAACTGCTCGCGGCTTTTCTTGGACTCTCCGATTTTAAAAAATCAAGAGTTAGCTACGCTAAGCGAAGTTTCTACAGCAGGATTCTCAACGAAAAAAATCGATATAACATATTCACTGGACGGCAACATCGAAAAAGTGATTGATGAAATCGCAATGACTGCTGATACTGCCGCAGCGGAGGGGTACGGATACATAATATTATCGGACAGGAATGTTGGAGAAAATAAAACGGCAATTCCTTCAGCCTTAATCGTCTCAAAAGTACACCAGCACTTAGTTGAAACTGGAAATCGGGCCAAGGTAGGCCTCATGATAGAGTCAGGAGAACCCCGGGAGGTCCACCACTTCGCGGTGCTTTTAGGTTTTGGAGCAGATGCAATTAATCCCTACCTAGCGATGGATAGCATCGAAACAATGCTGGCAGACAATATTATCAGTATTAATGATGTTAATTGTGACCCCTATGTAACAGCGATTGAGAACTACATAAAAGCAATCAATACTGGACTCATTAAAATAATGTCTAAAATGGGAATTTCGACTATCCAGTCTTACAAGGGGGCGCAAATATTTGAAGCCGTCGGACTAGATAATGAGTTGGTTGAAAAATATTTCTCCGGTACTTCGTCAAAAATTAGCGGTGTTAACTTAAAGGTAATAGAGAATGAGCTAAAATTACGCCACAATAAAGCTTGGCCCAGCAGAACCGTAAAAAACTTAGAACTTGAATCTGGTGGCGAGTATCAATGGAGACGGGACGGCGAACACCACTTATTCAATCCCGAAACAGTCTTCAAACTGCAGCATTCTACTCGTTCAGGACAATACTCTATCTTCAAAGAATATACTCGTGCTGTCGACGATCAAAGCGAGAACAGATCAACTCTACGCGGTCTTTTCAAGTTCCGTAAGAGCGTCGAACCAATAGATCTTTCTGAAGTTGAGTCCGAAGAATCTATCATGAAAAGATTTCACAGCGGTGCAATGTCATATGGGTCAATCAGTAGCGAGGCACATGAAACACTTGCAATAGGTTTAAATAGAGTAGGTGGAAGATCGAACACCGGAGAAGGTGGTGAAGATCCAAAAAGATTCTCAGCTGATAAAAATGGAGACTCTAAAAGAAGTGCGATTAAACAGATAGCGTCCGGACGCTTTGGAGTAACGAGCGAATATTTGGTGAATGCTGACGATCTCCAGATAAAAATGGCTCAAGGGGCGAAACCAGGCGAAGGTGGTCAATTGCCAGGCCATAAAGTATACCCATGGATTGCCAAAGTGCGCCACTCTACTCCAGGAGTAGGTCTAATATCACCTCCTCCTCACCACGATATTTATTCGATAGAGGATTTAGCGCAATTAATACACGACCTAAAGAATGCTAACCCTAATGCACGAATCCATACTAAATTAGTCTCCGAAGTAGGAGTAGGAACAGTTGCGGCAGGAGTCGCAAAGGCTTTCTCGGATGTCATACTAATATCTGGTTACGATGGCGGGACGGGGGCATCTCCTGTGACATCTCTAAAACACACGGGAGTACCTTGGGAACTAGGACTCGCGGAGACACAGCAAACTCTTATTTTGAACAATTTGCGTGATCGAGTAGTTGTTCAAGTAGATGGACAAATGAAAACTGGACGCGACTGTATAATTGCGGCCATGCTAGGAGCCGAAGAATACGGCTTCTCGACCGCTCCGTTGGTGGTTATGGGATGCGTTATGATGAGAGTTTGTCACCTTAACACTTGTCCTGTGGGAGTCGCCACTCAAGATCCCCAGCTCAGAAAGAAATTCTCGGGGAAACCTGAATTTGTAGAGAATTTTTTCCGTTATATTGCAACCGAAATGCGAGAATACATGGCGTCGCTTGGCATCAGGCGGGTAGAAGATTTAGTTGGCCGATCAGACCTACTCGATACTGTCATGGTAACCGAGCATTGGAAAGCAGAGGGTCTAGATCTTTCACCAATACTTCATAGGGTGGAAAACAACGGTAGCCCCCTCAGAAATACCTGTTCTCAAGATCATAATCTAGATAAGTCGCTTGATAGAACTAAAATCATTCCTTTATGCAAAAAAGCGATAGAACAACAAATCCCTGTGAATATTTCCCTCGATATACGCAATATTAATCGGACAGTGGGTACGTTACTTGGATCGGAAATCACTCGGCGTTATGGAGGAACTGGCTTACCTGAAGACACTATAAAATTGCATTTTACAGGTTCAGCAGGCCAAAGCTTTTCTGCATTTATGCCTAAAGGAGTCTCTATGCACCTTGAAGGAGATTCTAACGACTACATAGGAAAAGGACTATCAGGTGGCAAAATAGTGGTTTATCCGGATAAAAAGTCAACTTTTATTGCTGAGGATAATATTATTATAGGTAACGTAGCGCTTTATGGTGCAACCGATGGAGAGGCTTATTTCAGAGGAATCGGAGGAGAGCGATTTGCTGTCAGAAATAGTGGAGCTAAAGCGGTTATTGAAGGTATCGGAGACCATGGCTGCGAATATATGACAGGCGGAATTGTCGCTATTTTAGGGGAGACCGGTAGGAATTTTGGTGCTGGAATGTCAGGAGGAGTGGCATTTGTATATGATCCTGATAAAACATTTCAATCGCGCTGTAATATGGAGATGATACTGCTAGAACCTCTCCAAATTGATGATCAAAATATGTTAAAGAATTTAATTGACAACCATGCCAAGCATACCGGTAGTACAGTTGCCATAAATATGCTAAAAACTTGGCCCTCTACTGCGAATGATTTTATTAAAGTCATGCCAAAGGACTATAAACGCGTGCTCCAAAATATTGAAGTCGCACTAGATTCTGGATTATCTGAAGAAGACGCAATTCTGGAGGCTATGAATGGGTAAAGTCACTGGATTTATCGAAACTAAGAGGCAAAATCAGCCTTATAGACCAGTAAACGAACGTCTTAAGGACTTCAAACAGGTAGTGACGGACTACTCAAAGATTGCGCTTAACCAGCAGGCTAGCCGGTGTATGGACTGTGGAATTCCTTTTTGCCATGAAGGATGTCCATTGGGCAATCTCATCCCTGAATGGAACGATCTGGTTTATAAAGATCAGTGGAAACAAGCGATAATCAGACTTCACGCGACCAATAATTTCCCTGAATTTACAGGAACACTGTGTCCAGCTCCATGCGAAGGGTCATGCGTTCTTGGAATTAATGATGAACCCGTGACGATTAAAGGTGTTGAACTCGCCATCATTAACCGTGCATTTGATGAGGGTTGGATCAAGCCGGAGATCCCGGAAGTATTAACTGGGAAAAATATCTCTATAGTTGGTTCAGGTCCTGCCGGACTAGCGGCCGCTCAGCAACTTTGTCGTGCAGGACATAACGTCACAGTATTCGAAAGAAATGACAGGATTGGCGGACTACTCAGATACGGCATCCCGGAATTCAAAATGGAAAAACGTCTAATCGATCGGCGAATAACCCAAATGCAGGCTGAAGGTGTGAAGTTTAAAATTAATGCCAATGTTGGCGTAAATGTAGATGTAAAAGATCTACTAGCAAGTTTTGATGCTATTTTACTTACCGGTGGCTCAACGATTTCGAGGGACTTACCAGTCCCTGGTAGAGAACTTACAGGCATTCACTACGCTATGGACTATTTGCCGATCCAAAACCAACTATGTGAAGGCGACTCTGTTACGAAGAGTAAGCAGATTGACGCGAAAGACAAGAATGTAGTGATAATCGGTGGTGGCGATACTGGTGCGGACTGTCTTGGAACAGCACACCGTCAAGGTGCGACGTCGGTAACCAGCCTCGAGATAATGCCAATGCCGCCGCAAAAAAGAGATCAAAAAAACCCATGGCCGGAGTGGCCACAAATTTATCGTGTCGCATCTGCCCACGAAGAAGGTGGCGAACGCAAATATTCTATTTCTACAAAACGTTTTATCGGTAATCAAAAAGGACAATTAACTGGTATAGAGCTCATAGAAGTAGAAAAAACAAATGAAGGTTTTAAGGAGAAGAAAGGAACAGCGTATGAAATCCCATGTGATCTAGCTTTCCTTGCAATGGGATTTACGGGCCCAGAAAAGAAAGGGGTGATCTCTGAACTAGGCATTGAGTTAACCGAGCGCGGCAATGTGAAAAGAGACAAGGAATGGAAAACCAATATAAATAAAGTATTCGTTGCGGGAGACATGCAACACGGCCAATCCCTTATAGTCTGGGCAATTGCTGAGGGTCGCTCTGCGGCACACGCTGTAGATAAATTCCTCATGGGTTCGTCGGAGCTTCCTTCTCCGGTTTAAAGCTAAACCAGATCGCCTAGCCAAATAAACAATGAAAGACCGATTTTTACGCGCGTTAAAAAGACAGCCGGTTGATAAAACTCCTATCTGGCTAATGCGGCAAGCCGGGCGATACCTGCCAGAATACAGGGCGACCAGGGAAAAAGCGGGAAACTTTTTGGCACTATGCAAAACGCCCGAACTCGCGTGCGAGGTGACATTGCAGCCCCTAACTCGTTATGCCCTAGATGCGGCCATTATTTTTTCTGATATCCTCACGATTCCAGACGCTATGGGCTTGGAACTTTCTCTGATTGAGAATGTTGGTCCCGTATTTAATAAATCGATCAAAAATATAGATCAGATCAAACAACTCGATGTACCCGATCCTTATGATAAGCTAAATTATGTGGCTAAAGCGATAACTCTGGTGAAAAAGGAGTTAAATGACACACCTTTGATAGGATTTGCGGGCAGCCCATGGACTTTAGCAGCGTATATGGTGGAAGGTAGAAGTAGCCGCGACTTCGCTAAGGTAAAAAAGTTATCGTATAGCGAACCTGATTCAATGCATTTGCTTCTTCAAAAGTTGTCCGTCGCTGTGACTTCTTACCTGAAGATGCAAATTGAAGCAGGAGCGGATGCAATCATGTTATTTGATACCTGGGGAGGATTATTGTCAGAGTCTAATTATGAAAACTTATCTTTGAATTATATGGGAAAGATTTTACGTTCTCTCGAACCAACGGGAATTCCAACCATAGTATTTACGAAAGGCGGAGGAATGTGGTTGGATAAAATTTCACGTATAGGTAGTACTTGTGTTGGGTTGGATTGGATGACTGACATAAAAGTTGCTAAACAAATAATAGGGCATAAAGTTGCGCTCCAAGGAAACTTAGATCCGGCGATAATGCTAACTACAAAAACCATAATCGAAAAAGAAACTAAAAATATTTTAGACTCTTATGGAATAGGGAATGGCCACATTTTCAACTTAGGTCATGGGATAACGCCAGATGTGCCCCCGGAAAACGTCAAGTATCTAGTCGACTTCGTTCACTCCTACAGCCAAAAATTTCATGATTAATATTCTATCTAAATACCTCAGTACCAGCCTTAAGGGATTTTGTATGGGAACTGCTGACATAGTTCCTGGTGTATCTGGCGGGACCATGGCACTTGTACTTGGCATATATAAACAATTTGTTGAAGCAATTAAATCATTTGATCTGATTTGGTTGAAATCGTGCCTAAACTTGAATCTTAGAGAAATCCAGAATCGGCCACATTTTAACTTCCTCATCCCTTTAATTTTTGGCGTAGCATGCGCCATTGTTTTTTTTACGAAAATAATTTCTTTACCTAGCCTACTGATAACGAATCCTGAGACTATCTACGCACTGTTCTCAGGTTTAGTCCTCGGGTCGGCGATTATATTATTAAAAGATGCAACAGATGTTTCTATGCTTTATCGAGTAAGCTTAGTTTTTGGTGGTCTTTCTTTCGGCATGTTGGTTTTAACAGTTGCCCCTACCAACCTACCTGACAATACTGCCACCCTCTTTCTGGCTGGCGTACTTGCCACAAGCGCCATGGTATTGCCTGGGGTTTCAGGTTCTCTTATTCTTTTAATAATCGGAAAATACGCTACGATATTAAATGCACTGAGTACTTTTGACTTACACTTGCTGATACCTTTTTCTATGGGCGCTCTTACAGGGCTCATAACAATGTCACGAGTACTCTCGTGGATAATTAATCAACACCATCTATCATTTAGGCTTGTCATGTGTGGTTTTTTGACTGCGTCGCTCTATAAAATTTGGCCGTTCCAAAATCGAGAATATTTTGAATCTGACGGCGTAATGCAACTTTTAAGTGCCACCCCTTATATACCCGAGTTAAATCCCTCCACGTTTTATGCACTTTTATGGGCGTTAAGTGGATTGGCATTAGTTATATGGGTAACGTCGCGAGCGATAAAACCTTACATTAGATTTGAAAAAGAAATTAAACATAAATAAAAAGCCCGCAAAATATATCAACGGACGATCAGCAAAACGAGCGTATAACGTTAACCCAGTCTTAGGTTGTACGCGTCCTCGCAAATAAGTTGGAACAAACTGGGCGGCTTGCTTTAAAACTTCGCCTTTGTGATTAATTATTGCAGTCAATCCATTGTTGGTGGCTCGAACTAAATACCTACCAGTTTCGAGGGCGCGTGTCCTCGCAATTTGGAGATGCTGATGCGGGCCCAAACTGTCGCCAAACCAAGCATCGTTACTCAAGTTTACCAAGAAATCACTCTCGGCGGCTTTCCGATTAATGAGATCAGGAAAAACCGATTCATAACATATTGATACAGCAATCTTATAACTAGGGAACTCAAGTAAAGCTTGGGAAGGACTACCGCTACTGAACTCGGACATAGGGATATCTAGATAATCGAGTAGCCAGTTCAGGTAAGGCGCCGCGGGAAAGTACTCACCAAAGGGCACTAAATGGCGCTTATCATAAACTTGCTCTCCATCCCCGATCGATACAATACTGTTATATTTCAGCCCGCTTTCGTTACTAATCCTAGGAATCCCGAGAAGAAAATTTGTATCAGTCTTAAAAGCAAGACTACCAAGTTCCTTTAATTCTTCTGTAACCTCGTTATGAAAAGCAGGAATAGCAGTTTCTGGCCAAATAATAATATCGGAGTCCCAATGGTCGGCGCTTATGCTCTTATACCTCTCAATCGAAGGCAGTCGAATATCAGGATGCCACTTAATTTCTTGAGGAATAGCTCCTTGAACAAGAGTTACATCGAGGGGAAGGCCACGAGACTCTGTCGTCTCATAAAAACGCAGCAATAGTCCTAAGCAAAAAACACTTGCCAGCGCACACAAGCAATAAATAGACGGCAATCTCTCCGCCCTTACACATGTAACAGCTAAACAACTCACTAACACAACCAGAAATGAACACCCCAGACTGCCAATTATCGGGATGTAGCTACTAAGAGGTCCGTCTATCTGGCTATAACCCAACATTAACCAAGGAAACCCCGTGAATAAGTGGCCCCGAATATATTCAATAGCTAACCATAAAACAGGGCCAGCTATCGCTAAATGGAAACCATTATTCAAAAGTAGTCTAAGTAAAACTGCAAAGAGGCCAACATAAATGGATAAAAATGTCACTAATAGAGCAGTAACGCCGTAAGAAAAAAAGTAACTCGGAATCCCAAACTGGTGGACACTCACTTGAATCCATCCTACGCCAAAACCAAAATATCCTAATCCGTAGAACAACCCCAACAAAAATATGTTTTTATGAAAGCTTGATAATATTAGTAGCAGAAACCCTGCCAGTGAAAAAAATACGATAGACCACCAGCTAAAAGGTGCGAACCCTAAAACTGCTGCAGATCCGAGAAGAAAAGAGCAAAGTAGTCTAAACATATTATTAGCTAATTGATGATCAAACGTCTTATAAAGTATCTGACACTTAATTCGGCAAAGTGTCACCAGCAGGAATAACTCGTACCAACCTGACTCTTCGTCTGTCTGCCCGAAGGACACGGAAACTATATTCCATATATTCCAACTCTTCACCCTGTCTTGGCAAGTGGCCCAACTGACTTATAACTAAACCACCAATAGTCTCATAATCATCAGACTTCCAGTCTGTTCCAAAATGTTCATTGAACTCGTCTAGTCCAGTTCGAGCCTTAACGCTGTAACGATTGTCACGATGCTTCCTAATGTTGTCCTCCTCTAAAAGATCGTGCTCATCATCAATCTCTCCGACGATCTGCTCAATAACATCCTCTATAGTGACTAATCCCGAGATACTAGTATACTCATCTACAACCACCGCAAGATGGTTTCTTCCAGAACGAAATTCTCTCAACAAAACATTTAGTCTTTTGCTTTCCGGAATAAACGCCGCGGGACGAATAATTTCGCGTATAGAAAAATCATCCGCATTGTCTATAGCGAGTGACAACAAATCCTTAGCTAACAATATTCCAACTATTCGTTCGTGCTCCTCGTCGAAGACTGGGAATCTAGAATGCCCACTTTCAATTATTTTTGACAAAATTTTGCTTGGTTTAGAATCCTCCTCAATGAAAACTATTTCAGATCTAGGAATCATAATGTCTCTAACCCGCATATCAGAAACCAATAAGGCCCCTTCCATCATGGCTACGGTATCAGGCTCAATTACGCTGTTCGACTCAGCTTCACGCAGACTGTCAACCAGGAGTTCCTTGGGAGGTTTCTCCATCTTGAGATAGCTTGGAACCAGTCGCATAATGGACCTAAGGTTTCGTGAAACTTCGGACAAATTTATTTTTTTCATCAAGTTGAATTAAACTCCCTAACGTAATCTAGCACAATTCAGCAGATCCGCCAGTATTCTACTCGTGACCACCTTAAAGATAAGGATCAGAAATTTGAAGCCCCGACAACACCCGTCGCTCTCTTTCTTCCATAATTAAGGCTTCATGCTCTGTTCCATGATCAAATCCTACTAAATGCAAAATACCATGCACGATCATATGCGCCCAATGTGCATCCAAAGACTTTTTTTGCTCGCCAGCCTCATCTTTAATAACATCGGGACACATCACTATATCGCCAATATAATTAGGAAGAAATTCTTCTATACCGGATGACCTAAAGGACAAGACATTAGTCGGCCGATCACTTTGCCGATAACGATTATTTAAAAGTCGCGATTCTGAAACCTCCACTAGCCGCATCAACAAATTAAAGTTGCTCTTGAATTCTATCAAAGTTTCCTCGGCTACAGTTTGAAAAAACTTCTTTTCAGGGACTGTAACACTGTCCACCTCAATCTGGAGATCGATATGAATTTTGCCATTTTGATACTTCAATGAGGCTTCTCAGCTCTAATCATGGACCACAGCATCAATATTCTTTGACGACGCATAGGCATCCAATATAGACGCCACTAACGCATGCCTGACAACATCTTTGGATTCAAAAACTGTGAAATTTATTCCGTCTACTTGACGGAGAACATTGATAGCGTCCTTGAGGCCAGAAACCTTACCACTAGGCAAATCAATTTGGGTAATGTCACCGGTAACCACTGCACGCGAGCCAAAGCCTAATCTAGTTAAAAACATTTTCATCTGTTCTTTCGTAGTGTTCTGCGCTTCATCAAGGATTACAAACGAATCGTTTAAAGTACGTCCCCTCATAAATGCTAAGGGAGCAATCTCAATAATATTACGCTCTATCAAATTCATTACCTTCTCTATTCCAAGCATCTCATAAAGTGCGTCATACAGCGGCCGTAAATAGGGATCAACTTTCTGAGCCATATCGCCGGGCAAAAATCCAAGGCTTTCGCCGGCTTCTACTGCAGGCCTTACTAAACAAATCCGATTAACTTTGTCATCTTCTAGAGCTTCAACCGCAGCTGCGACGGCAAGGTACGTTTTACCAGTCCCAGCAGGCCCAACTCCAAAGCTTATCTCATTCTCCTTTATAGCTTTCACATAACGATCCTGATTCTCCCCTCTAGGTTTAATGTGCAGTCGTCCTGCTCTTATCAGTTGCTTTCTTCCATATCCCCTACTCGTAGCCCGCGCGTTCCCAATTTCCAAATGCACGTCATTAGCAGAGACCGGTCCAGTATCGGTGATCGCGTACAAACTATTTATCACTTGTGTGGCGCACTTCACCGATTGATCTTGACCCTGAACAACAAAGGAATTACCCCGATTTTTCACCTCGACGCCAATCTGTTTCTCTAGCAGTTTTATATTTTCGTCAAATTGTCCGCACAAATTTGCTAATCTATTATTATTCGGGGGATCAAACTTTATCTCCTCTCGCATATGCTTCGTTAGCTCCCCTAAACTACTAATTCGCCCCTGAGCGAATTAGGTAAAGCCTCGGTTATTATGACTTCGACAAAAGTGCCTATTAAATCTGGACTTGCCGAAAAATTTACGACCCTTTGATTTTCAGTTCTACCAGATAGTTGCAACTGACTTTTCTTTGAATGTCCGGTCACTAAAATCTTATACTTCTGACCCACCATGGCCTTACTTTTTTGTTCTGTGAGCTCATGAATTCGCCTTTGAAGAATAGCCAATCGGTGTTTTTTCTCTATCATACTGACGCCATCAGTCAGACTCGCGGCAGGTGTTCCCGGTCGTGGGCTATAGATAAAACTAAATGACTGGTCAAATTGCACATCATCGATTAACTGCATCGTAGCGTTAAAATCTTCATCTGTTTCTCCAGGGAAACCTATAATGAAATCTGAGGATATAGATATATCAGCACGTACTTTTTTTAGCTTATTAATGATTGCTTTATATTCTAACGCCAAATATCCCCTTTTCATTTTAGACAGTATGCGGTCAGAACCACTTTGGACCGGCAAATGAAGCTGGTTCACTAATTCTGGAGTATCTCCGTAAACGTCTATTAATCTATCGCTAAATTCTAGGGGATGAGATGTAGTGAATCGTATCCTGTCGATGCCATCGATCACCGCCACCATTCTAATGAGCGAAGCCAAGTCAACTATTTCATCTTCGTGAGTTACACCCCGATAAGCGTTAACATTTTGGCCTAACAAAACCACCTCACGAACATTATTACGCGCCAGGTTGTATATCTCTGCTATCACGTCGTCAAATGGTCTGCTAAATTCTTCTCCCCTAGTATAAGGCACGACACAAAAACTACAGTATTTACTGCACCCCTCCATTATAGAAACAAAGGCGCTAGGCCCCTCTAATTTTGATTGTGGAAGATGATCGAATTTTTCTATTTCCGGAAAGCTGACATCAATTACGGGTTTCTTTTCATCCTGCACAACTTTAATTAAATTAGGTAAGCGATGAAGTGTTTGAGGCCCAAAAACTACATCGACGTAGGGAGCTCTATCCCAGATCTGTTCTCCCTCTTGACTTGCAACGCACCCACCCACTCCGATAACAACATCTGGGTTACGCTTTTTAAACGGGTACCATCTTCCTAATTCAGAAAATAACTTTTCCTGAGCCTTGTCGCGCACCGAGCAAGTATTCATCAACAGTAAATCAGCTTCCTCAGGGGAATCAACCAGTTCATAACCGGAAGAATCAGCCAGTACATCAGCCATCTTCCCAGAGTCATACTCGTTCATTTGACAACCAAATGTTTTTATATATAGCTTCTTGGCCATACGTATTTCCTAAATTTAACAGCCAACGTGTAAAAGTATTGACACCAAAATATGCTATTCACGTCAAATATCTACCTGCAAGTTATCTATCAATCTTGTATCGCCTATCCAGGCTGCAACTAATATGATAAGACTTTTATCGACGCCATCATTAACCAACTTTAGGTCCTGCCTTCGCCGTATAGAAAAATATTCGACCTTAAAGCCTAATTCTTCTAGCCGATCCACTGAACTTTTTTCTATGCCGTCAAACGAATCCGTTCTAGTTCTTACCATTGTAGCTGCTTTTTCTATGGCTTTATAAATCTCCGACGAAAGCTGCTTTTGTGACTCATTCAAGTAGCTGTTCCTAGAACTCATTGCAAGACCGTTATCTTCTCGAATGATAGGTAAAGTTAGTACTTTAACTGGCAAAAGAAGATCCGAAACCATCCTTTTAATCACTAAAGTTTGTTGATAATCCTTTTCGCCAAAAAATGCGTAGTCAGGTTGAACATTTATAAATAGTTTCATTACAACCGTAGCGACGCCCGAGAAATGTCCGGGCCTAAATTCACCACACAGGATATCTGAAATATCCGGAACGGTTATCCTAGTGTCTGCTTCTATTCCAGCTGGATACAACTCACCTAGATTAGGGGCAAAAACAAGATCCACATGAGCATCGCGTAGAATATCTAGATCCTGCTCTAAAGTACTAGGATAAAGCTCATAATCTTCCCCGTGACCAAACTGTATAGGATTAACAAAAATGCTAACTACAGTACGAACTGCCTTATCTTTTGCACCTTCTATCAAAGACAAATGCCCAAGATGTAAATTACCCATCGTAGGCACTAAGGCAATAGAGTTACTCTGGTTCTTCCAGACAGAAACGGCGTCACGTAAACCTTTGAGGTCAAATATTATTTCCATTTTCTTATTATAACCGTATATCTTTGTTATCTTAATCTAGAAGATAAACGCTACTTGAAATGCTCGCTTATTATCGCAGGCTCGAGGCGAACCAACTGCCTACAATCAACTAATTTCACAAGTTCACTTACCTTACCCAAATTTGGTACAACCAGTTCGGGGTCGAGCTCAGAAAGTGGTACGAGAACAAAGGCTCTCTCAGCAACCCCGACATGCGGTACCGAAAGGTTCTTTTCGTCGATAGTTCGCGCACCATAAATAAGTAGGTCTAAATCTATAATTCTCGGCCCCCAGCGTTCGCCATGAATTCGACCTTGAAGAGTTTCGCTCTCCTGCAAAGCTCCAAGTAAATCTAGCGGAGATAATGTAGTGGTTAACATTGCTACAGCGTTGATATAGTCCGCCTGATTTTTTTGACCACCCATTGCCGGCCCTGAAAAGAGACTTGAACATTTCTCCAGAGAAGTATTCCTGATTTGGGTCAAATTCGAGAATGCCGTACGAATTTGACGAACAGGGTTGTCTAAATTACTACCTAGGCCCACAAAGACAGAGACCCGAGAGCTCAAAATAACTTCCTCATACTTTATTTTTTCCGACGTTTCTCTGAATATTTTACTTCTTGGAATAACTGCTTTCTTTCACCGAAATCAGCTGATTGAAAACGAGTCCACCAATCTACCAATTTCAATGAGGCTCTATCGGCACCTGAGCGCAGCACTAAAAAGTCATACGCCGCGCGAAACTTAGGCACCTCTAACAATCTTGAAGCTCTCCTCGGACTGCGATTCGAAAATCGGGCTTGCAACTCCCAAATATCTCTAACAGATTGCGTAAAACGTCTTGGGATCGACAAGATTTTCGACTGCTCGCGAAGTATTTTTTCAGAGGCGAGTCTCAAAGCATCCTTTTGGTTGTTACCACGATGAACTTCTGCCGAATAAACTGTTTTCATAGGATACCAAAGAAATACTGAAATTAAAAAAGCCGGATTGACGCTCTTACCGTTTAATATCCTGTGATCTGTATTACGTAATGCTTTTAGTACAAATTTATTATGGCAATGGAGTTCTGAAGTCTGAACTCTGCGCGTACTAGGATATAAAAGTGCAAAAAGGCCAACCTCAGATAATCTCTCGTAGGTGGCTAGTGCGTGGCCTGTATTAAAGAGCTTCATAGTCTCATCAAACAAACGTGCAGGGGATATGTCATTAAGTAAGTGGATCAGGGAAGGTATAGGAGACATAGTCGACCCGGCAATAGTAAAGCCTAACTTAGCCGAAAAACGAATCGCACGAAGCATTCTCACAGGATCCTCTCGGTAGCGAACAACGGGTTTGCCTATCAGTTTAATTACTCCTTGTCGTAGATCCGGCACACCACCAACATAATCAAGTACTGAAAAATCGCGGATATCGTAATAGAGCGCGTTTATTGTGAAATCTCTTCTCCAGACATCCTCCTCCAAAGTTCCGTAAGCATTGTCTCTTAAGATTTTTCCCTCTTGCGAAACGTCTGAATCAGAACTAGACATCTCGCGGCTAGACCTAAAAGTTGCCACTTCAATGATTTCACGTCCAAATCTTACATGTGCTAATCTAAAGCGACGTCCAATTAACCTGCTATTTTTGAAGATTTGTCGAATCTTTTCAGGATGAGCGTCGGTCGCGATGTCGAAATCCTTAGGGGCTCGGCCCAGCAACAAATCTCGTACCCCGCCACCAACTAAGCACGCTCGATACCCATTATCGTTCAGGCCATAAAGGACCTTCAAAGCAGCACTAGAAATCTGTTTACGCGAAATAGCATGATCTTTTCTGGAGTAAATAATAGGCTTCTTCAAGCCATCGGAAACATCCAGTGAACTATTCATTCGTGCTTTTAAAAATTTTAAAAATTTCCATTTTTTGCCAAAAATAATGTTATGGTAACGCTTTAGAAAAGTACCGGCTCCCTTCGTCTAGCGGTCAGGACGTCGCCCTCTCACGGCGAAAACAGGGGTTCGATTCCCCTAGGGAGCGCCATAAAATTTTAATACATTAGGGCCTCTAAATTAATTAAAAATGCAACCAGAAAAGAACTCGGAACCTGTAACATCATCGGCTTCACTAGGTGCACGTATAGGCAGTCTAGTTTATGACGCGATAGCAGTGATCGCAATAGTATTTTTCGCGTGCTTTATTCCAGTATTATTTTCAGGCGATGTGATTGAACCCGGCAATGCATTGTTTCTTATGTACATTTTAGCAATTATATTTTTTTATTTCGCTGTGTGCTGGCAAAAAGGTAAAACACTCGGTATGCAAGTTTGGAAATTAGAAATTAAAAAGTTTGATGGAGGCTCACTAACAAAAGCTGATTCATTATTTCGATTTGCCGCCGCCGCAATCTCATTAGGGACGATGGGTATCGGGTACGCGCCTGCTCTTTGGAGGGCCGACAAACTTACTTGGCAAGACATTCTATCCAAAACCTACATCCGAAAAATCTAGTTCCTACCGCGAGCGGATATTTAACCATGCTCCAATACTCAGTATAAAAATACTAGGGCTGAAAGAAGCAATAATAGGATTCAAATTAAACGCAATACCGAAACTGGACGACAACTCATTAACGACATAAAAACCGAGACCTACACAAACTCCTATAAATATAACTCGGCCTACCGGGTTACTTCGAGAAGTCATTAATACTATGGGCAAGGCCAAGAAAACCATAAGATATATCGTGAGAGGATGCACTAATCGGGCCCAAAATGCTTGAATCCACTTTTGCGAATATTGAGCATTCTGTTTCGCATAATTGACGTAAGTCCAAAGATCAGCCAACCCTAACTTTTCTGGGTCTAAGCCCAGCATACCAAACAAAGTAGGATCGATCTCGGTTACCCAAATTAAAACTTCAGCGCGTTCCACTCGACTAACGTCGCCATCGAAAAAGGTAGATTCTACATCAGTTAATTCCCAGCCATTTTTTATACAATAACCGTTTTTTGCTAATGTTGACTCCTCTAAAACTCCTCTATCTGAAAATTTATGAACTTTTACGTTATTCAGATGACAATCAGATACCAGACTACCAGCACTGATAAAAGTCTGATCTTCTTTGGTCCAAATCCGCTCGTTTTGTATTGCGGATTCAGAAGATAGCGAAGTCATTTTAGAGGATATATTCTGGCACACGGGCGCCAGAAACTCTCCGGCAACTATAGCAATAATAACAAGTACAGAAGCACTTTTAAGCACGATTCTGAAAATATAACTTTTTGCCCCACCAGCCATTCTTATGACGACAAGCTCATGGTTCTCGGTTAAACCACCTAGTGCCAATAAGGCTCCGACAAGAGCAGCAATCGGCATCAAATCAAATACTAACCCTGGCACCTCCAGCACGGACTCGAAAAATACTGTGATCCCGCTTACAGAATTATGCTCAGATAAATTTTCTATTAATGAAAAAAATGAAAAAATACCTATCAGACAGGCTAAAATCACTAGCGAACTTAAAATAACTGACTTCCCGATGTATTTTTCGAGTATTTTCATTCCGTGACCTACTTTGACAGAAAATGTAGTCTTGGCACTTTACCTTAATCTATAACGAAGGATACACTAATGATCAATTGGGCGACGCAAATTGTGCGACGCTTAGACACCATACTGCAGTTCATCAGTAACGCTTTTAAATGAGAATCACAATGGAAATATCCTTACAAACGACAAGCCTTCACGAAATCAAGACATCCTGTCTTGTAATACCAGTACTCAAAGGTAAGTCGATCGGACCTATAGCAGAGGGCCTCGACAAAAAAACAAGAGGTGTAATTAGCAAAATAATTGACTTAGATGAAATCAAGAAAAAAATCGGAGCGAACGTTCTTGTTAATAATTGCCGAGGCATAAAAGCCGATCGGTTAATGCTCGTCAATAGCGGCTCAGATAAAGGGGTAGATGAAGAAGAGTATAGGAAAATATTAGCAACCGTGGCAAAAGAACTCGGTAAGCTCCCTGCGACTTCGGTCAGCAGTACTTTAGACCAGGTGAAAGTTATCAGCAGAGATAATGACTGGAAAATTAAACAACACGCTAGAATTTTAGATGCTGAACTCTACGCGTTTGATGAGTTGAAAACAAAAAATAAGCGAAAAAAACGGTTGTCTAGACTGGCCTTTGTGTCTCTTGATAAGACAATTGCAACTAGTACTAGAAAATCTATAGCTGATGCGAAGGCGCTTATAGCCGGTATCTCGCTGGCTAAAGATCTTGCTAACCGTCCAGGAAACGTTTGTACGCCTACTCATTTAGCTGAAACTGCAGTCAAATTAGCAGCTGAACACCCTGTCTTGCAATGTAAAATTTTGGAAGAAATGGATATGGAAAAAATGGGAATGGGATCATTTCTTTCCGTATCTCAGGGTTCTCGACAACCCGCGAAACTAATCGAACTTAAATATAGACAAAGTCAAGTAGAGGGACAAAAGCCAATAGTGCTTGTTGGGAAAGGGGTTACATTTGACTCTGGAGGAATATCACTCAAACCGGGCGCTGCAATGGATGAGATGAAATATGACATGGGTGGCGCCGCATCGGTACTAGGGACTATGCTCACTGTTGCTAAAATGCAGCCGGCAGTAGATGTTGTCGCTTTAATTCCAGCCACCGAAAACTTACCGGACGGAAACGCCAGTAAACCTGGTGATATCGTGAAAAGTATGTCCGGCCAAACCATAGAAATCCTTAATACAGATGCGGAAGGAAGACTCATCCTATGCGATGCTTTAACCTATGCTGAACAATTCGATCCAAATGTGATAATAGACGTGGCTACCCTAACCGGAGCTTGTGTCGTAGCCTTGGGCGCCCACGCAACAGGACTCTTATCAAATGATGACCAACTATCGTTAGATCTCACCGAAGCAGGGGAAGCGGCCCATGATCGCGTATGGCGATTGCCGTTATGGGCTGACTACCAAAAACAAATTGAAAGCCCATTTGCAGACATGGCTAATGTCGGTGGTAAAAGCGCCGGAACTATAACTGCAGCTTGCTTCCTCTCTCGCTTTGTTGAGAACCAGCGATGGGCGCACTTGGACATCGCTGGAACCGCTTGGAACTCTGGTGCTAATAAAGGGGCTACAGGCAGGCCAGTGGCCCTTCTGTCCCAATATATATGCTCTCAGGCGACGAAGTAACAACATGACCAGAGTCGATTTTTATATACACGACAGCCTCAGCCAACTCGCGCAAAATGTACTAATGTGTCGCATCACTGAAAAAGCTTGGAAAAAAAATCATGAGATATTTGTCCGCTGCTTGAACGAAAAGTCTGTCAAAGAAATGGATGACCTCTTGTGGAGTTTTTCAGCAGAAAGTTTTGTTCCACATGAGTGCCAGAGCGAAAACCACACCGCGCCTATTATTATTGGTGATAAATTATCTGAAGCAATCAAGTCAGATCTGTTGGTCAACCTAGGAGAAGATGTGCCGACAACCGTAAGTAAATTTCAGCGAGTAGTCGAGCCTACCGGCTACGATGAGAGTAGCCGCAACACCGCCCGTGTGAAATATAAATATTATCAGGATAGGGGCTTTCCGATTTTTACGCACAAAATCAGCCTCTCTTGATATAATCCAAGTGTCAGTGCTAAGTATTAGCGCGTCAAGCACGCTTTTCGTAAACTCAAATGATAATAAACTATTAATAAAACACTTCAGAAAGCACCACAAAACACATGGAGAAAAGCTACAACCCCAAAGAAATTGAACAACGACTTTATAAGTCTTGGGAAGATTCGGGCTACTTTAAACCAAGTAGCCTAGAGAAAAACTCCTATTGTATTATGCTACCGCCGCCGAATGTAACTGGTAGTCTGCATATGGGGCACGCATTTCAGGATACATTAATGGACAGTCTGGTTCGTTTTAATCGAATGAACGACCTTAGTGTGCTGTGGCAATGTGGCTGCGATCATGCCGGGATTGCCACCCAGATAGTGGTTGAACGACAATTAGAGTTATCGGGTAAGTCTCGGCATGAAATAGGGCGCGATGCCTTCGTGCAGGAAGCTTGGGACTGGAAAGAGCAATCTGGCGGCACAATTTCGCAGCAACTAAGGCGCATGGGTTCTTCAATGGACTGGAGTCGCGAAAGATTCACTTTAGACGATCAACTTTCTGCCAGTGTTAGGGAAGTTTTTGTTCGACTATTCCGAGAGGGGTTAATCTACAGAGGTAAAAGACTGGTAAATTGGGATCCTGTCCTAAAAACTGCGATTTCGGATCTAGAGGTAATCTCCGAGCAAGAAAATGGCCACTTATGGCATTTGCGGTATCCTCTTGAAAATGGAGAGGGCCATCTGGTTGTTGCGACCACGAGGCCAGAAACTATGCTGGGAGATTCTGCGGTAGCGGTACACCCTAAAGATGACAGATATAAGCACTTAATTGGTCAGAAAATATCCCTGCCCCTTTCAGACAGACTAATACCAATCATTGCTGATGATTACGTCGACCCAATGTTTGGGTCTGGTTGCGTAAAAATCACTCCTGCACATGATTTTAATGACTACCAAGTTGGCCAGCGCCATAATCTAAAAGTAATTAATATTTTCTCCGAAAAAGCCTCACTTAACAAAAATGTGCCTAAACGTTTCCAAGAATTAGACAGATTTGAGGCCCGAGATGCTGTAATTCAAGAGCTAAGCAAACTCAATTTGATGGAAAAAATTGAAAATCATACGCTAATGGTTCCCAGAGGAGATCGAACTCAAAGTATCATAGAACCATATCTTACTGATCAATGGTTTGTTAAGGCCGAAGAACTAGCCGCACCAGCAATCGAGGCTGTTAAAGATGGGAGAGTAAAATTTATCCCAGAAAACTGGTCAAAAACCTATTTTGAGTGGATGAATAACATCGAGGACTGGTGCATCTCGAGACAGTTATGGTGGGGACATCGAATACCCGCATGGTATGACGATGAAGGGAATGTCTTCGTAGGTTATAGCGAAGCCGACGCTCGAAAAAGCGCCGGAATCTCATCTGATACCAAGCTTCTTCAGGACCCCGATGTGCTAGATACTTGGTTTTCGTCAGCGCTTTGGCCATTCTCTACGCTGGGGTGGCCTAAAAAAACTAAGGAGCTTCAAGCGTTTTATCCCACAAATGCGCTAGTCACCGGGTTCGATATAATTTTTTTCTGGGTCGCTCGCATGATCATGATGGGCATCAAATTCACGGGCGAAGTACCATTTAAAGAAGTCTACATACACGGATTAGTCCGCGATGGCAGGGGCAATAAAATGTCCAAATCCAAAGGAAATATAATCGACCCTATTGATCTGATAGACGGTATAGATATTGAATCGCTGGTACAAAAAAGAAGAACAGGACTTTTGCGTCCAGAGGACGCCGACAGGATAGAACAGGAAACAAGGAGAGAATTTCCTAAAGGCATTCCGAGTTATGGAACTGACGCCTTACGTTTTACGTTTGCTATTATGGCCACGCAAGGTAGGGATATTCGATTCGACTTAGGGCGAATAAATGGTTATAGAAATTTTTGTAATAAAATTTGGAACGCCGCCCGATTTGTTTTCGCAGCAATAGAATCGAATCAATCTAAGACCTCCAGTCACAAACTTGTGAAAGGTCTACCAGAGGAATGGATCTCCGTGCGCTTCAATGATGCCATCATCAAAGTACGGAAAGGCTTTAAGGACTATCGTTTCGATCGAGCGGCGCAAGCCCTTTATGAGTTTGTCTGGGATGACTACTGCGATTGGTACATTGAAATTGCCAAAGTAACTCTCTATTCGACCGACGCTTCCCAAACTGAAAAAGACGGTGTCTGCGACACTTTAATTTCCTTACTCGACAATTTTTTACGAGCACTACATCCGTTCATGCCGTTCATCACAGAAGAAATATGGCAAAAAATTCCAAATAACCCTAACGAAGGTTCGTTAATGTTACAAACTTACCCTGCCGAGGCCGACATCCAGCCGGCCAAACTTAAGGGAAACAACTTCGAGGTACTTAAGGAAATAATTCTTGGAATACGACGCATACGCGCCAAATACGATATTGAACCTAGAAAAACTCTGCCTATCTTTATCAAAGACGCAACAGAAAAAGACAAAAAACTAATCTCCACGCATGCTAAAATCATCATGCAGCTAGCGCGGGTCAACAAACCTAGCTTTGATGCTTATCCGAACAGCGAAGTTGCTACTTCTCTTGCAGAAAATATGACCGTATGTATTCCTTTTGAGGGCCTTATAGATAAGGCCGCTGAGAGCGCGCGCCTTTCCAAAGAACTAGCGAAGGCCATCGCCGAAGCCGATGCGACAGCTAGCAAGTTGAAAAACAAGAATTTCGTTGATAAAGCGCCAAAAAAAGTCGTCGAACAGGTGAACCTCCGTCTAGAAAAAGCGAAAGATGCGGTAGCAAAATTGAGGGCACAGATAGAGGCGCTTTAGCCAATCTGAAACAATCGCAAGCATTCTAGATCTTCACCCTGTGGTGGGTGGCGACGGTTTGTCTCCAAATCTTATCGTTCCTAAAAATAAAAGTATTTGTAGCGTAATCAAAAACGTAATTCCTAGACTCAGCAGTCCAAGTAATATAAACCATATTTTCTAAGGCAACCTGATCAATTACGCAAAAGTCACTACCAGATGGGATTAAATCATCCAGCCACATAGTAAAAAAATCTCTGGCGCCTGCGAGACCAATCCAAGTTTTGTTGCCATAAACCATAATCGAGGCATCGTCGTAATCTTTCAAAATACCGTCTATATCGCCCGCCCCAAAGACTTCCAAATGATGTTCGAAGATCTCATTTCCCGTTCTCATCAAATCCTCCACTAGCTTGAATTACATTATCCGTTAACCCACAAGTATCATCTTACGAGTCAATCATAGTCGGTTTCAACAGTTGCTCTACTCACATCATCAAAAGAATTAAAGAAAAGCAAAAATAACTTGTAACCATTTTATGAGTTCATGCATGAGACTTTTAGAGTGTTCTCTCGCTTTAGAACTTAAACATTTTGCCTCAAACCGTCAAAAAGAAGTCTTATCTAACTTGTACTTGGGAAATAAGGTAAGATCACAATACATATTAAATATGGAATCATTTAATTATGATTAAACACCTAAGCGAAGATATCCGATGTGTGTTCGAACGCGATCCGGCCGCTAGACACTTGTTGGAGGTGCTAACTTGCTACCCTGGAGTGCATGCACTAATTTTTTATAGAATCAGTCATTTGTTCTGGGCTCTTGGCTTGAAATGGATAGCCAGAGTGATCTCTCATTTGGGCAGAATAATTAGTGGGGTAGAAATACACCCAGGAGCAAAAATTGGGCGAAGATTCTTTATAGACCACGGTATGGGAGTAGTAATCGGTGAGACTGCCGAGATAGGGGATGACTGCACACTTTACCACGGCGTAACCTTGGGGGGGACGAGTTGGCAAAAAGGTAAAAGGCACCCTACCCTAAAAAATAATATTATTATTGGTGCGGGGGCAAAGGTCTTAGGTCCTGTGACGATCGAAGCAAATGCTAGAATAGGCTCCAATGCAGTTGTAATAAGCAACGTTGGAGAAAGTCAGACTATTGTAGGGGTCCCGGGAAGAATCCGCGGAGAAAAAGAATTAGGTTCCAGAAAATCGGGGGATAAATTTGAAGCGTATGGGGTAGTTTCTGATTCCGAAGATCCGATTTCCGAATCACTGGAACAATTAACTGATAGAATTCAAGAGTTGGAAAAGGACACGACTTTCTTGAAGAAACAAAATATCGATAACTAGCAATTTCACAACACTTTTAGCGGACTACTTAACTACCAAACACAATCCCCAGACCTTTACCGTAAATTAAACCTCTATTCTTGACTAAATTACTTGGTTATAAGAAAATACCTTCTAAGAACATTAGTAAATAAATAGAGGTTAGCGGATGAGACTTACAACGCGTGGCAGATATGCTGTTACCGCAATGCTCGACTTGGCACTCAATATCGAGAAAAGACCTGTAACACTCTCGGAAATAGCTGACAGGCAAGGAATCTCACAGTCTTATCTGGAACAATTATTTTCGAAGTTGAGAAAAAAAGGGCTAGTAGATGGGACGCGTGGACCCGGAGGGGGCTACAAGCTAGGTCGGTCTGCTGCATTAATATCTGTGGGAGACGTTATTTCGGCGGTTAATGAGCCTGTGGATGCGACCCAATGCGGAGGTCAAAAAAACTGCCGAGGTGAAAATCCTTGTCTAACACACGATCTATGGCAAGAGCTAAGTTTGCAAATCCAAAACTTCCTGAGTGGCGTAAGTTTAAAAGAACTAATGGATAAGGAAAGTAAAAATTCGGGGGCGAAAGCCCCCTTGACTAGCCTGACACCGATACATATGCAGGTTAATTCAGCGATTAAAACTTCAGTATTTTGATAAGGCTTAAAGATATGGAAATTACACTAACCGAACGTGCAGCATTACACATACGTCAGTTCCTGGCTTCCGAAGCCGGTTCAACATGTCTGAGGCTAGGGGTAAAGACTACCGGTTGCTCTGGCTACATGTATACCGTCGAAATAGCCGAAGAAGAGAATGAGCACGATGAAATTTTTGAGTCACGAGGGATCAGTTTATTAGTAGACAGTGAAAGCTTTAAGTATCTTAAAGGTACTGAGATTGACTTTACTAAGGAAGGTCTTAATGAAGGTTTTCGATTCAATAATCCAAATGTTTCCGCAACTTGCGGTTGCGGTGAAAGTTTTAGCATTTAAAAGTTAAAGCTAAATTTAAGGATGTTAAATGTCTACTAACGCAGAAGAAATTGATAATTTAGTAAATCAAACCTACGAGGCTGGATTCTACACTGATATAGAACAAGAATTCGCGCCGCCAGGATTAAATGAAGAAACTATTAGATTTATATCTAAAAAGAAGGAAGAACCCGAGTGGTTGCTCAATGGAGGCTTAAAGCTTATAAACAGTTCCAGGAGATGACCGAACCCAAATGGGCGCATGTAGAGTATCCACCTATCGACTTTCAAGACATCTCTTATTATGCAGCACCGAAAAGTGATGAGGACCGTCCTAAAAGTCTTGATGAAGTTGATCCCAAACTCCTTGAGACTTACGAAAAACTAGGTATTCCACTTGAAGAACAAAAAGTTTTAGCGGGCGTGGCGGTAGATATAGTATTTGACAGTGTTTCAGTCCACACTACTTTTCGCGAAAAACTCGCAGAAGTTGGAGTGATTTTCTGTTCTTTTTCAGAGGCAGTAAAAGACCATCCTGAATTAGTAAAAAAATATCTTGGTACAGTTGTGCCCGCCAGAGACAATTTTTACTCTGCACTCAATTCAGCTGTATTTTCAGACGGTTCATTTGTTTACATACCAAAAAACACACGCTGTCCCATGGAGTTATCAACTTACTTCCGCATGAATGCAATGAACACTGGACAATTTGAGCGTACCCTTATTGTGGCAGATGAAGGGAGTTACGTTAGCTATTTAGAAGGCTGTACTGCACCTATGCGCGATGAAAATCAGCTGCATGCAGCAGTCGTTGAACTAGTGGTCTTGAAAGATGCCGAAATTAAATATTCTACTGTACAAAATTGGTATCCGGGAGACGAGGAAGGGAAAGGAGGGATTTATAATTTCGTAACGAAAAGAGGTGATTGCAGAGGCGATAGGTCAAAAATATCTTGGACACAAGTCGAAACCGGATCGGCTATTACTTGGAAATATCCAAGCTGTATTCTGCGAGGTGAAGACTCAATTGGAGAATTTTATTCAGTCGCCCTAACTAATAACTTGCAGCAGGCTGACACTGGGACCAAGATGATTCATCTAGGGAAAGGAAGTAACTCTACGATCATCTCTAAAGGTATCTCCGCAGGACGCAGTCAAAATGCTTATCGGGGACTAGTTCGGGTCGGTGGTAGTGCGGAAAACGCAAGAAACTATACTCAGTGCGACTCCCTATTGCTTGGAGATAAGTCCGCGGCGCACACCTTCCCTTATATAGAATGTAAGACTCCTTCTGCGCAGATAGAACACGAGGCGTCCACGTCAAAGATTAGTGATGACCAACTCTTCTACTTGCGAAGTAGAGGCATAGGTCAGGAAGATGCAATCAATATGATAGTAAATGGATTCTGTAAGGAAGTATTCAAAGAATTACCTATGGAATTTGCCGTAGAAGCACAAAAACTTCTTGGCATAAGCTTAGAAGGCAGTATCGGCTAAATACCAACCATTCCACAGCGGAGCTAAAAACATGCTTGAAATAAGCGATCTACACGTTGATGTAGATGGAAAAGAAATTTTATCAGGAATAAATCTAACGGTTAAACCTGGAGAAACTCACGCCATCATGGGCCCTAACGGATCCGGCAAGAGTACCCTCTCGCATGTCATAGCGGGTCGTGAAGGCTATACCGTTTCTCAAGGAGAAATTGTTTTCAACGGAAAGTCCTTGGTTGATCTGGAGCCTGAAGAGCGAGCCGGCGAGGGAGTCTTTCTGGCATTTCAGTATCCGATAGAAATTGCAGGAGTAAATAATGTTTACATGCTTAAGGCGGCCTTAAACGGGATCAGAAATTATCGAGGAGAAAAAGAACTGACGTCTGTAGAGTTTCTAAAACTAGTCAAATCGAAAGTTAAGGCAGTGGGCCTTGACGAAAGCTTGTTAAATCGTCAGGTAAATTCAGGGTTTTCTGGAGGCGAGAAAAAGCGTAACGAAATTTTCCAATTGAGCGTTCTTGAACCAATGCTTGCCGTATTAGATGAAACTGATTCCGGACTCGACATAGATGCTTTAAAAGCTGTCTCTGACGGGGTAAACAAACTCCGGGATGCAAGTCGTTCATTTGTGGTAATTACTCATTATCAGCGCCTGTTAGATTATATCGTACCGGATTACGTCCACGTATTAGCTAAGGGAAAAATCATCAAGACCGGTGATAAAGAACTAGCTCGTACTCTCGAAAGCAAAGGATATGATTGGTTAACTGATGGTCAAGAGAGTGCTGCATGACTAATTCGCTTCAAGACACTCTTACAGAAGCTTCCTGAACCAAACTCAGATACTGGCGACTGGCTGGAGCGACTCAGAGCTGACGCGCTCAAGATAATTTCTTCGAGGGACTACCCCAGTACTAAGGAAGAGTCTTGGAAGTATACAAGCCTACACGACCTCAGAAAAAATGATTACCTAATAGCAGACGAACACAACGTCTGGTGTTTTGCTAAAAAAAATCCTACTCTAGAGACGACTTTCTAGAAGCTGACAAACTACACCTCGTTTTCATTAATGGTTTTTTTCAACCAAATCTGAGCGCAGACGAACTATTGGAAAATGGCATTAAAATACGCCCTACAACAACAAAAAAGGCAGACGAAAAGTGTAATTTAGAAACCATACTCAAAACCGATCTATCGGAAACTTTTAGCGCGCTGAATATACTGACACTGTGCGATAGCTTACTTATCGAGGTTGAAAAAAACCGAAAAATTGAAAAAGTAATCAAGTTAATCCTCATAGGAGAGTCATCAGAGCCTCTGTTAAAATCTCTGAGGATAATTGTCAAGATGAATGAAAACTCGCACGCTCGCATCGTAGAAGAGTACAGAAGCCATGATAAAGATGTAGGTTTTACCAATGTAGTGACAAATCTCAGACTTGGCCAAAATTCAACTTTGTATCACCACCGGTTGCAAATGGAATCCATGAATACTACTCATATTGGAAAAATTGATGCCCAAGTCGACGGTGGGGCTAGTCTTTACTCCGACTCAATTGTTATGGGAAGTAAATTAAGCAGGGTAGACATCGATGTCTCTCTATCTGGACGAGCGGCATATTGTCGATTAAACGGACTTTTTACAGGGATAAACGATCAACATATCGATCACCATACTACTATTCGGCATCTAGTTGGTGACACCCATAGTGACGAACTCTATCGTGGAATCCTTGATGACAATAGTCGAGGAATCTTCAACGGGAAAGTTGTCGTATCCGCTGACGCCCAAAAAATCTCAGCGCGACAAGCCAGTAACAACTTACTCTTGTCCAAACTAGCAGAAATAGATACAAAACCTGAACTTGAAATTTATGCCGATGATGTAAAGTGTGCCCATGGCGCCACAGTGGGCCAACTAGATGAAACCGCCCTATTCTATCTGCGATCGCGGGGCATAAGCTACAAAGATGCTAGGGCTCTTCTAATATACGCGTTTGCTGAAAAGGTAATAGAACCTATTCCGCTGCCAGCCCTTAGACAATCTCTAGAAAATAAATTTTTAGGGCACAACCAAATGAGTGAATTTATTCAACAAGGATAAATGATATGAGCGCCGCAAAAGAATCGCTTGACGATATACTTAATGTTGATGAAATCAGAACTGACTTTCCAATCCTAAGCACCGCAGTGAACGGTAAACATCTTATTTATGCAGATAATGCTGCCACTACGCAGAAACCGCAATGTGTTATCGAGAGAATAAGTAATTACTACGCAAATGAGAATGCGAATATACACCGCGGCGTCCATTCGCTCAGTGAAGAAGCGACCGAAGCCTTTGAAGGATCAAGAAACTTCATTAGAAAGTTTATCAACGCACGAAGTGTATCGGAGATTATTTTCACTAGAGGGACTACTGAAGCAATCAACTTAGTAGCACAGAGCTATGCGCGTCCGAAATTAGATACGCAGAGTGAAATATTAATAAGCGGATTAGAGCATCATTCGAATATTGTTCCTTGGCAAATGGTTTGCGATCAAGTTGGTGCAAAATTAGTCGTAGCTCCTGTCAATGATGCCGGCGAAATTCTGATGGAAGAGTTTAAGAATCTATTATCCGAAAAAACCAAAATGGTCGCTGTAGGTCATATTTCAAACGCTCTAGGAACAATTAATCAAGTCAGAGAGATCACTGAACAAGCTCACCAAGTAGGGGCAGCGGTTCTTTTAGATGGAGCACAAGCAATAATCCACGATCAAGTCGATGTATTAGAATTAGGCTGTGATTTTTATGCATTTTCTGGCCATAAAGCACTCGGACCAACCGGTATTGGCGTACTTTATGGCAAAGAAGCTCTACTCGAGAGTATGCCTCCATGGCAAGGTGGCGGAGACATGATAAAAACCGTCAGCTTTGAGAAGACAGTGTACAATGATCTACCATATAAGTTTGAGGCTGGAACTCCAAATATCGTGGGTGGTATTGGCCTCGGTACCGCACTTGAATATTTTGGTTGCCTGGATCTTCAAAAAGTTTTAGCCCACGAAAACAAACTTTTGCGTCGCGCTACCGAAAGAGCTAAATTGATCTCGAACCTCACTATTTTAGGCACTGCGGCTAATAAAGCATCGGTGCTTTCCTTTAATATAAAAGGAGTGCACCCTCACGATTTGGGAACTTTACTCGATCACCAAGGGATTGCAATAAGAACTGGACACCATTGCGCTATGCCCGTGATGCAACGACTGGGAGTTCAAGGTACGGCGCGAGTATCCTTTGCCTTCTACAATACCGTTGAAGAAGTTGATTCTATTTTCGATGCAATTGAAAAAAACTATACCTATTTTAGTGAGTTGAAATTATGACTGGAATCAAGGGGCAAGACTTCCGAGAACCTATCAAACTGTTGCATGCGTGCGAAGCCGTAATGATCCCTCAAGGAATAACCATCGATTTAGAGAAGGGTACAGAAGTATTCATCACCCAGGCACTTGGTGGATCGGTAACAGTCAACGTTATGGGAAACTTAGCCAGGATAAATGAAGCAGACATCTCTGCATTAGGAATGGAGGCAGCGGAAAAGGATGTCAGATTCGAGACCGCCCTTAACTCGCCCCTAATTGATGATGAGCTAATCTGGGAGCAGCTTAGTACGTGCTATGATCCCGAAATCCCGATCAATATAGTAGAACTAGGACTGATTTACCGCTGCGATATAGTCTATGAAGATACCGGCAACCGAGTCGAAATAGATTTAACGCTAACAGCGCCTGGCTGTGGGATGGGTCCTTTCCTAGTCGAAGACGTTATTTCAAAAGTTAGCCAGATACCTAACATATCGTCAGTTGACGTTGAACTGGTATTCGACCCTCCTTGGAATCAGGAAATGATGTCCGAGGCGGCTAGACTTGAAACTGGTCTCTACTAAGCCAATCACACGATTTTATCGCTACGTAAGAAGGCTATCATGTTAAGAGTGATTGCAGGTATAATGCCGCTCCATTTTTAATTCTTTTAAGAATAATTTTACGGAGACTTTCTAATAATGCCCCAAGAACAAACACTATCACTTATAAAGCCAAGCTCAGTCACCGCAAATCAGATCGGCGGAATAATAAATAAATTCGAAGAAGGGGGATTAAAAGTGGTGGCTGCGAAAATGGTACGCCTCACCGAAAACCAAGCTAAAGATTTCTACGGCGTGCATCAAGGCAAGCCGTTTTTTGGAGAGTTGATCAGCTTTATGACCAAAGGCCCGATACTGGCGCAAGTTCTTGAAGGTGAAAATGCAATCCAAAAGAATCGAGAAATTATGGGTGCTACGAACCCGGCAGAGGCTGCCCCAGGAACAATAAGAGCTGAATTCGCCCATAGTATGACTGAAAATGCGGTACATGGTTCAGATGCACCCGAAACTGCAGAAAAAGAAATTGCCTTTTTTTTCGATAAGAAAGACATATACGGCACTATTTGACCAATCAAAATGGAAAAAGCACCCATAAACTTGATGAATTATGACGTACAAGGTTTAGCCGGCTACTTTAGTGAGCTTGGTGAGACCAGCTTTCGTGCTACGCAAATAGTGAAATGGATTCACCAACACGGTATTACCAACTTTGGGGAGATGACTAATCTAAGTAAAAAGCTGAGAGAGCAATTGAGCCAAGAAACTGAAATTCGAATACCTAGCCTAGGTGCTGAGCAAGTTTCTGAAGATGGCACTCGGAAGTGGCTAGTAAATATTGACCCCATAAATAGCGTGGAAACGGTATATATCCCTGAAGGTTCTCGCGGGACTTTATGTGTTTCTTCACAAGTAGGTTGTCCTCTTAATTGTCAATTTTGCGCTACTGCTACTCAAGGATTTAATCGAAATTTGTCAGTAAGCGAAATCATTGGACAAGTCTGGCTAGCATCAAAGAAATTAGATGAATCACCTAATACAAAACGGTCAATAACAAACGTTGTAATGATGGGAATGGGTGAGCCCCTGCTTAATTTTAATAATACTGTTATGGCTATGAAGCTAATGATGGACAATAACGCCTATAATTTGGGGAAAAGGAGAATAACTCTTAGCACCGCAGGAATTGTGCCAAGGATAGATGAATTAGCGGAAGCGTGTCCAGTTAGTCTAGCGATATCTTTGCATGCGACGAACAACTACTTGAGAGATAAGCTTGTTCCTCTCAACAAAAAATATCCCATCGAAAAACTGCTCGGCGCTTGTAAAAATTACAGCAGGGCGACCAACGACAGTCACATCACTTTTGAGTATGTAATGCTTAAAGACGTGAATGACTCTGTCAAAGAAGCGTCAGTTTTGATCAAGCTACTGGATGGAATCCCGGCTAAAGTCAATCTGATACCATTTAATCCTTATAAAAACAGCGCGTTTGAGCGTTCGGAAGAAAGAGAGATAAATCTTTTCCGTGATAAGCTATATAAAGCGGGAATTATCACCATCACTCGGAAAACACGGGGTAGCGATATCGATGCTGCATGCGGCCAGCTAGTGGGACAAGTTGAGAAGAGACGAAAAAATATTCAGAATACCCATTAAATCTAACAATACTCTTGCCACTTTTTTACCTAAAATACTGTGATTCAGGGACTATAAAACGAAAGAGGTTGCCTTGGCGAATTTAGCGAAATCAATTAGAGGAATGAACGATACGTTGCCGACTGATACCCCTGAATGGCGGGCAGTTGAGGGGCATGTCCTATCGGTACTTCAATGCTACGGGTATCAGGAAATTCGGCTGCCCATACTAGAGCAAACCAATGTTTTCCATAGATCCATAGGTGAACAGACAGATATTGTACAAAAAGAAATGTACTCATTTGAGGATCGAAACGGAGATAGCTTAACCCTGAGACCCGAAGGAACCGCAAGTTGTGTTAGAGCGGTTCTACAAAATAGTCTTCTACAGAATGTACCGCAACGCCTTTGGTATCTAGGGCCTATGTTTCGGCATGAAAGACCGCAGCGAGGAAGGTTGCGACAATTTCACCAAGTGGGAATAGAAGTATTCGGTGCAGGGTCGCCACAAAGCGACGCTGAGCTAATTATGCTAACTCGTAGACTTTGGGATGCGCTAAGCATTACAAATCTCCGCTTGGAGGTCAACTCTCTGGGAAATGAAGAATCACGTGCTAACTATAGAACGGCATTAGTAAACTACTTCAGTCCCTTTAAAAAGCTTTTAGACGAGCCAAGTCTAGCTCGGTTGAAGTCTAATCCCCTAAGGATATTAGACAGTAAGAATCCAGACCTTAAAGAGCTTATTTCCGAGGCCTCCTTCGTTATCAGATTATCTTGACGATGACTCAAAAAATCACTTTACAGCCTTCGCGAAAATACTTAGTGCAAACAACATAAAATACACAATAAACCCACGACTTGTTAGGGGACTAGGACTACTACAATAAAACAGTTTTCGAATGGGTCACCGAAGAGCTAGGCGCCCAAAGTGCTATCTGCGCGGGAGGTCGATACGACAGCCTGGTAGAAACTATGGGTGGTAAGGCATCGCATGCGACTGGATGCGCTATGGGTCTTGAACGAATAATAGAACTTAGAAAAGTGCAACAAAATACACTCTCACTGCAAAGTCCAGATGTTTACGTTATGGCAACCGATGATGACTATGAGCTTCTGGCAATTCAAACTGCAGAATACCTGCGCTCACATATTCCCGCTTTAAAAACCATACTTCATGTCAGCGGTGGTAAACTTAAGGCTCGCATGAAAAAAGCAGATCGTACAGGCGCACGTATAGCTATTTTAATCGGCGCTGATGAGGCTCTTGCCAAAAAAGTAACTGTTAAGCCGCTTCAAACAAAGGAGCAACAAATCATGTGTTCCGAACAGGAACTCAAAGAAATTCTCAATGAAATGCTGATTACAAATGGCTAGTACTTTGGCTAGCTAACCACGCTATAATTTAAAGCGATATTCTTAGATATGTACTGAAGAAGGGCTAACAAATTGAACGACTATACTACTGACGAAGAACTTTCGAATAAAATCAAAGAATGGTGGGTCAAAAACGGTATTGCCGTGATGATGTCAGTTACTCTAGCGATCGGATCATTTGGTGGCTTCACATATTGGTCATCTATGAAAAATCAAAAGGCCGAGAATCTATCAATCAACTACTCACAGTTACTGATGGCATTTAATGAAAGTCGCTTCGACGACGCCGAGTCTCTGGCCAATGCGATCATAGAATTCGATAAAAGTTCTAATTATGCGACCCTATCTAAACTGTTACTCGCCAAAATTAAATTCGAAGGTGGGGATACTTCTTATGCCAAAAATTTACTCAACCAGGTTGTTGTCGAAGGCGAAGAAATGGGCCTAGACGTCGTAGCTCGCGAACGACTGGCGAAAATTTTACTACAAGAAAATAATACAGAAGAGGCTAGATTAGTTCTGCTGAACTCAAACATTAAACCATCTCATCGATCTCTCGAATTATTAGGCGACATTTATCAAAAACAAGGCGATATCAAAGCGGCCAGTGAAGCCTACGAAGAGGCTCTGACAAACTACCAGAAAACTGAGCAAGACACGCGCTACCTGCTCCTTAAAATCAATATGTTGGAGAATATAAAGACAAAGGACATTAAATGATTTTTTCTATCCGCAAAGTAATTGCAGTGCTGCTAATTGCATGCGTGCTAACTAGTTGTAGTGACTACAGCTTCACGAAATTCAAAGACTCACAATCCCTCAGCAGCTTCATTAACCGAGAAAGCGTAGAAATCGAAGATAGCGGAGTACTGAGTGACTCTTATAGGTCGAAAATATCTGTAGAAGAAATCTGGTCTAAGCGAATAGGGAAAGGCGCAGAAAATCTATATTTAAAATTAACTCCTGCTGTCATTGGAGGTTATCTGTTCGTAGCTGATCAGTACGGTAAATTAATTGCTACTGACATATCTACAGGAGAGCCTGTCTGGCAAATCCACGACAAGAATGTAAATTATACTAGCGGCGCTGGTGGCGGAGATGGAATGGTACTAATTGGTACCGGAGATGGTCGTGTGATAGCCAGAGACGTCCAAACCGGCAACCTAAAATGGGTCGCCAAGGTCTCGAGCGAAATCCTATCAGCCCCGACCGCGTTTAATCAAATCACAGTGGTAAGAACGGGCGATGGCAACATCTTTGGTCTTGACTCCGAGACGGGTAAAGAAATTTGGAATTACGATCGTACGGTACCATCCCTCACTTTAAGAGGAAATGCTCCCCCAGTTATAGGCGGCGACAGAGTATTTGCTGGCTTCGACAATGGCAGGTTTGTTGCACTGGATCTAAAATCAGGCCAGAGTTTATGGGATAGTCCTTTGGCCATACCAAGTGGTAGATCTGACTTAGACAGAATGGTCGACGTGGACTCTGCACCTATTGTCCAGAAAAATACAATCTTTGTTGCGAGCTTTCATGGAGGAGTTTCAGCAATATCAAGTATCGATGGACGGATCCTGTGGACTCGAGAAATCTCTTCTTACGCTGGGATAGCTTTAGGAGGTAGGCATGTCTACGTAACAGATGAAGAAGGTTCTATCTGGGCGCTTAATGCGGAAACTGGAGCATCTGTGTGGAAAAAAGATGAGTTAAAAGAACGCTACCCTACTGCACCTGCGTACTATAACGGGCACGTTGTAGTCTGTGACTCGGAAGGATATACACTCTGGATGAATGCTCAAACAGGTGAATTTGTATATAAATCGAGACTAGACAAGAGTCGAATTATTGCTCGATCCTTAAGGGCTGCTGATTCTCTAATATCGTATTCATCAAATGGCCGAGTTGTCGCTATGAGACTTAAGTAAAAATCTATAATCGTTTAACTTACCTATTTCCAATGGAAAATCAAAACCTATCGTTAAAGCCAACCTTAGCCATAGTCGGACGTCCGAACGTTGGTAAATCTACATTATTTAATCGGATTACAAAAACACGTTCAGCCCTAGTCGCAGATATCGCTGGTCTAACGCGCGATCCAAGAGTAGGTCTGGGGAAAATTGGTGATAAGGATTATATAGTTGTAGATACTGGTGGAATTGACTCTTCTGAGGAGAGTGAGATTGGTATAATGGCCGCAGAAAAATCATTGGAAGTGGCCAAAGAGTGCAATGTCATTATCTTCGTAGTTGATGGAAGAACTGGATTAAACGCTGCCGATGAAATACTCGCCGACAGTCTTAGGCGTTTAAATAAACGAGTTGTCATTGCGGTAAATAAATCTGAAGGTTTGGATCAAGACTTCGTCATCGCGGAATTTAGTAAACTTCAAATAGGGAATATCATACCGATATCCGCTAGTCATGGTGAAGGTATAGTATCTCTAATAGAAGATATCAGCTTTGACTGGCCCCCAGTCAATCAATCAACAGATCTTGAAAACACTTCAGGGAGGATAAAAATTTCAGTCATAGGAAGACCAAATGTTGGTAAATCTACCTTAGTAAATCAGATCACTGGACAAAATAGTATGATCACTAGTGATATCCCTGGAACCACTCGAGACAGCGTTAACTTTGACTTCACGTGGCGTGATCAAAACTACACCATCATAGATACTGCAGGTATTCGTCGTAAAGGGAAGACGACAGGTGTAGCAGAAAAGTTCAGCGTCATGCAGAGTCTGCAAGCGCTAGAACATGCTCATGTAATAGTATTAGTAATTGACGCCAAAGAGGGTATCACTGACCAAGACCTACATCTTCTTGGTCTTACTTTAGATAACGGAGGTTCGCTGGTAATTGCTACAAACAAATGGGACGCCCTAGACGAAGATGGTCGTGAGGAGTGTCTAAAAGAGCTAGATAGAAGACTAACGTTTGCAAAATTTGTAGAGGTTTGCAAAATTTCAGCCCTAGAGGGTAATGGTTTAAGGAGCTTGTTTTTATCTATTAACAAATCTTACGAAGCATCTGTCAGAAAACATAAAACTAAGGATATAACTAATATCCTATTTGACGCAGTAACTTCGCACCCCGCTCCGATGGTAAGAGGTCGAAGAGTCAAACTTCGCTTCGCTCATATGGGGGGAGAAAATCCCCCTAAAATAGTGATACATGGAAACCTAGTCGAGACACTGCCCATTAGTTACAAAAGATATTTAGAAAATTTTTTTCGGGCTGAGCTGAACTTAATAGGGACTCCGATAAAATTGTTTTTCCTAAATGGAGACAATCCTTACTCAGGCAGAAAGAATCAGCTGACGAAACGGCAGCAAAATAAACGCCGCCGTCTAATGCGACACGTGAAAAAAAAATAATTTATCTAATCTCTGCATCACCCACTTATAACAAACCATGGAGAGAAATCGACTTGTGTCGCCACATAAGTATTAACAGTACTCGGTACTACTCTATCTAGACACGCAAGGACAATGGATGGACTATTTGTCTTCTCACTTAAATGTGCTGCAACTAAATGAGACATCGTTTGATAGTTGATCCCGCCTAGAAATTCTTCCGCTTGATCATTGCTCAAGTGTCCGTATGGGCCACTTATTCTTCTCTGGAGAATTTGGCGATAATCACTAGCCTGTAACATATCGAGATCATGATTAAACTCTATAACTAGTGCATCTAACGTCCCATACATTTTTCTAACGTAAGCCGTAACGTGGCCCAAATCGGTTAATATACCTAAGCGTTTGAAGCGTGCTGTTATAATAAACTGGCATGGTTCCTGAGCGTCGTGAGGTACGATAACTGGAGTAATCTCAAACGGGCCTAGGGTAATATTCTTATCTAGTCCTATCTCTTTTAACTCATAAACATCGTCAAACCGGTTTCCGGAAGCCGCTATAGTCCCAGATGTCGCATAAACCGGAATCTTAAGGCCCCTAGATAGGTTTTTTACACCGCCAATATGGTCACTATGTTCATGGGTTACGAATATTCCATCAAGCTTGTCTAAGTCATAGTTCCTTTCACTAGCCAAAGATCGCACGCGCGAATAACTTAATCCACAGTCTACTAATAACGCAGAGTCGTTCTCATCAACCAAAGTGGCGTTGCCTTTACTACCACTACCCATAGTCGCAAAACGCATAATATCTTAGCCAGAAAGACTAAATTCGACTACGATTCACCGCCTCGTGCAACCTATTCAATAAGTTATCCGCGTCCCCGCTCGTCAACCATCGTCCATTGCTATCCAGAATAACTACTTCCGTCTTCTGTCCCACTCCAGTCAAGCTTAATTGGTATTCTTGAACTTTATCACGCCTCCAAAACTGGACTTTTTTTAGCAGACTTTTCTTCGATTGACCCGAATGATTTTTAGATACTTCTATCAAATATAAGCCGGTAGTTTTATCAGCCTGCTTTAATTTAAAGCCCTCGTTTACTAGTATATTTCCTACCATTTCCCACGCTAATTCATAATTAGACGATAAAGCCATATAAAATTTACCCGATCCGACACTAACCAGTTCACTAGCTATAGCACGTGATCCAGACTCTGCTGAAGAACTTGAGGATCGAGTAGCGTCAACTTTATCGACACTAGAGAGTTGACTCCTAGTTTCACCTTTCTCGACTTTATTTACCACACTAGCAGCGACGTCTATAGCAGACACTTGGAGATTCGAGTCGAGAAGGCGTGTTTCAAGTTCTACTACAAAAGCTTTTTCTTCATCTATACTGCGAGCTACTCGTTGCCACGCCACACCCTCACTATTAGGTAATAATTCCTGATTCTCAATCGAAATATAAATTAATGACCCTTGCGTATTTTGATCATCCTCGGCAAAAATTTTAAATTTGTTACGCGCAATTCTCGATCGTTCAATCCAACTAGTTTCAATAATTCCCAAATCAACATCATTTAATTCTAATCCATATCCTTTGGACTCAATAAAAAGTTCCATGACTGGCCATTGTTCAAAGATATCGTATGGGAGCCTTAAAACATGTTCATTTTCTAATAATTTAGATCCACCATGATTTACCTCAGTCACCCCTTCATCTTCGGAATCAATATCAACCTCCGCGCGCCGATCTTGGTAAGTAGAAAATTTCGCGGATTCTCCGCCCTCGGGAATTACCATACGATCTCTTATCGCTTCGGTGCTTAAGCCAGGAGGAATCTCCAAATCCGGCATTGTTTCAGCTTTTTCATATTTATTTTTTGTGTCAGTACGAACATGATCCAAACTCTTCAGGACTTTGCTGCAACCACCTACGGATAAGGCCAACATGATTACTAGGAGCGGTGATCTATACATACAATAAATTCCTTATTTGATAATTTGGAGCAGTAAGTTTTCTGAAAATTCCTATGTAAATTATAGACCAGAATGACGCATAGCTTCTTTTACAATTTGTTCTTTATCCGGCGATAGCCATGTCAGTGGTAATCTGATCCCGTCATCGAGAAGTCCCATTTCACCTAAAGCCCACTTAACAGGTATAGGGTTTGCTTCGACAAACAAATTCTGGTGCAACAATTGTAAATATGAATCTATATTCATAGCGGAGGCCCTATCATTAGTTAATGCCGCCGAGCACATCTCAAACATTTTCTGGGGACAAACATTTGCTGTTACTGAAATAACGCCGTTTCCACCATGAAGCATAAACTCGCACGAGGTGGCATCATCACCACTAAAAAGTAAAAACTCTGAGCCACATAGAGCTCTAATCTCTGCAACACGTGCAATATCGCCTGTAGCCTCTTTTATCCCAATAATATTAGTGATGGCGGATAGTCGTGCAACTGTCGCCGGAAGCATGTCACAGACTGTTCGCCCAGGAACATTGTAAAGGATCTGAGGAATATCGACCGCTTCAGCGATCGCTTTATGATGGAGAAATAGTCCTTCTTGAGTGGGCTTATTGTAATAAGGGGTAACCAGCAAACAAGCATCGACATTCGCTTTCTTAGCGAAAGCGGTAAGACGAATAGCCTCATGAGTAGAATTTGCCCCGGTTCCAGCGATTACTGGCACTCTACCATTTACTCGGTCGGCGACGTATTCAATCAACTCACAGTGTTCGGCTTCGCTAAGAGTGGCTGACTCTCCTGTGGTACCCGCCACTACGATGCCTTGAGTACCACTATCAAAATGAAAATCTAATAACGTATCCAACCTATCAAAATCTAAGGCTGTCTCAGCCCCAGATCCGCTCTTCATAGGCGTCACAATCGCGACAATACTACCTTGAATAATTGACATAAAAATAGCTGTTCAAGTAAATAGTGGATATTAACTTCTGGAGTCTTTAAGGACAAGGCTGTAAACAGTCAGAATCGTTACAAATTCTTAATAAAAAGCTATTTCGACGACCGTTAAGTTGGTGAAGTGTCTACTTTTTTCGGCCAAGCTTTAAGTAACGACCTTACTAACGTCGCTAATGGAATCGCAAAAAATACACCCCAAATACCCCACAACCCTCCAAATACTAACACCGCAGTGATTATCGCGACAGGATGAAGATTTACGACATCTGAAAATAGTAGTGGTACCAATAAATTTCCATCCAACAGTTGAATGACTGCATAGGCTATCATCACCCAAACAAAATCGTCACCCGAAAAACCAAACTGTATGTAAGCGGCGATCGCAACAGGTATCGTCGCAATAGCAGCTCCGATAAACGGAATAATGACTGAAATGCCGGTAATTACAGCTAGTAATGGCGCATAGGACATACCTAGAAGGTGAAAAGCAAGAAAGGACACGAAACCGACTATAAAAATCTCGTAAACTTTACCACGAACATAATTCCCAATTTGATCGTCAACATCTCTCCAAACCGCTCGAAGTACCGCCCTATCCTCAGGTAAATAAGTCGTGAACCACGCTATAATTTGCGATTTATCCTTTAGGAAGAAAAACACTAAAACAGGACCAAGTACGAAGTAAATTAATATGGTGACGATAGCAGGGATAGATGCGATCGAAAACGTCAGTGCATTCTGGCCAAGTTGGCTAATCTCAGTTTTTATCCCACTCATCAATGAGTCAACCTGGCTGCCAGTCAACAGATTAGGGTATCTGTCTGGTAAAAGCATTAAATGGGCTCGCCACGAAGAAATAGTCTCCGGTAAATCCTGAGCGAAACTTGTTAACTGCGTCGAGACCAGCGGAACTAGCCCAACTAATAAAAATACGAGCGTTAGTAAAAACACACCAAAAACGAGACATACCGAGTGAAACCGGCGCAGGCCTGAAGCCTGCAGATAGCTCACAGACGCCTCTAAAAGATAAGCTATTACTATTGAAGCAAGACACGGAGCTAACATTTCCCCAAAAAAACGCTAAGCTAAGAAACGCGAGCAGTAACACCGCACAAAGTAACGCGGCTTCGGGTTCGCTGAAATATCGCTCGTACCAGCCCTTGAACAATTCTAACATGTCGTTACACCAACCAAATTTAAGTGAATGTAATACAATAACAAAATTTAAGCGTCAAGGCTGTTAATCTATAATCCTGTCGTGATCTAAGCTTGAGTCGCTGGATTTTATTGCCGATCGTTTTATGATGATATTAGACAAGTAAATGTACCATCCCACAATATGATGCTAGACAGTTCTAAAATTCTCAGTGATCTGAAAAACTGGTCATATGAACTAGGATTTCAAGGCTTAGGAGTTGCTGATCTAGACCTAAAAGAGGATTTCACTCAGCTGGAAAATTGGATACAAAATGGGTACCACGGTTCTATGTCGTATCTAGAAAAGAATAAAGATAAAAGATTAGATCCTTCAAAATTAGTCCCCAATACTACCTGCGTTATTACCGTACGCGCCAATTATCTGCCTGAAGCATTAGATGATGCAGTATCCGTGCTCGAAGATCCTCGCCTCGGTTATGTATCACGTTACGCATTAGGACGCGACTACCATAAAGTGTTAAGAGGTAAATTACGACAACTCGCCCGAAAACTGGATGATAAAATTGGCCACTTTGGGTACAGGGCATTCACCGATAGTGCACCTATTCTTGAAAGGGCACTTGCCCGAAACAGTGGTTTAGGATGGATCGGGAAGCACACAAACCTTATCAACAAAGCAGATGGTTCGATGTTTTTCCTCGGAGAGATATTCACCGACTTACCTTTAGAAACAACTGCTGGATTTAAAAAAAATCACTGCGGAACCTGCGTCAGCTGTATAGATGTTTGTCCTACAAAGGCGATTATTTCACCGTATAAATTAGATGCTACAAAATGTATATCATACCTAACCATAGAATCAAAAGACGCGATCCCTACGGAACTTAGAACCTCTATCGGTAATCGGATTTTTGGCTGTGATGATTGTCAACTTTTTTGTCCGTGGAATAAATACGCTAAAGTAACCCCAATCAAAGATTTCTTGCCTCGCTCTGGACTTAATAACAGAACATTGTTAGAACTATTTTCACTGAGTCGTGACGAATTTGAATTGCTTACAAGGGGTTCTGCTATTAGAAGGGTCTCTTATGAACAATGGGTTCGTAATCTTGCCGTGGCACTAGGAAATAGTCCCTATTCGCGCAAAACACTCTTGGCACTTTACAAACGGAAATTTTTTCCAGACAAAATGGTTCGAGAGCATATCGAATGGGCTATAACTCAAATGGAACATAACTTATTAAATTCTGACGCGCCAAACAAATAATACTTTAAATCTGTAGGTGATCATGATTGAGAAAAGTGTTCATCTTCTGTCGCAGCTACAAAAGAAGTTCTTTTAACCTTATAATACTTTAACCCGTTAGAGTGTGTATCAATGTGTTGCATGAGCCCGAAGCAGGCTGATGCTTCGGGAAAACTCAACGCCATGAGATTAAGGGACTAAAAAATGAAATTACACCCAATCATTGCCCCATCAATCCTATCCGCTAATTTTGCCAAACTTGGTGAAGAAGTTGACTCAGTAATTGCCGGTGGGGCCGATTGGATACATTTTGACGTTATGGATAACCACTATGTCCCAAACCTAACGATTGGTCCGATGGTATGCGCTGCCCTCAAAGCTCATGGAGTAACGTCTCCAATTGACGTACACTTGATGGTTAAACCAGTCGACCGACTCATTAATGAATTTGCCGTAGCTGGGGCAGATATTATTACTTTTCATCCGGAGGCGAGCGAGCATATTGATCGTAACCTCCAGCAAATTCGGGACGCTGGATGCAAAGCTGGCCTGGTTCTGAATCCAGCAACCCCTCTAACTCACCTAACCCACGTAATGGATAAACTTGACGTTGTGCTCCTAATGTCAGTAAATCCTGGTTTCGGAGGTCAGTCATTTATTAGGAGCACATTAGATAAAATCAAAAACCTTCGGGAATTAATTGATAATTCCGAGTATGAAATTCGGCTGGAGGTGGACGGGGGGGTGAAACTCGAAAATATTGCAGAAATTGCTAATGCGGGTGCTGATACTTTCGTAGCAGGCTCTGCTATCTTTAGTCAACCGGACTATATGGAAATCATTGAAAAACTGCGAGCCGCAATTAATAAACATAACTAACATGTCTCAACTCCTCGCCTTGTTTGATCTTGATGGGACACTCGTGGACAGCGCACCAGATATATCTCTTGCGTTAGATTCTGCTTTAACTGTCTGCGCTCTTCCAGCCATAGGCGAACACCTAGTTAGATCCTACATCGGAGAAGGCTCTAAACGACTTGTACATCGAGCCATCACCAGAAAATATGAAGGCGTCGCTGATAAGGATTTATATGACCAAGTTTCTAAAATATTCCTAAATAATTATGCAAACAATATCTTTGTTAAATCAGAAATATACCCTAAGGTGAAAGAAACCCTGGGCGAATTAAAAAACCGTAAAATATGTTTGGGCTGTATCACCAATAAACCTTATGAATTCGCAATTTCTCTTCTCAAAGCTGCCGATCTATTTAAGTATTTCGCGATTATTATCGGTGGCGATAGCTTGCCCAAAAAAAAGCCTGCTCCAGAACCAATAATCTATGCGATGAAAAACTTAGGTATTCGAAGAGAAAATACCACCATGATAGGAGACTCAATAATAGATTTGAACGCTGCGCAAAATGCTGGTGTTCAGTCTATATGCGTCACCTACGGCTACTCAGGTGACGTCGATTTGTCATCGCAGAATCCTGATAAAATAATTCACTCAATGGAAGAGCTCCCTAAAGCTATAATGTCTCTTCCCATAGGATCTGATTAAAATAGGCGCTATTAGAATGATACTGATGATCGATAACTATGATTCGTTCACATACAATCTTGTGCAATATATAGGCGAGCTTGACTACAAAGTAGTGGTTGCCCGAAACGATGCGATCACGGTAGAGAAAATAAAGCGCCTCAAACCGAGTAAAATAATTATTTCACCAGGTCCTTGCTCGCCAGATCAGGCAGGTATTTCACTGGATATAGTCAATTACTTTCATCAAACTATACCGATTCTCGGAGTATGTTTAGGCCACCAGACTATCGCGCAAGCCTTTGGGACAAAAATAGTCCATGCTCGAAACGTAATGCATGGTAAAACTTCTTTGATTCACCACAACCAATCAGGACTATTTCAAAATATACCGAATCCATATAAGGTTATGAGATACCATTCTCTAGTGGCGCAAAAAGAATCGTTAGCTGATTGTTTTGAGATTACTGCGTGGACTGAGGACAAAAATGGTGTCAAAGACGAAATCATGGGTATATCTCATAAAGATCTTCCAATATCAGGAGTACAATTCCACCCAGAATCCATTTCAACTGAATTTGGATATGATTTACTCAGCAATTTTCTAAAACTCTAGGATATTATAATACTTGTGGACATAAGCGCATCAATAAAAGAAGTAACGGAGGGCACTAATCTGTCTTTCGACACCATGAGAAAAATCATGGAGGCTATGATGAGAGGAAAAATATCGGAGGTACAAATTGCGGCATTCCTAGTAGCCATGCGTATGAAGGGAGAAACAACCGAAGAAATAGCTGCGGCCGCAACCATAATGAGAGATTTTGCATCCTCTGTAAATATAGACACTTATCCGCTTGTTGATACATGCGGCACCGGAGGAGATGGCAGCCATACATTTAACATTTCTACCGCAGCGGCTGTCGTTGTAGCAGCATGTGGTGGAAATGTGGCAAAGCACGGCAATAGAGCTGCCAGCAGTTCCAGTGGTAGCGCTGACCTTTTAGAGGTTGCTGGAGCAAAAATCGATCTCTCTAGCAAGCAGATTGCCGAATGTATTAACTCTGTAGGAATTGGCTTTATGTTTGCACCTTCGCACCATGGCGCAACTCGATTTGCTGGAAAAGTTCGCAAACAGATCGGATCACGGACCCTATTTAATATCCTTGGGCCAATGACGAATCCAGCCGGCGCAGATCGCCAAGTCATGGGTGTTTTTGAAAAAAGTTGGATCAAAAGTGTGGCTAAAGTATTAAGCAAACTAGGCACTAAACACGGGCTAGTCGTGTGCTCAGATGATGGCATGGACGAAATTAGTGTCTCTGTCGATACCCATATTGCGGAAATCACTGAGGGAACTATAAATACTTTTACAATAAATCCTCAGTATTTCGGTCTAGAGCCACAGGATACTCAAAGTCTAATAGCGACTAATCCAACTGAAAGCCTTGAGAATCATCAACGCTGTGTTCGACGGGGTAGTAGGACCTGCTGCAAATATAGTTGCGGTGAATGCTGGGGCCGCAATCTACGTGGCCGGTATCTGCGATAGCATAAAAAGCGGTTTTTCAATGGCTTTAGACGCGCTTCAAACAGGCTCTGCTAAGAAGACGTTTAATGACTTCATCCTTTTCACAAAAACCGTAAGAGAATAATAGTAAAAGCCCTATGTCAGACATACTCAAAAAAATCATAAGTACTAAAAGAGACGAAATTTCGCAGCGAAAAAAAAATGTCCCGCTTAGCTCACTTGAGAGTGGAATAAAGTCCTATTGCTGAACCCAGAGGCTTTAAGAAGAGCCTTTTAAATTCAATTAAACGAGGAAAACCCGCAATCATAGCAGAGTGTAAAAAAGCTTCCCCAAGTAAAGGAGTAATTTGCCAAAACTATGATCCTGCAGATGTCGCTAATCAATACCAGATTGGAGGCGCTTCCTGTATTTCTGTACTTACCGACACCAACTATTTCCAGGGAGCAGATCAACACCTTGTCGCAGCTAAGCACGCCTGCAGTTTACCAATTCTGCGAAAAGATTTTATGATCGATCCGTACCAAATTATCGAATCCCGAAACATCGGGGCTGACTGTATTCTTCTGATAGTAGCCTGTCTGAGTACTTCACAAATAAAAGAGCTTTCATCACTCAGCTACTCCCTCAGAATGGATGTATTAGTTGAAGCGCATAATAGTGAAGAACTTGAAATCGCAATGGCTATCCCAGACGCTATTATAGGGATAAACAATAGAGATCTAAAAACCTTTAAAACAGATATTAACACTAGCATTGAACTAAAAAAGCTTGTTCCTGAATCTGAGTTGCTAGTAACTGAGTCAGGCATAGTCTCATCAGAAAATATAAAAACACTTAGAGAAAACGGAATTAACTCTTTTTTGGTAGGAGAGGCCTTCATGAAAACGAATCAGCCCGGTGAAGCTCTGAAAAAGTTGTTTCGTCTAGGGCCTAACTAGCACCAGACTTAAATTCTAAAATATTTCCTGAAGGATCTTCCAGCAAGAATAATGCATGCTCTTCTCCCGTACTATCAGATTCCACAGTGGGCTCCAGGAAAAACTTAACACCAATAAAATTCATGTGATCAACTGCTCTATGCCAATCCGCCGAACTCATAACTAAACCAAAAGAGGGGTGGTTGCTCGGTCTTCGATTTTCGGGGTGCTCACTGCTTAGTGGCTTCTTCACTAATTGTCCACATACATGGTTACCGAAAAAATCTATCTCTACTTCAGTTGCTGCAAGATGAATCAACCGACATCCTAAAATATCGCAATAAAACTCTACAGTTTTGGCCAGACTAGTTACTAAAAATACTGAGTAAAATCTGGGTCGACTAGTGATACTCAGCTAGTATCTTATCTGAATCATCTTTTTTATTCATGCAAAAAAATATCCAAAATCAACACACCCGTGGTCACACCGCAATCTATACTATAAATAGTTATTGTAATAGTACCAGTTAAACACGCGTGCCTAAACTGTGCTAATTATCTTAAAAATAATTCATATGCCGGATTATCAGTTTCATCTTTGTATGGCATATTGAGCTTTCCTACCTCCTCTTCAAACTCTGGCACGTCCTGCTCCGCTAATTCGATTCCCATCAGCACGCGCCCATATGCCGCCCCATGATTACGATAGTGAAATAGACTAATGTTCCAGCGGCTACCTAAATTAGATAGAAAGAGCATAAGGGCACCGGCGCGCTCTGGAAACTCGAATCGCAACAGCCTTTCATTCTTAACATCCTCACTACTTGGACCACCAACCATGAACCTTAAATGCATCTTAGCGACTTCATCATCGGTCATATCGATGGGATCGTAACCCTTGCTAGTTAAATTACTAATAAGGCTCGATCTTTCTGACTCACGATCCTTAATTTTCACGCCCGCAAACACGCTCGCATTCACAGCATTAGATTTGCGATAATTGAACTCTGTAATCAATCTAGGTCCAAGTGCGTGACAAAAATCTCTAAAACTCCCAGGCTTTTCTGGAATAGTAGCTCCGATAAGCACCTCACGCTCCTCACCCAGTTCAGCTAGTTCCGCTATATGTCTCAAGCGATCAAAATTGACATTCGCACCACTTAATATCGACACAAAGTTTTTTTCTTTTACTTGATACTTACTAATGTATTGTTTGACTCCGGCAAGAGACAATGCCCCCGCGGGCTCAGCTATTGATCTAGTATCTTCGAAGATATCTTTCACTGCGGCGCATATTTCATCAATCGTCACCGTAAGCATTTCATCCACGTGACGCTGAGCCAATAAAAAATTTTCTTTTCCTACCTGCCGTACCGCTGCGCCATCAGCAAATATACCGATCTCATCGAGCGACACGCGCTGGCCAGTGTCTAAAGCGGCAGTCATGCTTGCGGCTTCTGCTGGCTCTACACCGATCAATTTAATAGTTGGTGAAACTTCTTTTATATAAGCTCCTATACCACTAACCAGACCTCCGCCACCCACTGGAACGAAAATAGCATCTATTTCACTATTTGCTTGTTCTAGGATCTCTAAACCAACCGTACCTTGTCCCGCAATCACTAACGGATGATCGTACGGAGGTATATACGTCAACGTCCGCTCAATAGCTAATAATTTCGCATACTCACTAGCGTCGTCATAACTATTACCGTGTAAGACAACCTCGCCACCCAAACGAAATACTGCGTCGATTTTGATAGAAGGGGTAGTCTTCGGCATAACTATAATTGCCTTTGTGCGCAACTTTCTAGCTGACAATGCAACCCTTGGGCATGATTTCCTGCGGAAGCCGCAACTACACCTGCGGCAAGCTCAACGGCAGTAAGTGACGACATTAAATTATACGCACCACGAATCTTATAAGAGAAAACAGATTGCATGTCTTCTCGCTTCAGCCATATTTGATTATTAAGCCTTTGCGATAGCAGATTAGCAAATCTAAAGGGGTCTTTCGCGCGACGTCATATACATTCGCGTCACGTATCATTTCAACGTAATTATGTTTCATAGTGTTAAGATAGCACTCGCTAATATAGATTTATGTATTTTTTTGAATTATTTGGAATTTTAACATGCTAAGTCAGTCTGATAAAAAACAGGCGGTCGCAAAAAAGAGCCGTAGAATATATTGAGGATGATTCTACATAGGCGTGGGAACCGGCAGCACTGCCGATTGCTTTATTCAGGAACTCAAGACAATAAAACATCGCATCCAGGGTGCCGTCGCGAGCTCCGAAAATACTTTAACACAACTCAAATCGCTGGGGATACCTATAGTACCACTAGATTCTGTCGTTGAATTAGACCTATATATTGATGGTGCTGACGAAGCCACACGACATCGCCAATTAATAAAAGGTGGTGGTGGTGCTCTTACGCGAGAAAAAATTGTAGCTAGTGCGAGCAAAAAATTTATATGCCTAATAGACGATAGTAAACTGGTCAAAAAGCTTGGATTATTTCCACTAGCAGTAGAGGTAATTCCTATGGCTCGTAGCATGGTGGCTAGGGAAATAGTAAAGTTGGGAGGATCTCCCAATTGGCGACAGGGATTTATCACCGATAATCATAACTATATTCTAGATGTTCAAAACTTGAACATCCTCGAGCCCGCGGAGCTGGAATCAAAATTGAATCAAATTGCTGGAGTCGTATCTAACGGGATTTTCGCTTACAGGCCTGCCGATCAACTTTTGATTGGAACAGATCAGGGAGTAGAAATCATCTGATTACCCCTAACTCTTGGTATCAGTTGAATCGTCATCTGCCTCTTTTACTTCAGGTTTCGTCCAGCGACACATCAATAATCCGACCTCATATAAAACCCATATGGGAAGCGCAAGCATGGTCTGAGAGATTACATCAGGCGGAGTTAAAACCATCCCTAATGCAAAAGAACCTACGATAATGTAAGGTCGCTTAGCCGCCAACGACTCAACAGTTGAGGCTCCAGTTCTAACGATTAAGTAAGTGGCTACTGGTACTTCAAATGCTGCCCCAAAAGGCTAAAAAAAAGCTTTAAAACAAAATCTAAGTAATGCGAAATGTCAGTCATTATGGTGACACCCTCTGGTGCCACGGCTGTAAAAAACCCGAAAATAAGCGGGAATACTGCGAAATACGCAAATGCTATACCGCAGTAAAAAAGTAATGTGCTCGAAATAATTAAAGGTAACGCTAGCCGGCGCTCGTTTAAATATAAACCGGGCGCGACAAACGACCAGGCTTGAAAAAATATATACGGAACCGACACGACTACGGCAACGAAAGCAGTGAGTTTGAACGGCGCTAAAAAGGGCGACGCAACTTGAGTTGCTATCATAGAACTTGAACCAGACAAATGTGCTAGTAAAGGTTCTGCAAGTACAGCATATAAAAAGTTAGAGAAAGGGAACAAACATAGCAAGACTACAAAAACACAAGCGATTGCCCGCAAAAGACGATTTCTTAACTCAATAAGATGAGAAACAAACGTTTGTTTTTTCTCGTCTGCTCCATTGAGACCACCATCGGTCAAACTTGGTTTTTGCTTAGACTTACCAAATATCATAAACACATTTCTAATTTTTTCTCAGGAATAAGAATTTCAGACTTTAGGAGCTATATCCTGTCGCGACGTCTCATCACTTTTTTCAAGATCTAGTACGTCATCAACAGTCGGCTCGCGCGCAAGATCTTTCAACTTTCGATCCTCTTCTAGGAAATCCTTGTTGAGTTGCTTGTATTCGTCAGTTTGAGCTTCGCGCTCGATTTCATATCTTGCACTTCTGATCATGCGTTGCAATTGACCAATCCATTGACCAGCGCCTTTAATCAAGGCAGGCATTTTCTCAGGCCCAACCACTAGCAGAGCTACGACAAAAATAACTCCCAGCTCCCAAAACCCAATATCAAACATTTTCTATCTCGGCGTGCCTTCTTCTTTTTCAGGGCTGACCTCAGCTTCGATAGTTTGCGCCTCTCCCTTAAGCGGATCGGGTTCGGCGGGCTCCTCTCTCATTGCTTTTTTAAAGTCTCTGATCCACCCCCCCACGTCCGAACCCACTCCTTTAATTTTTTTAGTACCGAATACCAACGCCACTATGACTAGTAAAACTACTAATTCTTTTATTCCAAATCCCATAATATTCTCCGCTAGAAACAACACAACGGCTATTTCTGTCTATTAGCTTTCTCCTCAATACCAGATGTACCGGACCTACGTTCAAGCTCAGCCAGCACATCCGACACTTCTAAGTCGAGGTACTTTAACAGTACAAGTGAATGAAACCATAAATCAGCTGCCTCGTATACTACCTCATTCCTATCTCCATTCTTAGCTGCTAGCACCAATTCGGTGGCTTCCTCGCCGACTTTTTTTAATATCCCATCTATTCCCGACGCGAATAAACCCGAAACATATGACTCATTAGGATCAGACTTTCGTCGAGCCTCGATCACCTCACTTAGATTTCTTAAAACATCATCCATATATATAGCCTTTTTACAATGTCATGAATAAATATCAGCCGAATCCTTAATAACGGGTTCTGTTACTAGCCATGAGCTATCCTGATAGAGTTTGTAAAAACATGTTGCCCTTCCTGTATGACACGCAATCGATTCTATTTGCTCAACAATTAGTAGAATACTATCGCCATCGCAGTCAAGGCGCAGCTCACGAAGCTTTTGGATGAAACCTGACTGCTCCCCTTTTCTCCACAAACTTTTCCGACTCCGAGACCAATATACGACTCTGCCTTCGTCAATAGTAGCTTTCAAAGCGTCCTTATTCATCCAGGCCAAAGTAAGTACCTTACCTGAAGTACAGTCTTGGGACACTGCCGGAACTAGTCCGTTCTTATCCCATTTAACTTCATTTAAGTAACTCATATTCGCACCTCTATTCCTTCACTCTGCATAAGACTCTTAGCCTCCAGAACCGTGTGTTCTCCAAAATGAAATATACTAGCAGCCAAAACGGCACTAGCATGACCTTCCTTTACACCATCAACTAGATGTTGTAGTTCACCAACTCCACCAGATGCAATAATTGGTATCGATACCGAGTCTGATACCGCTTTAGTTAACTGGAGATCATAGCCATCGCGAGTGCCGTCTCTATCCATGCTAGTCAAAAGAATTTCTCCCGCGCCAAAACTCTCCATTTTTTTGACCCATTCAACTACGTCTATCCCAGTAGCATTTCTACCACCGTGTGTGAAAATCTCCCATCGGTCGCGGCCACACAAACGAGCATCAGTTGCAACAACAATACACTGTGATCCAAATTTTTTTGCTGCTGCTTTGACAAGTTCCGGATCATTAATTGCAGCGGTATTCAGGGACACCTTATCGGCACCCGCCTGCAACATAATCCTAATATCATCTAAGCTCCTTATCCCGCCCCCAACAGTCAGCGGAATAAAAACCTGTTCAGCCACGGCCTCTACCACATTAACAATTGTGTCCCGACCGTGCGCACTAGCTGTAATATCTAAAAACGTTATCTCGTCCGCACCCTGCTTATCATACCGTTGTGCTATTTCAACAGGATCGCCTGCATCTCTAATATCCAAGAATCGTACACCCTTGACCACCCTACCAGCATCGACATCCAAACAAGGGATAATACGGGTTGCAAGCGTCATTTAAACAGAATTCGAATCTGATAGCTGGTCAGCCAAGGCCTGAGCTTCTGAAAAATCTAGTTTTCCTTCATAAAGCGCTTTGCCCGTGATAGCTCCAGATACGCCATCTTTCGAAACACTGCTTAAGCGACGTATATCCTCAAGATTCGTGACCCCTCCCGAGGCATATACTGGTATTTTGAGTTCTCGAGCTAGGGAAGCCGTCGCCTCAACATTGAGGCCTTCCATCATGCCGTCCCGGCCAATATCTGTGTAGATAATGGCCTCCACCCCATCACTCTCAAAACGCTGAGCAATATCTAAAGCATCGTGCTTGGACAGTTTCGACCAACCGTCTATTGCAACTTTACCGTTTCGTACATCCAAGCCCACCATTATATGACCAGGGAACTCAATGCAAACATCGGATACAAAATGAGGCGCTGTCACCGCTTTGGTGCCGAGAATCACGTATCGAACACCCGCGTCGAGGTAGCTTTGAATAGTATCCTCGTCCCTAATACCCCCACCTACTTGAATATCAATTGTAGGTAGCTCTTCGGCTATCTGGTGGATAACATGGTGGTTAATCGGACTGCCTTCAAACGCACCGTCCAAATCAACTAAGTGCAAACGCCGCGCTCCAGCCTCAGCCCACTTAGCAGCCATTTTTACCGGATCATCAGAATAAACTGTATCCCGCTCCATATCGCCTTGAACTAGCCGTACGCACCTACCACCTTTCAGGTCAATCGCCGGTATTAAAAGCATAATCGTTTTTCAATCCCCAATTTAGGACGCCTCCAATTCCAAAGACAAGTTTAATGAGTTTGCACTAATGGTAACACGGTGAATGCACTAGAAATAACCTCGATACTCCGAAACTCTCAATGCGCTTCCTCCCAACTTTGCCCTATTCCCACATCAACAATTAAAGGAACACTCAACTTCGTGATAGATTCCATAATATGTCTTACTTTTTCCCCTACCCTCGGAGCTATCGAAGACTCGACTTCTAGTACTAGTTCATCGTGAACTTGCATGACTAAAACGGCATCGATACTTTCATTTTCAATCCATTTAGCAACATCTATCATAGCCAATTTGATGATATCAGCTGCAGTCCCCTGCATGGGCGCATTAATAGCTGTTCGCTCCGCATATTGCCGCAGCTGCACTCGCTTTGCATTGATATCGGGTAAATTAAGTCTCCGCCCAAAAATCGTTTCTACAAACCCGCGCTTCTTTGCCTCTTCTTTGGTATCATCCATAAATTCAAGAACGCTTGGATACCTAGAGAAATAGGTATTTATATAGGCTTGCGCGCTACCTCGATCAACCTCTAGCTGTCGGGCCAGTCCAAACGCAGACATACCATAAATTAGTCCAAAATTTATAGCCTTTGCCGCCCTTCTTTGTTCATTGGAGACCTTATCTATTGGAACCGAAAAGACTTCCGAAGCGGTGGCATTATGGACATCCAACCCACTACTAAAGGCGGTTATCAGCCCATTATCACCCGATAGATGCGCCATGATCCGCAACTCTATTTGTGAATAATCCGCTGCTACAATACTTTTCCCTTTGGATGCTTTAAAGGCCTTCCGGATGCGCCTGCCCTCAGGTGATTTTATCGGGATATTTTGTAAATTAGGTTCTGAGGAGGACAGACGACCAGTCGCAGTCACCGCTTGATGATAACTAGTATGAACTCTACCTGTAGTCTTATTGACCCGTAAAGGCAGTTTATCGGTATATGTAGACTTTAATTTACTCAAAGATCGAAATTCTAGAATCACACGCGGTAACGTGAACTCATTGGACAATTCCTGCAATACCGACTCTGCAGTCGAGGGCTGACCTTTAGGTGTCTTGGAGATTACAGGTAGGCCAAGCTTCTCAAACAAAATATTCTGTAGTTGTTTCGGAGAAGAAATATTGAAAGATTCACCCGCAAGTTCATGAGCTTCGGCTTCTAACCTTTTAAGACTTGCGGCTAGTTCCGCGCCCTGTTCCTTGAGCATGTGAGGGTCCACATTAACTCCCGCCCGTTCCATATTGGATAGGACCGGCACTAACGGGATCTCTATATTCGTATAGATGTTTGTTAAATTATCATCTTTCATTAGCTCCCCTTGAAAAAATGTATGGAGCTGATAGGAGACCTCCGCGTCCTCCGCGGCGTAATCTGCCGCAACATCTAAAGAAACCTGTGAGAAATTTATCTGTTTAGCGCCTTTCCCCACCACGTCTTCGTATTTAGTCGTATTCCTACCATTTAGGTACTTAAACGCTAATTTATCTAAACCGTGCCTAGAACCTGTGCTATCGAGAACATATGATTCCAGCATCGAATCAAACAATATGCCTTGAACATCAATTCCATAATTTAGCAATACATTACGGTCGTACTTTAAATTGTGGCCAAGTTTGAAAATAGTTTTAGATTCAAATACTTTTTTCAGCTTAGAAATAGCGGTTTTAAAGCAAATTTGTTCCGGCACGTTATGATAGTTGTGGCCTAGCGGCAAATAAGCAGCGGCACCTTTTTCAAAGCAAAATGATATTCCAACTAACTCAGCATCCATGTAGTCTAGTGAGGTAGTCTCGGTATCAAAGGCAAAATAGTCAGTAGCTACCAACTTTTCGACCCAACGATCTAGAGCGGAAGTATCGAGAATTATTTCAATATCCAGCACCTCGGAGATCTGTTCCGCCTGTTGGATCGGCACTTCCCCAATAGTAGCGGGTTCTAGACCTTGTTCACCTAATTGAGACAAGGCAGTTTTAAACTCGTACTCTTCATAAAGTCTTAATAGCTTATTAGTATCAACAGGCGCGTGAACTAAATCCTTTGTCTCCACACCCACCTGAATATCCCGGATGATAGTCACTAATTTTCGGGACAAGGGCAATTGATCCAAAAAATTTCTAAGGTTATCCCCTACCTTACCTTTTATTGCGTGAGCATTGAGAGCGATCCCATCCAAACCATCATAAGTTTGTATCCATTTTACCGCTGTCTTTGGGCCAACCTTAGGTACTCCGGGGATATTGTCTACCGCATCGCCGACCAAAGTTAAATAATCTACTATTTGGTTTGGCCTAACACCAAACTTATGCTTTACTCCATCCTCGTCAAGGAAAGAACCATCCATCGTATTAATTAGAGAGATATTTTTTTCCACCAACTGCGCGAAATCTTTATCGCCGGTAGAAATTATAACGTCATAACCCTCTTCAACCGCTTTCGTAGCCACTGTACCAATCACATCATCCGCTTCAATACCGTCAACCTGTAATATTGGGTATCCTAACGCGCGAATCATTTCATGTAGAGGGCCGATCTGACTAGATAATTCCGGGGGCATTTTAGCTCGGTTTGCTTTGTAGTCCTTGTACCAGTTGTTACGAATAGTCGCACCACGAGGGTCAAAAACTACCGCGAAGTTAGCCACTGGATATTGCTGCTTTAGCTTAGACAGCATATTCAATACGCCGTGCATCGCTCCAGTCGGGTGGCCTTTTGAGTTAGTCAATTCTGGTAGAGCATAAAATGCTCGATATAGATAGGACGATCCGTCAACTAAAATTAAAAGCTGTTTATTTTCCATTTAAATCCAAAATAATAAGCAATTTTTCAGTAAGCAATGTTTTATTCTGTTTTCAATGCTATTCTTAAGGTTAATGATACCAGCAAACATTTCGAAGAGAGACCGATATCCTATGAAACTAAACTACCACCTTGCTGTACTTGCGTCAGTTTCTATATTTGCGACAGTGTTACAAGCTGAAGAGCAACAATTTATCGACGCACCTCCGCCTCCAATTGTAATAGTCCCAGATGACGCCTACATGCACGAGGAACTTGAGCCTGAAATAACTATCGTACAAAAGAAAAACGCTATACACGAGGAGCACAGGCTGAACGGCCGTCTATATATGATAAAGGTTACTCCTACACGCGGGATTCCTTACTTCTTTTTAGACCACGATGGCGATGGTCTCTTGGAAACAAGGTTAGATGGCAAGCCAGAACCGACTGTACCTCAATGGGTTTTATTCAAATGGTAATACAGCCGGTCAAGACGATATGAAGTCTAAGCTCTCAGTTAGGTACTTGACAGCGGAGAATAGAAAAATTTTTAAATGTTAATAATGGAAGGGCGGAAACTCCGCCCTTCCAGAAACTAAAAGTTCTATTTAATCGTCACCAGCATTACATAGGAAGTGCCCTAAACCAGCACCCACTGCAGCACCAAGCATCATAGCGCCTTTATCGTCGCCATCTAATCCGCCAGCAACAACACCAGCACCTAAAGTACCACCCAATACTGGGCAGAGAATATCGGCAGGTTTAATATTTTTACTAGCACAGCCGCTCATTAATAATCCCAGCACTAGTACTGCTGACAATCTTGAAATTTTGTTCATTATCCATGTCTCCCACGAACTTTTATAATTTACCTATTTGGTAGGCACCCTTATTTTGTAAAAGCTTAACACACTTGAGGTCACATACGCGACTATAAAGTTTTAAACTATTCCCCCTATCCTAGACGCTAAGCGTAAATCAGAAGTAGGATATGTCAAACTAAATTTTTGTTGCATTAAAACAACATTTAGCCATTCATACAGATATTAACACATAAATCCGATAATTCTAGCGTTTGTTATACCTAACGCTAAACAAGGAACATCGTAGCTAAGCCTAAAAACGCAACAAATCCTACTATATCAGTTACGGTGGTAAGTACTACTCCTCCAGCTAGTGCTGGATCGATATTGATTTTCTGTAGCAATAAAGGAATTGCCGCTCCCGCGAGACCCGCGGTCAGCAAATTCAGTACCATCGCAAACCCTATAACTGCACCTAAACCGGCATCTCCAAACCAAAACCCGGCAACACAAGAAACCACAATTGACCATATACAACCATTGACCAAGCCTACCGCAACTTCTTTGCGTATCACTGTCTTCGCGTTTGCATCACCCACATTTCCCAGAGCCAAGCCTCTCAAAACAATAGTCAAAGTTTGATTTCCCGCGATCCCACCCATGCTAGCTACTATCGGCATCAAAACTGCCAATGCCACTAACTGCTCAATCGTGCCTTCAAATAACCCTATGACCCATGCAGCCGCAAATGCTGTAGCCAAGTTTACCGCCAGCCATAATGAGCGTTGCCTGGTACTTACTAGCACCGGCGCAAAAATATCATGCTCTTCGTCTAAACCCGCCGAAAGCATTAACGAATGATCCCCTTCTTGTCTTATAACATCAACTACATCATCTATCATAATTCGACCTATCAGTCTCCCACTCTCGTCAATAACGGGTGATGAAACAAAATCTCGCTGCTCAAATAAAATAGCGACCTCGTGCGCTGGTGTATCAGCAAATATAGCAGGATGATTAATGTCCATAATATCTGAGATTTTGGCATCCGAGCTCGCCAACACTAGTGAGGTAAGAGGCAAGGCACCTAAAAACATATCACTGCGATCTACCACGAACAACTGATCAAAATTTTCCGGTATATGCTTAGTTTGGCGCATATATCTCAGCACTACATCTACGTCCACATCAGACCTCACGGTGACGGCATCAACGTTCATCAAACCTCCAGCCGTATCCGCGGAGTAATTAAGCACCGCGCCCAATCGTGAGCGATTCTGATCGTCCATTGATAGTAAAATTTCATCGGCCAGCTCATGAGGTAAATCTTGCAGGATATCTGCCACATCATCTAGCTCGAGGTGATTCGTGGCGCTAGCCACCCTAGAGGGCTCCATATGTTGAAGCAGGCTATTTCGCACAACCGTATTACAATTAGAGAGTACGTCACCTTCTATACTTGAGTCGATATGGCTCCACAATTGTCGCCTTTCGCCCTCAGTCGATGATTCAAGTACATCGGCTATCTCGGAAGGATGCACCTCCGACAAACAACTCTTTAACGCTAAAAAGTTATTAGTCTCTAGATATTTCTGGATAAGCTTTAAAAGCTCTTGATTCTTATTATTTTTCTCAGACATATCAAATAAATCACCGGAAAGTGTTTAAATAATCCTAGTATGAAGTAAAACACAGGTAATTTCGCGAACCCTCGTCACAAACTCCAAAAATAATCGCGTATCCTGTTATTGGCAGTCTCTATGGCTAACTAAAACTATTTTATGCTTAAAGTGATCTGCTAGTTTTTCGGCCATGTACACTGATCGATGTCTACCGCCGGTACATCCGATCGCTACTGTCACATAATTACGGTCATCCAATTCAAAATTTTCCAACCAATTAACTAAAAATCCAGCTATATCTTTAAACATTTTGTTAGTCATAACTTCATTATCTAAAAAAATTTTCACTGCCATATCAAGGCCCGTAAGTTCTCTCAGGCCTTCTTCCCAATACGGGTTTGGAAGGTTTCTAACATCAAAAACAAAATCTGTATCCTTGGGAATTCCGTGCTTATATCCAAAGGAATAGAACTGCAAGGTTAATGCACTATCTCGTCTCCCAGTTACGATTTTTTTAAACCGCTCTCTCAGCTGATGAACATTCAATTCCGATGTGTCTAAATACAAATCATTTTTCGCACACAAAGGGCCCATCAAGCTTCGTTCATACTCTATAGCCTCGCTAATAGGTAACTTCTTTGAAGACGCGGGGTGCTTTCTTCTCGTTGCGCTATATCGCCGGAGTAAGGTTTCAGTTGTAGCATCGATAAAAAATAATTCTGGTTTTACCCCTTTATCATTCAATATCCTTATGAAGGCTGGGAGATCTTTGATCGTAGGTGGGACGTTATTCCTAGAATCTATAACTACAGCAACTTTGCTGAGGACACCGTCAGACTGCTGAGTCAAATAATCCGAAAAATGTAGCAAAATTCCTAATGGTAGATTATCAATACAATAGAACCCTATATCTTCTAAAGCGTGTAGAGCAGCTGTCTTACCGGCGCCTGACAAACCTGAAATAATTACAACACGTCTTTCCTCTAACATAAGTTCTTTGATAGTAATGGTTAAATCTCTCCCAGCACAAGTCTATTAGAACCGCGTCTTGAATTGTCTAGCAATCGAACTCTATTCAAATTCAGGTTTTACGGATCGCAGATAAGTTGCGCGTACACGTATTAAACGACTTCTCTAGAAGTACTCTCTTGTAGCGCTAGTACCAGCCTTTAACACTACTCAAAATAAAAAAATAGGATTAAGCTATTGTCATAATATCTGCTAGTCAACTCAGCTCTTTCCTCTCTATCGAGGCTGGAATTAATAATGATTCTCGGTACTTAGCCACTGTTCGTCTAGCGACCTTAATACCCTGATCTGACAAAATAGTAGATAATTTACTATCACTGAGAGGCTTCTCTTTGTTCTCCGATGCAATTAATTTCTTAATTATTGCGCGTATTGCGGTAGATGAAATAGTAGCACCAGAAGATCCACTAACGTGACTAGAAAAAAAATACTTCAGTTCAAAAACTCCTCTCGGCGTGTGCATATATTTTTGGGTAGTAATTCGTGAAATAGTGGATTCGTGCATGTCCAAAGAGCTAGCAATTTCATTTAAGACTAGAGGCTTCATCGCTTCTTCGCCAAATGCTAAAAATGCGCTTTGATGTTCAACAATAGCACGGGCGACTCTAGACAGAGTATCGTTTCGGCTTTCTATACTTTTAATTAGCCAGCGTGCCTCATGTAAATGAGTTTTAATGGTCAACTGATCTTCTTTTTTTTCAATCTTTCTAGCAAGATTTGAGTATGATAAATTGACTCTAATCTTGGGCACCGCCTCATTATTCAACTCGATATTCCAGCCTCCTTTTTCCCAAAATACAAAAACGTCTGGAACGATATAATCTTTAGAAACGCTACCATACTGTTCTCCTGGTCTAGGATTTAGATCTTTAATTAACCTCAGAATATGTATTAATTCGTCTTTCCTGATGCTTAAATTATCCAAAATATCTTGATAATTTCTCGCTCCCAATAAACTCATATGTTGGTCTACGCATAGGCAAGCTTCGTTCAAAAGTGGAGTATCTTTCGGTAATTCAGCGAGTTGCAAAAGAAGACACTCCGAAAGACTGCGTGCGCCAACACCTATTGGATCAAATTCTTGAATGATTTTTAAAACTAAATTAATTTCATCTATCTCTGGTATAGGCTCAATAGAACCGCGCAAGGTTTCTTTAATTTCGTCCAACGAGCAACTTAGTCTGCCCATATTATCTATAGCGTCTATTATAGAAACAGCTACCACATAATCTATATCGCTTAAATTAAGAAGATTTAATTGCCAAAGCAAATGGGCCTTAAGAGAACCTAGGTGCGCCCCCTCTATATCAGATATGTCACTGCTATGAGTGAAAGAAGACGCGTGCTCGTCGTATGCTTGATTACCTTCAAGAGTGTGAGATGGACTGATTTCTATCTCGGGTGTTTTGTCCTCCATCTCTATATCAATTCCCTGATCAGTCACATCAACATCTGGCTCGTCAATTTCTAGCATCATATTCGACTCAAGCGCCTCGCGTATCTCGAGATTCAGCTCTGCCGTTGAAAGCTGAAGAAGCCTGATCGCCTGCTGCAGTTGAGGCGTCATCTTTAACTGCTGACTAGTTTTTAACTGGAGGAGCGTCTTCATAGCTCGCGACGCTTCAAAACATTCACAATGGTGATCCGAACATTTGACAAGAACATAAGGCCATCAAATACTAAAACTATCACCTAAATATACGCGCCTGACTGTGTCATTTTCCAATATTCCAGTAGGATCGCCCGACGCAATGATGGTACCTTCATTTACGATATATGCACGATCACATATCCTTAGCGTCTCTTGCACATTGTGATCGGTTATAAGAACGCCAATGCCTACGTTTTTTAAGTGGGCTACGATGGATTGAATATCACCGACAGAAATAGGGTCTACGCCCGCGAAGGGTTCATCAAGTAATATAAATCTCGGCTCAGTGGCTAAAGCTCGTGCAATTTCGACGCGTCTTCTTTCACCGCCGGATAAAGATATACCTACGCTATGCCTGATGTGAGAAATATGAAATTCGTTCAATAACGAATCAAGCTTTATTAGTCTCTGCTCTGCGCTAGCAACACCCGCTATCTCTAGAACTCCCAAAATATTTTCCTCCACGGTAAGTTTCCGGAAAATAGAAGCTTCTTGTGGCAAGTATCCGATGCCCTTGCGGGCTCTCGCGTCCATAGGTAGTCCAGTTATATCTTCTAAATCAAGCTTAATAGACCCGCCGTCGCTTTTAATCAGCCCCACAATCATATAGAAACTGGTCGTCTTTCCTGCGCCATTGGGTCCGAGCAATCCCACCACTTCTCCGCTATCCACATTCAGACTGACACTTTTTACTACTTGTCTACTGCTAAAAGCCTTGCTGAGATTGCTTACTACAAGACTACTCATAGGTAAAAGACTCCTTACACCTACCGATGTTATCTAATTCGTCTTTCATTAGTTTTTACCTATCTCTTTCTCTTTAGGCGGTATGACAATGCGTACGCGATCTTTGGGTCGATCGTTTGTGTTAGCCAATTTACTAGAAGAACGCGAGGTTCGAACCGTAGCGATACTTTTTTCGGTATCATAACTTATACGATAACCTTGAGTTAATCTTAAACCTTGCGTAACCTTGGCCTTGCCGGTCAAAAAGAACATATTATCAAAAGCATGCATCTCAATTATTGCTCCCTCACCTTCAATATCCTCGCCCTTATCAGGAGTCTGCCTAAAAGTAGCTAGTCGACCCTCTAAGATCGCTTCCTCTAAATCTCTGTCGGGTGTGAAAGTTGCGGTTAATTTATCACCAGTCATAACTATTGAACCCTGCACCAATACTACATTACCAATATATACAGTAGTGCCCGCTTGATCATCTAATTCTGCAAAATCTGCCTCTATTTCAATCGGTTGCTCAAAATCAGTCGAAAGGCCCAATAGAGGGCATGATAAAATCGTGAGGCTACTCAAACTTAAAATAATTGAAAAAACTCTTGTAAAACCCACGACAAAATCTCCAACTCGTCATATTATCCAGACGTTTTATTTTTATGCTTACTCCTAACTTCACGAACTAACTCTAGATGATTGTGAGAAAAGTTCGCACGAAGTCCTATGGAATGGGTCACGGCAGACGGATGTACAATGATGGAGGGTTCATTACTTTCAGCGTACTCGTCATCCGGCAGAACCCGTAATTCCGAAGTTAGGGCTTGAATTATCCTTTTTTGTTCAGAATCTAAACGCCAAATCTCTACCTCTCCATGTAACAGAATAACTTCATTTCCTGAGCTCACCCATCCCGTCTCAGATTTGACATGCCAAGGTTGGCCAACAGCATTATATAATTGTAAATAAGGTTTTTGCAGATCCATTGAATCATCGCTCGGAAAATGTTCTACCAAATCCGCATATAAAATCGTGCGCACCTCGCCACTTTCGCCCATCGTGCGACGGACCATGTTCTCTATATAATAATCTGGATCCTCTAAGTCTCGCTTTGAAGTGATAATTCCAGCGTCGTCTATTTCCATAGAAAGCCAAAGGCTATAGATCATCCCACAGAACAATAATACTGAAATGATCCAAATTTTCATGACGCTGTGTTTTGTACCGTTACGATATATAAATGAGACATCATTTTAAAATACCTTCGCCCTCAGTAAGTCATGCATATTTATTACTCCAATCAATTTTTTGTTTTTACCGATAATTGGAAGGGCGTTAATTTTTTCTTCTTGCATAAGTTTTAAAGCTTCTGCAGCGAGAGCATTATAGCTTAAAGTTTCACACTCTCTGGTCATCCCTGCATCTAATCTAGTGGTTCTCATATCTAAACCAATTTCTATCATTCGCCTCAAATCTCCATCCGTAAAGATCCCCAACACATCACCAGAGTTACCTATCACGACAACCAACCCTAGTCCACATCTACTAATTTCACGCAGACCTTCGCTAATGGATGAATCTAATGAAATCGTAGGCATATCAGCCCCTGAGTGCATAACATCTTCTACGGTGAGCAATAACCGTCTGCCCAGGCTACCGCCAGGATGAACCATTGCAAAGTCCTTCTCAGTAAATCCACGAGATTCGAGTAACGTCACGGCTAGTGCGTCACCAACCGCCAATGTAACAGTTGTGCTGGACGTCGGCGCGAGACCTAGAGGACAAGCCTCCTCGTCGGCTCCAGTAAAAACATGGATATCAGCACTATTTGCTAGTGTTGACGAATTATCGCCTGTAAACGCTATTAACTGGATACCGAGTCTCTTCAAAACAGGAATTAAAACAACTAGTTCCTGAGTCTCACCAGAGTTTGACAGTGCCAATACAATATCGTGCTCAACTATCATACCGACGTCACCATGACTCGCTTCTCCGGCATGAACAAAAAAAGACGGCGTACCCGTACTTGCCAGAGTAGCCGAAATTTTCCTCCCGATATGACCTGATTTTCCAACACCGATGACTACCAACCTTCCCTTACATTCCAAAATGCAGTCAACCGCATCATGAAAATTTCTACCTAAATTTTTTGCGGTCGCCGTTAGCGCCTTGGCTTCAGCTTGTAGTACTTTTTGACCAATAGAAACATAAGATCCCTTGCTGTGGCTTTCGGAGTCAGTAATGCGTTTTTCTATCATAGTGGTTAATCATCTCCTACCGGTAATTATACAATCCTAGTGACTACATACCTGTGAATAATAACAATTGATAGCCCACAAAAATAAAAGTCAGGACGAAACCATTAGAACGCGTCAGAAAACCGTTAGTACTTCGGGTCAACAAAATAACAATCAATATCACACTAATCAGTACCATACCGATCACATCACGAAATAGTATCTCTGGTGGCATCAAAAAACTGGGTGAGAGCAATGCGGGCATAGCTAAAACACCCAAGCTGTTGAAAATATTCGACCCAATAATATTTCCTATCGCCATATCACTTTTGCCTTTTATCACGCTCATTAACGACGCAGCTAGTTCTGGAAGACTGGTTCCAATAGCCACGATAGTAAGCCCTATAACTGCCTCACTTATCTCCCACAATCTCGCCAGATCTATCGCTCCTAAAACCAAAAGTTTTGACCCTCCGATGAGAGCAACGAAACCTAGGAATAAGTTGACTAGTGGCAAAAATATAGCTGGATTGCGATAACATTCTTTACTGACCACTAAGCTATCATCGGCGTTAACTAGTTCACGATAAATCATAAAAAGCAAAACTGCGACTAAAGAAATTAATAAAAAGACACCGTCCACTAAACTCAAATTTAAATCTCTCAGGACAAAACATACGGCCAACATCGAAGCTAGCATTAGGGCAATATCTCGACCCATAGGAGGGCAAGCTAAACGATTAGTCGAAACTAAGAGCGTTACACCCAAGACTAGACCAATATTCGCGATATTTGAACCTAAAGCGTTAGCGACTCCTAGTAAAGGGCTACCCTCTAAGGCTGCAGAAGCAGATACTAGCGCTTCGGGGAGCGACGTCGCTAACCCTACTATAAGAATCCCACACAATAAGGGCGAAATACCAAGATACTTTGCGGTACCTAATGCCCCGATCACAAAGCGATCCGCGCCATACACCAAAATTAATAGGCCGCCCAAAATAAAAGTCAGGATAATCAGCATGAGAAATGAAACATTAAAATCATGTCTTAATAATGCCAGATAAAGTCGACACTTAATATTCTTAATACACTCCAAACGCGACTTATAGTATTCTCAAACAAAATAAAATTAAGAATAAATGCATTGAAGGCAATAATTTTAGCTGCAGGAAAGGGCACTAGGCTAAAGCCTATAACCAACCACACACCCAAAGCATTGATCTGTGTGAACGGTGAGTGCCTTATAGAGAAACATCTTCGCGCATTAAAATTAGCCGGCTATCGAGAGATAATAGTCAATTTATGCCATTTAGGAGAATTGATCGAACAGAAATTAAAAGATGGCGCGCAGTATGGCCTAAAAATCTCATATTCAAAAGAATATGGCAAAGAACTGGAAACTGCTGGAGGGATAAAACAGGCGTTGCCTCTGCTAGGAAACCAACCCTTTCTGGTAATAAATGCAGATATACTAACAGATTTCACCTTCGGCCAGCTGCCTCAAAAAGTCGAGGAGGCCCATTTAGTTTTGGTGCCTAACCCAGAAGGCCATAGCGGTGATTTCAACCTGAGAGAAAATCTTTTAACCAACGAAAAGCCTTCGCCGTATACTTATTGTGGTATCGGAGTTTATAGTCCCGCTTTCTTTTCGGAAATTCCAGATGGCAAGGTACCGCTAGGTCAAATTCTTCGGCAAAAAGTGAATAAAATGCAAATTACAGGGGAAATATACCAAGGAGTTTGGCACGATATTGGAACGACCGAGAGATTAAGAGCCGTAAACCAACTAAATTACTAAACGCTAAATATAAGCCATCACCTTCGACCTCCCCTAACTGCCTAGTCGGAACTACCAATCCGACTCATTCTATCATCCGCCAATTGTGCCGAAAGTGAGGCTGGATAGAGTGACTTAAGCTCTTTAACCACCCGAAGTGCCGCTTTGTCGTCCCCCAGCTCGTGATGCGAATAAGCTAGTTTCAACATGGCCGCCGCTCGATGCACACTTGCTGGGAAAATATTTATCATCCTATCATAGGCTATTATAGCTTCTGTAAAGTCCCTTCTGAGGTAGAGCGCTTCAGCCGCCCTATACAGGGCATCATCGGCAAAATCATGATCGGGGTATAAGGTGTAGAATGTACTAAACGATTTAGTCGCAGCAATGTAGTCACCCGACTTTAGTAAGCCTACAGCGTCGTCAAACATCGTATTAGGATCCAATATTAGTTCAGGCGCTACAATTATTTCTTGATCTTTAGGGGAATCAAGCCATCTATTTTCAATGGTGGATTCTTCGCTAATCGCAGCCGACTCTTCGGCTCCTGACTCAGGTATCTCAACCTGCGCAACTTTAATTTCCTGATCAGGTTCTATCGCGTCAATTCGACGCGACGCTATTTCGATGCTTTTTTTAAATTCCGCCACAAAAGTTTCGGTAGCAAAATTTTGATTTTCGATTGCTCCACGCAGAATTCTAACTTCTTGCTCTAACCTATCCACTTGCAAAGACAGATCTATTAGAGCTTTACTAGCTAATATTGCCTCGATCTTATTCAGTCTTGTGTCTAACGTATCATTAATGTCCTCTGCTACAACTTTTCCTGGATTGATCAGCACACATAAAATAAGTAACTGGAGGTATGATTTTTTTGCCAACACCCAGGGAGCGCTACAACAGAAAACTCTATCGATAGACAAGTTCAACTCGCCTATTAACCGCATAAGCCGCTTCGTTATGCATTAACTCTAATGGGCGTTCCTCTCCGTATGTTATAACTGACATCTGTGACTCAGGTACACCTAGCAAGCTCAACCGTCTTTGCAATGACTGGGCGCGTCTTTCCCCTAATGCCAAATTGTACTCTCGAGAGCCTCTTTCATCAGTATGTCCTTCTAGGATAACTCTAGTATTCGAGTTTTTTATCAGATATCTAGCATGTCCCTCGATAGCGGCGACATGTTTTTCTAAAATTTCAGAACTATCGTAAGCAAACTGAAAAACTCGAATGTCTAGCAAAGACGCCGTCTCACCGTTGTAGTTATCCAACAATCTTCCATCTAAAGCTTCCGGTGATACTTCTCTTGCGCTAGCTAACCCCATTGTTTCTACTGAAGCTTCGGAGACATTCACTGGTGATAAACTTTTTTCGACTGTTCCTTCTGATCCCTCCTCCGAAAACATACCGCAGGAGGTGCCAGACAAGAAGATAATAAATATTGTAGCGATCCGTCCAAGTTGTCTCATTAAATACTCCTTCTACTATTTATGTCCAAATAATAACCTACTTCCTAGCGAATTAATGGTCCCCATACAGGTTCCCTAACTTCCCCCCGCTGAGCCACCAACTTTTGCTTAGTGAAGCCGTCAGCAGAAACTGCAGCTAGTTGGCTTCCATCTTCAGTTACGGTCGCATAGATAATCATAGCCCCGTTAGGCGAGAAGCTGGGCGATTCATCTAGCTCACCGATCGTAACTGCCTCATAAATTTTTGTCCGAAGATCTAGCAAAACTATACGATAGATCCCTTGAATTCCATTCACCAAAACCAGCTTTCTACCATCGGGTGAATAACGAGCTCTAGTATTATATCGACCCATATTGTAGGTAATTCGCTTTATCGAGTTATCAGCTAAATTAAAATAATAAATTTGTGGACCATCTCCCCTATCCGAAGTGAAAACTAATCCTCTGCCATCTGGTGCCCACGCAGGCTCAGTGTCGATTGCACCATGCCGCGTAACACGCATTAAGCTTTTTACCTTGAGATCATACAAGTAAATTTCTGGGTTCCCATCACGGGATAAAGTAACAGCCAGCTTTTTACCATCTCTGGAAAATGTAGGAGAACTGTTAATCCCTTTCCCATGAATTATCCTTTGTCGCCGCCCAGTGGCTAAGTCCTGTAGGTAAACAGCCGAATTACGTCCCTCGAACGAGACATAAGCTAAGCGTTTGCCGTCTGGTGACCAAGCAGGCGACAAAATAGGTTCGGTGGACTGCAAGATAGTACGCGCATTATGACCATCAGAATCAGAAACTTGTAATCTATAAATCTTTTCTGTGTCCGAATCTCGATCGACAGTGATATATGCCAGTAAGCTAGTGTACGCACCAGGCTTATCAAGAAGCTTTTCATATATAAAATCGCTCACTTTGTGACTGCCAAAGCGCAAATCATCACTCTGTACAGGTATTCTGTAGCCGAGTAATTGTTTGCCACTGTATACATCAATCAATCTAAAATGGATATCAACTGTTCCCGAGTTCTTCTTTTCTAGTTTACCAATAACTAGATTTTCTATCCCTAGACTCGTCCAATTTTTCGTTCGAACGTCTTCCAAGGCAGTGGGTAAGGCGGGCATATCGTAAACGGGGAGTGACCTAAATAAACCAGATCTCTCTAAGTTATTTCGAACAATAGCAGCAACATCAATTAAAGACTCACCCGTATTATTCTCGAATGGCACTATAGCAATAGGCAATGCAGTAGAGACTCCTTTTTCAATTTTTATCACTAAGTCTTCGGCAATCGTCTCAAAAGAAAACAAACCGCACACAGATACCATTAACGCAACTGTCCAGCTAAAGCGACTGTTATAGCATCGGGTCGAAGACAAAAGATATACTCCTCATTTTTCGGAAAAGGCGCCTTGACTCGGGTACTGGTAGTGGCGAAGCCTTCTGCACAGCATTTTTTGCGTGGCGGTCAAATATTTCATTGCCACTAGATTGAGTAACAGCCACGCTAGCGACGTTTCCATCTGGCAACAGACGAATAGCGAGGGTGCAAGACAACCGCTCAAAATTTGGCAAAATGTTGAAAGACCGCATAACACGGATTTTGATCGCTCTTTTTATACCATCAAGTTCACTTTCGTCTGCCGCCCTCTGTGCTTCTGCCTCGGCTACCTTCCTCCCAGCTTCAACTTCACTCTTTTTCCTCTCAGCCTCCTTTCTAGCGCGCTCTGCCTGAATTGCCAGCCTCTTCTCTCTTTCAGCATTTTGTTCCGCTATTGCTGCTTCCTTATCAGCTTTGGCCTTGTCGGAGGCAGCCTTCTTCGTGGCAAGTTCTAACTCTTTCTTGCGCTTTTTGATTTCTTGCAAACGTTTCTCTTCGTCTTTTCTCTTCTTTATCGCCTTGTTTCTCTTTTGCATTGCTAAATCGAGCTTTTGTTGCAGCACTTTCTGTTTTTTAGCTTCTGCAGAACGGATCCCATCCATCTCTCGTTCCAAAGCGACTTTATCAATCGCTACAGCACTAACTAATTCCGCCTGAATCGGAACGGGCGTAATCAAATCTGACTCACTCGCCGAAATAGCAATGATAAGTAATACCGCACCAGAATGAACTATCGTTGATAGTAAAAGGGGCGTAGGCTTCAGAAAAATTTTTTTAACTTTTCGGGGTATCATCATTTTATTTAGGCACAGAATAAGGTTCAGTTATTAAACCCACATCTTTTACGCCCGCGCGCTGAATCAGAGTCATTACCCTTACTACTTGACCATAATCACTGCGACTATCGCCCGCGACAAGAATATCGGTATCAGGACGATATTTCATCACCGCGGCAATGCGATTGATTAGTACTTTATCAGTGATAGGTTGCTCAGGATTCTCTCCGATATCTATAAAAATGTTACCCTCAAAATCTAATGAAACCACTATAGGTTCATGCTGTCCAGGAGAGATTATTTCCGACGGAGCTAGCGGCAGACTAATCTTAACGCCCTGAGTTATTAACGGAGCCGTAATCATAAATATAATCAACAAGACAAGCATCACATCGATATATGGCACCACATTTATTTCAGAAATTATTTTACGTTGACGGCCGCGGTACGTTCTCATTAAGCTAGCTCTATTCTTTCGCTTGCCGCCGAATAATGGCAAGAAATTCTTCGATGAAAAGTTCTGAACGGCCGTAGATTTGATCTATAGCGGTAGAATATCTATTAAAAGCTACAACTGCTGGTATGGCTGCGAATAGCCCCATCGCGGTCGCTACAAGTGCTTCTGAGATTCCGGGTGCAACCATGGCTAAGGTCGCCTGATGCACATTTCCCAAAGCTTGGAACGAGTTCATGATGCCCCAAACAGTTCCCAACAGACCTACATAAGGACTTACTGAACCAATTGTAGCGAGCGTAGGTAAGTCAGACTCAAGCGTTTCAAGCTCTTTACTCAAACTAATTTTCATCGAGCGTTCACACCCATCTAGTATTTCAATTGCTTCTATCCCGCCTTGTTTACGCAAGCGCACAAATTCGCCAAACCCTGCCTCAAAAATCAAAGCAAGACCGGCAGTCTTAGGTAGATCATTCGCGGTCACTCTCTCATATAAAACCGTAAGATCCTTACACGACCAAAACTCATTCTCAAAAACGGCAATCTGTTCCCGAGCTTTTTTTAAGTAGCTTCGTTTAGAAAAAATTACGCCCCAGGAAATAACGGATGCAGCAAAAAGTAAAACCATAACAAGCTTTACTAAAAAGCTCGCACCCAGTATCAAGCTACCTATAGATAAGTCACTCTCCACCTTGAAAAACCCTCCTCACTGAATGGGGTATTCGCTTTGGTACAAACGTTATCATATCAACACACCCTACAACATTTACTGCACTACAAACTGATACATTAGATACTGAAACTTCTTGCTCAAACCGCACACTCGCACCCCTTAAATCAAGTAAATTAGTTTTAACAGTTACTTGGTCATCGAACTTCGCTGGCTTCCGAAAAGATATTTCAGATGCTACCATCACAAAAACAATTCCATACTGATTTTGCAGATCACTTTGTTCGATTTTTAAAGCTCTCAACCAATCGGTGCGCCCTCTCTCCATGAATTTCAAATAATTTGCGTGATAAACGACTCCGGCTGCGTCGGTATCCTCGTAATAAACACGATAACTAGATTGATTAGAATACTTCATTGTTACAACTGTAATAAACTTCGCATCTTGAGGGCTTAATCAGCACTACTTGGCAAAGGATTTTCTAAGCCAAAGTGCTGCCAAGCCAAAGCCGTTACCACACGGCCTCGCGGGGATCTGGCTAAAAAGCCTTGCTGGATTAAATAAGGCTCGATCACATCTTCTATAGTACCCCGTTCTTCGCTTATTGCTGCCGAAAGACTATCAATCCCAACCGGACCACCATCAAAATTTTTCATAAGTGTTATCAACAATTTCCTATCCATTGTATCCAAACCTCTGGCGTCGACCTCTAACATATCAAGGGCTTTGCCAGTCACGGTTTTATCTAGCGCACCGTCGCTTTTTATTTCTGCATAGTCCCGTGCTCTTCGCAAAAGTCTATTCGCGATTCTAGGAGTACCTCGCGAGCGTCTAGCCAGTTCTTCGGTACCCTTTGTGTCTATCATCACATCCAAAATTTTTGCCGACCTTTTTACTATTTCAGATAACTCAGATACCGTGTAAAAATCTAGGCGCTGCGCAATACCAAAACGGTCCCGAAAGGGAGACGTCAGCAGGCCTGCTCTAGTAGTAGCACCAATAAGTGTAAATCTGGGAAGATCAAGCTTTATTGCTTTCGCGGATGGTCCCTCTCCGATCATAATATCCAACTGATAATCCTCCATGGCTGGATAAAGTACTTCCTCAACTACGGGACTTAACCGATGTATCTCATCTATAAATAACACGTCATGAGGCTCGAGGTTAGTTAGCAACGCAGCTAGGTCACCCGCTTTTTCCAGAATTGGACCTGAAGTTTGTCGCATCTGTACGCCCATTTCGTTAGCAATGATATTGGCCAATGTTGTCTTACCCAAGCCAGGGGGGCCCGAAATCAATACATGATCTAAAGCCTCCCTACGATTTTTAGCCGCAGCGATAAAAACCTCCAACTGCTCATGCACGCTTTTCTGGCCTACATAATCACGCAACAACCTCGGCCTTATCGATAAGTCCTCTGACTTATCTTCTGGGAGCTCAATCGGCTCTACCAGTCGATCATCATCTGTCATAACTCATACCGTACTCGTGTCATCTATAGCTTACCTACTGGCCAACGCTCTTAGAACTTCTCTGATTATACCTTCACTAGTTAATCCTTTCGTGTCTATCTGCCCGACGTACTTAGTAGCATTTTGTGGTTTATAACCTAACGCGATTAACCCACTTATAGCATCATCAATACTGCTACTTGAACTCCTAGCCGGTGGGTGCTCACGATCTGGAGTAGTCTCTCCGACAAAGTTTAAAACTTTATCTCTCATCTCAACTATAAGGCGCTCAGCAGTTTTTTTGCCAAGCCCCGGCAGGGCGCTCAGCGTTCCGCTATCTTCGGTCTGCACGCAACGAACAAAACTAATAACATCCATACCCGACAATATCACTAACGCCATTTTTGTCCCGACACCATTAACCTTTAAGAGGCTTCTAAACAAACTTCGCTCCTGCAAACTTGAAAATGCATAAAGCAAATGAGCATCGTCTCTAATCGTCAAATGAGTGAAAACTGAAACCTTCCTGCCTAGAGCTGGCAAACTTTCGATAGTAGTTTTCGATGCTTCCAACTCATAACCAACTCCACCACAATCAATAACTAAAAAAGAGCCATCTTGCTCTATTAAAACTCCAGTAATACGACCGATCACGATTTTTCACCGAGCGCTGTCATCGTTAACTCATAACTCGAGATGTGGGCATGGCAAATAGCTACGGCTAACGCGTCTGCCGCGTCAGTTCGAGGGGCCTCAGTAAGTCCTAACAGCATCTTCACCATATGCTGTATCTGCTGCTTGTCCGCATGGCCTCGCCCCACTATCGCTTTTTTTATTTGAGTCGCGCTATGTTCAAAAACAGTCATGCTATTGATACCAGCCAACGCGAGCGCGACACCACGCGCTTGACCAAGCTTCAGTGCAGATTGCGCATTTTTCCCTACAAAAACCTTTTCCACAGCCATTGTGGTAGGGCCATAGCGATTTATCAGACTCGAAAGTTCATCAAATAAAGTTGCTAGTCTCCCTTCTATGGCTCCATTGCCTAAGGCTAAGCAACCATTCTCTAAATGTCTCACCCCAGATCGACCAAAATCTACTAAACCATATCCTGTAACACGAGATCCTGGATCAATACCTAATATGATGGCCAATTTAGTACGGGGCCCTAATATTCATTCAATGACATCAAAACATCTGCCGAGATTTCGGCGTTAGAATAAACTTTTTGTACGTCATCAATTTCCTCTAGGGCATCTAAAAATTTTAACATTGACTCCGCCGCTTCCTGTGCTAGGGATACTGTAGTCTCAGCTTGCATCGTAACTTCAGAGGTAGCTAAAGTATATCCCGCTGAAACCAAAACATCGTTCACAGATGAAATTTCTTCCCAGGCTGTGGTGATCTCATAAGATCCATCTTCATTCTGTAACACATCCTCTGCGCCTGCATCAATCGCGACCTCCATTAAGGCCTCTTCCTCAGCATTTCCTTCTATACTTATTAATCCGACTTTCTTAAAAAGATATGAGACAGAGCCATCCGTACCGAGATTACCTCCATGCTTAGTAAAGGCGTGCCTTACATCTGCAACAGTACGATTGCGATTATCCGTCATACAGTCGACCACTATCGCTACCCCATTAGGCCCGTAGCCCTCATAGCGGAGCTCTTCATAACTGTCGGAATCCAAGTTTCCAGCGCCCCTGGCAGCCGCCCTTTCAATAGTATCTTTGGGCATATTGGCGGAAAGTGCCGTATCTATGGCAGCCCGCAACCTAGGATTAGATCCAGCATCTGCTCCTCCCAGACGAGCAGCTACGGTAACTTCTCTGATCAAACGCGTAAATAATTTGCCCCGCTTCGCGTCCGTCTTTCCTTTCTTATGGCGTATATTCGCCCACTTACTATGACCTGCCATACTTTTAGTCCACGACCTCTAGATATACCTTTTTAATAAATTTATACTCGCCTAGATTAGGCGTCATTGTTGCCGAACACCACTTTATCGCGGTCATCTGCAAATTTTAACAGACGATTTATAGGCGTCCTCGCCTTAGCGGCAATATCTAACGGCACATCAATTTCATTTCGAGTATTTGCTAATACATCTCTTATTTTTTTCAAACCATTCATTGCCATCCAAGGACACTCAGCACAACTTGTGCAAGTCGCTCCTTTCCCAGCAGTCGGAGCCGCTAATAATTCTTTTTCTGGGGCTGCTTCCATCATTTTATGGAAAATACCTTTATCGGTCGCCACTATAAACTTCTTTGCTGCTGACTTTATCACCTCATTTATTAATCCAGAAGTAGACCCAACATAATCTGCTTGTAAAATCACCTGCTCCGGGGATTCGGGATGAACTAGAATTCGGGCGTCAGGGTGCCTCTCTTTCAACTCCCGTAACTCGGTACTCTTAAACTCGTCGTGCACAACGCAAGCACCTTGCCACATAATCATATCCGCACCGGTTTCATTTTGGATATACTTACCCAAATGTTGATCCGGCGCCCACAGTATTTTCTCCCCTTTTTTGTCTAAGTATCTAACAATGTCCAAAGCACTGCCCGAAGTAACCATCCAGTCTGCACGTGCTTTGACACTCGCGCTCGTGTTGGCGTAGACCACTATCGTTCGTTCAGAGTGGGCATCACAAAATTGACCGAATTCATCTATATCGCAACCCAGATCTAGGGAGCAATTCGCCCCTAAATCTGGAACTAATATACGCTTCTCAGGGCTCAAAATTTTCGCTGTTTCGCCCATAAAACGGACTCCTGCAACTACTAACGTTGATGCCTCATGCTCCCGACCAAATCGAGCCATATCGAGTGAATCAGAGACATAGCCACCAGTCTCGTCGGCTAATATTTGGATTTCGCTATCAGTGTAATAATGCGCGACTAAAACTGCGTCTTTCTCTAAAAGCAGCGACTTAATCTCAGCTTTAAGATTCTTTTTCTCGTCTGGATTTAAAACCTCATGCACAACCGGAGGCACGTTCCCCAGAGCGCCGGCAATAGTAATATCTTTTACTTCCATTACTAACACCTCCAGTACGTTACTAAAAAATCCTTGTTCCTAACATATCATACCGTCGCAGGAACCCTAGAACACGAGACTTTTGAGTATAACGAAAGTTATACCGAAGTGTTTTTAGCTTGTCTAACCCTTATTGATAGGTCTCGTAATTGGCTCTCAGCAGCCTCACTAGGTGCTGTCGTCAGGGGACAACTAGCAGTCTGTGTCTTAGGAAAAGCTATAACATCTCTAATAGATTGCTCCCGCAGCATGAGCATAAGTAGTCGATCAACACCAAACGCTATTCCACCATGGGGCGGGCAACCATGTTCGAGCGCATCTAACAAAAAACTAAATTTACTATTCGCTTCCTCTTCGCCAATACCCAATAGCTCAAATATTCTCTTTTGTTCCACCGAATCGTTCACTCGTATCGAGCCACCACCTATCTCTGTACCATTTAACACCATGTCATAGGCTTTGGAAATCGCCCCACCTGGATCATCGGCTACTGCCTCTATGTCTTGCTGTGCCGCGGTGAACGGGTGATGTAACGCTGTCCAACGTTTTTCCCTTTCATCCCAATCAAACATAGGGAAATCTATCACCCAGACCGGTCGCCAATCTCCCTCTAAAAGTCCCAAATCCTGTCCTACTAAATCTCGCAACGCGCCTAACGAAGCATTAACCACGCTGGCGCTATCAGCACCAAAAAATATTAGATCTCCATCTTTACAGTTAGTCCGAGACAAAATTCCTTCAATGATTGTTACATCAAGAAATTTTAATATAGGAGATTGCAAGCCATCTACACCGTCGCTTAAACAATTCACTTTTATGTAAGCTAAACCTTTTGCTCCGTAACGCGCCACAAAATCTGTATAGTCATCAATTTGCTTTCGACTAATTGAGGCGCCACTCGGGACACATAGGCCCACAACTCTTCCATTTTTGCTAGCTGCGGGGCCTGAAAAAACCTTGAATTCACTCTGCACCATCAGGTCCCCTAACTCAACTAGCCTTAACGGATTTCTGAGATCTGGACGATCTGAACCAAATTCCGTCATAGCTTCCTCATAGGACATCCGAGGGAATGGGTTCGGCAAATCCACTTCTAAAATGCTCTTGAACACAGAGCGAATCATTTCTTCCATTTGTTCGATTATTTGAAACTCATCAACGAACGACATCTCTATGTCTAATTGTGTAAATTCAGGTTGTCTATCCGCTCGAAGATCTTCATCCCTAAAACATTTTACAATTTGGTAGTAGCGGTCCATACCAGACATCATAAGAAGCTGTTTAAAAAGTTGCGGCGATTGAGGTAACGCAAAAAAGTGACCCGGATAAGTCCTGCTGGGAACCAAATAATCGCGAGCTCCTTCGGGAGTAGCTTTAGTTAACATCGGAGTTTCGATTTCTAGAAACTCATCATTCTCCAAAAACCGTCGAAGCTCGCTGACCGTCTTCGCACGCATTTTCAGATTGTTTTGCATCCTTTCAGTGCGCAAATCTATATATCGATACTTTAGTCTAGTGTCATCATGAATATGCTGATCGTCTAACTGAAACGGCGGAGTCTTAGCTTCATTCAAGACATGGTCAAATCCTTAACCAAAACCTCCACGCGACCAGTAACCATATCTTCATTTATGGTTCCCTTCGGACGCAATCGCACCTTCCCCGTAATTCTCAGAACGTATTCACTTCTGACGGTTTCAGCTAAAGAGAAGCTACTGGGCGTATCAGGGTCTATTACTACCTGCGCAATTCCTTTTACGTCCCTTAAATCGATAAAAATCACACCCCCATGGTCGCGGCGCCTGTGCACCCAGCCGCAAAGCGTGACTTCATTATCAACCAAATCTTCGTTTATAACGCCGCAATTATGAGTTCTCATGACTTCCCTAACAATGGAACAGACAGTTTGTGTAGGTCGAGCATGATACGTATTCCGCCCATAGCCCGCAACGAGACGCCTGATTTAGTTATCTGATTTAGCTGCATCCGACTTCTTACTCGCCGACTTAGATTCACTAGCCGCACTTTTTTTCTCAGTATTAGAATCTTTTTTGTCAGACGCTGCTTTTATCAGAATTTGACTCTCCCGAAGTACGCTCACTTTTTGCTCCGCCCTTATTTTTAAAATCTGTCTCGTACCAACCGGTGCCTTTTAGCTGAAATCCTACTGCAGAAATTAATTTTTTCAATTCGTTCGCCCCACACGCGGCACACTCTAGCGACGGCGTCTCACTAATACGATGCATAATCTCCTGTTTGTGTCCACATGATTGACATTGATATTCATAAATAGGCATTTGTCGTCATCTCCAAAAAATTACTCGCCGGATTTTGCCTCAGACGCAAAAAAATCACAGCCCTGTCACGATAGATAGGCAAATCGCACATGTAGGAAATACAATACGTTTGATATTATATAATAATGCGTGCACATAGGGTGAAGTATTAGGTGGATCCTTCTCGCTCGTCGAATCGATCCTTGATTAATATTTTGGACCAATTATGAGATGTAGTGTTTTCAGTTCTAGTATGTTCTAAGTCTATTAACAGACGGAGTCACTTCAGTGGCTCCTCTAAGTATAAGAGTGGGTGATTATATATACCGTTACCGAACATCGGGCCCCCGCCCCCTTCGGGAAATCAAGTGGTCCGCATTAGTCTGTTAGGTTTAGCTATTAGAACGTTCTGTGATGACGCTGTTAATCTCTATTTACATGCCGAGCGTAATAGATGAAATTACTAAGCCTTAGGCGCAAAGGTGGTAACTAGCATAATTTACATTATGTTTACTAGGGAACAGTAGGCGTTTAAAATGCGTACAGTAAAACATTCTAAAATGGTGAAATAAATATTAATTAAATCAATTAGTTATATACCATAAATTCGAATGCAGATTTTTAGTTGTTTTTACCCTAGATTGAGGGTTTTTTTAGGGGGTATTTCTTTTAATCGCCTATCTTCTTTCCGTTTTTAAATGTTCCTTTCCATTCCTTCACGGGTTTTCCATCGCGATGATAACTAACCCACTCGCCGTGTTTCTTCCCGTACTTAAAACTTCCTTTATCCCTCAACTGTCCATTACTCCAATACTCAACCCATTCGCCTTCTTCCTTTCCGTTCTTGTAGATACCCTTCGCCGATGAGTGTGCCTCCATTGCTGTCATACGAAACCCACTCACCTTCTCCGTTTCCATCATTGAAACTCCCTTTCTGCCCCTTAACCGACCATCCTCGGCATACTCAAACCCACTTCGCCGTCTTCCTTTCCGTTCTTGTAACTACCTTTTCTGGTGTAACTGGTCATTGTCGTAATACGTAACCCGCTTACCTTCACTTTTTCCGTTCTTATAACTTCCTTTCGCCTGTAACCGTCCATTCAGGTAATGATAAATCCATTCACTTTCTTTCTTTCCGTTCTTCATTTTCCCCTGATGACGCCCACTTACTTCTCCTGTGAATGGAGTATCAGTGAAATTCCGATAATAAAGACCATCTCGGTACTTCAAATTATCCCAATCCACACTCCAACAAGAAGTAGAGATAAGAGATAGAAGAAGTATCGGAAGGAGGAAGAGTTTTTTCATTTAATTGACTCCGTGACTACACACGGCCTTAAGATTGGCTTCGGCTATCGTATCAGGAGTTGGGTAGGTCCACTCTTCTTGTGGCGTAACTCCGAGTATATCTGGATTGCCTTTGCCCATGGGCTTCAAGTGAGCGAGGTAATTCAAATACTTAAATCGAGACTCCTCGCAATCACCCTGTGCGTAAAACCTAGTAGACGAGTGTCCCGCCTTGAATCGCTCAGCATGGTCTATCAGTACCCAGTAATAGACAAATCCTTCTTGTTTTTTGATGGTCTCAAAATCGAGATACCAAGTATTTCCTTCGCTTGTATCTACTCCCATTTCCGTCCAATTAATATCTTTAGTCTCGTTCGAGCAAGACAAAAGGGATATGAGGATTATCAGAAGGAGCGATAGAGCTTTCATTGGTGCACCTTTTCCTTAAACAGGCAGGTACCGTTCACCAGTGTGTTTTCCGCATGCAATCTCGAAAGAGATATACCGCGGGACGTAAATTCACTGTCCGAATGTTCCTGCCGAACGCACCGCTCGAAGGGTGAAGAGGTAAAGTAAAAAATAAACAGTAATAGGAAAAATACCGCTAACGGGATGATTGCTTGGTTTGACTTGAGGAGACTTAAAAATTTATTTTCTGTATCTTTTGGTTCGTCCATCGTTTCCTCTGCCCTATCGTTCTTTACAGTAAAGACAAACTTACCTTATTTCGGTAATCTGTAACAAGAAATTATTACCAAGTACTGCCTTTATGAAAACACTATTCCTATTAATAGCCTTATTAGTCTCTTCGCAGATTCAAGCAAAATGTATCGCTGGGAATTGTCTGAATGGAATTGGAGTCATTGGAGTGGAGACGGTGGCAGTAGAGTATGAAGGGAGATTTTGTCAAACGGCTGGCGAACCGGGAAGGGTACTTACACTTGGCCTAGCGGCGATAAACATGTGGGCGAATACAAAAATAGCAGCCGTCACGGGAAAGGTGTCACGTACATATGTAGTGACGGAGCTACAAATGTCAGGTATTCTGGCTAGAGGACGAACTGTTTTGGGACAGAAGCCGAGTGGAAAGCCGAACAAACAAAAAGAAAGTTAGCGGAAGAGACGAAATGCTCGAAAGAAATATGAAAGAATCTACAACGCGTGCTTATTAGATAAAGGCAAAGAGGTCGACATGTCAGTAGGCGCTATGCGCAACGCAGTTCAAGCTACATGTAAAGACATTGCAGAAGACCCTTCTTGGTTGGAAGAGCTTAGATACGACTAGGTCCGCCTCTCAAGTATAAGAGTGCGAGTGACTATGCATAGCGCTATGAGGCAATATACTGGTCCTGATTGATAGCGATAAATTTACTTTTTTTAATCCGGCGACAAGGAAAATCTTGAATAATGAAGAAACTGCAATCCAATCTAATTCTGCTCCTCGTACTTATGTGGGTAAACTGCGTTTCAGCAGGCGAACCATATGTAAACAATTCCGAGGCGTATGTAAATAATTCCGAGGCTTTCTGCGAAAAATCAAACAGCTTATCTATGGCACGGATTTTATGCTGGCATCAATGCAGGCTATGGTCATAATGCTGGCAACATCGATGCTCGAGGAGCAGGCGGCGCGAAAAGCAAGGATGAAGAGCATTCATTCATTGGTGGAATTCAGGTTGGAGCTAACAGGCAATACGGAGAAATCGTGGTTGGGATAGAGGCTGATTTCAATGATAGTCAGCTGGAAGATAGCGAATCTATTTATGCGAATTGGGGCTACGCTGAGGATTATTACCATCATGATAGTAAAGTTGATTGGTTTAGCACTCTGCGAGGGCGAATTGGCTATGCACCCCGCCAAAATCTTCTCCTGTTCGTTACAGGCGGCGTGGCTATGGGACGTATAGAGAGCAAGACTCGCTTTGAGGTAGACTATACACCAAATGATGCATGGGACACTTCTTGGTCAAGTTCTGCTCGAGACACGCGTTTTGGCGGAGTAGTTGGAGCCGGTGCAGAGTACTCTGTGGCGTCTAGATGGAGTGTCAAAGCAGAATATCTTTTCGTCGACCTTGGGACAAAGACTAATGTTGTCAATGGTACACACGTCAATGGCGACGCAAAGACCTATTCGGTGAAAAATAAAGGCCAATTCTCTGCGTTTCGCCTGGGTGTCAATTTCAGATTTTGAATGGGTGCGAGATGGGGCCACTTTAGTGGCTCCTCTCAAGTATAAGCGTGGGTGATTGTATATACGGTTACCGAATATAAGGCCCTCGGCCCCTTCGGTGAATAAATGCTCGGGGTAAAAAAAGCAAATCAGAACGAAATAGGTGTTAGCAATGTCGACTTTAGTCAAAACAAATTGCCCTAGGGACTGCTACGACGCCTGTGGAATTTTAGTAGAACAACGTGATAGTGGGAAACATAGAATTCTAGGCGATCCAGATCACCCGATGTCTCGCGGCAAATTATGTTCGAAATGTGCAATTGCATATAACGATTCTTGGCAGAGCGATAAGCAGCGCTTACTGTATCCTTTAAAAAGAATTGGCCCCAGAGGAAACCAAGAATTTCAAAGGGTGACTTGGGGACGAGGCACTTACCACCGTATGCGACCAAATAAAAAACTGCCATCAAAACTCATGGTGCAAACTCTATAGTACACACTCACTATTCCGGCACATTATCATTAACGGGATACACTTTTCCTAGCCGATTTTTTAATCACCTAGGAGCCACCGAAGTTGATCCCGACACTATTTGTAATGCAGCAGGGCATACCGCGTGGAGCTTACTTTTCGGCAACTCTATCTGCGGCTTCGACCCCAGAACGATAAAAAGCGCGAACTCTATTTTGGTCTGGGGTGCTAACCCTTTCGCATTCTGCCCCACACGTAAATGAGCATTGGCTCGGGCAATTTTCAGGGAAAACTGTCGTAGTCGATCCTATTCGGACCCAAACAGCTATCGCGGCCGATCTGCACTTGCAACCACGTCCAGGATGCGATGCCGCTCTTGCGTTCGCTCTATTGCAATTGCCTGGAGTCTAATGGTGATTTCGATGAAACGTATATTGAGTCATATACCCTTGGGTTTAAAGAAATTATCGAACATATCCGGCAAGCCGATCCCGTGTGGGGCGAAAAACATACTGGAGTTTCGTCTGAAAAAATTAAAGCAGCTGCTAAGATTTACGGTGAAGGCCCATCGATGCTTTGGTGCGGGCAGGGACTGCAACGTCAAGCCACCGGCGGGAATATCATGCGTTCAATTGGTCTGCTACCGGCGCTAACTGGTAATATCGGAAAACCTGGCACTGGTTATTACTATTTAAATATTACGCCAGCGATTGCTGGAATTGATTTTGACTGGCTTCAGGGTAATGACCTTGCGCCAGCCGAAAAGCAATTAATTAGCCATATGGAGCTAGCAGAAGAGTTAGGGGAAAAAGATAAGTTTAAAGTCTTTTTCTCATGGAATACTAACCCACTGGCTTCAGCTCCCGAACAGAACAAACTGCGAAAGAATTTAAAGCGCGACGATCTATTTGTGGTCGCTAGTGATATCTTTATGACTGATACCTGTCAATATGCGGATATAATCTTGCCCGCTTCTAGTTTCTTAGAATATGACGACTTAACCTTTAGCTACTTTAATTACTACTTAGGCGCCCAAATCAAAAGTATCAGAGCCGAGGGGCGAATCATTACCTAACGCTGAGATATTCCGTCGCCTAGCAAAGAAGATGGATTTTGATGAAGTATCACTATTTGAATCAGATAGCAGCATTATCCAACGTATGATGAAACAATCAGGTCTCAACTTTTCTTTTCAAGAACTTCAATTGCGAGGCTATGAGTATATTAGTAATGATGTATTTATACCGAACTCGGAGAATACCTTTGACACTCCAAGTCAAAAAATAGAAATAGCATCGAAACAAGCGCAGACCATGGGACTCCCTCGAGTGCCACAACCTTGGTTTGAAGCGCCGGCAGAAAAAGGGAAATTCAGACTTTTAAGTCCTGCCTCTTATTGGCGTATGAACGATTCCTATTCAAATGATAAGAATATCCAAAAAAGATCGGGTGAGGCAAAATTGCTTATCCACCCTGATGACGCCATCAAGTTGAATATCACCGAGGATACGATCGTAGAAATATCAAACACTATTGGGGCTGTGCGGCTGACAGCCTGTATCGATGACACAGTGCCTCTAAAAACACTAGTGTCATATAAAGGGAGATGGCCTAGCATTGAGCCCTCAGAAAGGAAACGTGAATTTTGTACATGCTGCTAATATGTCGGATATGGGTAACAGCTCGAGCGTTCATTCTACTGAAGTGACACTACGAGTGATATAAAGATATCTTTGCCTGGGCGCCTCTCAAGTATAAGGGTGGGTGATTATCGTCTTACTCTGTAGACATTGTGAGCTGAAAAGGGCCGCTTCCAAAATACATCGTGCCTCCCATGCCGTCAGACTGACATTCCTTCACTGACATTAAACGATATATCTATATTTGTTGTTTCCTGTGTAATGTTGACCGGCATCGAAAATTCTACTACTCCAATCAAAGTATCAACGTCGGCATCGTTTGTACTTAAGAATTCACTACTATCCACTAAGTAAGCAGTGATATTTGCGCCAGTTTGAGCTACGTTATTTTCTGTGACTACCGCCAAAAAAGGCTCTGAAAAAGAAGTAAGGATTTCTGTATAAGTGCCAGCAGTAATCGTGGTATCTCCACAAATACTTCTATCCGTAGACTCATAAGTACTGCCACTTACTCCGGTACCGTCAACGGTCGCACAGTAAACCCCGTTTCCGAAACTTGACCATTATAGGCAACCTCAAACTCTCTCTTGGCGGTTATTGCGAAGGTGTTATTCATATGTACTACACCGTGAGTATATGTACCAGTTGCTGGCCTGTTAATTGTGCCGTCCAAATTACGGCTCCGCCAGTAGATAAAGTTACATTGCTGCCAGAGGCATTTTCAAAAGAAGTCACACACTCAGATAATTCCATACTTGCAGTTGTTGTCGGAGCTTGGGGTGAGACAGTACAAAGAGAGAGTTTATATAGTGTTATTCCGTAACCTGTAGGCTCGGACTCGCAAGAATTGTTAGCGCTAGTCTCAGTAATTACATCAGAAGCTTCAATGCATGCTTCGGCCCTAATTTCGCCAATAGGAATAATATTAATCGCCAACCCAAGAAAGAGTGAGACTGCTATGTTCTTCATATACATACCATTAATTTAATTATAATAATTTATTTTACTGCCAAGCCCCCACAAAGTATAAGAGTGGGTAATTATATATACTGTTACCGAATATAGGGCCCCGTACCCTTCGGTAATTAAGTGGGTCCGCATTAGTCTGTTAGGTTTAGCTAATTAAATACTCAGAGTAGGAAAGTTAATCTGAGTGAAAGATTTGTCTATATATGTCTATGTTTTAAATAGAATTTAGCAACTTTTTACTGAGTAAATACGCAGACTTTTTTATTCTTGCAATTCATTTCTCGCCTACCCGGTTACGCATTTTCTTTTCCCAATGCTGCCTCCTAGTCCTCAGCTCTACAACCAAGTCATCAAATTTCTTCTTCTGCTCGCTGTCCAGATTTTCTCTAATTAAAGTATTTCTTGTTTGAAATATTGCCATAATTTCTGGTCTATTTTTTTCTCAGCAAATCAAAAATTTCCTCAACCGATTCATCCATTATTTTCTCAATCTCTCCCTTTTGAGATTGAGTTAATTCTAATTTCTGAGAAAGTCGTTTAATCAGAAAATTTCGTTTATCAATGGAATTTCCTTTTCCCAAAAGTCCAAAATCTGTTTTGAAATAAATATTAGTCATTAGAGAGCCAGTTGCCGCCCCTAATAGGAATAAGACCATAATCCCCGTAAACATTTTAACTTTGCTCATATATCGATACCCTCAAAACCATCTAAAAACTCGTCAAATGGCTCTTCGAGAAGAACCTGATGAATCTTGTATTCGGACCTCACTTCCAGATAGCTCAACCCAATTATTAGTGTCAGGACAACTACAGTCGAAAAACGCAGAAATAGCTGCTCTAGAAGAAAAGAAAGTCGCTGACTAGGGCCTAATGGGGGTAGGCTTCTAATCCTTCTCATCGTTTCATTTTTCCATTTATCGCCAACCTTTAGACTTTCCTTTTCCGCGAAAGATGAAGATAAAATTATTCTCACTTTTTTTTGTATGTCGTTAATATGCCCCATATTGAATACCTCTATTTACAGCGTAAGCCTTTTCAAAATTTCCGCCAATTTTCTCCGTGAACGGAATGAACGTACTTTAATATTTGCAACACTCCAGCCTAATAATTCAGAAGCTTCTTTATGAGACAAGCCTTCTAAATATACTAGCTCTAGAACTGCTTTATCCTCTGGGGACAACTTGCCTAAAGCCCAATTAAGTAACTCCTTAGCTTCACTTTCTTGTCCTTTTTTGATTAAAACCTGAGTAGATTGTTCTAAGAGTGCTTTATCAAACCATTCCTTATCTTCCAGAGATAACGAATACACAGACACTTCCTTGTTTTTATAACTCGTTCTCCAAAAATCATAACAAGCTTTAACAGCGATAGAAGACAACCAATTTTTAAAAGGGCTTTCCGCTCTATAGGAAGGCAAAGACTGGTAACCCTTAATGAAAACAAGTTGGGCTACTTCTTCAACCTGCTCAAAGGGTAGGCGCTTTTTCAAAATACTTAAGACAATAGATTGGTATTTGTTCAGTAATAATTCATAAACATTAACCTCCCCATCGAGGACTCGCTTAATTATTTCATCATCATCAACGTCATATTTATCCATAGGAGTATGAAATAATACAGCTACCAATCCAGTAGACGCTACGGTCCATTTCCTCTTCTATTACTGCGCAGTGATTATATTTATTGGAATCAGTTTTGATAATTCACCTCGTGTAAAAGGTGTTGGGAGCCTTTCGACTCCCAACAGGGGAGATGTCGCGAATGGAGTCACGACATCGGTGCAAGTAATACGAACAGAGAAGCTCTTATAATCGCATAGTCTTATTATGATGATATCGACCCGAAAGTCTCTCTTGTATCCTTTCTCGAAATTTACCTGCAACGTTCTGGGGTAGTACCGCGGCAATCTCTCTTAATACATCCACCCTAAATATCATCATCTCATTTTTAGCTTCAGCAACCTTTTGAATCGCCCGCTTCAAGTCTTCTTTTGAAGGATTACCGAATACTTCTTCCACTAGTTTCTGTTTGGCGTCAATCACGGTCATTCTCAGCTCTTTTCTTTGCTCGCTGTGCTCCAGAATTATTTTAAAAACTTTTGCTTTTTGTCTTTTCGTTAAATCCTCAAAGTCCGTTTTTTCAAAGCCATGTACTTTGCTTTGAGAAAAATCTTTATGCTCCTGGCTCCCGTCAAGCCAAGCTACGGTTGGAAGAGCAAAAGACATGAAAAAGAACACAAAAATCACGTTATTTTTCCACATATAAAATCCCTCTAAGTCAAAAAAATTAAATTCACAGTGATGTTTTATCTTTACTAAATATTCGCCACATAACTGTACAGTCGCAAACTGTGTGCGAAAGGTTACAAAAGTTTATCTAAAGCCCAAGACTGAGAAGTTCCAGTGAACTCCTAATATTTACTCGTTTGTACTACTGCGTTAATAGTGCATTTGCTTTGGTACAAAATATTTGACGCCGAGATGAAGAGGGATAAAGGCTAGGGCTGAATTGAGACTTTTCAGGTTTTGGTTTAAATAAGTTGTTGTAACCTTTTGTGAATAATTTTCGACCATATAGGTGTGCGCTATTAATCCCTATTTTTATCTTCAACGTATCGTGCTTGAAAATAATGTTTTCACTAAGCGATTACGTTGGCACACAACCATAAAAGTGCAAAATATAAATTGAGGACATCTTCATTCTTGTTGAAAAACTTCCTCATCAAAGCGGAGCAAATAAAATTGTTTAAATTTAAAAATACTTGTCTTATAAATTCCCTCATACTTACATGTCTACTCCTAGGACCAATTAGCTTATTGGCCGGCGAGTACAAAGGTGATTCCTCAAATGAACACAAGGTACAGTCGCCTCATACATTAAGCGCTAGCGTGACACTTGCTACAGAGTACTTATATCGTGGTGTGTCGCGAACAAATGGAGACCCTGCTATCCAAGGAAGCTTCGACTACGCGCATTCCTCTGGGTTCTACGCTGGTGTGTGGGCATCGAGCCTCGAATGGAACTCAGGCACCAACAATGCCGCCTCTTTAGAACTCGATTATTATGCCGGATACACCTTTGATTATTACGGATTATCCTACGATATCGGGTACATGTATTACATGTACACAGGTCAAGATGTTGAGTCCAGTTTCAGCGCTCCGGAGTACGATTACTCAGAAGTTTATGTATCCGCCACAAAGACTTT
>CALSND010000011.1 GCA_943787625.1 uncultured Gammaproteobacteria bacterium | reverse complement strand
TTCTTATTATAGTTCTCTTACCATTCGCTATTTGTGCCGTTATTTCATCAACTAGCATCTCAGCTGACCGCAATTCATTTTCGGAAAGTTTTTCTCGAATAATCAAGCTATCTACTTCGGCCCGGGCTATTGAAGCAGAAGCTATTTTTAGCCAGGCATATGCACGTTTCAAAATTAGGCTCGCCACCTATCCCTTGCGCGTACATAGCGCCGAGATTGTGCTGGGCGGGAGCGAAGTCTTGCATCGCGGATTCTTTTAACCAGAAAAAACCCTCTTCGCTATTTTAAGTTCTTGCGCATCCCCAAATAGATACAATAGGCCGAGCTGCATCTGGGCACGAACATGCCCCTTTAGAGCTAGCTTGAGCATAAGTTGGGTAGCTTTCTCCCGATCCAGCTGGTTTTCAGAGTTTCTCAGATACTCGGTAGCAAGTTGAAATGTTGCCATGTCATATTCCTGGTCAGCTGCTTTTTTGAGCCAATCTCAGTGCGTCGACTCTGTTACCGCGATGCTCAGACTCTCTTAATAGAAGTATGGCTAGATTAAACTGAGCCGCGGCTAGTCCCGAGATCAGCGGATTTCGAAAACCATTTTTTTGCCGTGGCTAAGTCAGATTGAATGCCTAGTCCTTTACTGAGCAATACTCCAAGAAAAAACTGCGCTTCCGGGTCGCCGAGTTCGGCACCTTGTCTAAACCATAGTGACTGCTTCCGGATAATTTTTTGCCCTACCGTATCCTCTGAGATTCATAATTCCTAGATTAAACATCGCGCCTTTGAAGTTTTCACCAGCAGATTTTAAAAATAGCTCATAGGCTTTTTGATAGTTTTGGGGGTTACGCCCTTGCCTCTCAAGTAGAGCGCACCAAGATTACTCTGAGAACGAGCATCCCCCGCTTCAGCTTGTATCTGAAAACGCAAAGGCAGCCGACTCATAATCTCCATTTTTGTAATCGTCAGAGGCCGAGTCCGCTCGACAAAATGAGGCGATGGTTATTAAATAGACAAGTATTAGTTTCAGATTCATGTGCGTTCTGCGAGTTCGTGCTTTAAACTATGCATGTATACAAAATAACCTATTAAACGATGCAAGTGAAAACAATCAGAAAAGTACTAGTTGCAAATCGTGGTGAAATCGCAATCAGAGTGATTGCGAGCGGCGTCCGAGTTAGATATCAGAAGTGTCGCTGTTTACGCGCATGAGGACCGTTTTTCACTGCACAGATTTAAAGCTGACGAGTCCTATTTTTTAGGTGAGGGGCGAGACTCCGGTCAAGTCTTACTTGAATATAAAAAAAATCATTGATATCGCCTTGATGTGTGGTGCAGATGCCGTGCATCCTGGATACGGCTTTTTGTCCGAAAGCCCTGAATTCGCGGATGCTTGCGGTCTGAGGCCGGCTTGGTTTTTATAGGGCCTTCTGCTGAAACGATGCGGCAATTAGGCAATAAGATTCAGGCGAGAGAGCTCGCCGAATCGAGTGCTGTTGAGGGTGATGCCTGCGACGGGTTCACTTCCAATAGAGAGGGAAAAGGTGTCGGTTTTTAGCGGCAAAGATTGGTTACCCGCTTATGTTGAAGGCCTCTTGGGGTGGTGGCGGGCGCGGGATGCGAGTCATTGAGTCAGAGAGCGAGCTTCACGAGACTGTTGAGACTGGTCGTCGCGAGAGGCATTAGCTGCATTTGACAATGACGAAATATATCTAGAGAAATTAGTTTTGCGGGCTCGCCATGTTGAGGTCCAGATTCTCGCAGATGGTCAGGGAAATACAGTGCACCTTTTTGAGAGAGATTGCACGGTTCAAAGGCGCAATCAGAAAGTGGTGGAGCGGGCTCCGGCCTTGTATCTGAGCGATGAGGAGCGAGAAAAATATCTGCCTCTCTGCTATCAAAGTCTGTGAAGCTGCGGGCTACAAGAACGCAGGCACGGTAGAGTTTTTGCAGGATGTTGACACAGGCGCTTTCTATTTTATTGAAGTCAATCCGCGAATACAGGTTTGAACATACTGTTAGTGAGGCGATCACTGGTATCGATATAGTAAAGGCGCAAATACGAATCGCCGAAGGGATATGCTATAGGGAGCGGTGAGTCGGGCGTGCCTCCCGCAAGAAGGTATTAGAATTAACGGGCACGCTATACAGTGTCGGGTGACGGCCGAGGATCCGGAGAACAACTTCATTCCAGATTACGGGACTATTTCGACTTATAGAAGTCCCCGCCGGATTCGGGATCAGGTTAGATGCGGGAACTGCCTACACGGGAGCCGAAATCACGCGATATTATGATTCATTACTAGTTAAAGTTACGGCCTGGGCGTCTTCGCAAGAGGATGTTGCGAGACGGATGCGGCGAGCTCTGCAGGGAGTTCAGGATAAGGGGGGTCAGTACCAACCTTACTTTTTTAGCGGGGCTGATGGAAAATAAATGTTTCCAAAAAGCGGAATATACCACCCGATTTATAGATGATACGCCAGAACTGATGCAGCTGCCGAAGAGCAGAGATCGCGCATCACGCTTGCTCAAGTATGTAGGCAATGTTGTTGTCAAAGGGAACCCGGCCGTCGCGTCCAGAGCGAAGCCTGATAGTCTAGAAACGCCCACGGTCCCCGGCGGCGAAAAGCAATCAATTCCTGCTGGCAGTCGGCAGAAGTTAGAAGAGCTCGGCCCCGAAGGGTTTGGGAAGTGGATGCTTGAGAAAAGGGAAGTTTTGATTACAGATACTACTTTTCGCGATGCGCACCAATCTTTATTGGCAACTCGAGTACGCAGCTATGATCTCGTTCAGGTGTCGTCGGCTTATGCGAAATTGGTACCAGAGTTGCTTTCCGTAGAATGCTGGGGGGGGCGCTACTTTTGACGTTGCGATGAGGTTTCTCCATGAGTGCCCGTGGAAGCGGCTGGAGGCGGATTAGAAATAAACTACCGAATATTGCGACACAGATGTTACTGCGCGGTTCTAATGCGGGTAGGGTACAAAAATTATGCGGACAACGTAGTACGGTATTTCGTAAATCAAGCCGCGAGTTCGGGCATCGATATTTTTAGAGTATTTGATTCGTTGAATTGGGTAGAGAATATGCGCCTATCAATGGATTCCGTTATGGAAGCGGGCAAGGTATGCGAGGGAACAATCTGTTATACCGGAAACGTAGCCGATGCTAAATCGGATAAATACAGCGTCAAATTATTATTTAAAAATCGCGAAGGAATTGGAAGCTGCCGGAGCGCATGTCCTCGGAATAAAAGATATGGCGGGACTCTGTGCTTGCCCCATTCCGCCTCGATGCTTATTAGCGCGCTAAAACAAGAGATTGGGATTCCTATTCATTTTCATACCCATGACACCAGCGGGGATAGCAGCAGCGAGCGTGCTTGCAGCGGTAGATGCTGGCGTCGATGCTGTAGACTTGGCAATGGATTCTATGAGTGGGCTAACCAGTCAACCTAACATGGGCTCTGTAATAGAGGCTTTGCGTCATACCGAGAGACAGAGTTCTTTAAATACCAGTTTCTGTGAGGAAATTATCTGATTACTGGTCGGTAGTTCGGAAAAACTACAGTGCATTTGAGAGTGAAGAGCGGTCTGGAGCATCCGAGGTATTTGTTCATGGGATGCCTGGCGGTCAGTATACGAATCTGCGAGAGCAAGCGAGAAGCTTAGGTTTGGCGGGTAGATGGAGTGAGATTGCTCAAGCCTATGCTGAGGTTAACGACATGTTTGGCGATATTGTTAAAGTGACGCCCAGCTCCAAGGTCGTAGGTGATATGGCGCTTTATATGGTTACTAGCGGTTTGGATCGAGAGTCCGTCGAAGATCCTGCCATCGAAGTTGCCTTCCCCGATTCGGTTGTGTCTTTTTTTCGGGGCGATCTCGGGCAGCCGTTGGGCGGCTTCCCTGCGGAGCTCAGGAAAAAGGTTTTAAAGGAAGAGTTGGGTTTAGATGCTAGGCCAGGCTCGATTATCCCCGAGGTTGACTTGGTCGCTGAGCGAGAGTTAGCCGAGGAAAGAGCGCTCCGTCCAATTTCGGATCCTGAGTTTGCCTCTTACCTCATGTATCCTGATGTCTTTCATCAAGTACATGGAGGCATATCGAGATTTTAGTGATCTAACCGTTTTGCCGTCCTCAGTATTTTTTTATGGGATGGAGTCTGGGGAAGAGGTTCAAATTGAAATAGAGCCGGGCAGAAAAGAAAAAAATCGTACTTCGATATAACGGCATGGGGCGAAGTTGACTCGTCTGGGAAAAGAGCGGTCTTTTTTTGAATTAAATGGTCAGCCAAGGCAAGTATATGTTGAAACGGAAGCGCCAGCTCGCTGAAGCTGCGGCCCGGGAGAAAAGCTGAAAAAGATAATCGCAGTCACCTGGGTGCGCCGATGCCCGGGCTGATAGCCCAAATAGACGCTAGCGTGGGCGAGAAAGTTACTAGAGGACAGTCCCTTTTGACTATAGAGGCCATGAAAATGCAAACCAACATTCGAGCGGAGCTTGACGGCGTCATCAAGGAGATTCTGCTAGATCCGGGTCAGCAGGTTGATGCGGGTGATCTGCTCATAATCTTTGAGTAAAAATGCGTTGATGAAACATGTCCTCCACTATGCCGTCGCTGACCGTAATCTTGAACCAGAAAGCTCAAGGTTGGGACATCAATACCCGAATCAGGCCGTCCGGCAGGACCGGATATGCTCAACATCGTGTTAAAATCTGTCCCTATGCTATAAATATTATCGGCTCAGAGATTGTCAGATCAGTTCGCGAACAAAGCAGAGAACACGTAAATCAAATCGTACATGGTTTTGAAGTAATTAGGAATTAGTTCTTTTAATGAGATTCAGCTTCTTTGAATAAGTCTAGATTTTGACGCGAAAGTACGCGTTGAATTTTAGACTCTATACGAGTTAGATTGTCGTTCCTATTCGCGGAGGCCTTTTCGTTTTTTTTCTTTAATTTAAGGTGCTCGTTGACAACATTAAGAGCTGTCATGACAGCGATGTTTTGATCGCCTTTCGTATTTCCGGACAGTTTTTGTTGTTCAATTTTCGCATTCAAGAACTTGACCGATTCTAGCAGTTCTGCTTCCTCGTTACCCTTGCAGGCCACAAGGTAATCGTTATCGAGTATGGTTACTTTGATTGGCTTTGGAGTGTCACTCATCCTCTAGTTTCCAAAGCCTTGAGTCTTATTATCATTCCCTCTACACGCGTTTTAGCTTGTTCCGTTTTATTTAATAGCTCTGTTTTTTCATTTGCTAAACTAATTTTTTGATTACGCAGTTCGGTATTCTCGTCCGCAAGACCTTCGATGGTTCGAATCAGTTCATCGATTCGGGTTTCGAGTGAGGCTAGTTCTAATTTGTCTTTATTATCGCCATTCATTTTTGAGTTTCTGTCGTTAGTATGGATTACAAATATAGAGCTGTTTTGACCAGTCGGTCAATACTAAGACTAATTGTAGGTCATTGCAGCATCGTGGGATAATAGAATGCACCAAATAGTCGAAGGTTAAAAAAAGTGGATAATATTTATGATCGTCTGAAAACTGTCCTAAACAATTTAGATTGTGATGTTGGCGCTTCCGAGGCTCACGGGATACTTTTTGGTCTAATTACCGGTCCGAAAGCTTACGAGGAAAGTGAGTGGTTTAGCTGTTTGGCTGAGTCTGAAGGTACTTTCCGCGATAGTTTAGAAGTTGATTCAGCGAAATTTCTATCCTTGCTGGCCGATATCAGTATAGAAATTCTGCGAGCCGGTAGCGGGGTTTTCTTGTTGTTGCCGAAGGATGATATTAAATTAAGTGTTAGGGTCTCTGAGTTTTCGAAATGGTGCCAAGGCTATTTATACGGCCTGGGTATATCAGGTTTCAATCGCGATAGTCTTTCGGCAGAATCTTGTTTGAATTTTTTGTCTGATTTAGAACAATTTTGTCGTCTTGACGAAGATTTGATCGAGGATGAAGAGGGAGAAAAGGCTTTAGTAGAACTCTATGAATTTACACGCGTTGGTATTATGACTATTTATGAGGAGCTAGAATCTTTAAAAGGGGGGTTCACTCCCAAGAGAGATATTCATTAAGGGACTATTCTGATGGAAAAAAGAGAATTTGTGCGTCGCAGGAAAGAGCTTATGAGGATGGTCGGTAGTAATTCTATTATTATTCAACCAAACTCTCCGGAACAGATCAGAAATAGAGATGTTTATTATCCACATCGTTCTGACAGCGATTTTCATTATTTGACCGGTTTCCCTGAACCCATGTCGCTAGTTGTTCTTATTCCTGAAAGAGAACAGGGACAATATGTTTTATTCTGCAGAGAAAAAGATGTGGAGGCGGAAATTTGGCACGGACGGCGGGCTGGCCTGGAAGGTGCTTGTGATTTTTATGGTGCGGATGATGCATTTCCTATCGAAGATCTAGATGAGATATTACCTGGTTTATTAGAGAACAAAGATCGAATTTTTTATACGATGGGTCGTTATGCTGATTTTGATCAAAGATTGATAGGATGGTTGGGTCAGGTGACTAGTAGGGGCCGGGCAGGTGTACATGCCCCGGATCAGTTTATTTCTTTAGGCCATATTATTCATGAGATGAGGTTATTTAAGAGCGTTGCGGAGCAGCGTGCTATGAGGAAATCTGCTCAGATTGCGGCGGAGGGCCACCGCCGCGCTATGGAATTTGTGTCGCCAGGCGATATGGAGTACCAAGTAGAGGGAGAAATACTGTCGTGCTTTATTGAAAGAGGAGCTCGATCCCCCGCTTATCCTTCTATTGTAGGGGGGGGCGCAAATAGTTGCATACTTCATTACACCGAAAATAACGACAAGCTTAAATCTGGAGATCTATTGCTTATAGATGCCGGCGCTGAATATGACTACTATGCAAGCGATATCACTAGAACCTTTCCCGTCAATGGACGATTTAATGAAAGTCAGGGACTTGTCTATGACATTGTATTGGAGGCTCAGAATGCAGCTATATCTAAGGTTCTTCCAGGGAATAGATGGAATGAGCCTCATGACGCTGCCGTGGAAGTACTCACGCGTGGTTTGGCCGAGCTAGGTATTTTGCGAGGACGCGTATCGAATTTAATTCAAAAAGAGGCTTACCGCCCATACTATATGCATAAAACTGGACACTGGTTAGGTATGGATGTACATGATGTTGGGGACTACAAAGTTGGCGATGAGTGGCGTGTATTCGAACCAGGAATGGTTACTACCGTGGAACCTGGTCTTTACTTGTCTAGTGCCGCTAAAGGATTGGCAAAAAAATGGCAAAATATTGGTATTAGAATTGAGGATGACGTGCTCGTGACGGCAGCTGGCCCAGAAGTTTTAAGTAGGAATGCTCCTAAAAGTAGGAAGGAAATCGAGGCATTAATGGATGCAGGATAAGACTATTCAGTCAGACTGTATCATCGTGGGAGCGGGGTTAGTAGGAACTATTCTTTCAATTGCTTTGAGTTCGCAGGGACTGAATATAACTTTAATAGAGCGAGAAAAAACCGAAACGCAAGGTCGAAAGGATGCGCGATCTTTGGTTCTGTCGGCGGGGACTGTTGGTATTTTAAAGAGTATCGATGCTTGGTCCGCGATTTCTTCATCATGCACACCGATTGAGAAAATTTTGGTTTCTGAGAAAGGTGTGTTGCCCAGAGTCACATTAAAAGCTGTTGAGTCCGGACTGGATGTTTTGGGCTATTCGTGTCCGGCTCACCTGTTACTCGATAATTTGCGAAAAAAAGCGTTTACTTATAAAAGTTTGAGATTCTTGGATGGCACTGAGTTTCGGGGCATGCGGCTGACAAAATCAGGTGTGGAGGCTGAGCTGTACTCTGGAAATAGTGTTGTCGGTGCCGAGGCTAGATTAATTGTTGCGGCAGATGGCGCGAATTCTGATGTACGGAGAGTTTCCGGGATATCTGTAGACAAGAAGAGCTATAGAGAGGTTGCCTTAGTTTGTAAGGTTTCGGTATCTAATCCGACAACGGCTACGGCACTTGAGCGCTTTACTGAGCAAGGAGTTCTTGCTTTTATTCCTGTCGGAGGGCACGATTATGTGAGTGTATATTGCTTGTCTGATAGCGAATTGATCAGTGTTAAAGAACTCGATGATAAAACGTACGCTAGCCTTTTAGAGGAGCGAATAGGGAGACGTCTGGGAGCTTTGCAACTTGTCGGACCGCGATATTCTTATCCTCTATTAAGTCAAAGGGCCCTAAGTTTACGCGCCGAGCGACTGCTTCTTTTGGGAAATGCCGCTAATGTTGTTCATCCAAACGCAGCTCAGGGACTTAATTTAGGTATTCGGGACATAGCTGATCTAGCATCACTAATTGATTGTAATGTACCTGATATAGGCTGCGAACAGCTTTTATCTCGATATACAAAGTTGCGTCACAAGGACCATCAAACAATTCATACCTTCACGGATTCGCTTGGTGGTGTTTTCACGTCGAAGATGTCTCCGTTTATCACCGTGCGCCGTTTTGCGATGCTCCTTGCTTCTAGCTCTGTTGCCTGCAGACGAAAAATTGTTGCCTCCCTTACCGGCACAGGCGCGCAATTCCGTAGGAGTTGTTAGCATGCGGTACAAATTTGATATTTGCGTTATTGGAAATGGGATCGTCGCTTTAACGGCTGCATTGATGTTTGCCAAGACTGGACAGAGTGTCTGTATGGTAGGCCCTCCTAAAAGCAATAGAAGAAAAAAGAGCATCGACAGGTATTTCTCTCTGTCCGTTGCGTCGAAAGAAATTCTCAGTAGTGTCGGTGTTTGGGAAGATTTACTGTCTAGCGATCATGGTGTGGTTAATAGTATTGAAACATGGGAAGAGGGTGAATCAGGCCATATAAGGTTTGATTTGCCAGACATGTTTTTGCCTCCTATGTCGTGGATCTTTAGTGAGAAGCAGTTACTGAGGGTTCTAAGGAAACGCTTTGACAGAAAGAAAATCTCGAAAATTTCTTGCTCTGTTTCAAGCGATACGAGTGTTGATCTGGGTTCCCCGCTTTTGCTAGAAGATGGCACTTTGTTAGACTCGAGTTTGACTGCAGTGGCTGATGGACGTGGTTCGCCCATGCGATCGCTGTTGGGTATTCAATTTCGGAGCAAGGATTTTGGCCAGTCCGCAGTTGTGGCAAATGTTGTTACTGAGAGGTCTCACGATAATATAGCGAGGCAGTGCTTTTTATCCAAAGGACCCTTGGCTTTCCTTCCTCTAAAAGAAGACGTTCAAAGTTCCATTGTTTGGAGTGTTCCGTCTGACGATGCGATTCGTTTACTAGAGCTGGATCAGCAACAATTCCGAGATCAATTAGGAGAAGCTGTCAATTTCACACTTGGCGCTATACATGATTATACTTCAGTGGCGTCATTTCCTCTTGAATACGGTATTGCTTCAAGTTTAGTTAAAAATAATTTTGCGCTCGTAGGGGGGGCCGCGCACGCTTTCCATCCTCTTGCTGGACAAGGTTTAAACCTTGGACTACTCGATGTCGCAACATTACTGGAATGTACTATGTCGAGATCTATTTTAAACTATCATTGCCTTGAGAATAGTCTCAGACGGTATCACGGTTGGCGTAAAGGCGAGGCTTTAAAATGATAGCGGTGACGACCGGATTAAATTCGATTTACGCGGCAGATACTCTACCCATTAATATATTGCGCAGATTAGGTGCCCGATTCCTGAATTCTAAAAAAATTCTCAAAGATTATCTGATCGAGAGCGCTATGGGTTTGCGAGGCGATGTGCCCGATATTGTCAAAGCTACCAGACCGTTTTAAAATGACGATCTAACGATTAATCTATAAGGAAATCACCTGTAATGTCCAAATCTGTAGCCGCAGTCTATGAAACAAATTTAAAGAGTTTGCCCTTAGTTCAAAAAGGCAAGGTTAGAGATATTTATGCTGTTGGAGAAGACCATTTCCTCATTGTTACCACTGATAGACTTTCCGCCTTCGATGTCGTGTTACCAGATCCGGTACCCAGAAAGGGCTCAATATTAACGGAAATTTCTAATTTTTGGTTTGAAAGAACCTCTGAGATAATCAGAAATCATCTAACCGATATAACTTTAGAAAGCGTTGTACCTAATGCAGCCGAACGGGCTCCTTTAGAAGGCCGATCAATTGTAGTCAAGAAAGTTAAACCTCTAGCAATTGAGGCTGTTGTCAGGGGGTACCTGATCGGCTCGGGTTGGAAGGATTATCAAAAAAACGGAAGTGTGTGCGGGCTTAGTTTACCCCCAGGCTTAAAGCTTGGGCAGAAACTTCCGGAACCAATATATACTCCGTCGACAAAAGCGCCAGTTGGTGATCATGATGAAAATATCTCTTTTGAGCAATCATGTGACATTGTAGGAGCATCTTTGGCGGAAGAAGTTCGCTCCGTGACGTTAGATATCTATTCAAAATGTGCTGAATTTGCGCTTGAGAGGGGTATTATCATTGCCGATACAAAAATGGAATTTGGTTTGGACAGCAGCGGGGATTTAATACTTATTGATGAACTTCTCACACCTGATTCATCAAGGTTTTGGCCTGCCGCTAGTTATGAAGTGGGGATCAGTCCCCCTAGTTTTGACAAGCAATTCGTGAGAGATTATCTAGAAACACTAGACTGGGATAAGACTGATCCAGGGCCTAATATTCCTGAAGATACGCTTGCCAGAACTACTGAAAAATATCAAGAAGCTCTAAATATATTGACCCAATAAAAGGTTTATATAGCTTCAAGCATTTATTTTAGTCAGTTCCTCTTTGTTTGAGAATTTCTATTGCAGGCAACTTTTTGCCTTCAATGAATTCTAAGAATGCTCCTCCACCCGTCGAAATGTAGGATATTTTTTTGGCCACGGAGAAATTACTTATAGCAGCTAATGTGTCCCCACCGCCTGCGATAGAGAATGCTTGCGAATCAGCAATCTCTTCGGCTAATTCTTTCGTTCCATCGGCGAAGTTTTTAAATTCAAAAACTCCCAGCGGACCATTCCAGAGGATCGTCCCTGCATTTTTTATTATGTTTTTGATACTTTTCATCGACTTAGGGCCCACATCCATTATCATGTCGTCTTTTTCTACTTCGTGAATCGATTTTATTTGCGCCGCAGCTTCAATCGTAAACTCTTTCCCGCACACAACTTCTTCAGGCAAGGGAATTTCTGCAGAGCTTTTCATTATTTGCGTTGCAATCTCAATCATATCTTCTTCATACAATGACGCCCCGATTTCAAAACCCTCAGATTTTAGGCATGTATTGGCAATACCGCCACCTACGATTAAGTGATCAACTTTTTTGGCCAGTGAATTGATGATATCAAGTTTTGAAGATACTTTAGCGCCACCGACGATTGCTACGAGAGGCCGCTCAGGTCGATTTAAAGCTTTTGTTAGCACCTCGATTTCTTTTTTCAGCAGTGGGCCGCAACATGCTGTGACTGCGTATTTAGCAACTCCATGAGTCGAAGCGTGAGCTCTGTGCGAGGTAGCAAAGGCATCATTTACAAAAATATCACCAAGTTGGGCCATTTTTTTCGCTAGTGAGGTGTCGTTGCTTGTCTCTCCTGTTAAGAATCGAACATTTTCTACTAGAGTGATACTTTGATGTTCAGTTTTAAATCCGTTAATCCAGTTTTTCTCGAATGCAACTGGAATGTCTAGCAATGAGCTTAACTTTCCCGCGACAGCCGCGAGGGATAAACTAGAGTCCGACTGGCCTTCCTTAGGTCGTCCCAGGTGAGACATTATTATAACTGTGGCTCCTGCTGAATACGCTTTTTTGATAGTAGTCAGTGAGGCCTTCAGTCTCGAATCGTCAGTAATTTCGCCTTTGTCATTGATCGGAACATTAAGGTCCTCTCGTATCAAAACTCTGCGATCTCTTAACTCGAGCTCTTCCATATTTAGCATGTTTAGCCCTTCGCATTCATCATTGCAAACCGTCGTATCTAACATCCGGTTCGAGAACCCCCATTCGTTGTCATACCACGATAAAACTTTGACTAAATTACCGCCCACAACTTTCGTTTGGCTAGATTCGTAAACTGAAGAGTGCTGATTGTGGTTGAAGTCGATTGAAACAAGTGGTTCCTCATTATACGCAAGTACTCCTTTAAGACTGCCAGTAGAAGCATTTTTCAATAAGGTCGAGATCTCCTCAACCGAGGTATCTCGAGATGCCTTAAACGATAGATCCACAAGTGATACATTGATAGTCGGAACTCTGACCGCATAACCATCAAGTTTGCCATTTAATTCAGGTAAGACTAATCCAACCGCCGCGGCTGCGCCAGTGCTGGTGGGAATCATGGATTGTGTGGCGGATCGAGCTCTGCGTAGATCCGAGTGATATACATCAGTTAGCACTTGATCATTTGTATAGGAATGTATCGTAGTCATTATGCCACTCTCTATACCGATTGATTCGTGAAGCGGTTTTACGAGTGGTGCTAGGCAGTTGGTTGTACATGACGCGTTTGATACAACTTCGTGACCGGCCTTGAGTACATGGTGATTGACACCAAATACTACGGTCGCGTCTATATCGTCCCCAGCCGGCGCTGAAATCAATACTTTCTTTGCACCTCCTGCGATGTGTGCACTAGCTTTGGTTTTGCTCGCGAAAAATCCAGTACACTCGAGAACTACATCGACACCTAGATCGTTCCAAGGAAGTTTTGCAGGGTCTCTTTCACTAACTACTTTAATTTTTTTACCATTTACTACCATATCACCGTTTTCTACGATTACGGATCCGGGGAAAGGGCCATGCGCCGTATCATACTTAGTGAGGTGTGCGTTTGTATTCGCATTACCTAAATCATTAATCGCCACAATTTCAATTTCTTTGGTTCTGTTAGATTCAAATAACGCCCTTAAAATATTTCGTCCGATACGCCCGTATCCATTTATTCCTACGCGGATAGTCATTTTTAAAATTCTCCTTAAATTCTTAAACTAATCGTTTTTTTCAAGATATTCACTTATTTTACTCAGGCACGAGTCTTGGGTAAGTCCAAAATATTCAAGAGCCTTATTTCCTGGCGCCGATACTCCAAAGGAATCAATTCCAAGTGCAAGACCAGTATGTCCGATATACTTGTGCCAGAAGTTTGTACTTCCAGCCTCTATTGATATACGCTTTTTAAGCGTTGATGGAATAACTGATTCTTTCCACTTCGTTCCTTGCTGGTCAAATACTTCGGCACACGGCATTGAAACAACTCGGACAGCGTTACCTGAGCTATTGAGTAATTGCGCTAGCGATCGCGCCAAGTGAACTTCTGATCCTGTACTGATTATTACTGCATCTGGCGGGCCTTCCGGTTCCAGCAGAACATAGCCACCTTTTGCGATCTCATCTGATTGTTTATCAGTATGATTTAGTAGAGGTAATCCTTGTCTAGTAAGGAGGACACAAGAAGGTCGCGTATGAGATTCTATTGAGCAGATCCATGCTACTGCTGTTTCGGTAGCATCTGCGGGTCGCCAAACAGCTAAATTAGGAATCAATCTTAGAGCATTTACGTGCTCGATAGGCTGGTGCGTAGGCCCATCTTCTCCTAAAGCAACGGAATCATGTGAATAGACAAATATCGGTGCAATTCGCATTAAGGCTGCCATACGAACTGCATTTCTTGCATAATCTGAGAAAACCAAAAATGTACCACTGTAGGGTATTACGCCACCATGCAGAAACATTCCATTCATAATCGCACTCATAGCAAACTCTCGGACACCATAGAAAACATAGTTTCCACTCTTATCGTCTGCAGTAATTGCTTTACTTGATGCATGCCAAGTATTGTTAGAGCCGGTTAAATCAGCAGATCCACCGATGAGTTCAGGTCGGCCTTCCCCTAGAATATCCAGTACCCGCTCCGATGATTTTCTTGTGGCTTCTTTCTCCGAAGTTTCGGAGCGTATCCTACTGATGCAGGCGCTTTTTATTTCATCCCAATTTTTATTTGGAATACCATCTGCCCGTCTTTCAAATTCAGTCCCTTCAGCTGCGAAGCGGATCTTATATTCTTCTAATAACTTGTCCCACGCCTTTTCTGATAGTTCACCTTTTTCTGTCCCATCCCAGCCATCATATATATCTTGAGGAATATTAAATGCTTCGTGTTTCCAATTTAAATTTTCCCGAGTAAGTGCTATCTCATCAACACCCAAGGCCGCACCATGGCACGCAGCAGTGCCCTCTTTATTGGGACTACCTTTGCCTATTATCGTTTTACAGCAAATTAGAGTCGGATGCTCTTTATTCGCTCGCGCTTCATCAATAGCGTTTTTTATTTCAGCTCGATCGTGTCCGTTGATATCGCTGATAACTTGCCACCCATAGGCTTTAAATCTTTCCGGAGTATTGTCACCGAACCACTGTTTTACATCCCCATCAATCGAGATACTATTATCGTCATAGAATACGATCAACTTGCCAAGTTTTAGAGTTCCTGCGAGAGAGCAGGCCTCGTGAGAGATACCTTCCATTAAGCAACCATCCCCAGCGAAGACGTAAGTATGATGATCAACAATTTGAAGATCTTGCTTGTTAAATTGATTGGCTAGAAGAGCTTCTGTAAGCGCCATACCAACCGCATTTGCTATACCCTGGCCCAAGGGGCCTGTGGTGGTTTCTATGCCCGGGGTATCACCATATTCTGGATGTCCGGGAGTTTTCGAGCCTAGTTGGCGGAAATTTTTAATATCTGATATTGACACGTCGTAACCAGATAGATGGAGTAAAGAATAAATTAGCATCGAACCATGTCCATTCGAAAGTACAAATCGATCACGATCATGCCAGTTTGGGTTTTTCGGATTATGTTTAAGGTAATCGCGCCATAGAACCTCTGCAATATCCGCCATACCCATGGGGGCACCCTGGATGGCCTGAGTTAGCCATCTGCACGGCATCCATACTAAGCGCCCTTATTGCATTAGCCAGTTCGGCGTGTGTCACTTGAGCCGCTTCTTGGTTCATCATTTACCCCTTACAATATAAATTTAAACAAATGCTTAATTGAATGCAGTTAGTAGGTTGTCACATCGATTCGCTACTGTTCTTTACTATTCCAATATCAAGCCTTTTATCAGACGATTTAAAAACATTTAAGCACGTTAATTAGCAATGGCATCTATAGATTAATCGTAAATTCTATTATGTAATTCTATACTGATATTCTGCACGAAAAAACTTCAATTATTGAGTGGTTTTCGCGTTATGAGACTTCGATTCGCACGAATGAGTCAATTAAGGGATAATCTTTGTGTTTATCGAGCAGAATGAATGCCTGAGAGGCTTTATTCATCAAGTTATGCAGTTAGGGATGAAATGACCGTACCAATCAGTTTTGAATTTTTCCCCGCCCGTGGGGTCGAGGCGCAGAAAAGGCTTATGAAGACCGCTAAAGCCTTAGCAGCCGTTAATCCCGAATTTTTTTCAGTTACCTTTGGCGCTGGCGGTGGCACACGAGATTTAACGTTTGATACAACCAATAATCTCGCTGAAGAAACTGGTATTCGAACCGCCCCTCACATCTCTTGTAATATGCTTACAGCAGAGGAGATTGCGGAAACGCTGAACAAATATAAATCTGCAGGTGTATCAGAGATAGTGGCGTTGAGAGGGGACAATCCATCAGGTTTAGTTGCGTCTGGTGAGTTTAAATATGCGAGTGAACTCGTGGCATTTGTCAAAGATAGGTATGCTGACGATTTTAAAATTAATGTGGCAGCTTACCCTGAAGTGCATCCGCAAGCGTTGTCATCGCGGGACGATCTTCAGCGTTTCAGACATAAGGTTGCATCTGGCGCTGACGCTGCAATTACTCAGTATTTCTACAATGCGGATTCTTATTTTTACTTCGTAGATAGATGTGCATCAGTTGGAATAGATATCCCAATTATCCCTGGGATTATGCCGATAACCAATTATACTAATTTAGAACGATTTTCTAGGATATGCGGCGCGGAGATCCCTAAGTGGTTAGCTAGAGAGTGTGAGGGTTTGCGGGATGACAAAGAAGCGCTGGAAAATTTGGGTATTGAGGTAGTGTCTAAATTATGTCGTCGGCTAATTTCAGGCGGCGCTCCCAAATTACATTTCTACTCTATGAACCAAGCCAGAGTGCTTCTAAAAATATGCGCTAACTTATAATTACGAGTCTCAGTTAAATTTGCAAAATGTAAAAGTGAAAAAGATCAACCTGAATTTGTTGATTCATTCAGCGATAGTTTTACCGACTTGCCTAACTCTCCCTTGATTGGCGTCAACACCTGAGCCTCACATAGAAATTTATAATGTCCAATAAATCTCGGATCGAAAGCACAAGTTCTTCTTTTTTTAATATCAAAGCTAATGGATAGTGTTTCTTGCGTGGCGAGTAAGCGGTCGTCATGATACATCTCTTGGTAGACGTGTGCTCGTTTCGAGTCAAAATCGACAATACGAGTTTCAACTCTTAGTGCATCTCCAAGCATGGCTTCTGCGTGATAGCAAATGTGTGCTTCAAGTGAAACGGTAGAACGTTGTTCGGTTCTTATGTAGTTAATATCCATACCGATTAAGTCCTTGTATTTGTCGAATCCTTTTTCAAACACAATTAAATAATAGGCAACATTCATGTGTCTATTCGAATCAATCCATTTCTTTAAAACTTCGGCCTCGGTGGTGATAATCCCGTTCACAGGTAGCATGATATTTTCCTATTTTTTCTAGTTTTCACGATAGTATATTGACTTAATTTAACGTTGATCTTGACAGGCTCTGCATGAACCACGATGATCTCGAGGTAATTTTTCCTCGCTGCTTAGAAAAAAATGTTTCCGAAAAAAATCGGGGAAACATTTCTCAGAATTCGGCTATGTAGCTCAGCTGGTTAGAGCGCGGCATTCATAATGCTGAGGTCGGTGGTTCAAGTCCACCCATAGCCACCAAATTATTTGATCATAAATAGTGAAGATCCTCTATTATTATCTTGCTATGCCGAACTCTCGCTCGAAACGAGAGACTCTGATTTTCTGTTACAGTGCTCTATCAAGTATATGAGTGGAACTCAGCGCTATCCAGTGATGACGTACCAATATTAATTTTATTTTACATTAGACGATGTAGTGACCTCATATGCTATAAAATGATATACTCATCATTAATTTACAAGACTAATAAAAACTTATTATAGGAGAGATGAATGTCGGATAGAGAGACCATCGACGCGGTCATTATAGGTGCGGGAATATCTGGCATGTACCAGCTTCATAAGTTACGTGATGAATTGGGTTTGGATGTAAAGGTATTTGAAGCGGGCAGTGGAGTAGGGGGGACTTGGTATTGGAATCGTTATCCTGGGGCTCGTTTTGATTCTGAAAGTTACAGCTACGGTTACTCGTTCTCAGATGAGTTATTGGAAGAGTGGAATTGGAACGAGCATTTTTCACCCCAACCAGATAACTTAAAATATTTGGAATATGTCGCAGATAAATTTAATTTACGTCCTAATATTGAATTCAATACTCGTGTGGTTTCGGCTCATTACAATGATAAGACAAATCTTTGGCATATTGAAACAGACGGCAATCATTCGATTAACTGTAAATTCGTGGTTACCGCTGTAGGTGTTTTATCTACACCCTTCGTGCCTAAAATTCCTGGTCTTGAGAATTTTAAGAAGGATTCATGGCATACGGCCGATTGGCCCAAAGAGAAGATAAATTTCGAAGGTAAGCGTGTCGGAGTGATTGGAACAGGTGCTACCGCTGTTCAATTAATTCCTGAAATTGCGAAAAATGTGGGACAACTAACTGTTTTTCAAAGGACGGCTAATTTTTGTAAGCCCATAGGAAATCGTCCGATAACAGCTGAGGAACAGATTCAGATAAAACAAGATTATCCCAAGATATTCCAGCGATGTCGCGAAACTTTTGGCTCGTTTTTAGCAGACTTTGAGGAGAAATCAGCTTTCGACGTGACGCCTGAAGAGCGAGAAGCTCGCTATGAAGAACTATGGAAAGAGCCTGGTTTCGGTTTTTGGCTAGGCACCTATGAAGACGTACTAACAGATCATAAAGCCAATGAAACTGCGGCGGAATTTGTCCGGAATAAGATTAGATCGAGAGTAGATGATCCTCAAGTAGCCGAAATGTTGTGTCCCAAAGGCCACCCGTTCGGAACAAAGCGTGTACCGTTAGAAAATGGGTATTACGAAGTTTATAATCAAAACAACGTACAACTAGTAGATATTAAAAGTACCCCGATTGAAATGGTCACTGAAGGGGGCCTTAGAACAGCCGAGCAAGAATTTGAGTTTGATATCTTAATACTTGCTACTGGTTTTGACACAGTTACGGGAAGTCTCGACCGCATCGATATTCGTGGCTCTGAGGGACTGGTTCTGAAGGATAAATGGATAGATGGGCCAAAAACTTATTTGGGTATGGGTTCTGCCGGGTTTCCAAATCTTTTTACTGTTGTTGGACCTACTAACGGTGGAACTTTCTGTAACATCCCTCGCTGCATAGAGCAAAATGTTGAGTGGGTGAGTGATTGTATAAAATACCTGACTGAAAATGAGATAAGCCGCATTGAGGTAAATCAAGATGCCGAAGACGAATGGACCGATCACGTACAGGAAGTAGTTAAGGGAACCCTTTTCCCTGAGGCAGATTCATGGTTTATGGGGGCGAATATCCCGGGTAAAAAAAGACAAATGTACCTTTACGCAGGAGGGTCACCTTTATACCGCGAGAGATGTGACAATGTGGCGGCGAATAATTATGAAGGATATACATTAGTGAAATAGTATGTTCTTTACCATGGTTCTGTAGCTGATAATAGGAACGAAAATGGAACCTATAGATTTGTCTGATGATCTATCCTTCAGAGCAGGCTTCCCGCACGGATATTTTACATGGTTAAGAAAAAATTTACCCATCTATTGGCATGAGCCTACCCATGTTACACCTGACAAGGAAGGCTTCTGGGTGGTCTGTTGCTATGAAGATGTTAACTACGTGCTCCGTAATCCGAGAATTTTTTCGTCCGATAAAGCGGGAGAACGAGTTGGTGGTGGAACCGGAATTAAGGACGAAAAAACTGCCGGGAAACTCCTAAATCAAAGTGATGGGGCGCAACATCGGAGGTTGCGAGCGCTCGTTCAGAAAGGGTTCACGCTAAAAGCAGTTCAAGAACTGGAGAATGTACTTAGGAAAAAAGCACGAACTATTTTTTGTGAGTTGAAAGTGGGCGATAAGCTGGATTTCGCAGCCAGTATTTCTGCTGAGATTCCGACGCAAGCTATTTGTACAGTCTTAGGCGTCCCCGAAAAAGATAGGAAAGATCTGTGTGAATGGATTGATTTGGGTATAGAGGCTGCCTCGACCTCTGTCATTGCATCTGAATACCTTGCAAAAATTCGTCATTACTCTAAGTCTTTGATTGAAACTAAGAGAGATAGGCCGACGCTAGATATTTTTTCAAGAATCGTGCATGCGGAATTTGAGGAGGATGGCTCTAAACTAACTGACTATGAACTCGGTTCCTTCTTTTCTCTCCTGTTTCCTGCGGGCGCGGAAACAACGACTCGTTCAATAACTGGAGCCATGCAGGCTTTCATAGAGAATCCACGTGAGCTAGAGAAACTTAGAGCAAATAAAACGCTCGTAAAAAGTGCTATTGAAGAAGTAGTCAGATGGACAACACCTTCCGTTTACAAACGGAGAACTGCTAAGTCTGAGGTAGTGTTACAGGATTGTCGAATCGCGATCGGAGATAAGGTCACTGTTTGGGAAATGTCTGCCAACCGAGATGAACAAGTATTTGAGGACCCTTTTTTGTTTAATATTGAGCGGGAGCCGAATAAACATCTAGGGTTCGGGGCTGGCGCGCATTTCTGTTTGGGTGCTTCGTTGGCCCGCTTAGAGCTAAAGATCGTCTTAGAAGAGTTTCTCGCGTCAGATGTCTTGTTGAGCATTGACGGTCCAATAGAATGGACGCCGAATAATAGACTGGTTGGGATAAAGCGCCTTCCCGTGAAAGTTGTCAGTAGAACAGCTTGAATTTATAGCGGTCCGTAATATATATAGGCAACGATTAGGCACAGAAGAACGATTGCAGTGAGGGGAATACGTAACGCATTGTACCAATAAGGGAAATATCCATTTTTAGTCGCAACTATGTCTACTATGAGTTGCGCAAGAAAACCTACCGATAAAAGTATGATAGCTACTTTAAGATTTTTGATAAGTAGGATCCCCCACGCCAGAAGAGCGGGAGTCACACTAATACTCAAGTTGGTTTTCAGGCTCGCTGTGAATTCATTTTGAGATAGATTTTTCATGGCAGCGCCCCAGTATATTCCCCCCAAAAATGAGAGTATGATTGCCGCGTATACAATTAACCCTTCTATAAAGAAGGGTTCCTCAAAAAGAATACTTAGAATTGTAAGAGCTACAAATGGCGACGCACCGCTATATCCTAATAGGATCGCAATTTGGGGTATTGCGTTTTTTTTATGAGTCATGCCTTTTTATCGGAGCCTATCAATTAGTTTAGATATCTTATCCAGTTTATGGAGTACTTGTTCTTTTGTGTCTTCTGAAACGAAATATACAAAATTTTGGTAACCATCGGTGATAGCTTTTTTACTCTCTTTTAGGGAGGTTGGAGGGTCCATTCGCGACAGAGTGATTTCATTCATATTTCTTCCTTGTTTCTCGCATGCCTGTTTTAGATCTAAGGGTGGGAAACCCTTATATACATCTCCTCTTGCCAACCAACCATCCGCATACTCTGCTACTCTTTCAGGAACCTTGTTGGAGTTGGACCCTATCCAAATAGGAGGATCAATTTTAGGCTTGCCAGAATGGTTTAGTTCATTTTTCTTCTGCCAAATATCTCTCATCTTCAGCACCCGTTGTCTAACAATCTCCCACCGTCTGCTGAAATTAGACCCGTGATTTTCCATAGCCTCGCGAACAAAACCGCCTGCCACACCTAGTATTAGTCGGTTCTTACTGATGGCTTGGAGCGATTCGACCGTTCGAGCTGTATTTTCCGGATCCCTTTGGGTCAGCAAACAAACACTAGTACCTAGTTTTATTTTACTAGTTACGGCGGCGCAGGCGGCTAAAGTTATAAAAGGATCGTAAAACTTCGATAGACGTTTTATGTCATCAAACTTTTTGATCGTCTTGTCTCGATTGATCGGGACATGACTATTCTCTGGCAGAAAAATACAATGGAAGCCTCTGTTCTCGGCTTCCCGAGCAACGAGATGGGGAGGGAAACTCATGGTATGCTTCGTCAAACAAATGGAAAAATTTGTCATATATTCTCGCTGACCAATTAATTAGTCAAAGGTGATAAGTTGCCTTACTGTTTCACCACTCGCGAGTTTGTCAAATCCCTCATTCACCTGGTCAAGTGATAGTTTTTCACTCATTAAAGAATCAATAGGTAGCGAGCCCGCTTCAAATAGTTGAATGTAGCGGGGTATGTCTCGTTTTGGCACACAGCTTCCTAGATAACTTCCTTTTATAGTTTTTTCTTCCGCTACTAAACTTAGATGTGATATCGAAAACTGACTGTTTGGATGAGATAGACCGCTAGAGCATGTCATACCGCCTCGTTTAGTCAGTGAATATGCTAATTGTAAAGCATGCTCGGAACCAACGCATTCGAATGCGTAATCACCACCGCCATTTGTAACGCCTTTTACTTTTTCTATGATTTCAGGGTCGTCTGCTTTAAAGACTAAGTCGCAACCCAACCCGCTAGCGAGCTCGAGCTTACTATCTAACAGATCTACTCCGATCGTTTTGGTTGCACCGGCCGCTTTTGCACCTAACAGAGCAGCTAACCCTGTGCCTCCTAGTCCGACTATCACAGCGACTGAGCCCATTTTCATTTCAGCTGTATTAACAACCGCACCTACTCCGGTGATTACAGCGCACCCAAACAGTGCTGCTTGATCGAGCGGGAGATTTTTACTAACTTTGACTAAAGAACATTGAGAAACGACGGCGTATTCGGCAAAACAAGAGACGCCCACATGATGGGTGACCGGTTCTCCATTTAATGAGATGCGTTGTCCCCCTCCAAGTAGCGTACCCGCAACATTTGCTTTTGCGCCCGGTTCGCACAGCGCCGGCCTTCCTTCTCCGCATGGAATACAATCCCCACAACTAGGCACAAAAACAAATACGACATGGTCCCCGACATCTAAATTACTCACACCATGGCCAATAGATGTTACGACACCCGCGGCTTCGTGACCGATAACCATAGGCACTGGGCGTGGTCTAGAACCATTCAGCACTGATAAGTCTGAGTGACAGAGACCCGCCGCAGCTACTTTCACCAGCACCTCTCCATCACCGGGCGCATCTAACTCTATTTCCTCAACCTTGATAGGTTTCGAGTCACTATAGGGGACTGGTGCTCCTATAGTGTGTAAAACAGCCGCGCGACATTTCATCTCTAATTCTCCTTATTTAAGACAGTTCCAAGCGTAGATAGAATTGATGCAGATCAAGTAATAGACGCGGAATAAATATTTTCGACAGATGCTTGCAACAATGTATTAAATTCGGCGTCGGAGTGATTTACCGTGAGCCCTTCTGTCAGCGCTCTATTGAAGCTTGCAATTACGCCATTATTGCGGCTGAGCCGTCCATTAGCCTCTTCACGAGGATATCCGCCAGATAGAGCAACAACTCTTAACACCCTTGGGTGACTGGTAAAGCCTTGATAGAAATTATCTGTCTCCGGAAGTGTAAGTTTGAGCATGACTTTCTCATTTTCGTTTAGCTTATCTAATTCAATGTGAATTTCCTTTTTAAGGATAGTCTCTATAGCAAGCTTTTCTTCACTATGGATGTCGATTTCTGGTTCGATAATCGGTATAAGTCCTGCAGCACTAATTTTTTTAGCTATATCGAATTGTTGTTTTACCACACCAACAATAGCGCTTTGATTTGGCTTTTTAATCACGGAGCGCATTTTTGTCCCGAAGATCCCTTTTGATTTAGCTTTGAGCAATAAGCTATCTAGATCTGGCATTGACTTCATTTGTTGGCAGCCATTTTCTTCATCAGCAAGACCCTTATCTACTTTAAGGATTGGTACTACATTTTTTTTACTCCAGAGATATTCCGGGGTAGATATATCGTCAATATTTTTATCCATAGTATTTTCAAAAAGGATAGCCGCTAGAATGTGTTCTCCAGAAAAAGCGGGACTTTTCATGATTCTAGTTCTCATCTTGTGAACAACCGTAAACATTTCTTGTTCAGTGGACCATGCGTCGTTCCCAACGCCATAGATCTCTAATGTTTTTGGTGTACTCCCACCACTTTGATCAAGTGCTGCAATAAATCCATTTTCGCTGCTCATTTTTTTTAGTTGTTGGTCAAAATTAGTCACTATGGCTCTCTTTGTAAGTTATGGTTTGAAAATATTCTAACGCAAATCGGAATAAAAATGTGCTGAAGAATGCATATATTTCCAGGTTAACGCTGCCTTAATTGATGCTATGCTGATAAAAATTATTATTTAACTGGTAGGACAATCAACATATTTTGTCGTTATCTGTTTTAGCATGAAACATGAAATTTTAACTTCGTGTTCTTACACTTTTTGGGTCATACATTGGTACCAGTGATGCGGTAGCCTTGTACAGTCTATTAGCTTGCTCTATCTCAAAGCTTCCTGTTGATAAGAATTCGGGAGTAATTCCTTCGATATTTTTCAAGTATCCCATAGAAGCGCATGCCCCCAGGGTGTGAGCGTATCCCGACGACGTGGTATATCCAATGCGTTCTCCATCACGTAAAATTGACTCATTATGCGAGAGTATCGGGCCACCATCTTCCAGCAAAAACTGCACTAGTCTAGTGTTAATCGGTCCTTTCTCTTTTTGCGCGACTAATGCCTCTTTACCAATGAAACCTCCGTGTTTATTCCAATCACATGTAAATGAAAGGCCAGCTTCAAGTAGGGTTTCTCTGGGGCCCATATCATGCGCCCATTCGCGATAAGCTTTTTCAATTCGTAGAGAATTAAGGGTGTGATATCCGCAGTGTTTTAGACCATGTGTTTGGCCCTCTTCAATGATCTTGTCGTACACCGAGAGTGCCATCTCGGTTGGGACGTAGAGCTCCCAGCCTAACTCACCCGTGTAAGATATACGCACAGCTAGCGCGTTCTGATATCCGATCTCTATTGGTTGCATTGTCCCAAATGGAAAGTATTCGTTTGAGAAATTAGAGGAAGAGATGTTTGCGAGCAGAGATCTCGAATTGGGCCCTTGGATGTTAAGCATGGCGTATGAGCTACTGATGTCAGTAAGTACACAATTAGCGTCATCGCGCATATGCTCATGAATCCACGCTTTCACATGAGTGGCGGTAAATGCTGCAGTTACAATCATGTATTCATTAGCTTGTAATCGAGTGATGGTTAGATCAGCTTCGACTCCTCCGATTTGGTTCAAAAACTGAGTGTAAACAACGGTTCCATTTGCGACTGACATATTTGCCGTTGCGATACGGTTTAATACGCTTTCCGCATCTTTGCCCTGTACTAAAACCTTCTGAAAAGATGACTGATCAAAAATCCCTACCGCGTTTCTTACAGCTTGATGCTCTGATGCATTATTGTGAAACCAATTTTGCTTGCCAAAATCGTACTCATATTCAGCTACCTCTCCTGGCAATGCATACCAGTTTGGGCGTTCCCAGCCGGCAGATTCTCCAAAACAAGCTCCTACTCGATCCAGACGTTCATGTAGAACTGACTTTTTAATACCTCTTCCAGTCTCCCACTGTCGGTTAGGCCAGTGCATTTTGTAGGCGATACCGAGGGATTCAATAGTGCGATCAACAATAAAAGATTTATTGTTTTGACATGGCTGCATTCTTCTTATGTCGACATCCCAAATATCCATCGGCTGAACGCCGTCATTTATCCATTGAGCCATCACATTACCAGCGCCACCACCAGACAAGATCCCAAGAGAGTTAAAGCCACATGCAACGAACAGTTGTTTTGTATAGGGGACTTTCCCCATCAAATAGTTATGATCAGGAGTGAATGATTCGGGACCACAAAAAAATTGCCGGATACCTGTGTCATTGAGGATTGGAAGACGCTGCATGCCTTTTTCTATGTGAGGCAGCATACGATCCCAATCAGGATCAATTTCATCAAAGCAAAAATCTTTTGGAATACCATTAGTAGCCCAAGGCGCTGCAACGGGCTCGAAAAATCCTAGTAGTATCTTGCCAGCTTCTTCTCTTGCGTAGACCCCTCTCCCTGGGTCTCGAAGTATCGGCAACTGATTATGTACTTCATCAAGCGGTTCGGAGATCAGGTAATAATGTTCTGCCGCCTGCAGCGGGATGTCTATTCCATTTGTTAAGCCGAACTCTCTCCCCCACATACCAGGACATAGGACGACCACTTCTGATCGCATCTCTCCTTGTTCCGTGATGACTCCGACTGCTCGTCCATTTTCTATGATTAACTCTAATACAGGCGTATCCTCAAAAATCTTTACGCCTCGCTGTCTGGCTCCCTTTGCCAATGCTTGTGCAACATCAGCAGGATTTACCCTTCCATCATCTGGGAAGTAGAAGCCGGCCAATAAATCATCTACGTAAGTTAGCGGGAATAACTCTTGAACCTTCTGAGGGGAAATTTCTTTGGTTTCGACACCAAACGTGCGAGCTAGAGCACAGCCACGGCGCATTTCCTCCACCTTATCTTCAGTCATAGCAAGTTGTATTGACCCGCATTTAATGAATCCAGTTGCTTGTCCTGTCTCGATTTCTAAATCTTCATATAGTTTGAGAGAATATTGGGCAAGACGAGTTTGACTTTCGGTATCTCTGAGCGTCGTGACAAGGCCTGCCGCATGCCAAGTCGTACCCGAAGTTACTTTTTTTCTCTCAAGAACAACCACATCCTCCCAACCGAGCTTGGCAAGATGGTAGGCGGTTGAACATCCGATAATACCGCCTCCTATCACAATGGCACGAGCGGTTGTAGGCAGGGATTTTTTATTCATGATCAGTATGTCTCCGACAATTCATCGTATTTTTCAAAATCAGTTTCGCGAGAAGCAAAATTTAGCATTTTTGGGGCTTCTAAGACAGAGGTATATCTCTAGGTGCCTGACTACTGCGATAAACACAGTGCCACAAATTAATGTCTGATAGACTAGAGTATGTCACAGCATAATTGGGGAGTAACTATGCGTGAAAGGGATAATGCGTTCGAGAGTCTTCGCGAAGCTTCTGAATCGACGTTGGATATCATTAGGTCGCACGCGGCTGAAGGTGAAGTCAATAGTAGGCTCGCACCTGAAACCGTGGCTGCACTTAGAGACTCGGGTATGCTAAGCCTGTGGAGGCCAAAAACTATCGGTGGGCACGAATGTGATCCCGAAGCCTATGCGCTACTGGCAGAAATGATCGCGTCAGCTGATGCATCTGCAGCTTGGATCATGCACGGTGTGGCTGCAAGCTGGCTTGTCTTAAGAAGCGCATCTGAGGATCTGGTCGATGAAATAATTGCAAGCGCTGATGTGCCCATTATAGCCGATACTTATAATAAACCGATGAATGGTGAAAGAGTAGAAGGTGGTTTCCTATTAAATGGTCATACACCTTTTGCAAGCGGTTCGAAAATTGCCGAATGGATTGCGCATACTACGACCATAGATGAAAAAATGTATCTGACGGTGCACCCCGCGGGTACTTTGGAGATTCGAGAAGACTGGGATACGTTAGGTATTCGCGGTAGTTCAAGCAATACAGTGGTCGCAAAGGATGTTTTCGTTCCCCAACACCGAGCAATAGATATCTCGGGCGAGATTATAAATACTTCACGGTTTTTGGGTCCTCTTTACAGGATGCCGACTGCAGTAGTTCCCGTAGGTATCGCTTCGGTTAGCTTAGGGACTACTCGAGCTGCTTTAGAATGCCTGAACGATATCGTCGAGCATCGGGTTCCATTTGGAGCTTCTTCGACCTTAAAACATAAACATTTAGCGCAACTGCATTACGGTCGAGCGTTGTCTATGTATCGGGCTTCTAGAAGTTACATGCATGAATGTTTGAGATATAGCTATGACATGGCAGAAAAAAATTTAAAATTTAGCAATGAGTCTAAAGCAGATATGGTTTTAGCGAGTACATTTGTTCTGCAAAGCTGCACGGAAGCTGTGAGGGAAGTGGCGAGAGCGTCGGGGACAGCTGCTATTCACAAAGGCTCTCCAATTGAAAGGGCATTAAGAGACGCAGAGGTCACTTCTCACCACGCTTTTGGGTCAGAGAGCCGTTTTGCTAGCGTAGCGCAGGCTTATTGGGGACTAGATATAGATTATCCGCTTATAGAAATTGAGTAGAGATTTAGAGGAAGATTATCAAAATTTAACGTTATGAATACGAGGGTGGAGAAATGGCTGAGCAAATAGCGACAGGGTCTTGTCAGTGTGGGAAAATTCGTTATTCACTTCTTGCGCCAAGTCGGGAGTTACATCATTGTCACTGCTCGATGTGTCGTAAGTGTCATGCATCAATGTTTGGTACTTATGCGACTATACGAAGAGAATACTTTCTATTAGAGGAGGGCAAAGATAACCTCACTACTCATTTAACGACTCCCGAGGTCCATCGATATTTTTGTTCAGGATGTGGCGCGCATATTTATATAGATGTCGATTGGGAACCTGATTTAGTATGGTTTACTCCAGGGACTTTAGATACGGGTCACCCGGAACACCCAGTTGAGACGGAACGGCATATTTGGGTGGGTTCGAAGAATCCTCTTTATTCGATCACAGGAGATTTACCTAAACACGAGGAGTTTGATTAAACTCAGCTAATCGCTAGGTTCACGCTTTGTGTCACCCTCGGAAGTTGTAGATCTCCCTAGCTTGGTCTTCCGAGATATAGCCCTCGCGTAGATCCTCCTTTACTGCTTCCTGCGATCTATCCGTCGGCGCTCCGAAGCCTCCGCCACCGGGTGCAAGAACTCTCACACGATCTCCAGGATTCATTGGGATGTTTGAGTATTTACTGGGGCTAACTTTTCCATAAGCTTCAACAGTAGTTTCCCATTTATCACCACCCGCTTTTTTGTATAACGTCGCGCCGAGAGCGCCCCCACCCCCATTCTTCAATCCCCAAGCACATAGTTTGTGCTTATTTGTCATCTGGCTGACGAGCATTTCACCGGTGCACATCATCTGCTTAACATTACTCAGTCCGCCTCGAAATTTTCCCGCTCCTCCCGAGTTTGGTCTTAACGCGTATTCTTCAACGATCCATGGGAAGCGAGTCTCGAAAACCTCCATAGGTGTGTTGGCACAGTTTCCGTTGATGGAGTCGGTCGCGTCGTTCCCGTCGGCAAATGATCTACCCCCATAACCAACGTAGCTAAAGTCAAAGCCTCCGTAAGGCTCATCATTCAACTCGTCGTGTCCGCCAAACACAAAACAGCCATGCGTAGTGCCTTCTGATGCCATGACTCGGTTTGGGACGCACTCCACCATCGCCCCAAATATAGCGGAAACAATTAAAGGGTGTGTCTCGGTATTTCCTCCTACTTCCGAGCCCGGATAATCTACATTCATTACCGTTCCGGCGGGCGCTATTACTCGTATAGGCCGGAAGCATCCGGAATTTAGCGGGATAGTCTCGTCAGTCATATGTAAGATGGCGTTGAACGCAGCCGACCAAGCGACACCCAAAGTAGCGTTAATAGGCCCCTTTGCCTGTTTAGAAGAGCCGGTATAGTCTACGACTACCTCTCCTCCTTGAACATAGACGGAAATATGAATTTCATACTCTTTGTCTTCAATCCCATCATCTTCAACTTTATCAACAAACGTGTACTTGCCATCCTTAAATGTTTCTAACTCAGCACGCATGCGTTTTTCAGAGTAGTCCATTAGATCTTGTACTGTACTTTCGAAGGTTTGCGCGCCGTATTTCTCAATCAGACTTTTAAGTCTTTTTTCGCCGAGGTCCACAGCACTAATTAGTGCTCGCATGTCACCATAGTTACCTCGCGGGGTTCGCACATTGGCTAGCATCATCTTCCAAACTTCTGGAACATCCACACCTTCTTTTATGATTTTTATAGGTGGAACACGTAAGCCCTCGTGGAATATCTCTGTAGCTTCACCCGGGAAGCCACCTGGAACCATTCCCCCAACTTCAACGAAATGCCCCACGCACACAGAAAAAGCGACAATTTCATCTTCTACAAAAATAGGCTTAAAGACAGTATGTTCTGGTGTGTGTAATCCTCCCCGATATGGATCATTATGGATTATCACATCTCCCTCACTCATTTCTGATAGAGGGATTTCTTTTATCATGGAACGCACTAACAACGGCACGCCGCCGATCTGAGAAGGACAAAAGTCGGCGACTGCTATTAGCTCTCCATTACGATTTGCTAGAGCGCATGTGAAATCTTCTCCCTCACTAAAGATAGTCGAATAGGCAGTCTTCTGAACGTTTATCCCCATCTCGCGCGCTATAGCGATCATTGCTGATTCGACTATGTTCATGTTGATCATGTCCATTTACTATGTCTCCTTGAATGACTCGCCAATTATCGTGACGGGTTATTAACCAATTTCATGTATTTTTTCGTGCCCGAAAGGCAATTTTGGTTGTTCTATACCTTGAGCTTTTGCAGATGACCAGTCCACGCACCATTGCGAACAAAATATTTCTTTTTCGGAAGATTTTGATTGTATTCCGCCTGAGTAAAGTAGCATTCCACAATTTGAGCATTTAATATATTTTTCAATATAGTAGCCATTATTTGAAAATTTCATTTTCTATCCTTAGCAAATTATTTGGTTGCAATTTCGCCGATTAAAATATTTCCATAGAGATCTATCTTCACCTCGTACTCTGGCCTGATTATTGTTACAGAAGCCCCTTCCTCAATGATTGCCGGTCCGTTAAAGCTATCTCCCGCTTTGAGGAGTTCCCGAGAGTATATTGGAGTTTCAATATGCCCAGAGTCATATCTGACAAGGCGAGTACCTTCGCTTATCACGGTGCCCGTAGATTTTTCAATCTCGAGTAAGTTGGGCTTCGGCGTGAGAGATACTGCGGTCACTTTAATGCTTATAAGCTCGATGGTTTCTCCAGGTATGTCGAAGTTGTAGCGAGTTTTGTGCACTGAGTGAAATTGTTTCCATACGTCTAGAATTGTTTGCTCATCAAAAGAGTCGAATTCCACCGCAACTTCTAATTCATGGTTTTGCCCGAAATATCTCATTTCTAGTGAGCGATAGATTTCAATATTTTCCTGATAACCTTGAGTAGATAGTGATTGTTTAGCTTCCGTGACGAGATCAGATAAAACGCGACTAGCATGTTCGGCATTAAATGCTTTTGAGGTCATCGGAGCTGTTCGTTCCAGATCAACTCGTGCATCAGTCATGATAAAACCGAAGGCAGAAAATTGTCCTGGAAAATTTGGTACGATACCACTAGGAATGCTGGCCGAATGCATCACATCAGTTATGTGGACGGGCCCCGCACCACCAAAAGCAAGCAACGTAAAATCTCTAGGGTCTAATCCTCTTTCGGTTAGGACCATTCTGAGAGCTCCTACCATATTATTATTGGCGATCTGTACGATTCCGATGGCTGCTTCATCTATGGAAACTTCAATTTGATCGGCCACGCTTTTGATGGCATTTTTAGCCGCATCCACGTCTAAACTCATCGTACCGCCGAGGAAATTCGACGGATTAATACGTCCTAATACTACGTTTGCATCGGTCACTGTGGGCTCTTGACCACCGCGGCTATAGCACGCGGGCCCGGGTTGTGCGCCCGCACTCTGAGGACCCACGCGCAGCATCCCTCCCTTATCAATCCACGCTATCGAACCACCACCAGCCCCCATTGTTCTGATATCTAGCATGGGAATTTGGATAGGTACTCCAAACTCTATTTCGTAGCTCGTCGTAAAGCTTTCACGAGCGCCAACTATTGTCGAAACATCAGTTGATGTACCGCCCATATCTAAAGTCACTAAATTGCCCACTCCCGATAAGCCTGCAATATATTTGGCTCCTATTACGCCGCCGGTTGGACCAGAGAGACTTAAGTGGATAGGATATTGTCGCGCTCCTTCAAGTGTGGTTTCGCCTCCGTTCGACTTGATGACAGCAACTTTTTTAATATCACCTGCTTCGTTTAGTCGGTCTTGGAGTCGCAAAAGATTTTGCGATACGATTGGCTTGATGTAAGCATCAGCAATCGTAGTTGACGATCTCTCGTGTTCTTTCCATTTAGGCAAAAGCTCGTAGGAGATTGATACCGGCTTCGTGGGGCACTCTTCTTCAAAAATTGCTTTAAGCCGACGTTCATGCTCTGGGAACACATATGAACACAGTAAGCATATCGCGATTGCTTCAATACCGGGATCGGAGTTAATTGACTTTGCGACTGTTCGTGCTTGCGCTTCATTTAACGGTTTATAAACCCCTTCTCTGGGAGTTATTCGCTCGTCGATCTCGTAACAATCTCTTCTTTTAACGAGCGGCTTAGATTTAATCCAAGTAATATCGTAGTGGCTTTTTCGTTTGCCGCGTTGAATAAATGGGACGTCTTTGAAACCTTGAGTGGTGACGAAGGCAACTGTTGAACCCTTTCTTTCTAGTATTGCGTTTGTTGCTACTGTAGTTCCGAAGCGCATATATTCGACTTGTTCGGAAAGTTTTTGTGCCATTCCATTTAGGATACCGTCGCTTGGATCATCAGGGGTGGATGAGGTTTTCCAAACTTCTAGCTCTTGCGTTTTTGAGTCGTAAGAAACGAAGTCTGTGAATGTTCCCCCAACATCTATTCCTAGAATACGGGTCATAAAAAATTCTCCCCAAATTATTTACGGGGAGTGGTTTTCAGCAAGCTCCCTTTACGCTTTAATTTAGACTATATCTAATTTGTGAATTTCACAAGATGATCAGTCACGCCACCTCGTCTTAGTTCTCAAGTAGCACTTATATGCTAGTATGAGGTTTTATATTTGATGGATTTTATTGTGACTAGTTCGTTGGCTTGGGTGCTTTCTGTGTGCCTATTGGGGAGCCTGATTAGTATAGGAGCGGCTGGTGCCTACTTGTTGCTGCCTAAGCTGCTGAGAGAAAAGACTCTTGACTATTTAATATGTTTTGCAATTGGGATGCTTCTTGGTGCGAGCTTTCTGCATTTGCTGCCTGAGGCAATTGAGCAGGCGGGAGATAGTGTCCATGGGATAATGCGGGTGGCAGTGTCGGCTATTCTCGCATTTTTTATTTTGGAAAAAGGATTGATATGGCGACATCACCACCATCATGAGTCGCACACGGAGTGTTTAAAAATAGACGAAATACAGTCAGGGGAGCATGCCGGATCCCTCATACTAGTTGGTGATTCTGTGCATAATTTCTTAGATGGGGTCCTGATTGCATCTGCTTTTCTGGCAGATTTTTCACTCGGTATTGTGACAGCCTTAGCAGTTATTGCCCACGAAATCCCACAAGAATTAGGCGATTTCGCTATTCTAATAAAAAGTGGCTACACTCGTAGTCGCGCCCTTTTTTATAATTTACTGACCTCGGTCGCTATGATTATTGGAGCAACGCTGGCATGGTTTTGGTTAAGTGAATTTTCGAATTTCATCCCCTATTTGTTGACTTTTACCGCCGCTAGTTTTATCTATGTCGCAGTTTCGGATCTCATGCCTACTTTGAACTCAAAAATAGGGCTTTCAGCGACTACTATTCAGATAATTTTGATCGGACTAGGCCTCGCGTTGAACGGTTTGGTTCACACGCACTAGGACAAGATTGAATTTTTTTCTTTTTTCCAAAAATACAGGCTGATGAATATCGCGGGTAAGCCCATTAGGGCAGCGTAGATGAAAAAGTTGAAATAGCCAACAGCGTCGACTACGAAGCCAGAACTACTCGCTATAAATCTTGCTGGAAGTGTTGCTAACAGGAATAGTAACGCGTACTGCGTCGCCGTGAACTTTTCTGTGGTTAGAGAAGATAGGTAAGCGATTAAGGCAGCTGTCGCAACTCCTTGCGCTAAATTATCGCAGATAATCACGATAGTCAGAGCTAATATGTCGTTTCCTATAAGGGCGAGCGCTGCGAATGTTAAGTTTGTGAGTGCAACCAATGAAGCGCCAATTGATAACGCTACTATTGTAGAGTAACGGAAAACCAATAGCCCGCCTATAAATGCCCCAGCTAGACTGACACTGATGCCAAACGCGTTAGTAATCAGGGCTATCTGATCTTTTGTGAACCCTGTTTCTTGATAAAAAGGCATAGCCATAGGGCCCAAGATAAAGTCACTGAATCTGTATGACAGGACAAGTAGCAGAATTAGGTAGATACGATTGGTATAACGTTTAGCGATATCTTGGAAAGGAGTCAGGTAAGAGGTTTTAAACCAGGTCTTCGGTTTATGTAAAAGCGAAATATGGCCTCGTTCGACTTCAAGCGGCTCAGGTACTGATAACATCGTGATAACGGCGATGACAGCCATGGTTATGGCCGCCACGCTATAGGCGGTTGACCAGTCGAAGCGGGACGCTATGAGGAAAGTGATCACCTGAGTACATAAGAAGGCTAATCGCCATCCTCCCTGATACATTGCAGCTCCCTGGCCTAACTGCTTTTCTGTCAGTAGCTCGATTCTCATGGCGTCTACGCATATGTCTTGCGTAGCAGACGAGAAAGCCACTGCAAGTGCTAGCCCAATCATAATTGATATAGATTGTTGCGGATCACAGGTAGCCAGTCCCAATAAGGTCAGAGTGACGGTTATTTGACTAATTAATAACCAGCTTTTTCTAGTCCCAAGACTTTTAGATAAAACCGGTATTTTGAGTCGATCGATGAAGGGCGTCCAGATGGCTTTTAGGGAATAAGTAAGAATTATAAGTGACATTAGCCCTATTACAGCCCGACTGACGCCAGATTCAGATAACCAAAAGTTAAATGGATCCATTAGCATCCCGTAAGGCAAGCCTGACGAAAATCCTAAAAATAAAACTGCAAATAGTCTCGGGTGTAAATAGCCTGAGAGTAGGGTATTCCAGTTATACACTTACGCAGAAACAATTTTTTCGAACGCATGCCCAGCGCGTAAAACGACGTCATCTTCTCCAGCCCGGCCTGTCAACATCATTCCTACAGGGAGTCCAGCAGATTTACCCAATGGTACACTCATTGAAGGATGCCCAGTTACATCAAAAGGAGCAGTATTAGTCAACATGTCTAGAGAGCACCCCAATATTTCGGCTAGCGATGCATCAGGCGAGGGTATTTTGTGAGCTTTCATTGGGGTTGTAGGCATGACCAAAAGATCGACTTCAGAAAAGGCGTCGTCGTAGGCTTTACGCAAGATACGCGCAATATTCTGCGCTTTCACAGAATAGTAATTGCCGAAGCGCATTCTCATTACCTGCGCAAAAAGTAGCGTTGTCTTGACCGTCACAGGCATTTTGTCTGCACGTTGTTTGCGCACATTTTGATAAAATCGAGTTGTTTCAGTTGACGCGTATCCACCGTAACAAGGTCCCAGTGGGCCGTTATCGGTAAACGTTGACAGCGTCCCATCTAGAATACTCGTCATCATTATTGGCCCACCATGTACGTGCATAGGGATAGAGATGTTTTGCACTTTACATCCGACCTTTGTAAAACTAAGTGCCGCCGCTTTCACTTCATCATCCACATCCTTTTCGCTTCCCGGCGTGCCGAATCCTTCGGCGACGATACCAATTTTTAGACCTTTTGCCTCTTTTAGAATTTCTTCGCTGTAGGTTTTGACAACCATGTCGCTTTTTTGACGGGGGTCGCATCCATTGTCGTATCCTGAGATCACTTCAAGTAATAAAGCTAAATCAGATACATTTCCAGCCATGGGCCCCAAATGATCAACTGAATATTCGATGCCGCCTGCTCCGGTGTACGGGACTAGGCCATAGGTAGGTTTAATACCGTAACAACCCGAAAAGGATGCGGGCATTCGAACTGAGCCTCCTTGGTCACTACCAATGGCCATATCGCAATGACCTCCTACGATCAGCGCTGCGCAGCCACTTGATGATCCTCCCGCCATATAACTTTCGTTGTGCGGATTTCTCACTGGTCCGGTGGCTGATGTGTGACTACCTCCAGAAAAACAAAAGTTCTCACAAACTGCCTTGCCTAAAATTTCCCCTCCCGCCTCAAGTACTCTCTCTACTACGCGAGCATCCTCTTTTGGGACGAAGCCTTCGTAAACATCTGAACCATTCATCATAGGTACTTCAGCGACGCTTATATTGTCTTTTATTGCTATTGTTTTACCTACTAGTTTGCCTTGCTCAGCACCTTTTATATTGCATTTGTAATACCACGCATTATAAGGGTTGTCTTCATCAGCAGGTCGGTGGATATTAGTTCTGGGGAAGTTAAGAGCCGCTATTGGTTCATCCAGCTCATCTACGAATCTAACATTATCAGTAAGGCCGCCCATAAACCCTTCATAGGTATCAAGGTCATTTTTATCCATATTGAAATTTAGTCTGTCAGCGGCTTCTCGTATTTCATCTGCCGTAGGGTTAGCTATAGATTTTCTCTCATCAGTCATAATTGTAATCCTCTACTCTCGACAAAGAACGTATGCATCCTCGTCCATTATTTAATGAAATTGCGGTTTTTTCCAAAGATCGCGTCGGTCCACAGATATTATGGTAGCTTCTGAAATAGAACCATTTCGCATTATTTTCATCGGTACTTCACATCCTGCCGGACCTATACTCCATATATTACGGAAAAAATTTGCCAAGCTATTTGATTTAATGTTGTTGATTTCTAGTATGACGTCACCCGTCTCTAGTCCACCGAGTGCTGCGGGACCATTGTTGTATAAGCCTACTATTTCAAAGTCGTGATCAATTTGGGAGGCGAAGATTCCGAGCCAAGGCCTCGGCGATGAAAGTGTTTGCCCGTAAAGCTGTAACTCTTGCAGACGGCCATCTAATAGTTCAACCGGTACAATCATATTTCCTTCACGTTGCAAAGCGTCAGATTCGATTTTGTTTACGAACAGTGACCCGATACCGCAAACCTCGCCAGTGTTATTTAGTAGAGCAGCGCCCCCCCAGTTGGGGTGAGAGGGTGCGGAAAATATAGCGTTTTCAATTACATATTCCCAGTACCCCGCGAACTCGGCGCGAGCAGCAATTTTTGCGGTGATTGCAGTTGCCTTACCTCCGGCACCAGCAATAATGACATTGTCATTTTCTTTAATTAGATTCGAATTTCCTAGAGGAATAGTCGGTGCATCCAACTCTCCCAAACATTGTATCAATCCGAATCCAGTTTCATAATCATAAGCCAATGAGTGTCCCTCTATCACTTGGCCAGAATTAGTGGTAATCCAAATTTGTTCTGCCTCAGCTACCAGATATCCGATCGTAAGTATTAAACCCGAGTCTGCTATGTGGACCCCATAGCCTTGTCTTTCGGTCCCAAGGACAGAAGCGGTGAACGCTTGTTCTGAAGTAGAAGCTTTTAGAGTCACAACTCCATTCAGGGTGGTTTCGAGATCAAAAGCAATGTTCTCAAAATTAGGCTGGATTTTTGAATCAATTGTAGGGCTTAACTTTTCAGTCATTTGCGGCGGTCTTCTCTGCTAATTGGTGACTAGAACATTTATCTTACATCATTACTGTGCGCCATTGGGATCAATTGCCGCAGTTTTTTATTAAGAGTGATTTGTAGTATTCCAAGTTCAAGGCCTTACAGAAAAAAATTCCTCACCCACCATATTTTTTAGTTTTGTTTGTATATTGTTAGCCCATTGGCATAAAAGAGGCCGAGTTTCCTTAGGATCTATAATGTCATGTACTGCGAACGATTCTGCTGAACGAAACGGAGATTTAGTTGCGGCGAATTTCTTTTCGAGTGCGTCACGCTTTAACTCGGGATTTTTCGCAGCTTCAATTTCACGATGGAAAGCAACGGCAACACCCCCCTCTAGTGGTAAAGGGCCATTCTCAGATGAAGGCCAGTCTAAAATATAATTACTTCCATTATAGTGTGCAGCCGCAGCGACCCCGTAAGACTTTCTTACGCGAATAGAAGCCCACGGCATTTTTGCTGTCGACGCTGCTGCCACTGCGGCCATTCCATAGCGGATTGTCGCGGCACTTTCGGCATTTGGACCTATCATGAAGCCAGGTTCGTCAACGAAGTTGACTAAAGGCAGGTGGAATGTCTCGCATGTCTCAATCATCCGCCGCATTTTTTGGGCAGCATCAGCGGTCATTGCGCCGGCGTTATAGCGACAGTCGTTTGCAGTGACACCAACAGATTGGCCATTCAGCCGCGCGTACCCAGTGATGAGCTCTGGTCCGTAAAGAGGGGAGGTCCTAAAAAATGAATTTTTATCTACAATCAGCTCAATGATGTCTAACATATTGAATGTTTGTCGCTTATCTTCTGGCACAATATTAGTTAAGCTACTTTCCGTCCGATCAGCGAAATCATTTTCGCATTTCACTCGTGGCGCGGGCTCCCAGACATTCTGCGGGAAATAGGATAAAAATTTTCGAATTTGTTCCAGAGCTTCCTGCTCACTATTCGCCACATTATCTACAATACCGGATTGCGCATGGACCTGATGTCCGCCGAGTTCTTCCTTTGTGACCGAACGCCCCAGTGCTCGCTTTACCAGCGCCGGACCACCTGTCATTATTTGTGAGGTACCTTTGACCATAACCGAGAAGTGAGAAGCTACTAGCCGGCCTGCGGGGAAACCTGCTACTGGGCCCAACGCAGCCGAAACTACTGGTATTTGGCCTAAAGAGTCGCTTATAACTTTAAATCTAGGCTCGGAGTGTACTGGTTCTCCTACGGTCTGTGGTTTTTTAGGATCAACGTCTCCGGAGCCAATATTACCGCCGCCGCCTTCAAGCAATCGAACCAATGGTATTTTGTATTCTAACGCCAAGTGTTCGGCGTAAATACTTTTTCGAAGTCCAGCGGCGTTCGGTGAGCCGCCTTTTAGAGTGAAATCCTCACCACCAACTACTACTGAGCGCTTATTGATATTTCCGAATCCAAGGATATAGTTAGATGGCGTGAATTTAACTATGTCTCCAGCATCGTTTAAGTGGGCCCCTCCCGCAATTTTCCCCTGCTCTTGGAAAGTGTCCTTATCCAAGAGTAAATTTATTCTTTCTCTTATAGTTAATTTCCCTCGCTCATGGTGTTTCGCTATAGATGCTTTTCCGCCTAGTTCTTTTGCGAGCCTCCGCCGTTGTGCAATACTTTTTATTTCTTTTAACCAACTCATTTTTTGTTGCTCGCCATTACACGCGTTAAATATACTACTTTCTGGTGATGCTAAATTTTACTAATAGCGGGCTATGATTTTAGCTGCGAAATCTTTAATTTCTTGTTCAGGCGAGTCAGTTATTTGAAAAGCAAAATGTTTTAAACCTTTCTCTTCTAGTGCCTTAATCTGCTCGATGATTGATGCGGGAGTGCCGATCATGGCGGCAATATTAGCAATCTCGGAGACAAGGTATTTTAGTTCGTCATCGCGTGTGAAGATGAGATGGCCTTCATGCAGCATCAGGTGTCGCCGCTGAGGATCAAGAGACGCCACATACTTTTTGTATTGTTTTACATGATCCGAAATTGTCTTATCAGCTGGAAGAAGCTTTTCATCCCATTCGCAAAGGACATGTAGAAGATTGGTTATAAATGGGCCGACGCTGCGCAAAACACGATCGCTTTCTATAGTCTCGCCAGGCTGTAAAATGGCGAGAGGGACGATTGCTTTAGTTGGAATATTGTTAGGATCACGATTATGTGAGACTGCTGATTCACCAATGATTTCCCTATTAGCGACAAGTGCGTCTGGAGTTATATTCCAAGACAGATGTGCGTCGCATTCAGCGCCGCAGAAAGCTAAGGTTTTTTCTCCGAACGCTGAAAGAGTGAGTGGGATCTTTTGTTTAAGATTGATGAATCCTTGATCGGGATGAAGTAGTTTTATTAATTTTTTGTTTTCACCAAAATCATGTAGGCATTCCTCACCTTTCAGCAGGGCCTGTATCGTTCGTATTTCCCTTTTCATTTTTTTGAGTGGCAGTGGTTTTAACCCCATAGTCAAGCGTGCAGTATTTCCATTACCCACGCCTAATTCCACTCTCCCAGGAGCTATCTGAGCAATTGTAGCTATAGAGTGGGCTATCACAGGAGCCATTCTTGTACTGGGCACTGCTACTCCTGTCGCTAATCTAATTTTTTTTGTTGTATGGGCGGCCAGTGCCATCGTGGCGTAAACGTCAGAATAGATCATTTGAGAATCAAAAAACCATGCTTGTTGAAATCCAACCTCTTCCGCCAGCATAACCAAATTGTAGTCACTTATTTTTGACGGGAATGTAACACCAAAATCCATCGGATTGCCTTTTCTATTTAGTTGTAAGAAAAACTAAGACGCAAATGATATCATTGGACGTAATGAAACAGTTAAGCAGTTAGAAACTCAGAGACTTTGGCATACAATTTTTCTGTTTGCTCGATAGGAGGTTCGTGACTGCACTCGCTCAGTGTGAAAACTTCAGATTTCACGATTCCTTGCTTGAAGTCATTGGCGTAGGTCGGAGGAATAAGCTTGTCATTTTCACCCCACACGATAAGCGAATCCGCAGTTACTCTGTGGATTCGTTTTTTAAGGCCTTTATCAGGGATAGGCCAAACAAGCTTGGCTGTACAACCGATTGTCCAAATAAAATCTCGATCCCAAAGCGCGGCTTCTTCTGAATCAGCTTCAGGACGCATCATTCTTTTTAACGCTCGAGGCTTGTTTTTGTCGTAAAAAAGAACATCAAGAATCGCGTCATAACTTAACGCGCACCAATCGGCTACGGTATAAGGGTGGCTTTCCTTCCACAAGCCAATTGGTGCAATTAGTACCAGTTTATTTATTTTTTCTCGTCTTTGCGCGGCGATTTCACAGGCCAATAATCCACCGAAAGAATGCCCAATTACGGTCGCCTCATCAAGACCTAGTCCGTCCATTAAATCGTCATAAGCAAGTACAGCATCCCAAAGGTTATCTAATTGCTCTAGCTCATCAGGCTTGCCAGGAGCGGTTCCGGGGAAAAATGGCGCGTATACGGTGTAGTTATCGGCTAAGCCGTCTAAAAAATCGTCCCAATAAAATCCACCCGCTGAGTGAAAGAATACAATCGGTTTACCTTTTCCCGCTACATTTACTGTTATTTCGAGTTTATCTCCTAGCACAGGCACGACTTGTTGTTTCAACTTATGCATTTTCTATCCTTTTTTGCTTTCAAGCAGCTTTTTTCTTTTTCTCAGAAGCGCTGCTACCAGCCGGCCACCACTTATCTTCCCAGCCTTCGTCGTCCCAGATCCCTCGAAGGTGCGGCAACACACCTTTAGAAATACGCTCAATATTTTCCATCGCTTTGTTATGGGGCATCGAGCCAAATTGAGGGAGAAGTAAAAGGTGGCCTACACGCAATTCTTTTACAATCTCAGTGAGTCTCTGAGTCACTGTTTCAGCACTCCCTGTAACTAAGTAATCTCGATCATTAAATTCTTTATAATGGAGATTATTTAATTCATCGTATGCTGGGAATGGCTTTTTAGTTAAAACATGTGTGAGACTGCTGTGAGTCATGTGCCCAGGAGGAAGTAATAACTCTTGTGGCATATGCAGCAATTTATGGTAAAAATATTCAATATGTTCTCCGTAGTCGGCCTCTGCTTGCTCGTCAGTTTCAGACACTCCAACTGGGATTAGGTAAGTCATTCTATACGGGTTTTTATCCCGTCCTGCCTCTTCTACTTTATCCCAATACCCTTGGACCATATGCTTCGCTCCTTGGGCTCCAAAGTATGTTAGGTAACAGTAGGAATAATCGTGTTCAATCACAAAATCCCATGTACTAGGGCTAGCGTTTCCAGGAACCCAGATTGGAGGGTTTTCTTTTTGTGACGGTTTGGGCCAGATATTGACCATAGGCAATTGATAATATTTTCCGTTCCAAGCAAATGGTTTCTTTGAATTCCAAGCTTTGATGATGAGATCATGAGCTTCTCTATATCGGCCTCTCTGCTCTACCGGGGCCATTCCATAACTGTACGCATAATCTCCACCTAAGCCGACCGGGAAGCCTGCTACTAATCTACCTTCGGAGATGCTATCAAGCATAGCGTATTCTTCGGCGACTCGGATTGGAGGATTTAAAAATACAGCAGTTTCGCCCATTTGGATGATAGCGGTATTAGTTCCACGCGTCGCTCGCGCTAAAACAGACCCCATCATATTGGGGTTGACCATGAAACCATATGCATTTTGATGGTGTTCATTAGTACATACACCATCAAACCCTGATTCAGCAGCGAAGATCAGCTCGTCTAAAGTCCAGTTAAAATATTTAGAGACCATCTCCCTATCGGCAACATCTTCAAATGGCAATGTGAACCAAGCAGAATTGTATTTCTTGTCAAAATCTGAATCGAGATCTCTATACGGCATGAGGTGAAAACACGCGATTTTCATATTGATGTCCCCTTAAATCAACGTACCTATCAAAATATCCTACATTACAATAATGAAGCCGTGAAGTATTTTATAAGCCTCCCTCATTACAAGCCTTACATGGTGCCGGAGTATTGGCTTGTCTTCTTACATAATGTTGTAATGCGATTAAATCGTTTTCTTGGTATTTGGCAAAGTTGGGCATACCATTTGAGCGCAAACTTCCGTTTACTACTACGGAATGCATAGCATCAGTAGAGAGCATTATTGGCGAAGCTCTAAGGTCTGGGGCATTGCCCGCCGCCCCCGCACCTGGTCCATGGCACATCATGCACTCTTCGGTATAGAGTTTAGATCCTCGGCTTGCTAAGGTTTCATCTACAACGAAATCTTCAGCAAGAATAGGCTTAGCATATATGGGTCCTTTTGACGGCGGAAGCTGATTTTTTTCATTTAGGGCAAAGGTCACTAAGCGTCTCATATGAGCCCCATAAGCCCATCCGTGCTGAGCACCCATAAATCCTGGAGTAGCGGCGCCGACTCCACCCCATCCTGTTAGCAGGCTAATGTATTGGACGCCGTCGACATTGTAGGTGATTGGTGGGGCCGAAATACCCACTCCTAGATCGCTACTCCAAAGGGCTTCGCCTTTGTCCGCTGTGTATGCATGGAAAGTACCATCGGCTCTACCTTGAAAAACAAGATTACCGGCTGTGGTAAGTGTCCCTGGATTCCATACCCCCGGAAGTGGGACTTCCCAAATTAGCTTTTGACGAAGAGGATCCCATGCACGTAGCGCCCCAGTACCTATGCCATCAGGAACATAGTCAGGTCCGAATTCAATGGCTGCATCAAACTTGAAGTAGGGAGATTCCCAATGCATGATATCGACGTTTTTATCTGAAAACATACCAGGCATTTCGATTATAGGTATATAAGCTAGGCCAGTGTTAGGATTGTAAGACATCGCATGCCAGTTATGACCACCAAAAGCACTAGGCCAAACAACCTCTTCCCCGTCCTCGTAACGCGCCCCTGCACGTTCGATTGGCCTACCGGTTTTCATATCTACCTCTGTCGCCCAATCGACTTTAACATAAGGTTCGGCGGACAATAATTTGCCGTTCGCTCTATTAATAATGTAAAAAAAACCGTTTTTAGGCGCGTGGATAATCACTTTTGCTAGCCGATCTTTGACTTTCAGGTCGACCAGTACCATATCCATATTCGAATTATAGTCCCAGGCTTCTCCAGGAGTAGTTTGATAATGCCATTTATATTCTCCAGTATCGGCATCAAGTGCGACTATAGAGCAGAGAAAGAGATTGTCTCCACCTTCTGGACTTCGGATTTTAGGGTTCCAAGGTGATCCATTACCTGTTCCTAGGTAGACTTGATTAAACTCAGGGTCGTAAGTAATTCCGTGCCAAACAGTTCCTCCACCTCCGTGTTTCCACCACTCGCCAGTCCAGGTCTTAGCAGCCATCTTCATCGCGTTATTTTCAAAACCATCTGCTGGATTACCGGGCACGGTATAAAATTTCCAAGCCTCTTTTCCGGTTTCTGTGTCATACGCTGTGACAAAACCTCTGGCCGGTCCCCATTCAGTTCCACCATTGCCTATTATAACTTTGTCTCTGAAAACCTTAGGAGCACCTGTAATTATGAGTGGCTTTTCGGGATCGAAGGTTTGCACAGTCCAGACTGGTTTTCCCGTTTTAGCGTCTAATGCGATTAATCTGCCATCAATAGTGGCGTTGAACACTTTTCCTTTCCAGAAAGCTATTCCCCTATTCCAGTCCCACATCATTCTCAGCCTATCCCCGGCATGTTCGGTGACCTTGGGATCAAATTCCCATAGCAGTTTTCCTGTTTTAGCCTCTACTGCTCTGACAACATTGTAACTGCCATTGAAGTAAAGGATGCCATCTATAGCGAGAGGCGTCCCCGTCAGCGACCGATCCTTAGGAAGATCTAGATACCATTTTAATCCCTAGTTCCGAGACCGTCTTATCGTTTATCTGCGTTTGTGGACTGAATCGTTGCTCAGAGTATGTTCGACCATAACCAGCCCAGTTAGCTACATCGCCCTCGTTAGCTAGAAATTTATCATCGACTGTTGAACCGGCAATTAGATTCGTATGGACAGCCAGTAAGAGGATGATCAACTTGATATCGCGCATTCCTTCCTCCTTTTCGATTGTCGTTACAACTACGACATTATCTGATTACAAAGAACCACTATCCTAAAACCATTAGTATTTGTCCAGTCATCACAAATTTTTTACTCTTTTAATCCATCCTGTTCGAGTAGTCCCACGAGGTCATCCATTCGGGAACTATTTTAATAGTGCTTTCTAACTGTGGGTGCGAGAGGAGCCATTTAGCTAGCGAGCTATCAGTACTGATTAAGTATTTCTCTATCAACTTTTCTAAAACAGGTTCACTCACAGCGTTTATCAAAGTTGCTGTACCTCTACCCCTTACCCCGGAGTATGGGCGGAGTCTCTCCCGCTATTTCGAAGCCAACTTTATTATTTCCTTTTAGTCTCGCGCATATTAATGATTTAGAGCGAGCACTTAGGTAAATACATTTATTGTCATGAAGAAACCACATAGATGTAACTTGGGGAAAGCCATTTTGATTTATCGAGGCTAGTCTGCAGGGTAAAACTGTTGTGTCCAGATAATCCCTAACTTGGTCTTCGGACCATGCGCTAGAGGTACTTAATTTATATCCGATCACTCACTTCTCTCCTGTGAAAGTCTTAAGCGCTTTTACCAAGGTATCTTACTGCCATCCCACGCTAGGAAGGAACCATTATCACTAGTTGTAAGATTGTTTATAACGGCTGCCATTTTAGCCGCAGCGTAGTCGGGCTCAAACAACTTTTCTTTAGGAATTGCTTTTTGAAACGGTTTTGACAATCTAGTATTTACTGAACCTGGATGGAAGGCGATACAGATGCTTTTAGGTAATTGACGAGCAAATTCAATCGCGACGGTCTTAGTGATTTGGTTGAGGCTAGCTTTTGAGGAGCGGTAGCTGTACCAACCACCGATACTATTATCTTCAATGCTCGCGACTCGAGCGGACATGTTTACGATAACAGATTTTTTTTCTCGCTGAATTAGCGATCTAAAGTGCTTTAGCACTAGGATTGGTCCGATAGCATTTATCGTATAGGAACGTTCTAGGCTAGAGGCTGAGATATCCGCTAATCTTTTTTTCGGGGTAGATGGAATCATCATGTAAAATACCGCTGGAGTTTATTAATAATGAAATATGTTCTATCTGCGACGATATTTTTTCTGAGGCCGATACAATAGACTTTTCACTGGAAACATCCAACTTTTGAGTTACCAGCCTAGAGGCATATTTTTGCTGGAGTTTCTCTAATCCGCTGCTTTTGTCGGGCTCACGGCAAGTAGCCACCACTACGGAGTTATCTTGGTGCTCAAGAATATGGGCCGCCAAAGCTAAACCCACACCTTGCCCAGCTCCTTGAATCATAGTGACATTGTTTTCCATCTCAGCTGGCCGAAAATTCCATAGACCGCATCGAAAATAATCCGCAACCTTTCCTTGATTGCGGCGAATTTTTTCGTTTACAAACGTTCAATAATCGTCACGTTGGCTTGACCGCCTCCCTCACACATTGTTTGCAGGCCATATTTGCCTCCGGTTCTTTCTAGCTCATGTAACAATGTCGTCATCAGTTTGGTGCCGGTTGCGCCGATTGGATGTCCTAGTGCGATAGCTCCCCCATTAACGTTGGTTTTTTCTGGGTCATAGTCCATGTCTTTGATCCAGGCCATGGGAACAGGCGCGAAGGCCTCATTGATCTCTACTAGATCAATATCGTCCATCTTCATGCCTGCGCGTTTCAATGCATACTGAGTAGTCATAATAGGAGCCGTTAACATAATCATGGGGTCTTCAGCTCTCACACTCATATGATGAATACGTGCTCTAGGTTTGAGATTATATCTTTTAACTGCATCTTCTGAAGCGATGAGCATAGCAGACGACCCGTCACAGGTTTGACTAGATACGGCAGCTGTGATTTTTTCTAGTCCAAAAATGGGTTCTAGGGTCGCCATTTGCTCTAAAGTAGTTTCCCTAGGCGTTTCATCATGATCGAGCCCGTTCATAGGCACGATTTCTCTTTCGAACCTACCTTTCTCAATCGCGCTGATAGCCCTCCTGTGGGATTCGAGAGAATATATTTCCATCTCTTCCCGTGATATCCCCCATTTATCTGCCATCATTTGGGCACCTTTGAATTGGGTAGGAGGGTCTTCACCATATCGTGCAACCCAGCCGGGTGAGTCACTAAAAGGATCGCTAAAACCAAATCCGCCTGCCGCCAGTGCAGATGAACCTATTGGAATTTTTGACATTACCTGCACACCGCCGGCGATGACAAGGTCGTTTACCCCGGACATTACCGCTTGGGCCGCAAAATGCACCGACTGCTGTGACGAGCCACATTGTCTGTCTATAGTAACTCCCGGAACCGCTTCGCTAAAACCAGCAGTTAGCCAACATGTACGCGCTACATCACCAGCTAGTGGCCCAATTGCATCTATAGTTCCGAAAATGACATCATCATATTCCTCATCCGGGATCTGATTTCGCTCAACAATTGCCTTAATGACATGGGCTCCAAGATCCGCGGCGTGCACGTCTTGTAGACTTCCCCTGCGTTTTCCAGTGGGGCTTCGCACGGCATCGACGATAAAAGCTTCGGCCATCATGTAATCTCCTTGATTAATTTACTAGGTAACGGTCTGTATTATGCTAAATTCGTGTGCCGATTAAAACAACGGCCGAATTTGAACAGTCAGTCAATTATTCTCTCGGCAGTAGAAAAAAATATCCAGACTATCGCGCCAATAACGTTGATTATGGCACAAAGTATGAAAGCGGACGAAAAACTTCCTGTCGTTTCCACTAGCCAACCGGTTACGGTGACACCAATAATACCCGGGAGTGTTCCAGCAGTGTTCGTAATCCCCATAAGAACGTCCGCATATCTAGGTGCGATATCGAGGTGATTCGGTACAAATCCTGACCACATTAGGGCGGCGAAACCTAGTGCACCGCACATAAGGCCCATAGCTAACGACGCATTATTCACATCTTTCACTAAAATTAGAAAAATGGCGGATCCTAGTAGGCCGCTGACTTGCATAGCTTTACGAATAAAAGTGAGACTAACTTTCCTTTGAAGTAAGTAGTCCGCAAAATAACCACCTAAATTTCCAAATATGAGCATGGATAAGTAGGGCGCCGCTGAATAAAGACCTGCATTCATAATACTAAGATCGTGCTGAGTTCTGAAGTAGCTAGGAAGCCATGCGAGCAACATATAGAGTATCCAATTACTACAAAAATGATTAATAAAAAGTGCCCAAATAGCTTTACTTTTTAGGAAGAATTTCCATGGGATGTCTTTTTCAGAGTTTGGTGTGTAGGTGTTGGAAATAAGCATTTTCCGCTCGGGTTCAGAGCATTTCGGATCAGTAGCTGGGTCATTTTTAGCAACGCGAAACCATATAATTGTCCAAAAGGCCCCGCCTATTCCAAATGCGTAAAATGCCATGGGCCATCCGTACGTATCTACTATCCAGCCGGTAGTGAGAAGAGCGAATAAAGTCCCTAGGGGAATACCACCCACTAGGAGAGAGACCGCTCTCGAGCGCTCTTCTTGAGGCACCCATCTTCCATAGAGGTTATATGCTGAGGGGAACATAGCTGCTTCGCCCAGACCCATTGCAATTCTAGCGATAATTAGCGCGCCAAAACCAAAGGCAGCCGCTACAGGCGTTAAAAAAGTGAAAATCGACCACCATAAAACTGCAACACCGAGGATAATTTTCCCGCCAAGCTTATTTGCGAGCCAGCCGCTGGGAGCCATAAAGAGCATATACCCTATAAAGAAAGAGGAGAGAACATATCCTTTAGTCGTGTCTGACCAGCCAAATTCTTCTTGCATAGCGATTGCGGCAACCGAGATGTTGACTCTATCTGCGTAGCAAATAATAGCTGCGAGTACACACAGCCCTACAATGGTATAGCGACGTGGCCAGTGGGATAGTTTTGTTTTGAAACTATTTAAGAGATCGCTCATTTTCTAGTGTCCTCTTACTGTTGCATCTTTTACTATAAGCGATATTGCCAAATAACTAGCATTTTTAACTTGTTTTTTATTTAAGCTATAATAATGCTGATATTTACATATTACTTTTTTGGAGCATTCATGCCTATCTACGAATATCACTGCGAAGAGAACGGTCAGACCATTGAGGTGGTACACCCCATGGCCGATCGTTTTTCTACTTGGGGGGAACTCTGTGAGTATTCCAGAAGAGACTTGGGGGATACTGATGGCGGCGCTGAGGTGAAACGATTAGTGGGCGGTGGCAATGCCACTATGGACCCAGTGACCGCTTCGAAACAGTTGAAAGCGGCAGGAGCCGCATCTACTAGTCTTGCCGGGACCAAAGGAATGGCCGCGCCGCCGAGAACAAATAAGTTCTAGCTTTTGTCCGGTTTGACTCTTCGGGCTGGCGTTAAAAGAGATACGTAGCTAACACCTGGTCTGTTATCTCCGGTAACAGGAAGATCTTGTTTACGCCAACCAGACAACCCTTCTTCCATCACACTTATATTTGAGAAACCTGCCTCGTTTAAATTTTGAGCTGCGACGATTGCTCGGTCACTATTGTCTGCACCTACAATTATCGCATCTTCGTGTGATAGTTCGTAATTGGCGACCAAAGTAAATGCGTCGTTAGGGTGAGTATTCCCAGTTTTTGGGTGAAAAAAAAACGATTGGTATATTGATGACTTTTCCTTTTGGGTGGCCTTCAACGAACTCGGCTACTGTTCTAACGTCGATGTATGTTGTGTTTTCCGAATGATTTATTTGTTCAAAGGTTTCTTGTGCACTAACAACAGAGATTTTCATATTTGTTTCGTCCAAGTTTTATTGTTTAAATGCGTTGACAAATGGCGGGATTACTTGGCAGCGTGATCTGTGTTCCAGAGGTGGTTTATCTGTGAAATTAAAGCAAAGTTTAGTTTCTTCTTCGGTTACCTCCATCTGCTCGATGTGAAAGTGAGCGATCCGTCCATTTTTCATTAGACCAAAGACACAGTCTATAATGCGTATTGCGGGAATTTGACCCATCTCAGGATGGACTAGGTATTGCGACTTTTTCTTTGCCATTATCCTACTCTCTAATAGATAGTGGGGTATCATTTTGAGGGATTTTTAATAATTTCGCACTAGTTGATTACAGTTTGGCGCTTTATTTGCTAGAGTAAAGACAGAATGGCGCGTCAAACTAAGGGGGCTTTTAGCTTATGTCGTCGGTACCTCAGAAAGAATTAGTTACTGGAGTTGAACGCTATCCGTTGGATGCGGAAGTTCCCAATGTCGTTGAGAAGTTGTTTTCTTTGCGTAACCAATGTACTGAATGTAACGTTTGCGAGGTGGCATGTTCTTTGGTTCACTCTCCCGATGGTACTGTTAATCCGCAATACGCTCGATTAAAAATTAATCATGCGCCCGCAAAACCGTCTAAAGTTAGTCCTGGTGGTCTCGGGTTTGTTGCAGATATCTGTCATCACTGTGGTAACCCTCCACCTTGCGCTGAAGTATGTCCTACCGATGCATTTTATTATGATCCTAAGACAAAGGCTGCCGTGATAGAGCAGGACAATTGTATTCAATGCATGGAGTGTGTGCCCGGTTGTCCTTTTGATACCGTATTTGTAGCTCCAAGTGGTGAATTATTAAAATGTGATCTCTGTGGAGGCGATCCGGTTTGCGTAAAAGCGTGCGCGGCTAGACCTGAGATGCTGAATGAAGGAAAGCAATATGTCCGTTTGCCTGTTTTGTTTTATGCCGAGCAGGCGGACTTTAATAAAGAGCACAAACAAGTCCCAGAAATGGGCGATGAAGTAGGTATGATGCAAGCGATGTTAGAGGCGGGAAAAATTTCGAGTCCCGCCTAGAGTTTTTGCGAGGAGAAGGGAGAAAATATTATGGAAAGTCGTTTACTACGGGTTGACTTAACTACCGGAAAGATGCGGAGTGAAGTCATTCCTCATAGCGTTTTTGAGCGTTGGATCGGTGGTTCAGGCATTAATAATTGGATTATGTGGGAACACTTTCTAACCCATGACATCAATTGTGATCCGAGGGGGCCGGATAATATTTTTGTGTTTGGCGTAGGGCCGCTGGCTGGGACAGGAGCTGGCAGCGGAATTAAAGGAAGAATAACTTTTAAAAGTCCCTGCTATAACATGTTCGGTGACTCCGCAGGGGGAGGCAAATTCCCCTACATGTTGAGGTTTACCGCGTTCGAATATATTGCTATTACTGGTAAGTCCCCAAAGCCGGTTTATCTTCATATATGTAATGATGAGGTTTCTTTGGTGGATGCCAGTCACCTTTGGGGTCGAGATACGTTAGAAACACACACGATGTTGAGGGAAGAGCTGGGTACGTATCCTTCTCACGCGCATACACTATCTATTAGCCAAGCGGGGGAAAACCAGGTTGGAATAGCGAGTGTAGTTTCTGATGCGCTAAGGATTCATGCTCGATGTGGGGGCGGGGCTGTTATGGGCTCTAAAAATTTAAAAGCTATTGCCGTTCAAGGGAATGGTGGCTTAAAGATCCAAATGCCTGAGGAAATGCTGGCATGGTCAGACGATTTCCGCCAAAAGATTGACGAGAATGAAGCTGTCTATGGGTTTAAAAGACGCGGTACTCTCGGTGCTGTCGAAATGTACCAACATATCGGAAGTCATTTCTGGCGGAATAATCAGGGTAATATGTTTCGAGGTGGGGAAATCACTTCCGATAACTGGGTTAAAAAATATCATAAGTATTCCGAAGTGTGCTCTTCCGACTGTTTTATAGCATGCGATGCGAAATACAAAATAGACGGTACAGAATCGGAAGCTGCTAAAAAGTATATTGGCGAAACGTTTAGACGACCAGAGTACTTGACTACAGGCAGTGCCGCCGGAGCGCTTGACGTTCGCGACTGGTCTGAAGTGGCTCACTGGGGAAAAATCACCAACGACTATGGAATAGATAATCAGGATCTCTCATGCGCTATTTCGTTTTTAATGGAGTTGAAACAGCGTGATTTGATTTCAGATAGTGATGTTGCGGAGTTATTCGATCGTGAGCAAAGTTTGCGATGGGGGAATATGGACGATATCGAGTTCTGTGTAGAGAGTATCGTCTTTCAAAAAAATCTTTTTGGGAAAATTTTTGGAGACGGACCTTATTTGGGCGCAATTAGATATTCTGAACTGAAGGGCCAGAATTTCATGAAGTATGCAACTTATGGAAAAGGAGGCGCTAGCTTCACGGAAGAGATGCGACCCTTCCCTACGTGGATGAACAACATGGCGGTTGCATCCCGAGGTGCTGATCATCTCAAAGGTATCGGCTTAATCGAGAAATTCCAGAGGAAAGATTTGTCTAAGATTTACTTCGATGGTCGGACTGAAGCAGCTGATCTGTCGGTACCTACTTTGAAAGGCGCGTCAACCGCACTTATTGAAAATCAGGTTGCATTGCTTAACTCATATGGAGTTTGCTTGTTTCATTGGATGCTGGATCCTGCGGGATATACACCGCAAGATTATTATGGGAAAGCCTATGCTGCGGCGACTGGGATAGACCGAACTCCAGATGAATTGATGTTAGATGGCGCACGTATTTGTAACCTGGAAAAGGCGTTTAATTCGAGAATCGGCATGAGACGAGAGCATGATACAGTTTGTGAGCGATGGATGTGGGAGCCCACCGATGAGGGCATGTATCCAGGATCTGTGGCGGCTGAGATGTTTAATCCTGTTTTAGATGAGTACTATGAGTGGAGAGGTTGGGACAAAGATTCCGGTTTGCAGACTAGGAAGAGTCTTGAAGACGTCGGCTTAGGAGATGTCGCTGATGTTTTAGAAAACGAAGGCTCGCTAGCTTAGCTGTATCATTGGATTAGATATGATTACAGTGCATGCAAATTTCCACAGTCACTTTAAAGAGCTTGCTTCCACTGGGGAGGCTTCTTTTCAGATCGAGACTCCCACCGTAGAGGCGCTAGCTGAAAGTATTTGCGAGGCATATGGACCCAAAATGGAGGCGATGTTAATCGACCCTGATACGCACGAACTTAATGAAAGGGGTACGATGTTTGTTGACGCGAAAGGGATGCGTATCTCTATGGGTGATCAACTCAGTGATGGCGATACTATAACCTTTTTGGTCGGGATAGCTGGAGGATAGCTGACGCTGATTATCCTTGTTCGAAATTACTTCGACGCTTAGAATTATTTCGAGAATATATCTGCGTATACGTCCTCATTATAGCCAACCAGAATCTGACTGCCGGACACTATAGTCGGTGCTCTAAGGTTACCAGTAGGTCCGAGCATGTTATCGATAGTTTCGTTTGAGACATTTTTCCCACCGGCGAATGACATGACTTTCTTGCCTTTGGCAACAGTGATCTTTTTGGCGGCCGAAGCTAGTTTTATTGCATCATCTCTACCCAATTTGCGAGAAGCAGGTACTATTTCTTGTGCTGTTAATTTTTTTGTCTCCATAAACTTGGAGGCTTTCTCGCAGGTAGTTCATCCCTTTCTATAGTAATACCAGTTGATTAAGTTGCTCATAGTTTAATTTTAGCCTGTCGATGAAATTTGTCTGCCATATTCTACTTAGAGTTAATATAATGTAAATTAAATTCGACGCTAAGGGTTCGATTAGGAGCGATGTTTATGACGCCCACCGAATTCCAATGATTCAATTAAGATTAGATTTTCATATTTAGAGCGCGTGAAAGGGGATATTAAAAATGAGACAGGTGCATATAGCCGGCGTTGGGATGACTAATTTTGGTAAATTTCTAGATAGAAGTTTAAAGGATTTGACCGGCGATGCCTTAAAGGACGTTTTGTCTGACGCAGGCTGTGATGCGGCAGATATTGAGGCCGCTTTTTTTGGAAATTGTGTCCAAGGCCACATGGAAGGTCAAGATATGGTGCGAGGCGAAATAGCGCTGAGACCTTTTGGTGTTGCTGGTGTTCCAATCGTAAACGTCGAAAATGCGTGCGCCACGTCGAGTACTGCTTTTCATATGGCGGTAAATTATGTGAAATCTGGAGCAGCCGATATCGTGCTAGCAATAGGCGTGGAAAAGATGTTCTCTGAAGATAAGGCGAGAATGTTTAGCGCCTTTGATGGTGCGTGGGATGTGCACGAAGTAGACCAGAGTGTTGAGCGGTTCGATGGGATGGCTGAAGGAGTAGAGATACCTGAAGGCACCACCTCGCCTAGACCTTACAGTGTCTTTATGGATATATACGCTGGATTTTGTCGGATGCACATGAAAGAGTTTGGGACCACGCAAGAGCAGTTAGCGATTATCGCGTCGAAAAATCATTTACACTCCGTGCATAACACTCGATCGCAATATAACAAGGCCTTTACTGTAGAAGAAGTTTTAGCGGCGGCGCCAATAACTTACCCGTTGACACTACCTATGTGTTCCCCCGTGAGTGATGGGGCTGCTGCTGCGATAGTTTGTAGTAATGAAGGTCTGAAAAAATTAAAAGGTCGTACCGATCGGAATGTGAAAGTTCTTAGTAGCGTACTGCGAGCGGGTAGCGATAGGGATTTGCGTGATTTTGATCGGCATGCAAGCAAGTTGGCTGCTATGACAGCTTACGATCAAGCCGGTGTTGGCCCGGAAGATATTGACGTCGCTGAGGTACATGATGCGACAGCGATGGGCGAGGTGATGGAAGTAGAGGCTTTAGGCTTGTGCGAGCTAGGAGGGGGAGGGCCGATGGCAGAAGCAGGTGACAGTACTCTCGGGGGGCGAGTTCCCGTCAATCCATCTGGTGGTCTCGAGTCGAAAGGTCATCCAATAGGAGCTACTGGGTTAGGGCAAATTTTTGAGCTTGTTTGTCAGCTTCGGGGCGAGTCTGACGCGCGGCAGGTCGAAGGCGCGCGGGTAGGTATCGCACAAAATGGTGGTGGTATTGTTGGAATCGAAGAGGCTGTAACCTGTATTACGTTATTAGGCACATAGTTCTGCTGTTTTTAATTGATTGACGGAATTTGATGATATGGTTGAGCGAAGGAACGTGAATGTTTTAGAGCTGACTGGAGACTACCTGCCTGACAGGACGCTTGTCGGTGGGAAAGCTTGGTCTATATGCCGAATGAAAAGTCTTGGTCTGCCGGTGCCGCCAGCTTTTGTAGTTACTACAAACGTGTGTCAGGATTATTTGAATTCTGGAGAGCTGCCAGATGCCTTAAAAGATGAGGTTCTAGTTGCTGTAAGAGGACTGGAAGATACCACTGGAAGGTATTTGGACGGTGAGGAGCGACCGCTTTTACTTTCTGTGCGCTCGGGAGCACCAATCTCAATGCCAGGAATGATGGATACAGTGCTCAATCTAGGGATGAGCTTAGAGACTCAGAAAGCACTAGCAGTTGAGTCTGGCAGCGAAAAATTTGCCAAAGACACGCACCTTAGATTTTTGACGCTGTACTCCAATATAGTTTTGAAGCAGCCGATCGCTCAGGATGCCGAACCGGAATCCATACTTCACTCGCTAAATAGTGATGGAAACTTCGAGAGTCCTACGGAGCAATTATTCAAAGCAATAGAGGCTGTATTCTCATCGTGGAATTCGCGGAGAGCAAAAAGATATCGTAAGCATAATGACATTTCTGATGAACTGGGAACTGCTGTTGTTGTGCAGGCGATGGTTTTTGGAAATCTTGATCGCTTATCGGGAACAGGAGTGTTATTCAGTCGCAATCCTTTAACAGGTAGTAAAGAGCCTTTCGGAGAATATTTGGCTGGCGCTCAGGGGGAGGATGTGGTCTCAGGCACCCATACACCTGATCCTCTTAGTTGCTTGGCGGAAGATATGCCAGACATCTATGACGAATTATTGAGATCTGCTGAGGTGCTAGAGAGTGAAAACGGCGATGTCCAAGACATTGAGTTTACAGTACAGAATGGTGAGCTCTTTTTACTTCAGTCTCGCTCTGCGAAGAGATCACCCGCGGCCGCGGTGTCTTTTGCGGTGGATATGGTAGAAGAGGGTCGGATTTCTTCTAATGTGGCCCTGTCGCGAGTAACGTGTGAGCAGGTGCTCACACTGCTTCGGCCGAAGCTTGAAGAGGGATGTACAAACGACCGAGTACCTCTCGCGCAGGGCGAACCGGCATGTCACGGCGTAAGCCACGGTATCGTTGTTCTAACTTCTGAGCGAGCTGAAATACTTTCCTCGCAAGGTCAGGATGTTGTGCTCGCTAGGGAAACAACGAGTCCAGATGATCTCCATGGAATGATTGCTAGTACCGCAGTTTTGACCGAGACTGGTGGTTTGACTTCACATGCGGCTGTGGTGGGTAGAGCGTTAGGAGTTCCGTGTATTGTAGGGTGTGGTTCTGGAAGCTTACTTAAGCTTGAGGGGAAGGAAGTCACGGTTGACGCTACCTCAGGTCAGATTTTCGAAGGATATCTGCCAGTGGCGCGGCCAAAAGAAAGTGATGATCCTCGTTTAGTCAGTATCAAAAGATGGGCAAGTGACCAATGTCCAATTAAAGTAGTGGAGCGATCGAGTTCTGTAACTCTTGATGTCTTTGACTTAGATGAACTGGATGATTGCGATAGTCCGGAAAAGATTCCGTTGTATCTAAAAGGACAAAAAATTGTATCTGGGAGCGTATTAGACTCCGGAGTTGGTGTTTTAGCGGCAATACAGTGTGGTGTCGAGACTATTGTCACGGATAATCCGTTAGCGGTAACCTTGGCAGCGGTTGAAGCAAATAGCTGTAGTGACTAAAACTATTTTTATAATGAAACACACATCTGAGGACCAATTTAATGGCTAAGCCTACTTCGGACGACATAAAAACATTGATTGAACAGTTCGAGCAATCTGATTGGAAGGAAGTACATGTAAAAACTGATAATTTCGAATTGTATTTGTCTGAAAACCCCAAAAGTTCCGGGCCTCCTTCGGCTATTGCGTCCCAGTCGACCTCGGCTGCTTCTCAAACTTTTGATAGCGATGATACGAGTCCGATTGCTGTGGTGCCAGTACCCGAGGCTAGTAAAGCTGTTTTACCAGAGGGTATGATTGCCGTAACTGCGCCCAATCTTGGTACATTTTATAGCGCCCCAAAACCTGGTGCATCGCCTTATGTTGAAGTCGGTCAAAATGTTTCAGCTGAGACAGAGGTCTGCCTGATCGAAGTGATGAAATTATTTACGCCAGTAAAAGCGGGCGTATCAGGAGTCATCAGAGAAATTTGTGTGTCTGATGGGCAGATGGTTGAGTATGAACAGCTTCTTATTGTCATCGAACCAAGCTGATTTTTACTTATGACAATTAAGCGAGTTTTTGTTGCAAATCGCGGGGAAATTGCGGTACGAATCATACGGGCTGCGCACGCGTTGGGAATAGAAGTTGTGCAGGGAGTTTCTCTCGCTGATAGAGACAGTATGGCACCAAAGATGGCCGATCGCACCGTAGTTATCGGGCCGGCTCAGGCTAAGGATAGCTATCTGGATGTCCGGACTGTAGTGCATGCAGCGAAGTCGACGGGTTGTGACGCGCTGCACCCTGGTTACGGGTTTCTTTCGGAGAGAGCTGAACTGGCGCGCGTTTGTGTGGAAGAAGGCATTATTTTTGTCGGTCCTAAAGCTCAAGTTATTGAGGATTTAGGAGATAAACTTCGGGCGAGGGAAATAGCAGAAAGATCTGGGATCGCTTCGGTACCTGGAAGTGGTCATGTTGAGTCTCCTGCTGCCGCTTTAGTGGCAGCTAATGAAATTGGATTTCCGGTGGTTATGAAAGCGTCGGCTGGGGGAGGTGGACGGGGAATGTTTGTTGCCCGAAGTAGCGACGACTTAAAAGAGTCTTTTGAACGAGCCAGTGGCGAAGCCTTGGAAGCTTTTGGCGATGGAACTCTCTACCTAGAGCGATATATTGAAAATGCGCGACATGTCGAGGTACAGATAGCGGGAGATGGCCAAGGGAATGCTGTACATTTTGGCGAGAGGGACTGCTCAGTCCAGCGGAGATATCAAAAAGTAGTTGAAGAGGCTCCTTGTGTTTTAATGTCTAATCCTCTTAGAAAAAAACTTCACAAGGCAGCCGTTAAGTTAGTTTCCTCACTTAACTACTCCAACGTTGGGACAGTAGAATTTCTTTTTGATGTTGAGCGAGATGAGTTCTATTTCATCGAAGTAAATACGCGCATTCAAGTCGAACATCCAGTTACAGAGCAGGTTACGGGATATGACTTAGTTCAGATGCAGTTTCGTCTTGCGGCGGGAGAGGAAAATGCCCTACCGTCACAAAAAGCAATCGGTATCTCAAGACATGCCATCGAGTGTAGGTTGAATGCCGAGGACGCATACAATAATTTTGCTCCGAGTCCCGGTCGTATTAAGGAATGGGGTCCGGCACAAGGTGCTGGCATCAGGGTTGATAGTCATTGTTATAGTGGTTATTTAGTACCACCATTTTACGACTCTATGATTGGTAAAATAGTGGTAACTGGACCAGATCGGTCGTCGACCGTTCGTCGTCTCCAAACAGCACTTGAAGATTTTCGGATCGAAGGTTTAGTATGTAATTTGCAATTGCTTCGTGAAATCGTCGCGCACCCAGATTTTAAGGATAATAGTTTCCATACGCGGTGGTTGGAACAAGATATGCTTCCAGTGTTTGAGTTGGCAAAAAAATAAAGGATTTAGTGAAGAATGGCGCACATAGAATTTCTTGATGAGACAATGCGTGATGGTCAGCAAAGTTTATGGGGGATGCGTATGCAAGCTGGCATGGCACTGCCAGTGTCTCCAATCGTTGACCGCACGGGATACCGAGTGATTGATCTCACTGGCTCGTCGATGTTTGAATGTTTAATTAAGTATTGTTACGAGAACCCGTGGGAGGGTTTAGACCTGCTTGTTAAGTCTATGCCTAATACTCCTATTAGGGGCGGTATGCGGTCGAATGCTTCGGTTACTTTTGGTGTGACTCCCGATTCTCTTATGGACGCTTGGATGCGTCAGTTAAATGTCCATGGTGTGCGTAGCTTCTGGATCTACGATGTTCTTTTCAATATCGACAAAACATTGCGGTTGGCAAAAGTTGCTAAGGAGTTTGGTAGCGAAGTAGCGGGTGCCATCATGTTTACTTTGAGCCCAGTTCATACGGATGAGTATTATGCTGATAAAGCAGATAAATTATCCGAGTCCGATGATATCGATACTATATTGTTATATGACACGGCAGGGGTGCTAGAAAAAGAGAGATTGGTCACTTTACTGCCAGCGATTAAATCTAAATCTCGTGGAAAGCCTATCGAATTTCACTCGAACAATTTACTTGGGCAATCCGCTAAGGCTTATTTGGATGCTATAGATTTGGGTGTGAGTATATTGCATACCGCTGTGCGACCTATGGCAAATGGACCTTCGGTACCGTCGGTTGAAATAATGGCTAGAAACATTGAGCTATTAGGACATACGCATAATTTGGATAGCACTTTATTTCCTCCTGTTGCAGAGCATTTCGAAAAAGTTGGAAAAGCAGCGGGATTTTTAGTCAATCAATCTGCGGAATATGACGTGCTCTCTATTCGCCATCAGGTGCCAGGCGGTATGGTAGGAACCTTAAAGGCGCAATTAGTTCAAAATGGGATGAGCGATAGGTTAGATGAGGTACTCCAAGAAACCGCTGCCGTAAGGAAAGAGTTAGGATACCCTGGGATGGCGACTCCATTTAGCCAGTTAGTTGGTACTCAAGCTGTTCTCAATATAGTTACAGGTAAACGGTATGCGTCTATTCCTGATGAAGTAATTCAATATGCGGCAGGTTTTTATGGGGATACAGCGGGCCCTATAGATCAAAATATTATGGATGTGATTATGTCGTCTCCACGCGCGAAGACAGTTGTGGCGAATCCGCCTGCACAGCCGAGTATTGAAGAATTGCGGAAAGAGTATGGCACTGATGATGACGATGAGCTGATTTTAAGGGCGTTAGTTCCCGGAGAAGGCTTAGAAAAAATGAGGAGTAGTGGGCCCGTAAAAACTACTTATTCATACCTCTCGTCTCTTGAGCTACAGGAAGTATCAAAACTTATGAAACTTTCGCAGTCACCAGTTATGCAGATTAGTACCGAAGATCTTCATATATCGTTGAAGCGTTAAAGGCTGTGTCTAGCCGTCGCGCAGTCATAATCGATGTAGTTAGAACACCATTCTGTCGTGGTCGAGAAGCGGGAGCCTTGTCGGGGATTCACCCAGTAGATTTGTATGCCCAAACTTTGTCTGAATTAATTAGTCGGACTCAAGTAGATCCTGCGCTCATAGAGGATGTTATTACAGGGTGTGTTATACAGGTTGCCGAGCAGTCGGGAAATATTGGTAGACAAGCTGCTCTTGCAGCGGGTTTCCCCGAAAGTGTGCCCGCTATCACCCTAGACCGTAAATGTGGGTCTGCTCAGCAGGCGATGGATTTTGCAGCGCAAGGGGTTATCTCTGGGGCTTATGATGCGGTTATTGCAGGTGGCGTTGAAATGATGAGTACGGTGCCGATGAGGATTAACCGTATGGGCAAGGATAATGAAGGCGAATTATTTCGGAGCCGTTATCCAGATGGAATGATTCGCCAGGGGGTTTCTGCTGAACTTATTGCGAGCCGTTGGAATATTTCTCGTGAGGAGTTAGATCAGTTTTCGATGAGGTCTCACATCAGAGCCGCAGATGATGTTAGCGGAAGAGCTAAAGATATTGTATCTATTAACAAGGGGTTGGCGGAGGATGGTGTCGCATTGGTTTGCGATGATGAAGGTGTTCGTCCTAATACTAACCTAGAAACGCTGTCAAATTTAGATACTGTTTTTAAAACCGACGAAATGAGTGCTAGGTATCCGGAGATAAACTGGAGTCTGACTGCTGCAAGTTCGAGTCCAGTTAGTGATGGCGCAAGCGCCTTGCTGATTATGGAAGAACAGCTGGCGATGAGGCTGAATCTAACACCGCGGGCTGCTATAACGCATTTCTCTGTAGTAGGAGATGATCCGATCATGATGTTGACTGCGATAATGCCCGCCACTAAGAAGTTATTAAGAAGATGTGCGTTACGCTTATCTGATATTGACGCATACGAAGTTAATGAGGCCTTTGCTTCAATTCCGTTAGCTTGGCTCAAGGAGTTAGATGGTGATCCTGAGAAACTCAATCAGTATGGAGGTGCAATTGCATTAGGGCATCCCGTAGGTGCCTCCGGGGGACGTTTGATAGCTAATATAATGAGAGTTCTTGAAGACACGAATGGCAGATATGGTTTAATAACAATGTGTGAGAGTGGGGGAATGGCGAACGCGACCCTTATCGAGAACTTGACTTAGGCTTGAGCCTTTTTGTTCGTTGAAAACTTTTTTAGATAAAGGAATTGGATTATGCCTGATAGAATGACAGATAAGGTCACTATTATTACCGGAGCTGGAACGGGGATAGGCCGAGCCTGTATGGAGCTTTTTGCGGCAGAAGGTGCGAAGGTAATAGGCTGCGGCCGAAGAGAAAACATGTTGCAGGAAAGTTTAGACCTAGTTGCTGAAAATCAGGGTGAGGGGCACATAGTTGCTGCAGATTTATCTAATCTAGAAGATGCGCAGAATGTAATTAGTAAAACAATGTCTCTTTACGGAAGGATTGATTGTTTAGTGCATGCCGCGAGTGTCGGTTGGAGTTGGAGCCACACTAGCGAAGATTCGATGAATGATATAGCAAATACTCCGCCAGAAAAATGGCACGAAGTTATCGGGATAAATTTAAATGCTTGTTATTACATGTGTCACGGGGTTTTACAGCATATGCTAGAAGCGGGTCAAGGGTCGATTGTAAACGTAGCAAGCATTTCAGGAATGGTTGGTATGCAATCGGCTCACACTTATTGTTCTGCTAAAGGGGGTGTAATAAACTTGACGCGCGCTATGGCGAACTCGTATGGAAAGCTCGGGGTCAGAGCCAACTGCGTATGTCCTGGCTACACCGATACACCTATGATTGCTGATGTGATGAATATATTTGACGACGAGACATTAGCAGATAATCTCACACCAATGAGCCGTGCGGGGACTCCTTTAGAAATGGCCTATGGCTGCCTGTACTTAGCATCTGACGAAGCGAGCTATTGCAATGGCGTGATTCTGCCTATAGATGGCGGAACTGTCGCGCGGCAATAGTTGGGGAACATGATTTGATTAGTATGAGCATAAGCCCTATGAATCTCTGTAACAGTTTTCAGTCGATTGGCTCAAAAACCTCACCGTTGTAAAAGAGCAGATTACCTTCGCTGATATCATGCCATAGTCCGTGGATGTATAATTCTTCAGCCCTTACGGCATCCTGTACAAACGGAAAGGTCATCAAATTTTCCATCGACATAATGATCCCTTCGTGTTCCAGAGCGCGCAGTTGGTCCTCTTTATTTTTTGTATGATCAACGCGTTCATAGGCTGGACGCAGTATATCTACCCATCGCCCCACAAAGCTCGTTTCTTTCTCGAGTTCAGGAGCCTTGCCAGAACACATTTGATCACATCCTTTTACACCTCCGCAATTAGAGTGTCCTAATATTATGATATGAGAAACACTTAAAGCACTGACCGCGTATTCAATCGCAGCTGTTGTGCCAAGGTTATCACCAGATAAACTGAAAGGTGGGACTAGGTTAGCTATATTTCGATGAATGAAAAACTCACCTATATCTGACTCGAATATCGATGTGGCTTGTATTCGACTGTCACAACAGGAAATGACCATCGCTAGAGGGGTTTGGCCCTGTTCGACGAGGTGTCGGTATATGGGTTGTTTCCCAGGGAAAGTATTTTTTTTCCAATCTAAATAGCGGAGTTTTAGGTCGGGGGGAAGCGGCGAGGCAATATTCATGTGTTCCTCGAATTGTTGTTACTGCGAAGATCTTAGTCTGGTCTTAGGTAAAAATCTAGACCAACATAAATGTCCGCCATACTCTTATTTTACCTAAAGCACGGCTCGTGCCACATTTTCTCTTATTCACACGGGATCCTTGGAATGAGGAAGTATAAATTATTAGACGTCATAGTAGGTATTTTATGTAGGAGAGTTACTATTAAAGATATCCCAGTACATTTTCCAATTTTTACCTTCTTTCTTCCATACAACTACATAGTCTAGATTATCAATGACTTTTCCTTTGGTTCCCTTTAGGGTAGCAACTCCTGTTTCTATCGCGGTTCTACCTAATTTTTCAACTTCTAACGTTCTTAAACTGACGGATTTTACGCCCATGTCGAGTATTCCTTGCCAAAATTTAGCAATAGCTTTTTTACCTTTAATGGCTTTCATATTGGGCGCCATTAGTTTGGGCTTAGCTGAATAACATTCGGAGATCCCTTGAGGATCTCCAGCTTTTAAAAAGTCGCCAAGCATTTTATTCGCTGATTTAATTTCTTCTAAGGTATCCATTATTTTGTCTCCGTTTTATATTCTTCCGTTAATGAGGGCACAACGTGGTGTAATTGAGTTAGGATCCGATGACTCCTAAGATATCGCTTAGCTCTTTGATCGTAAAGTCAGGAGTTACTTTTTTCACACCGCTTTGGAGAGGCGGCGGCATTCCTCCGTCAGTTATAAGTATTGTTCGCATTCCCAAACGAGAGGCCCCTGCAATATCGTGCTCTGGCGAGTCGCCGACAAATAAGATTTCTTTTGCACGTAAATTTGCTAGTTTTAGCGCATGTTGAAATATTTTTTTATCAGGTTTGCAGGATTTGACTCTCTCAGAACTAGTCCAGTGATGCAAAAATTTATTTAACTGGTCTCTAGCAATAAGGGGCTCGAGCATATCTTGATCGATATTGGATACTATCGAGATGTAGACTCCCTTTTTCTTGAGCGTCTTCAGTACAGAAATGCAGTCAGTTTTTAGTTCCAAACAATTTACGATACATTCTCTATGACTCTTTATATACCAGTCGTTTAATTCATTTTTTGCGATCCCGCCAAGAAGTTCTATAAACGACTTAAAAACTGCTAGAAAAAAAGATTCATGTAGATAGTAGCTTTTACAAGAGTATTCCTTGATAGTTAAGTTTGTTGCCTCCATGTAGGCATTTTTAACCTGATCTTTGGACGCAACGACTCCGGCCTTTTTTAAAGCTTTATAAAGCAAAGGAGTGGTGGCAGCCGGAACATTTTTATAGGTGTAAAGCGTACCCCCTAGATCAAAAAAAATGCCTTTAATCATTACAGTACAGTCTTCAAAGAATCATTCCATTTTTCATCAGTAAAGTTCATTTTGATGGTCGTCACCGAAATTTTATTGCGCGCAATTGCGGACAGATCAGTCTCTGGCAGCTCATTTCCTTGGATATGATTAATTCGTACCCAATAGTAGGGCTGGTTACGCGCATCTACCCTCGGCTCGATAGTGAAACTTCCAGGTGGTCTGTGTCCCTGACTTGTGACCTCTATTCCAGCAGTTTCCTCGCCAGAACAGTCTGGAAAGTTGATGTTAATGAGCGAATCTTTAGGCCAATCTTCTAATTTGACTAGTTTATGTACTAGCTTTTGGGCATGTTCTTTCGCCGAGAGGAATTCGGTTTTCCCACGAGGCGGTCTAACTTGAGAAAGACTTATTGCAGGGATACCCATCAGGGTTGCTTCCATGGCGGCAGCTATAGTCCCTGAATAGCTAACATCCTCTGCTAAATTAGCTCCACTATTTATACCCGATAAAACAAGATCTGGTAATTGGTCTTCACCCATGAATTGCCATAAACCCATTAGTACGCAATCTGTGGGAGTGCCTTCTACTTCAAATTTTTTTTCACTTAGTTTTTTACTTCTGATTGGATTAGTCAAAGAAATTGAGTGTCCGGCACCACTTCGTTCACTTGAGGGTGCGACCACCCATACATCTGAACACAAACTTAGTGCTATATTCTCCAGAAGTTTTATTCCAGGCGCATCTATACCGTCGTCATTAGTTACCAGTATTCTGTTAATTACTCTACTCATTTCTGGTGGGGTATCCTCTAATTCATTTAGCCATTAATATTTGCGCTTTTTTGTCGCTGCCGCCCAAAAATCGGGGTGCTTCCCGATAGAACTCAATAAGATCACGCTTAATTTCTTCACTAGCTGGATTCAAGCTATGTGCCTTTTCGAACGCTTTTCGGGTCTTTTTTGCATAATTTATCGCTTTCAACCAACTTGAATTTTGAGCAAGCCGCCCGTAACTTTTCCCAAGCATGTAGAGTGCTTCTACGCAGTCTGGCTTTATCAAGACGATTTCTTCGTACAGTGAAATTGACTCATTATAATTTTTTGTCTCGTAATATCGTTCGGCCACAATTAGTTTCTCAGACAATTTTTCAGAGCTCGTACTGCCAATTACATGGTCACAAGCTTTTAATGATGCGATACAGCTGATCAGCAACATCAGAAGAAAACTTGTGGGTAAGACCAATCCTTTATCGAGCAAAAATTTCTACCAAGTCACATTTTTATTAAAATGATTCTGCCATTTTTTTAGCATCTAGAGCTAAGGACTCTTCCATAGCTGTCACGTCATCAGGAGCGGCTAGTGTAGGCGCAACTACCAGACGTTCCACGTCAGTGAGTCCGATGAAGGAAAGCCAGCCCTCAAACGCAGGCTTTTGCAGATCGAACGCCTCGGTCTCACTTCCCACGTCATAAGTACCGCCTGTTGCGTAGATCGCAAGCACTTTCCCTTTTACAAGACCTGTGTAGCCACTATCGGGAGAGAATGACCACGCTAAGCCAGGCTGAGTGATCACATCAATATAATGTTTAAGCACGTAAGGCAGACCAAAGTTCCACATAGGCACTGAGAATATATACTTGTCAGCTTCATTAAATGTGTCAAAAATCGATTCTATTTCTTTCCATGCGGACTTTTCGGAGTCACTCGGATCTATTCCATGCATGATACTGTATTTAGCGTTGAGCTTTTCATCATTGAATGCAGGTAGGTCTGTGGACCATAGATCTATCGTCTGGATAACATCTTCAGGGTGATGATTTTTATAGCTTTCGATAAATATAGAAGCAAGCTTAGATGAATGCGATCGCGACTTACGTGGAGAAGCTTGGACATAAATAACTTTTGACATTGATAATTCCTTTACTAACGGTTAGTTTTTCGTTGACGCGCTCGAGCCCAATTTATATCGAAAGATTCTACGGTATCAAGCAAAGCTGTAATTTTACTCCATTTCCAAATATTGTTTTCAAAAATATATTCTTCTTCATACCTGCCAGATATTATTCCACTGCCTACTATTCCCAGCTGATTTTCCGGCTGAAAAACTACCGGACAGTCGAGATACCAAATAGCAGATGCTTTGTTAGAATGTAGTGCAATCACCTCATTTGTCACTCTGTGCTGGCTATAGGCTAAGACCGATGGGACGTGTTTGAATAGAAACGTCTCGACTTCACTTCGGCCGCGCATGACAGGAAAGCCTGAGAAGTCCGCAATTACATCGTCAGTAAGGTGCGCGGAAACTTGTTCCTGAGGTTCTTTATCACCTGATATTATTTTATCGATACAAAGGCAGTAAGTGAAATGCTTGAGATGCCTTATCGCATCTTTTTGTTCTAGACTCCTGATTCTCTCTTCTATCTCTTTCACTGACTCGACCTCTTTTTAATTTTTAATAATTTATGTCTCATTACTGTAGGCAAAATTCAACGTGTTTGACTATTCGCTCTAATGCTTCTTTGAGTTTAGTATGCGACTGGGCAAAGCATAGACGAATATGTTCATCGTTTCCTGGGCCGAATGTATACCCTGGAGCAACGCCGACGTTTTCTTTTTGCAATAAACTATTTGCAAACTCCTCGCTTGATGATAAGCCAATAATTTTCGGGAAAGCATAAAATGCTCCTGTAGGCGTTGTTAGCTGTATTAATGGGTGGTTACCTAATTTCTCCATGACGATATCCCGACCGATCGCGTAATTGTCTCTGAGCTCCGTGATGATATTTTCTCCTTCCGCTAACGCTTTTATTCCCGCTCTCTGAATAAAGGCGGGCGCACTGGTGTTATAGCACTCGGACAGTGTTGCCATTTGTTCAGAGATGCTTGCAGGAGTGATCATCCACCCCAGTCGCCAACCTGTCATTGCATAGGCCTTTGAAAATCCGTTTACAACTATCAATGGGTCCGTCTCAGAGGCTATTTCGAGGAACGAAGGCGCAACATTTATGCCGTAGGTAGTCCGGTGATAAACTTCATCGGCTATTATGGTGATCTGCCTACTTCGGCAGAATTCTAACAACTCGTTTTGTTGTTCTCGTGACATGACCCAACCGGTAGGGTTGCTTGGGCTGTTAATATAAATCGCTCTAGTATTTTTTCTCACCGACTTCCTGACATCTTCTATCACTAACTGCCAACCATTTTTCGTCTGTAGTTGGCGCACACAGCTGTACTCGGCTCCGGTCACCTGTATAGCTCGGTCAATATTTGGCCAGTGTGGACTGACTATCAACGCGTGATCTGATTTGCTCAGAGTCATTTGACACGCAAGTGTAATCGCAGACATCGATGATCCCGGAACTGTTATCCGTTCATCCTTAATATCAACATTATAAATAGATTGCACATAGTTTAAGATAGCAGCCCTTAGTTCTGCTTTCCCTCTCGTATGACCGTAGAAGGTTTCGCCCGAGTCCAATGCTATTTTTGCTTCATCGCGAATTAAACTTGGCGTCGCCAGATCTCCTTCGCCGAACCAAAGTGGGATAACGTCTGGGTCGCCTAAACGTTGGAACGCAGTTTTTGTAATCCCGTTTTGTTTTAACTTTATAAATTCAGTTTTGAACATATGCTGTATTCCGAGAAATTAAAGAGAATCGATTGGTGAAAATACATTAATAATCCTATACCCTTTTAACATATTGAGACAGATTTTCGGGAGATTGTGGTAACGTGAAGCTGCTATTGAAGCGTTTGCATTGCACTTATGTTGCGCGAGTGGATGACTTTGATTTGTCGCTTGGACTTCGGGCCACTGAAATAAATGCCCTTAGAGATGCCTTAGACGAATATTCGATTCTAGTTTTCAGGCAGCAAGTACTGACTGACCGACAACAGCTTGAAATCGCAAGCTCCTTAGGGGGGAGTCTGCATCGAAAAACGGGGATAGCGACGCTAGGTCCGAATCGTTTCGGTGACGAGGCACTAACGGACATATCAAACATTGATAATAATGGAAAGATATTAAGCAAAGACGACAGACGTCGTCAGTACGGGCTCGCTAATCGACTATGGCATACTGACGCATCATTTCAGTCGCCCCGCGGGCGCTACTCCATGCTATCAATGAAAAGGCTCCCCGCATCTGGTTGCGAAACACAGTTTTGTAATTTATACGATGCATATCAACAGCTTAATAGACCGCTGCAGCAGAAGGTTAGTCAATTAGTGGCACATCACTCAATAGTACATTCTAGAGAATGTTTAGGTTTCACGTTTTCAGATGTTGAGAAAAATCGATTAAAAGGAGCCCAGCATCCTCTCGTATTTATGAATCCAACCACTGGAAGAAAAGCTCTTTATATTGCGGCACATGTCTCTCACATCCTAGGATGGGATATTCCAGATAGTCGTATATTACTCATGGATTTAATTGAGCATTCGACTCAATCTAAATTCGTATATCGGCACGAGTGGCGAGCGAATGATTTCGTTGTATGGGACAACCGAGCAACTATGCATCGCGGCATGGTATTTCAAGATGAGACTGAAAAGCGAGAAATGCGTCGCGTGACTACTCTAGATGACTGATTTTTAGCCTCAAGGATTTCAGTCTATTATTGCAACAGCCCGAGTCCAGCCAGCTGACGCACCTTTAATTTTCACTGGAAAACAACTGATTGTAAAACCTTTAGATGGAACTGATTCAAGATTATGTAACTTTTCTAGGTGGCAGTACCCGATCTCTCTACCAGCTTTGTGACCCTCCCAGATCAGGTCACTATTGCCAGTCTCAGCGTACTTATCTTTAGTATGGATAAATGGTGCGTCCCAACTCCAGCCATCCGTTCCAGTTAGTCGAACGCCTTGCTCAAGTAAATATAAGGTAGCTTCCCTGCCCATGCCACACCCACTCGAGACATAATCATCGTCCCCATATTTTTTCCCCGCCGCAGTATTAACTACCACTATTTCTAACGGACTTAGTGTATGCTTTATGCGATCCAGCTCGTTTTTTACGTCCTTGACAGTTACTACGTAACCGTCGTCAAAGTTTCTGAAATCTAGTTTTATCGCCGGCTGAAAGCACCAATTTAAATCTACTTCATCAATAGATATTGCTCTTTCACCTTGATTCATAGTCGAATGAAAGTGATAAGGCGCATCCAGATGAGTACCGTTGTGGGTCATTAGTTTAATCCATTCGATAGCCCAGCCCTCACCTTCAGGCAAGTCTCTTTCTTCGGCTCCAGGGAAAAACTTGATTACATCTTTAGCCGAATCTTTGTGCGTAATATAGTCGATATGAGGTTCATATCCGGGAGGATCTGATCTAACATCGTTTTCCAAAGGTATTGATATATCAATAATTTTTCGCGCCATTGACGTCTCCTTTCATTCCATGGCTTTTTTAATCATTTCTTTCACTTTAAATGGGGAAAGAGGGCAGGACATCACTTTAACGTTATGAACGCGGAGCGCATCCTCAACCGCGGCCATTAAAACTGTGCTTGTTGCAATACTCCCGTCTTCACCTGCACCTTTTGCTCCAACTGAAGTAGATGGAGATTTGCTCACGAGGTGATCGATTTCTATCTCAGGTGCAGCCCATACGGTCGGCATTCCATACTCTTTCAACGTATTTGCGAGAGGCTTTCCCTCATCATCGTATGCTAAATTTTCGTAAATAGTACCGCCTAATTGCTGGACAATACTTCCTTTAATCTGTCCTTGCAGGATGAGGGGATTAAGAATGACTCCGTGATCTGCAACCATCCAGATTTTTTTTACGTCTACTTTTCCAGTTTCGATGTCCACTTCTACGAGAGCTCCTGCCGCGCCATTTGCATGAGCGGGATAGAATTGCATACGTCCGAGATCATCTGGTTTCCAGTTGACTTGAGGATGTCTGTAGACTCCTAGAGCTTCGAGCAACGGACCGTCTGCATCGGCAAGAATGATTTCCGCTCCAGGTTGCACGTAAGCCGCGAAAGCTAGTTCTTTGAAGGATATTGCCAGTTCAGATTTAAGGCAGCTAATGACGCCGTTTTTTATTATGACTTCACTCGGGTCGCATTCAAATATCACCGAGGCGCCAATTTTGATTCTAGGAATCAATTTTTCGGTAGCATTGATAATCGCTCCAACTGCAAACATTGCACCTCGACTCGAGAAAGTACCAGAACCGAATGGGGAGGCTTTGGTGTCGCCCCAACTAACGGTGACGTCATCAATGGCGCAACCTAGTTGATCAGCGCATACTTGAGCATAAACAGTCTCGATCCCTTGTCCTAGACTCTGTATGCCAGTAATTACATGTACAGAGCCATCCGCGGCTATTCTTAGCGTAATTGATTCGTAATTTTGTGATGTACTCCCGGGAAAAGTGGCGCCTGCAGGTTCTATATAGGGGACTAATGCCAATCCCAGATGCCGTCCTTCACGAAGAGCATTCGCTTGCTCCTTTCTTAATTCAGACAACTTCATATTTTTTGCTAATTTCTCTAGACATTCTCTTAAGGTGCCATTTTCTATGATAGGGCCAGTGACTAACTGAAATGGGTATTTCGTCAGCAAGTTTCGTTTACGTATTTCTATGGGATCTATTTCTAATTTATCGGCGGCTTGGTCTAAAAGACGCTCAATCAGCATATTAGCAAGATCTTTTCCGTAGCCTCTGTAGGCATTGTAAGGTCCTTTGTTTGTGACGACACAGCGTATGTTCGTTCGATAATTTTCGATGGTGTAAGGGCCCGGCGCATAATTTCCGCCATTGAGCGGCATACCTATTCCACAACCTCTTTCTGCACCATCGCAACCCATATCTGCGACTATGTCAGTTTCCATCGCGATCACGGTCCCGTTTCGGTCAAACGCTGCGCGCGAGGTCGTATGATAGTCACGCGCTCCAGGCCCAGCATGCATCCAACCGGCCCGTGTCTCACTCCATCGAACAGGCTTATGGCAGAGCATAGTGCCTAGCACCGCAAAATATTCCGAATCGACCGACAATTTTGCGCCAAATCCTCCACCTACGTCGCCTGCTAGTACCTCAATTCTACTTTCAGGGATGCCAAAAACCTGACCAATGGCCATCCTCATTTGATGAGCAATCTGTGTAGACGCTCGAATAATCAAATGATCTTCGTCTTTGTCGTAATCAGCTCTCGCCGTTCTAGTTTCCATGGGCATTGCGCTATATCGGTGTGACCCGATTTTTTCCTCTATCACCAGACCTGCAGAGGCAAATACAGAATTTACTTCACCATGCTCGAAACGTACTTCGACTTGGGTGTTTGTTTCCCACTCGGGATATAACAGTCTCTCAGGTTCGTCGATAGCGGAGATTATCGCGGTGGGATCGGTGTTAACTGGCAGGTCACCGTATTGTACTTTTATACTTTCGGCAGCATCCTCTGCGATGTAGGGGTCATCAGCAATAACCAGTGCGACTGGCTCTCCATAAAAAACTACTTTATCGACGGCGAGCGCGTAGCGTTTTGGAAGTTTTAAATCTAGTAATTCCATTGTAGGCGCAAGTGGCTTCCAATATTTTTTTGCTTCTGCTCCGGTTATGACTCGACGCACACCAGACATTTTTTCTGCAACTTGCGTGTCGATTTTTAAAATTTTTGCGTGAGCTTTGGTCGAACGAGCCACGGCTGCATGTAGATCTCCATACTCACCATGATTATCAACAAAGCGTCCTTTCCCAGCGACCAATCTTTTGTCTTCTCGACGTTGTAATGGCTTACCAATCCAGTTATCACTCTTGTTAAGCGCAGATTCACTTTCTGCCAAAGGCTCCGCTTGTCCGTTCGCAACTTTTATGGCGTGGATAATATTGTTATAGCCGGTACATCTGCATATATTGCCCGCTATGCCATTCTTTATTTCTTCATCCGTCAGATTTTGCCCAGAATTTTTTTTCAGCAGATTCGCCGCACTCATTATCATACCTGACGTGCAGTATCCACATTGCAGAGCATGACAGCTGGCGAATGCTGTTTGAACCTTTTTTGTGATCTCCGATAAATCGGAGCCTTCTATTGTGGAAATGCTTTTTCCGTTAGCTCGGACAGCTGGGATCATACAAGATTTTACTGTTTGTCCATTCAACTCAATCGTACAGCTACCGCATGCACCTTCCTCACAACCGAAGCGAACACTTTTTATTGAGGCCTTATCGCGTAAAACATCAGTGAGCAGTTCTCTTGGGGTCACATTAACCGTATGACTTTCGCCATTCAGTTGAAATGAGATAGTTTGATTGGCCACTATAATTGCTCTCTGACAATCAGAAGGGTTCTTTTGAGCAAGACTTGGGCTAACTCCAATTTATAACTACTTGAGCCAAATTGGTCGGATACGAACTGATCAGCACAGTCCTCAAGCTTCGATATAACTCTGTGTAAAGTTGAGTCACCGTTTTTTACATTACCAGGGTCTTCCAAAGTGACTACTATTGGAGTACTGCATGTCCCACCTGTTACAGCAACCATACTTTTTTGATTATTCACCACGCAAACGTTAACAAGAGCAAGGTCATTTGGTTGTCGAGAAAACTCTGTGTAAGCGCCTGCGTCGCCTGAATTTCTAGGGACTAGGATGGAGCTGACTAACTCGTTATCTAAACAATTTTTCTGAAATCCAGTAAAAAAGTCTCTGATTGCAACAGACCGTTCCAGCAACTTTTCATTGACTACTTTGATCTCCGCGCGACTAGCCAAAAGCGCCACGGACATATTTGCGCGTGGATCAGACCAACATATGTTGCCGACAACGGTGGCGAGATTTTTTACTTGAGTGTCGCCGAGTCTTGAAGCCGCCGCATGCAGCCACGGGAGTTCGTTTGTTATCACAGCGCAATTGAGTAGTTCACTGATCGTGGTGAGAGCACCTATTCGGATAGCATCCCCTGTGATTTGTATGTCGTTGCTAAAGCACTCAATTTTTTCCAATGACACCAAGCATGGAGTATTAATCTGTCTCATACGCAGAGCTGCCATCAAGTTTTGTCCACCTGCGATAGGTGTCCCATGTTTAAGATTCTGAAATGCCTGTGCCAGATTAGTGGGTTCTTCAAAAATATATGGCGCTGGTCTCATTGAATTATTTCTCTCTCGGTCCTGTTAGTTTTAGCGGTGTCGTAATCCTTAAAGAACCATAGCGATAGTTTACGTCATAGAATACAAATCTCCAGTAAAAGTAGCTAATATTTTTTTCAGTGAAACTGATACATTAGTAAAAAATTAAATCTATTCGACGCGGTGATGAATTATGAGCATTCCTGACTTAAAGACTTTCGGTTTTTCTGAAGATTATCAAGCGGTATACGATCTTGCTTATCGATATTCGCGTGAAGAACTTTATCCTTTGTGCGGTAAAATGGATGATGAGGAGTGGTTTCCGGAGGATGCCTTCAGGAAGCTGGGGGATCAGGGCTTACTTGGAGTCACAATTCCAGAGGAATATGGAGGTTCTGGACTTGATGTACTTGCCCAATGTTTTATATGTGAGGCTGTCGCGTACTGGAATCATAGTCTCAGTGCCTCATTACTCGCGAGCGACAATCTTTGTGTACATAACTTAGTGAAAAATGCTAGTGCGCTTCAGAAGGCTGAATATTTGCCCAGATTTTGTGATGGTAGCGCTATTGGTGCGTTGGGAATGACAGAACCAGGCGCTGGATCAGATGCTCTTGGCAGTATGGCAACAACAGCACGTAGAGATGGCGATGACTATATCTTAAATGGTAGAAAGTTGTTTATTACTAATGGTCCAATTGCTGATGTCTTGTTAGTTTATGCGAAAACTGATTTAGAAAAGAAACAACACGGCATATCTTCCTTTATCGTAGAAAAGAATTTTGAGGGTTTTTCCGTAGCGCAAAAGCTCGACAAAATGGGCTGGCGGGGTAGCCCGACGGGAGAATTAGTTTTTGATAATTGTAGAGTACCTGCTGGCAATTTAGTTGGAGAGGAAAATAGAGGCAATGTTGTAATGATGAGTGGCCTTGATGTTGAACGTGTTATAGGGGCATTTTTCTGTATAGGTATGGCTCAAAGGGCACTAGACTTAGCCGTTGAGTATGCAGTGCAGCGAAAACAGTTCGATCAACCGATTGGCAGTTTCCAATTGGTTCAAGGAATGTTAGCTGATATGTATACGGATTTAGAGAGTTTACGAGCACTCACCTATCAATTAGGAAGAGAAATTAAAGATATTTCGGTTGATGAAGCGGGGCGCGGCGGTGTACATAAGCGCTCGGCAGCAGCATTACTTTGTGCTGGTAGGACTTGCATGAAAATATTAGATTCTGCTGTGCAGATCCATGGTGGTATGGGGTGTATGCGTGAAAGTGAGGTAAATCGGCTTTATCGTAGCGGTAAAATTATGGAAATTGGCGCAGGGACCAATCAAGTGCGTCAAATTATTATAGCGGGCGAATTGTTGAAAGAGTCGGTAGCATAGATTCAAGAAAAACATCTTGAATCTGCGATAGGAACTTTCTTGAGTAATTAATTTTTATGCAGTAATTTTTTTCCAAATTAAAGTGTGAACAGATTTCTGACCGTCCTGTCCTCGCATCGGGGGCGTTCTTAAAATTAGATTGCTTTCGGTGAGTTCGAAATAGCGCACTTGGTCATTTCCTGGCCAACTAGGTGCTGAGGCGCCTTTGACGTGGTGAGTCACTTTTCTTTGGTCCGCATCAATTGTGTAGGTGCCAAAATAGCTTGTATATTCTTGGAAGGCTTTACGATATTCAGGATCACTCACTTCTGCAGGATTCTTTGACGCAAAAGGTTTTCGATCAGCTGACATTAATTGGGCCGCCATATTGCCGAGAGCGTCATAGTTTATTCTGCCGATCACTTTTTTTCCTAAAGGGAATGCTATTTTCACGCCTTCTTTTTCGGAGAAACTATCCTCTAATTCCCAGGTACCCGAAAACTCTTCAATTAAGCTTTCCATGATGCTTGACCTATAATTGTTATGGTTTGATTATAACCTAAGTGTAGCCGGTTATCTGTGACTACGCATATTATTTTAGCTCCTCAGTAGATTTTTTAAAGGAGGCGAGGCTGATCTCCGGAGGCGTTAGGTTGTACGAAATTAGATGCGCCGATTCCTATGAGGCGGTAGCGTAGATTTTTTGGCAACCGAGATTTATATAGTAAGTGTTGCACTAACATTATTAATTCGTGGAGAGAGCGAACTGGCTTGGGACTTGTTTTGCTGCGAGTAGTATTTTTAAAGTCGTGGGTTTTCAATTTCAGATAAAAGGTATTAGCTTGTAAATTTTTCGCGCCCAGTTGATTCCAAATTTTTTCTGTCAGTGGAAGCAATTCTGGCTCGATTTCCGCGAGAGTTTTGTCTTGTTCAAAAGTTGTTTCAAAGGATAGAGATTTCCTGATTCGGTTATTATTTACAGGGCTTAAGTCAATACCTCGAGCAAGATTAAAAAGACGTTTGCCAAATTTACCATACCAGTTCACTAGCTGTACCTCTGAGATACAAGCCAGTTCAGATACGATTCGTATATTTTTATTTTTTAAACTGATTTCAGTCGCCGGCCCTATTCCAGGTATTTTGCGAACTGGCAGTGTGCTTATGAAATTTAGAACTTCTTTTGGTTTCACTACACAGATCCCGTTTGGTTTGTTCCAGTCCGATGCTATTTTGGCAATAAATTTATTTGGCCCTACTCCGGCGGATGCATTTAAATCTGTGACTTGCTTTATTTCCGTTTTTATTCGTTGTGCTATCTCTGTAGCTGATGGTATTTCTGGTTTATTTCTCGTCACATCTAAATAGGCTTCATCCAATGATAGGGGCTCAATTAGGTCTGTATATTTCCTATAAACTGATTTTACTTCATTAGAGATTTGACGGTATAAATCGAATTGAGGCGGGACAAAAACCCCGTCAGGACAGAGCTTTTTTGCGCGAGAAGCAGGCATTGCCGAGTGAATTCCAAAAGAGCGTGCCTCATAAGATGCCGCACATACAACGGATCTTTTGCTTGGCCAAGCAACGATAACGGGCCTACCAATTAAATCCGGTTGCTCTCTCTGTTCCACCGACGCGTAGAAGGCATCCATGTCTACATGAATAATTTTTTTCAGCGAGTATTCGTCACTGGTTGACTGCATATAAAGTGTTCAACTTGCCTTATCTAAGTTTCGCAGCTTAAAGCGCTGAATTTTTCCAGTAGCAGTCTTTGGTAATTCATCGACAAATTCCACCCATCGCGGATATTTGTAGGGAGCTAGACTTTGTTTTACGTACTCTTTTAATTCGTCAGCAAGCGACTCGGAGGCGTCTTCTTCAGTGTTTAGCACGACATAGGCTTTCGGTTTGACTAAGCCTTCTTTATCTTTTTGCGCTACAACTGCTACTTCTAAGACGGCCAGATGCGTTGTCAGGGCATTTTCAACTTCAGTGGGTGAGACATAAATCCCTCCTACTTTCATCATATCGTCGCTGCGCCCGCAGTAAACATAAAAGCCTTCATGGTCGATTTCATATTTATCACCAGTTCGTGTCCATTCGCCTTGGAACGTGGCGCGAGACTTTTTCTGATTATTCCAGTACATGAGAGCCGCACTATCTCCCTTGACGTAAAGCTCTCCTATTTCACTATGATTTACTTCAACACCATCTTCACTAAGAATTTTCAATTCATATCCATCTAGCGGCATTCCAGTAGTCCCGTACTTATAAGAATCTTCTGTATTTGAGAGGAAAATGTGCAACATTTCCGTGGAGCCGATACCATCAAGAATTTTTATGCCGAGTTTTGCTTCCCATCTCTTGGCCAGATCGATTGGAAGCGCTTCCCCGGCGGATGTGCATAGGCGAAGAGACAGAATTTTTTTGTCAGGGAATTTTTCATAGTTTAATAATGCTGCGTACAGTGTTGGGACCCCGAAGAATACTGTCGGACTATATTTGACCAGTCGCTGTGTCACGGATTCTGGCGTTGGTCTTTCTGCCATTAATATTGTGGTCGCTCCTGCACTGAGCGGAAAGGTCAAGGCATTGCCTAACCCGTAAGCAAAGAATAATTTCGCAGCGGAAAACAAGACATCATTTTCGGTAATTTTGAGTACAGGATCTGCATAGTTTTCGACGGTTGTTTGCAAGCTTGAATGTTTGTGTACAGTTCCTTTTGGCCGCCCTGTCGAGCCAGAAGAGTACAACCAGAAGCAAGGCTCATCTTTGTGAGTCTCTTCATGTGATAAAGACGGTTCATGACTCGCGACTAATTCACTTAGTTCTTCTCCTGGTCCTGAAAAAATAATTCTTTCTAATGTTGGTACTTCTTCTATTAATGATACAAATTGGTTAGATAGAGACCTGTCTACGATGGCAACACGTGCTCTGCTATCTTTCAGCATGTACGCGTAATCGTCTTTAGTAAGAACCGTATTTGTGAGTACTGGGATTACGCCTTTGTATATACATCCGAGAAATGTAGACGGCAATTCGAAGCTATCCAACATACATAGGAGTACTCGCTGCTCTCTCTGTAGTCCAATTTCTTGGACAGCCGAGGCAGTCCTCTGCACTCTTTTTTCTAAATCATTGAAGGAGTATGAGCTCACATCATCTATGTACGCGATCTTTTTAGCGAGGCCGTTTAAGGTGTTTTTGCTTACTAGCTCTGCAGCGGCATTATACGAACTCATAGTTCAGAATTCCGGCGCTAATGTTAAGCGCATGCCTTCCAACTCAGGCGTGTATTCAATTTGACATGCAAGTCTCGAAGTTTCTTGAAAAGAACCAGAATCCTCCACCATTACTTGCTCATCATAATCACGTGTTCCACTTTTTGTCATCCAGTCTTGTGCCATATAAACATGACATGTAGAACAAACACAAACCCCACCGCAAATTCCTTCGATAGGAAGGCCACCATCTCGAAGAATTTCCATTAAATTTTCTCCTTCCTGCGCTATGATCTCATGCTCTAACCCATCTCTATCAGTGACAAATATTGTGCCCATAATTACAACCTTACATACTCAAAGTCTATAGCTTGATTATTAATACCAATTCTTGGCGGCGCAATCCAGCTAGCAAACTTTCCAGGTTCTGTTACTTGAGTCATTAGGGATTTCACATATCCATGATCTTTGTCTGAAGGTAACCAGCTTGGACTATGTTTGTTCCAGTCCTCCTCAGTCATAGTGACTCCCTCGGGGCTCACGTTTGCTTTTGCAAAAGCACCTATCTGACGATGAAATGCTCTATGGGGTAGCGTGATCTCAAAATCAATACCAGCATCTTTGATTAGCTTGTTCCAGCGATTGATGCCACGTTGACAGTCTTTTATATAATCATCGCGCAGTCGCTCGTTAATGGAGTTCAGTGCCGGTACTTCTTCTTTTTTTAGCATGTTATTAGCGAAAGTAGTTATCTCGTACGGCTCATCTTTTAGCGAGTGATCGTCCTTAATAAATTGTTCTTGATATCGACCTTTTAGTCCTTGCGTGAAATAATTTGCGGCGTTGGTAGATAACTCCGCGCCGAATAGATCTTCCGACACACTAAAGTGGAAGTTGACATATTTTTGCAAAGTAGGGAGGTCAATTGCTCCATGCTTTCTTACGTCATCTGTTTTGTACTTATTCATGACATCGCATGCTTTTTGTATGATTCGCGCTACACCAGTTTCACCGACATACATGTGGTGAGCCTCTTCTGTGAGCATGAATTGACATGTTCGAGCGAGTGGATCGAACGCAGACTCGGCAAGAGAGGCGAGCTGGTACTTTCCGTCTCGATCCGTGAAATAAGTAAACATATAAAATGACAACCAATCAGGCGTCTGCTCGTTAAATGCTCCTAGGATTCTTGGTTTATCCGGATCACCGGACCGCCTCTCAAGCAGTTGTTCCGCTTCTTCCCTACCGTCTCGACCAAAATGCGCCATAAGAAGGTAGACCATCGCCCATAGGTGTCGCGCTTCTTCAACATTGACTTGAAAAAGATTACGCATATCTATCAGAGATGGCGCAGTGGCTGCTAATACTCTTTGCTGCTCCACCGAAGCCGGCTCGGTATCTCCTTGGGTAACAATGAGTCTCCTGAGTGGACCCCGGTATTCACCTGGAATTTCGGTCCAGACTTTCTCGCCTTTGTGATCGCCAAATCCTATGCGTTTTTCCTCAGTATTCGAGTCCGCTAAAAAGATTCCCCAGCGATAATCAGGCATTTTAACGGAGCCGAAATGCGCCCATCCTTTCTTGTCTACGCTGACAGCGGTTCGTAAATACACCTCGTTTTCCTGATACGCATCTGGGCCGAATTCTTTCCACCAGTTTATGAACTTTGGGTGCCATGATTCTAGTGCTCGGAGTAAACGACGATCCGACGCTAGATTTACGTTATTTGGAATTAACTGGTTATAGTCTATTTGGGCACTCATAATAATCTCCGTTTCTTCATACTCGCTCTTTTTTAAATTGCGCACGTTCTCCTGTTCCGTAAAGAACTAATGCGCCTTTGTCGCCAACAGCGTTGGGTCGTTGAAAGATCCAGTTTTGCCAAGCTGACAATCTTGAAAAAATTTTCGACTCTAAGGTTTCGGGACCAACAAATCTAAGATTTGCCTCCATCCCTGACAACGCATCGGGTGAAAACCCAACCCTCGATTCTATTGTCATACGCAATTCATCCTCCCAGTCGATATCATCCGGTATAAATGTGACTAGTTCTAATGTTTCTGCTTCGAGTGCTTTAAGTGGAGTGTAGCAATTCTCTTTGATTGTCTTTAATTTTAAATCTCGACCAAAAAATCTACTTTCCAAACGGGTAACACCATTAACCATTTTACAAGGACCGAAATTAAAATCGGTAAGCGTGATAGTGGCATCGGTCTTTTCGCTAAACTCAAATTGTCCTAGCAGCATGTAGCTTTGGTCTGCGACAAAAACTAGCTCAGCAAGAAAACCTACAAAACAGCTGCCAGGCTCAATCGCCGTGATTATACTACGGGCAGTCACATCTAATCGTTTGAAGGTGCGCTCGATCATTAAAATGGTCTCTTTAATGAACCAGTGATCTTCATAGTCCTTTAGTAACTTTTCAGTTGCTAGAATATAGCTTCCATCACCTTGTGTTTTGAAAACCCAAGTTCCGATTTCTTTTTCATTGAACCTCATGTGCAAAATAGCATCATCGAGTTGCCGAGCGAGTGCCAGCGGCCAAAAATCACATCCTAGCTCTTCGATATCATTTAGTGTTTTTGGGACGGGTAGTAGCGAGGATGTGATCAAAAATTCCGCGCATTGCGTGTCACGATTTATTTTAATTTCTAAATCATCATATATCAGTCCACTAGCTGAAAAATTACGCTTCAATGGTTTAAGGGATATACCAGAAGAAGAAACAATTTTTTGGTTTTCTGCCGCAATGTCTTTAGCTCTCTTGCGAATATCGTCAACAAAAGACGAAGCAGGACTTACTTCGTCAACTAGTCCCCATTCGACTGCTTTTTTACCTCTGATCCCTTCTTCTAATGTGCAAAAAAAGTCTGCTCTATCTCTTCGGACGAGACGCTTGTCCACGAGTCTTGTCAGACCACCTGTTCCAGGAAGGACAGCTAATAGTGGAAGTTCTGGGAGTGATACTGAGCTGTTCCCGTCATCAACCATGAAGATTTGTTCGCAGGCTAGAGCCATTTCATAGCCGCCTCCGGCGCAAGAACCTTTTATTGCGCAAATGTATATTTGCTCTGAGTTGCATGTCGCATTTTCAATCGCATTTCGCGTTTCATTAGTGAATTTGCAGAAGTTAACTTTATGCGCGTGATCCGACAAGCCGAGCATTTTTATATTTGCGCCAGCGCAAAAGACCTTGTCATTCGAAGAATGAAGTATCACGCACTTCACTTCAGGGTGTTCAAATCTAAGTCTAGATACTGCGTCGTGGAGTTCTATATCGACGCCTAAATCGTAAGAGTTTAGTTTTAATTGGTAGCCACCCACAAGCGTCGCATTTTCATTTACCCCTAACCCTAGCCACGCGATATCGCCATCTAAGTCAATCTTCCAGTGTTGGTAGTCCTTTTCAGTTAATTGAAAATTGATGGGATGGAGATTTTCAGTGGCAATTTTTTGTTCGTGTTCTGCTTTCATTCTATTATCTCTTAGTAGGGCACTACATTTTGTTTGACGGATATAAATTTTACAGAGTCATCAACAGTCGTTTCAGACGTATCAACTACGTGATCTGCTAGTTCGTAAAGTCTTAGTCGACTACTAAGAATATTCTTCAAATCTGTCATCGCGTTGGCACTTGAAGACATTGGCCGGTTATCTCCTTGTCGAATAACTCTTTCCATGTGTTCTTCCGGAGAAGCCTTGAGCCATATAGTTTCGCACTTGCTCAGAAGCAGATTATAAGAGTCGGGTCGTAGGACGAGACTTCCTCCAACGGCTATTATCGAACGAACACTGCTTTCAAGGCAGCTTTCTAAAGCTTCTTTCTCCATGCGATGGTAGTTAGATTGTCCTCTTAGCGAGAATATTTCATTTGTGTTCATTCCAGCGATTTGCTCGATTCGCTGGCCTAGTTCAATAAATGGCATTTTCAGACGAAACGCTAGCTTCCGGCCAATAGTACTTTTACCAGCTCCCCTGAGGCCTATAAATGCGATATGATTTTTTGTATCTGCTTCACTATTTTTAACATTTAATTGTTGTTTTAAATATTTTAGAGTCGCAGAATTTGCACTGCGAAGCATTTTACAAAAATCTAGGTACTCCTCTGACGCATCTGGGCGTTCATCAACAAGATCACCCATGGTAACTTCTAGGTGTGGCGCAATTGAACTTAGTATTTGAAGGGTAGGGTTGCCTTTTCCAGATTCTAGAAGTGCAATATAACGCTCTGAAACCTCCGATATTTCGGAAAGCTTGCGTCGCGAGATACCTTTTCCGATCCGCAGAGATCGCACTCTAGTCCCGATAATTTCTGTGTAACTATTTGCCTGTAACAAAATGACTTTTCCAGTAGAGTTAATCCTTAATTATGCATTATATTGCAAAATAAAAATTGGTAAAGAAGCAATATAGTGCATAAAACAAGTGTTGCTTAATCGGTTACTTTTTTGAGCTGTCACTAAGTGCTTATTCGGCAAAATAGCCATATGATGTCTCAATTAGCTGTGAGAGTGCCTATTAAAGCGGAGTTTAAAGAATAAATGATCACGATTACTACGGAAATACGCGACAGACGTAAACAAAAATATGACAAGGGAAAGCTGCAACAACGACTGCGTCGGTTAACAGGTCAAGCGATTACAGATTTTGGAATGATAAATGAGGGCGATAAAGTTATGGTTTGTCTCTCGGGGGGCAAAGACTCTTATACGATGTTAGAACTGCTCACCCGACTTCAAGAGAAAGCACCTATAAATTTTGAATTAGTGGCGGTGCATTTGGACCAAAAACAGCCGGACTATCCCTCAGGGATAATGAGAGCCTTTCTGGAAAGGCTCAATATTGATTACCATATTATCGAGCAAGACACATATTCTACTGTGAAAAGAGTAGTCCCTGAGGGTAAAACTATGTGTGGATTGTGCTCTCGATTAAGACGAGGAATACTTTATCGGTTTGCAGCGGATAACGGATTTACTAGGATTGCGTTGGGTCATCATCGAGATGATATTGTTGAAACGTTGTTTTTAAATATGTTCTTTGGCTCAAGACTAAAAGCGATGCCTCCTAAATTACGCAGCGATGACGGAAAACACGTAGTTATTCGCCCACTAGCTTACTGCAAAGAAGCTGATATTCTCGCGTACGCTAATACTCAAAAATTTCCGATTATTCCCTGTAATTTGTGCGGCAGTCAGGATCAACTGCAGCGCGTAAAGATCAAACAAATGTTAGCTGCTTGGGAAAAAGAATCGCCCGGTCGAGTAGAAAATATATTTCGCAGCATATGTACGGTTGTGCCGTCCCATCTTGCTGACAAGAATATATTTGATTTCCAAACCCTAGAAAAAGTGTCTTAGCTGCTATTATTATTTTCATTCTACTTTGCGTTTAAGGAGACAAGTTCTATGAAAATCGGTATTTTTTCGATATTGCCTGATGTCATTGCGGATCCTGCAGTTGTAGCAAGGCATGCGGAGGAATTAGGCTTTAGTTCTTATTGGGTTCCGGATCACATTATACTGCCCTCTACTTACGATACTGAATATCCAGGAAAAGGATTAGAGGATAAGGAACCAGATTATTTGTGGCAAATGCCTGATCCTATGATCGCACTTATGCGCGCCGCGGGTGCGACCTCTACTCTTGAGATAGGTACGGCTGTTTTGCTTGCTGGTGAGCGGCATCCACTCCATTTAGCTAAGGAGGTGGCAAGTCTAGATAGTTTTAGTAAAGGAAGATTTCATTTTGGTATTGGGGCTGGTTGGTGCCGCGAAGAGGCGGAGATTTTAGGGGTGGACTTTGACCACCGTTGGGGACAAATTAAGGAAGCTGTTAAAATAATGCAGTCTTGTTGGACTGATCCTGAAACAGAGTTTCATGGAAAATATTATGATTTTCCAGCGGTTAGATGCTATCCCAAGCCTCATCAAAAACCTAATCCGCCTGTCTATTTGCCTAGTATTATTGTTGGCGGAGAGTGGTCGCAACGAGTTTTCAAGCGCATCGTAGAGTGGGGTGACGGGTGGCTGCCTGTTGTCGCTGATATCGATCAAATTGCAATAGGGATGAGACAAATGCGCGATTTAGCGAACGAGAGTGGTCGCTCGGACAAGAAAATTCTAGTTAATGTTTTAGGGGGTAACGGGCAGTGGCGTACTCGAAAGGAGATAGATTCGTTTGTTGATCTAGAAGTCGATCAAGTGACATTATGGTTGCAATCGAGGGATGTAGATGGAATACGTAAAGAAATGGATAAACTTGCCGCTGACTTGTTAGCTTGAACGAGAACGATTTATATTCTCTGGTCCATACTGGAACTGAAGGTGATATTGAATTTTATGTCCGCGCTTGTAAGGATGTGGAGTGGGTGCTGGAACTTGGTTGTGGTAGTGGCAGAATGGGATGCCCTATCAGTCGGGTAGCAAAAAATTATCTAGGGATAGATATTGATTGGGAACGAGCCCGACTTGCGACAAATAGAGGCATAGTGTGTTACTGCGCTGATATGATTGGTTTCCAATTAAATCGTCGATTTGATCGCATAATTATGCCTTGTAACACCATTTATTGTTTATTGTCGGAAGACAAACTTATTTCTTGCTTGAAAAATATTGGACAGCATTTGGCAAAAAATGGACAACTCGTTTTTGATGTTTTTGTAGCATACCATCAGAGGATGGTATCGCATATCTCTAAGTCTCGGCAGGATAATGGCTGGGTTAAAGAAGTTCACTACAAAAATAAGATTTGGGATGTCTATGAGTCAGTCGAAATTCTTCCTGGTTCAGGCAGACTCGATGTGCATTATTCTCACAAATGTCGCTCTACTGACGAGAAGATCGAAACTAAAATTCCCCAGCGTTATTTTTCACATAACGAACTCCCGCAGTTGCTGGGCGAAGCCGGTCTTATGATGACATCAATCACGGGCGGATTTAGAAATGAACCCGTATCTGATTCTTGTGAGCGTATAGTTGTCAGGGCGACTCTAAGCCGTTAGGGATGATATTTTTACTCAAGATCAGGTGCTGCTGTATGTACAAGCCGTGACCGGAGTTTCTCCAGTGTATCAAGTCCTGTTTTTTGGCTACTTTTTTGTTCTGAACCATTCCTTTCCCATTCAATCTCACTTTGAGGCAGCTCATCCAGAAATCGGCTAGGTTCGCATATCTCTACTTGTCCATACCGTTTTCTGGTGTTGCAATAAGTCAGGGTGAGAGTTTTCATTGCTCGAGTGATTCCTACGTAAGCAATACGCCGCTCTTCTTCAATTGAAGCGTCATCTGTGCTTGCGTGATGCGGTAGAATTCCTTCCTCGAATCCAGCTATATAGACGTGAGGAAATTCAAGGCCTTTCGCAGCATGCAATGTAGTTAACGACACGCTACCTGCTTTGCCTTCATTTTCGCGCCGATCCAATACATCAAACAACATTAACGAAGACACGACATCTATTAGCTCGTAGCTCGGATTCTTCTCTGAAATCTTTTTTATCCAAGAAAGTAGCTCTAGGATATTATTTTTTTTGCGTTCACGCTGTTTTTCGTCAGGTGCTATAGTATCAAGCCAGTCATCAAAAGATATGTCGTCAAGTAATTTTTGTATGATTTTTGCGGGTTCACAAGAGATAAATTTTTTTTCAAATTCAAAAAGCCAATCTGAAAATTTACGGATCCTATTACCAGCTGTGTCAGGGAAAAATTCATTAAAACGAGCGCAGCGAGTCGCCTCGTAAAGCGATAAATTTTCAATCTGTGCCATGTCTATTAGTTTCTTAATACTTTGGGCGCCGATACCTCTACGAGGCGTGTTAATGACTCTCAGTAAAGCATTATTGTCGTCAGTATTGACTAACAGCCGAAGGTAACATAGGCAGTCTTTAATCTCGGTATAGTCGAAAAATGATTGTCCACCTGAGAGTTGATAGGGTATTTTTTTCTCGATAAATGCCTTTTCAAAGAGTTTCGCTTGGTAGTTTGAGCGGATGAGGACCGCGAAAGAGTCATATGGTTGAGGTTGCAGTAATTGTGCGTAGAGTATGTCGTTTACTATTTTTTCGACTTCTTCAAACTCGTCCGAAGATGGAAGTATTTTGATTGGACTGCCAAATCCGTTATCAGACCACAGTGCTTTCTCATACTTATGGGGATTATTTTTGATTAGCGAATTAGCAGATTTGAGAATAATACCTGTGCTTCGGTAATTTTGCTCTAACTTGATCACTTTTAATGAAGGGTAGTCTTTTTGTAACTGAGATATATTCTCAGGTTTGGCTCCTCGCCATCCATAAATTGATTGGTCATCATCTCCTACTACTGTAAGTCGTCCATGCTCGGCACTTAGGAGTTTTACCAATTCATATTGTGCCTGATTGGTATCTTGATACTCATCAACCATAAGGTAGCTGATTTTGTTCTGCCAGCGCTTCAGACAGTCTCCGTTAGACAAAAATAATTTGACGGGCGCTACGACTAAATCATCAAAATCCACTGCGTTATAAGCTAATAAAGTTTCTTGATATTCTGTGTAAACTGGCCAAATTTTATTTTGCAATTGAGAAAATTGATGCTGGCTTTTTTGCGCGATATGGATAAAGGACGATTTCCAGTCTGAAATCTGAACTTGGACTTGGCCAACTGAAATACTATCGGGGAGTTTATACTTACGCATAAGGTCGGCGAGTAAGTCTTGACAGTCGTTGGTATCATAGATGGAAAAGTTAGATCGATATCCTAAACTATCTGATTCGGCTCTTAGAATTTTAAGCCCAAGGGAATGGAAGGTTGATATTGTTGGCCGATTAAAGCCCTTATTTGCTATGAGTCCCATCACTCGCTCGCGCATTTCGTTAGCCGCTCGATTTGTGAAGGTTATTGCGGTAATTTGCCGAGCCTCTACATCTTTTTTAGTTATCAGATGTACTATTTTGTTCGCGATAACGCTAGTTTTTCCGCTGCCAGCCCCTGCCAAAACAAGAAGCGGAGTTTCACTATGCCTTATCGCGGCGAGTTGTTGCTTATTTAATTTGATCACTAGGAATTGGTGTTACTATGCTCTCGTGTGTCCTCATTTTAGTGCAGGTTGGAGACTGAAACTAGATTGACTTATGGTTATTTTTACTTACTAAAATAAAAATTCAGTATCAGGAATTTATAATTACCAAAATTGCCGATGGGCGCGCATGCGCGAGGCATTTCGTATAAAATTTCAGGTGTTTTAAAAATGAACTAAGTTATCGGTTAGATAACACGCTATTACTGAAAACTTAATAAATGTGGAAAATCCAATAAGCATGAGCGATTCAGAAAGTACTTCTTATATAGACGTGACAATTGGCGATTCAAGTGTGCGGCTTTTGGGTACGGCCCATGTATCTAAAAGTAGTGTTGAAGCTGTTACTGCCGCCGTCTCTTCGAGAGAGTTCGATAGCGTAGCTATAGAGCTTTGCCAAAATCGGTATCGCAGTATGATCGATCCCGAAAAATTTGAAAAAACAAATTTGATAGAAGTATTGTGGCAAGGTAGAGCAAAAACGATCGTCGCTATGTTAGCGATGGGGGCATTTCAACAAAGGATTGCGGAGCAGCTTGGAGTTGAGCCAGGTGGAGAGATGCGCGCTGCAATAGTCGAGTCCCAAGCTGGGGATATTCCGCTTGAACTTATAGACAGAGATATTGGGATAACAGTACAGCGTATATATGGTTCCGTGCCCTGGTGGAAGCGACCTCATTTATTTCTAGGTCTACTTGGTAGCGTCTTGTCTACTAACAAGGTTGAAGAAAGTGAAATTGAGGCCTTAAAAAAAACTGATATGTTACAGGCTGCTATGGAGGAGTTTCACGAATCAGCCGGTTCGGTATTCGAACCTTTAATCACAGAGAGAGACCTTTATATGGCTTGTAAGATCAAGGCTCTGATGAATGGGAGGTCTAATACGATACTCGCTGTAGTGGGGGCGGGTCATGTTCCTGGGATCGCTAGATTATTGAATACTGATGCTGATCTTTCGGAGCATGTGATAGCTTCTCTCGAGGAACGACCAAAGACATCTCGACTAGGTAAGTATGTACCTTGGGTCATAGTATTGATTATTTGCAGTGGATTTGGAATTGGTTTTTCGAGGAGTACTGAGCTTGGTGTATCTCTAGTTGTTGATTGGATCTTAATAAACGGCGGTTTATCATCATTAGGGGTGTTGATCGCTGGTGGGCATCCTATAACCATCGCCAGCGCCTTTCTGGCCGCTCCTCTCACGTCGTTAAATCCGACTATTGGGGCTGGTATGGTGGTCGGCATAGTAGAGGCATGGATACGCAAACCCACCATCCACGATTTCCGTTTGGTGCGCAAAGACGTCGTTTCATTAAAGGGTTGGAGAAAAAATAAGGTTGCCAGAACTATGCTGGTTTTCGTGCTTGGCACATTAGGTTCGGCTGTAGGTACTTACGTCGCAGGCTTCAGGATTTTTGGACAACTTGCTGGGTAGCAGTCGTTAGAATCTTTTGGTGGGTTCTCAGAGCCAACTTAAAGAAACACAGTGCTAAGATTAGGTTTACCGCAAGAACAATTGCTGTGTCTGAAAAAATGGGTTTGGCCCCGCCTATGGGAAGGTCAAGACCAGGTAATAGTATATTTATTGTTCCTAGTAGAATAATAAAGTAGAACTCACTGGCCCTATTTTGCAAACACAGTCGTAGATGATTTAAGAAAATCAGATCGCGCAAGGTGATAATTGCGATCGTTAGAGACACAACTCCTAAATTAGTTATTAGCTCGTTTTTGAAAATTGGATCGATGCCGATGACAGTATTGATTAGTCCGATAACTGTGCCGATTGAAATTGAAAGAAGCCAAAGGGGACTTTCTTGAGAAAATTCCCTCCAATTTTTTGATGATAAGGCTTTTTTTAAGATCGAATAGTTTTCTTCAGGCACTTTTAGCATTACGCCGGTGACGTAACTTAGCAGACAGGCGACTAGGGCAGAGCAGGATAGAATGTTTCGAGAAGCATCTGCCAACGAAGTTCCGGTAAAAAAACCACTTATAAAAACGCCAATCGTGAGTATAAAGAAAAACCATACGAAAGGTACGTGTTTGATTCTAAGTTCCGCGCATAACATTCGATATGCGGCCATAATGGCGAACGTGACACCTCCTAGAAGACTACTGATAAGAAAGGTGTATGCATTATAATTGCGTCCATACCAAAGGCATTGCTTCAATAACTCTTTGATTTCAGCGATGGCGGGTAAAAAGATTTCGGTAATGTGTGGTAGTACAAAAAGTATAACTAAGGGGTAGAATAGTATGGACACATCTTGTCTACGAATCCGGTTTTGTTGAACTTGCAACAACGCATATGCTAGAGCTAAAGCATGACACAAGAATGTGATCAGTATCGCTATGCAAGCTATTTCTAAGCCATCACTCTTATCTCTCGCTTGCCATAAATAAACTCCTATACAAACTGATCCCACGACCCACGAGTGCAATGCTGGCCCTATCAGCTTACCAATTAGTAATGTGGAGGGAGAGATCTGAGAAAACCTTTGCGCATTCCAAACGTTACTTTTCACTTCAGAATACAGTGCGCGTACTATTTTCCGACTACCTGAAATTGTACAAAACATCGCAAAAGAAAATAGGCTTAAGCTTTCTAGGCCTAGGGAGAAAAGGTGTTTATCAATAAACCATGCGAGACCTAACAGGGTACCGATTGTCAGGATCAAGTTAGTTTTCGTCCCAAGAGAAGAAATTTGTTTTTGTAGTTCAGGATTCATAAAGATCTATTTTTTTCATAGATTCTAAATACTTGTTCTGTAGATCTTCGGGAATGACTTCGAAGCTCGAAATTGTCGAACTCAATGATACTAAATTTTTTAGAAGCTCGGCTTGCTGCTCCTGATCCCCACTAAAATAGAATGTGACTCCATCCGCTATTCGTTCTGGAAAAATAACTTTAGGGTTAATTTTTAACTCTTTGATGACTGATGCTTCCCCTCCGTCCATTTTTAATTTTATCAATGTGCGATTAGTCGCAGCTTTACTCACGTCTTCAGGTCTTATCAGACAACCATCTTTTATAATCAAAAGATTTGAGTAATAACTTTCTATTTCCGAGAGCAGGTGTGTCGATATCAGTAAAGTCGCACCATTTTGCTGTAGTTTCTTGAAGAGGCTTATAACCCTATGCCGCGCCTCAGGATCGAGACCAGAAGAGGGTTCGTCTAGCAATATAATTGAAGGACTATGGATAATAGCTTGAGCAATTGCTACGCACTGCCGCAACCCTTTCGATAGTTTGGAAAGCTTAACGTCTAAACGGTCGTCGATAGCCAGATCTTTACAAAGTTTTTGTACCGACTGGTTTACGTCTGGTGCATTCATTAAGTGTAAGCTAGCGGCGTAGTTGAGGGACTGTCTAATTGTGAGCTGGTCATAAACTCCTATATTTTCTGCTAAGTATGCAATTCTTCCATTTAGAGCCCGCGGATGATGCATGATATTTGTCGATTCGATGTGTATTGTCCCCTGAACAGGGCTTTCTAACCCGATTAAGCATTTAAATAGCGTACTTTTCCCAGCACCATTTGGCCCTACGACTGCGGTAATGCTCCCCGCTGGCACTGAAAAACTAATATTAGATAATGCGCGGTGAGCCCCGTAGGCGTGATAGAGATTGGAGACTTCGATAGTTGATTTAATAATATGATTCCGTATGTAATTGTTACCGCTGGAAATTCATCATAGTCGGTGTTTAATATGGATACAAAAAATTCTACTGGACTAGAATATTTATCATTTGGGTGTCTTTGTGAATAATACTTGGTTGAAACAAGCCCTAAATCGTAAAGTTGTCCAGCGGTCGGTTAAAACATCTTTAATAGTGGGTACTGTGCTTATTTTGATTAATTACGGCAGTAGCCTAACTGATTGGACTACTTTCACCTCTTCCTGGTGGAAAATTGGATTAACGTACTGCGTTCCTTACTTAGTCTCGACTTATTCGGCAGTCGGATCTTTGATAGATAAGTCCAAGGAATAAAAAGAACTTACAATACAAAAAAAAGCCCCGCAGTCGCGGGGCTTTAAATAGCTCGAATTAAGCGATTACTCGGGATTTACATCATCCCAGGCATTCCGCCCATTCCGCCCATTCCGCCCATTCCGCCCATGTCAGGCATCGCAGGAGCTGCGCTATCAGCTTTTGGAGCATCAGCGACCATGGCTTCAGTAGTCAGTATCAAAGACGATACCGATGCCGCGTTTTGAAGCGCGGAGCGAGTCACTTTGGCTGGGTCCAAAATACCCATGTCTATCATGTCACCAAACTCTCCAGTCTGGGCATTGTAGCCGTAGTTTCCGCTGCCTTGCGCTACGTTAGCGCACACTACTGAAGGTTCATCACCTGCATTAGCTACGATTTGACGGATTGGCTCTTCGAGAGAGCGAACTAGAATATTCACACCGATTTGTTGGTCTTCATTTTCCACTTCAGTGCCCTTGGCAACAGCTTGCACTCTTAACAGTGCAGTTCCGCCTCCTGGCACCACACCTTCCTCAACCGCTGCTCGAGTAGAGTGCAGGGCATCTTCTACGCGGGCTTTCTTTTCTTTCATTTCCACTTCAGTAGCAGCACCGACTTTTATCACGGCAACACCACCTGCAAGCTTAGCAACACGCTCTTGAAGTTTTTCTCTATCATAATCAGAAGAAGTCTCTTCAATTTGTGCACGTATTTGATTTACGCGTTCTTCTATTCCTTTCTGATCTCCAGAGCCGTCAATAACAGTAGTATTTTCTTTATTGATCTGGATCTTCTTAGCACTTCCGAGATCTTCTAGGGTAGCTTTTTCAAGACTGAGGCCTACTTCTTCAGCGATTACGACACCGCCTGTGAGGATTGCAATGTCTTCTAGCATAGCTTTGCGTCGATCTCCGAACCCTGGAGCTTTAACGGCTGCTACTTTTACAATACCTCTTAGGTTATTGACAACTAACGTCGCTAATGCCTCGCCTTCAATGTCTTCAGCAATTATAAGCAAGGGTTTCCCTGATTTCGCGACTGCTTCTAAAACAGGCAAAAGTTCTCGTATGTTAGAGATTTTCTTGTCATGTAATAAGATTAGTGGCTCTTCAAGTTCGACGGTTTGAGCATCTGCGTTTGTGACAAAGTATGGGGATAAGTACCCTCTGTCAAATTGCATACCTTCTACGATATCTAGTTCGTTCTCAAGACCAGAACCTTCTTCTACCGTGATTACGCCCTCTTTTCCTACTTTATCCATCGACTCAGCAATGATTTCACCGATAGCGCTATCGGCATTAGCAGAAATTGTTCCTACTTGACCTATCGCTTTACTGTCGAGACAAGGAGTTGAGAGATTCTGCAGTTCGGCAACGCAGTTAGAAACCGCTTTATCTATTCCTCGCTTGAGGTCCATAGGGTTTACGCCAGCAGCGACAGATTTCAATCCTTCTCTTACAATTGCTTGAGCTAATACTGTAGCGGTGGTAGTTCCGTCACCCGCTACATCGGATGTTTTAGACGCAACTTCCTTCACCATTTGTGCGCCCATGTTCTCAAATTTATCCTCAAGCTCAATTTCTTTAGCAACTGACACGCCATCCTTAGTAACGGTAGGTGCGCCGAAGCTTTTTTCTAATACAACGTTACGACCTTTTGGACCAAGCGTTTGCTTGACCGCATTGGCCAGTATGTTAACGCCAGCTGCCATTCGGTGGCGGGCGTCATCTGAAAAACGGACTTCTTTAGCCATTTCGTATAAACCTCCAGGTTCTTTAAACTATTATAGTTTTAGTTTTGTTAGTTTCTTAAGAGTCGAATACAGCCATGATGTCATCTTCACGCATCACGACTAACTCATCTTCATCTACGGCAACTTCTGTTCCAGAATATTTGCCAAAAAGGACCTTATCCCCGACTTTTAAGTCCAAGCCGCGTTGTTCCCCGTTTTCTAATACTTTTCCATTTCCTACAGCAACTACTTCCCCTTTACTAGGTTTTTCAGTTGCCGAGTCAGGAATCACGATACCGCCGGCCGAGGTTTTTTCCTCTTCCATACGTCTAATGATCACTCGATCATGCAATGGACGAATTTTCATAATTTCTGTTCTCCTCCAACAGGATTTTTTACTCTGGTCACCCAAAGTGTACATACTTTATTGTTAGCACTCTCAATTGAGTAGTGCCAAAAATATAGCGATGTCTGTCTAAAAGTCAAGAAGATTTGTTGGAGCGTGCAAATGAAATATTGCTAATTTTTTTGACATCCGCCGTGAATATAATCATATTTAGATAGTTATAAATAAAAAAACTATATAAATCATGAATTTAAATGTATTTAGAATAATTATTATTATTGCTGGTTATTTGTTTTCTTCGTTTGTTTCGGCCGAGCAACATGATTGTGCCGGCGCTCAATTTAGCATTGGTATAGATGAGACACCCTTTGTTACCGATAGGGATTATCAAATTCTGGTTAAACAAGATGGAATGCCATTAGCTCGATTGAACGCACCTTTTGTTGGGCCAATTCTCGAAAGTTATGTAATGGATTTAAGCGGAGACGGTCATTGTGAGGTTGTGGTGATTTCTAGAGAAGCATCAGAATTTCAGCCTGTTGTGCATGTTTACGCTTGGCAAAATTTTCATTTATCGAGATTAAGCATTGCTCCATTGATACAAATTGAAAATCGCAATGAAACTACTTCCCTAATGATGACTGTATCTGAAAAAAAGTTAATAGCTGTTGCAGAAGGCTTGTACTCTCTGGATGAGACGGCTGGCGGCAGTTTGGAGAGGTTCGTTTATTCGTTCGCTGAGGAAAGGTGGGTTTTAGACTGAGGCTTAAAGTGAATAATTCTAGGCAGAATTTTTTGCTATAAAGTTAAGACATACCCCGTTATTGCACCAGCGCTCGTAAGTGGGCGGCGGGCCATCTTTAAAAACATGCCCTTGGTGACTTCCACATTTACTGCAGTGATATTCTGTTCTTGGCCAAATGAGTTTGTAGTCAGCCTTTTTTGACATGTGGTCAGGGATACTTGTGAAGAAGCTTGGCCAACCAGTTTTACTATCGTATTTCATTTCTGACGAAAACAATGGTAGAGAGCAAGCTCGACAGGTATATATTCCTGGTCGCGTTTCCTCATTATAGGGACTGGAGTAGGGATTTTCTGTTCCTTCTTCGAATAATACCTCTATTTCAAGTGGGGTGAATCGCTTTGCTTGCTCTGCTCGAGAAATGTTAATGCGAGGTCGCAGGCTTACTACGTCAAAATTTTTAGGAACTAAGTGTCGCCAGCCGTTTTGTAACACTTCAATTGCAGGCCAGTCTCTTTTGGGTTGGGCAAATAGTTTCGTCGGCACTAAGTAAAGCGCCGATAAAATAGAGAGACTGCGATGTAGATACTGTCGTCTGTTCATTACAAGTTGCTAATAATAAAGCTTAATTTAGGCTAGTTTTTTATATAATTACTAATGTAATTATTGAGTGAAATTTCATTTGTATTCTCGAGCGCTGCCTGCTCTTCATGTGATTTTTGGGCCAAAGCGTTGAATTTATTAGCAAAACCTTTAGGGGTAGGCGTTTCTCTGTAATATTTTGCATAGTCCTTAGAGAGGTTCATGGCATAAGTTTGGAAGGGTTCCTGATTGTCTATCAGCGTTTGAAGGATTTTGGCAGCGGGCAGTGTGTCGGGATGGCTTATCGCATCAATTTGTTCTTTTAAAGCTTGAACATAGTGGGAATTTGCGGTCTTTGAGTCAAGACACTCGCAAATGGCTAGCATTCGATCACAAATTTCTAGCGACCAAGTTTTTATTTTCCTTCTTTTGGACGAGTCGATGAGTTCTAAGTTTGGTTCGTGACCTCGCAGCGCTACAGTAAGTTCATTATATTCTATATCACTTAATTCTTTTTTACTCAGTACGGGGCTTTCTTCAAGCAAACAGAAAATTAAGAATGCCTCTAGGAATCGCAGTTGCGTCGCATCAACCCCGTTTTTACTTTGGCAATTTAAATCAAGAGCTCGGACTTCTACATACTCCACTCCTCGGGAGGCGAGTGACTGGCTTGATCTCTCTCCGTGAGTAGATGTTTGCTTAGGCCTAATGAAACTGTAGTACTCGTTTTCGATTTGTAAGACGTTTGTGCTTAATTGAATTCTTTTATTTTCGTTGTATAGGCCTATTGCTTCATATTCTGGATACGGTGTCGCGAGTGCTGCTTGTAGGCTGTTTATATATTCATCTAAGTTGTCATAAGAGACTACTAGCGCACTTTGATTTTTGTTTTTATAACCGATATCACTCATCCTCAGGCTCGTCGCGTGCGGCAGGTAGTAGGTTCCATGCATCAATTGCTTGAACCTAGTAGTCCTTCCTGCTAGGAATGATTTACAGACCGCTGGAGATGTGCCAAATAAAAAAGGTACCAGCCACCCAAGCCTTTTGAAATTTCTGATGAGCGAAAAGTAATTAAGGTTAACAAAATCTTGCATCGTGTCAGCGCTATTTTCGGCTTCATGATAGTAGGACCAAAAGGTTTTTGGCAGGGAATAATTAAAGTGTACTCCAGCAATTGCCTGCATTTTTCGACCATATCGCCAGTCTAAGCCCACTCTGTATATGTGTTTAATTTGGCCAGCGTTTGAGCTTCCGTATTCGGCTATGGGTATTGCACTATCGTCTGATACAGCGCACGGCATGCTCGCCGCCCATAGAAGTTCATCTGTGGGCATATGTGCGTAGAGGAAATGATGTGTGTCATCAAGAAATTTGACAGTCTCTCCGATATCACTGAAAGGTGGCGTGATTAATTCAGGTAATGCTTCGGAATAGTCGGTGGTAATATATGGGTGAGTTAGCGGTGAACCCCAGTTAGATGGGTGGCGCGTGCTCGAAACTGCACCGTCATCGGTAATTCTTAGACTTTCTTTTTCTAAACCTTTTTTCCCGCCCTTAAGGTAGGAGGAATCTCCTGTCTGGAGGAGTCTTGCAAGACGTCTTTCGAGCAGTTTATCCATTAGATGTAACCATACCTCGGTTGTTTAGTCAGGTATTTTCCGTTCCCATAATGTTAACTAGGGGCTTCAACCACCTATTGTGCCTTATTTGATATTTTGATTGACAGCTATTATTTTGGGGGTTCATGTCAGCGACCTATTTTTTTCTTGCTCGGTAAGCTATCTTTGATCGCATAATATTAATAAAAAAGGTTTGAGTAGCGGTAGCTTTTATGATTTACGACACTCCGAAGTTTAGCCCAGGTGGCGATCGGTACATATTAATAGAATTTGGTAATGAGATGAATTTGGATCTTAATTTTAAGGGTCAAAATCTTGCTCATGCGCTAGAGGATGGTGCCATAGAGGGCGTGATTGAATCCGCCCCGTGTTTTGCGACAACTTTGGTTCACTATGAGCCAGAGATTATTTCCTATAATGACCTTAAAAAACAGTTGTCCTTGTTAATGGAATCTTTAGGATCCAGCGAAAACATCGAGGTTGATAGTCGATTATTTTATTTTCCCACTTTTTATTTAGATCCGTGGACGGAAGAGTGCATAAATGATTACCGTAAAAATATTAATAGCGAAAAAGAGCAGGATCCAGAATTTGTGTCGAGAATTAATGAGTTAACTGATGTTGGTCAATTGGTTAGAGTACATTCAGGCACCGAGTATTGGGCCGCCAGCCTTGGGTTTTGGCCTGGATTAGCTTTTATGATGCCGCTAGACCCTAGATGTAGGCTGACTGCTCCAAAATATAATCCACCGCGTACTTGGACGCCCCAAGGGGCTGTCTCTATGGGCGGGATGTCTACTGCTATTTACCCGGTTGCTAGCCCAGGCGGCTACCAGTTGTTTGGGCGAACTCCGGTACCCATTTGGGATCGAGAGTTACGTTTCCCTGAGTTTGAAGGAGAGTTTTGTATTTTTAGGCCGGGCGACCGAATAAAATTTGTGCCTTGTGGTCTCGAAGAGTACGAAGAAATTGACCGAAAGGTTGCTGAGGGTAGCTACAAATTTAATATTGTAGATTATCAAAAGTTTTCAGTTAGTAATTATAAGCGCTGGGTCAGCACGCTCGATACTTCAGCTAGATTTTAATGGGTTAAAAAAGTGTTTAAAGTAATCAAATCTGGGTTAGAAAGTTCAATACAAGATTGGCCGGGACGTATAGGTCATTTTAATAAGGGATTCCCGCCATCTGGTCCTATGGATTCTTGGTCGTTTCGGTTAGCTAATCTTTTGGTGGGCAATAGTAGCGATGATGCGGGGTTAGAGTGTCAATTCATCGGCCCCGAATTGCGATTTCTGGAGGATTCTGTAATTGCTATCACTGGCGCTGATATGCAGCCCAAAATCGATGGCAAACCCTGCGCGATGTGGGAGAGTATTTCTATTAAGGCCGGTCAGACCATAGAAATGTCTTATGCGACGAGTGGAGCAAGATCGTACTTAGCTGTAGCGGGTGGGATTTTGGCGGACGTTTCACTTGGGTCCAGGGCTACATTTGATGCTGCTGGAATCGGGGGTGTTGGTGGCCATGCTTTGAAGGACGGTCAGGAAATTAAATCTGGCACACATCGGGGTCGGATGTTCGGACAACGTTTACTGACTGAGTCTAGGCCTAAAATTAGTACTAACTGTACTTGGGAAATTGAAGTGGTGGCCGGACCTAATGATGACTGGATCGATCAAGAAGGGCACGAAAGATTTTTGAACTCCGAATGGAAAGTCTCCGCAAAAAGTAACCGTATGGGAATGCGTCTTGAAGGCCCTGACTGGACCTTTTCCGAAAAAGCTTTTACGAAGTTGCCGGAAAATGGCTCTGAGCCCGCTAATATTATTGATCAAGGGTATCCGATCGGGGCTATCAATCTGGCAGGGCAAACTCCAATAATATTACTCAATGATGGTCCCAGTATGGGGGGATTTATCAATCCTTATACAGTGCCTCAATGCTCAATGTGGAAGCTAGGACAAGCGAGACCCGGTGAAATCTTTAAGTTTAAGGTCATTTCAGTATCAGAAGCCCAAGAGAAGGCTAGAGAAATTAAATTGCTTTGTTCTGACAAAAGTCTCGTACGCTAGTTGCTAGGTTTAAGACCTGACCTCGCCATTGCGACAGCATTGAAGATGGCTTTTCCTTTATTGAGGGTTTCTTCCCATTCTAGTTCCGGTACAGAGTCTGCAACGATCCCACAGCCAGCTTGAACAAAGACTCGCCCATCTTTTACTACCGCTGTTCGGATAGCGATCGCTGTATCCATATCCCCATTCCACGAGAGATAACCTATTGCTCCGCCGTAAACACCGCGCCTGACAGGCTCTAACTCATCAATAATTTCTAGGGCTCGGACTTTGGGAGCGCCCGACAACGTTCCCACTGGAAGCGTAGACCGTAAAACATCCATGGTATTTTTTTTCGCGTCAAGTTTGCCTTCTACCGTAGAGGAGATATGCATAACATGCGAATACCTCTCTATCACCATTTTTTCTGTCACTTTCACACTACCTATTTCTGCGATTCGTCCGATATCATTTCGCCCTAAATCTATTAACATCAGGTGTTCGGCGAGTTCTTTTGGATCCGCAAGCAATTCTTTTTCTAATCTAATATCATTTTCAACAGAATCCCCTCTAGGGCGAGTTCCAGCAAGTGGGCGTGTGGTGACTCGATCGTTTTCTACCCGAACAAGTATCTCTGGAGAGGAACCGACTACATCAAAGTGATCTAGCTGAAAATAATACAGATAGGGTGATGGGTTTAAATGCCTTAGCGCTCTGTAAATACTTAGACTATCTGTCTTAGCCTCAACTGAAAGCCGCTGAGATAGTACAACCTGCATCGCGTCGCCATCGATTATGTATTTTTTGACCTTGTTTACTGCGTTTAGAAAGTTTGGTTTTTCAAATTCGTAATTTAGTACAAGTTTCTCATCGCCATCAGAGCTACTTTTTATGTCGATCTGTTTTGCGGGCTCTCTTAGGCGTCTTTCTAAATCATCGAGGTAACTGTTGGTCGCTTGTAATTCGGTTTTACTCCGATTTTTAGCATATTTAACGAGCTGCATTTCACCTTTTAAGTTATCAAAAATGATGAATTCGTCCACTTGTAACAAATATATATCGGGTAATTCGAGTGGATCAGGGGGGCTGGAAAGTGCAAGTTTTGGTTCTACATAACGCATAGTGTCGTATCCGAAATAACCAACCAGACCGCCACTAAAACGGGGCAGTAGACCTTCCGGCGGGGGATCGAATTGAGCTTGGTATTCCTCGATAAATGTGAGTGGGTCGTCAACTATTTTTTGCTTAATAACAGAGCCATTTTCTTCAATTGTGACTTCATTGCCCCGAACAATTAGAGTTATTTTGGCTGGCAAGCCTATAATCGAGTATCTGCCCCACTGCTCACCGCCTTCGACGGACTCTAGGAGGAAAGAATTTTTTCCCTTCGCTATTTTAGAATAAATACTTAATGGCGTGTCTAAATCTGCCAATACTCTTCTAATGATGGGGTGTCTAAATCGATCAGAGTCACTTTTTTTAGAGTGTGATTTATCTTCCAACTGAGGCATTTCCTAACATGAGATTTAAGTATTTATTGAAGAACTGTTTTGTCTATTATTTTTTGCTACAAGTCGCCTATTAAACCAGAGAGATAGCAATATTGTAATGGTGAGGTTTGGGATAACCGCGACGACCCCAGGGTGGAAATTAAAAACCTTGCCGTTATTAACAAAGGTTAAGTCTCCATATGCGAGAATCAAAGCGATGCTTATTCCGGCGAGCAAACCGATAGCTGCGGCTGATCCGTTTAGCGATCGCCATCGCAGGCCCAATATAAAAACTGGAGCAATTTGAATTAGTAAGTCTAGTTTTCTGTCGAGTAATTGTACAAGCGACGCTTCTTCTCTCAATGCTATTGCTAGCAGCACTAATAACAATAGCATTGTCCAAGAAAAAATTTTTCCGACTAGAGTTAGTTGCTCCTCAGACGCTAGATTGAAAAAACATCGGGCGAAAACATCTTTGGTGAGCATCGATGAGAGTGATAACAGCGCGGAGTCGGCGGTTGACATCATGGCCGCTAGGACTGCCGACAAAATCACCAATACTAACCCATAGCCGAATATTGAACTCATTTGTACTTCTCGAAGTAGGTTCCCGAAAATTTGGTCGGCTGATGCGCCTTCTAGTCCAGGAAAGTAGGCCAGTGCAATGACTCCGGTCACTACAACGATTATCATGGTTGGTAATGGCATGAATGACATCACCAACAAACTTCGCTTCAACGCGATGGTATTTTTAGCAGCGTAAATCCTTTGTATTGCCTGCGGGTAAAACGCGAATGCAAATCCGACACCTATTATATAAGACAACCATTCTCGACATTGTGCGACATTTGGCACACTTGCGAAGCGAGTTCCGGATACTCTATCTCTTTCCATTAAGATTTGAGTAGCTTTTCCTATTGGACCGAAGAGGTCTAAGAGTGAGACCACTAATAGCGCAAATCCAACGATTAAGATTGCACCCTGTAAAGCATCCGTCCAGACCACCGCCCGCATGCCCCCGAGGGTCCCATATACCACCATAATTAAAGCCAGTACGATGACTCCCATATTATAAGCTGCTGGTCCATCGTCAGGATTTAGGCCTTCCATTGCTCTACCCATAGCCATCAGCTGCGCGAGTAGAAAATTACAAAGTACTGCGATCATCACTATCGCCACAATTACGGTCAGGATTTTATTTTGATATCTATCTTGTATGAAATCTCCAGGGGTTAGATAGTTTCGTTGCTTGGCTAGGATATGCAGTCGTTCAGCGAATAAGAGATAGACTATTATGATTGCTGTCATGAAATGTAAGCAGACGATCCAGGAGTAACCGATACGGTAGGTTGCCCCTGTAAAAGCGAAAAATGTGTTTCCGCTATACTGCGTTGCGAACAAGGTCATAAAGAGCATGACAGGTCCAAATCCACTACCTGCGAGGTAGAAGTCTTGCATTGTGTTTTCAGTGCGAGCTTTTTTAGCCAGCCAACCTATCAGAAGTAATGAACATAAATAGCATCCGATAAACAGCCACGAACCAGTGCCAAGTGGGGCTAAGTTATTCATGATTACTTAAGTATTGTCATAGCTTCTTAAAAAAATTATGCACGTGACTATAGAAGCTATAAGAGAAATTAATACACTAGTTACGACCCAGGCGGGGAAACCGAACCAGATTAGTTGTGAGTCGGAGTCCCAGTACCATGGAATTGCTAAAGTCAGCAAAATAATGTACGCAAAAAAGGTTGGGAAACGCTGAAACATAAAGATCCAGTTAGTGGGCTTTTTTTAAAACTTTCATAGCATTTTCTAAACCATCGATAGTAAGAGGGAACATCCGGTCTGAAAGTAATTCTTTAATCATTCCGATAGTTGGTATGTGACCCCAATATTCCTCCGGCTGAGGATTAATCCAAACCGCATAAGGAAAGACGGCCAATAGGCGCGCTATCCAAGTAGCTCCCGCCTCTTCGTTCCAGTGTTCAACACTTCCACCCACGTTCATTATTTCGTAGGGACTCATGGTGGCATCGCCGACAAATACTATTTTATGATCGGCTCCATAAGTTCGCATCAACTGCTCAACCGGTAATTTTGCGTGAAAACGCATTTTATTATCCTTCCACACTGTTTCATACAGGAAATTATGGAAGTAATAATGTTCTAGATGCTTAAATTCACTTCTAGCAGCGGAAAATAGCTCTTCGCAGACCTTAACGTACGGGTCCATTGAGCCACCTACGTCTAGGAATAGTAGTATTTTTGACGCATTGCGTCGCTCTGGTATCATTTTGATATCAAGGAGCCCCGAATTTTTGGCAGTGGAGCGGATGGTATCGTCTAGATCAAGCTCTTCTTCAGCCCCTTCTCGTGCAAAACGTCGCAACCGCCGCAATGCGAGCTTTATGTTACGTGTACCCAGCTCGACTTGGTCGTCAAAATTTTTATATTCACGCTTCTCCCAAACTTTGACTGCCCTGCCATGCTTCCCTTTTTCTTGCCCTATTCGAACGCCTTCAGGGTTATAGCCTTCGGCACCGAAGGGAGAGGTACCGCCAGTGCCAATCATTTTACTTCCACCCTGATGTTTCTTTTTTTGCTCTTCGAGGCGCTTTTTGAGAGTCTCCATTAATTTATCCCACCCACCGAGTGACTCTATCTGCGCTTTCTCTTCTTCGGTTAAATTAAGTTGCTTTTGTGCTTGTAGCCACTCTAGAGGAACTTCTCCTAAAACGGCATCAAACAGCATCTCTTTTCCCTTAAAGTGCTCTCCAAAAACCTGATCAAACCTATCGAAGAATTTTTCATCTTTCACTAGGCAGGTACGAGCAAGATAATAAAAATTATCAACACTGTAGTCTGCGACTTTCGCATCAAGACCAGCCAGTAGGTTCATCCACTCAGTCAGCGACACAGGGATCGCTACTTTCCTAAGTTTATAGAAAAGTTCAGTTAGCACTATTTCGTCTCGACATAAAGACAAGCCTTTCGAATAAATGGACGTCTTGTTCGTTCTTGAGGAGGGCACCGTAAAGTTTCGGGATAGCCTTACGAGTATCCTTGTCTCGCAAAGCTTCGGGAGGAATATCTTCCGCCACCAGGAGTTTTATCCAATCCAAAAGTTCTGAGGTTGAAGGACGTTTTTTAAGCCCAGGTAACTCTCTTAACTCGAAGAAGCATTCAAGTGCTTCGGCGAGCAGTCTTTTTTTAATGTCTGGATAGTGAACTTTAACGATTGATTCCATCGTGTCGGCTTCAGGGAAAGCAATATAATGGAAAAAGCATCTTCTAAGAAAGGCATCTGGCAGCTCTTTTTCATTATTACTAGTGATGATTATGATAGGTCGCTGACGCGCAGAAATTGTTTTCTTTGTTTCATAAACAAAGAACTCCATCCGATCGAGTTCTTGGAGAAGGTCATTTGGGAATTCGATGTCAGCTTTATCAATCTCGTCAATAAGTAACACGGGCTGTTTAGGCGCCTCAAACGCCTCCCATAGCTTCCCCTTGATAATATAATTAGAGATATCATGCACCGAGTCGTCGCCTAACTGGGAGTCTCGTAGTCGCGCTACCGCATCATATTCATATAAACCTTGAGCTGCTTTTGTGGTTGATTTTATGTGCCACTGTATTAATTCGCTATCAAGGGATTTGGCAACTTCTTCTGCCAACATAGTTTTCCCTGTGCCTGGTTCGCCTTTTATGATGAGAGGGCGCTCAAGGGTGATAGCTGCGTTGACCGCCATCATAAGATCTTCTGTGACGATGTAATCGCTGGTTCCTTCAAATTTTTTATTAGACATAATCCTATACTTTTGTTTATATTTTTATTGTTGCTTCAAATATAGCACTGAAAAAATTTTCTGATAACCTTTCCCAAGGTTGGCTTAAGCATTTAACTTGAGAATTAAGCGTTTAAATCTGGAATCAGCTGACTTTTCAGTTTTGTTATTTGGTCTTTAAGATTGAGTTTTCTCAGCTTCATACGCCTCAATAGAAGCTGATCGACGTTACCGCTCGCGTCTAGTGTTATAACCGTTTGATCTAGATCCCTATGCTGGATCTCTAGGCCCCATATTTTGTGTTTTATTAACTTTTCGTCACTTCTACCCATTCTTGTCCACACTTTTCCAAACACTTCCGCGGCCACACGCGCATATTTGGCGTATCCTAAACTAGTCCCTAAAATTCTCAAACTGAAGTGGAAATTTCTGCTTACTGTCTTTGATTTTTTGAATTGCTTCTTGTAGGACATTACGACTTTTACCAGAAACTCTGAGTTGATTATGCTGCATTTGCGTTTGTATTTTGAGTTTCGAGCCTTTTAGGATTTTTATCAGGGTTCTACCAAGCTCTTTGTCTATTCCCTCTTTGGCAACTAATTTTTGCCGTGCTTCTGCTAAGTTGGTAGACAAATCCCCTATTTCGATGCAGTTGATGTCTATTTTTCTTTTCGTAAGCTTTGAGTGCAATATTTCTAATATTTGACGTGTCTGGAATTCAACTTCTGCAACTATGATTATATCGTTATTAGCACTCTCAACTCTAGCATCTATCCCTTTTAGATCAAATCTGGTGCGCAACTCTCTGTTTGTTTGGTCGATCGCATTTCTCAGCTCTTGCTTGTCGATAATGGACACTATATCAAAACTAGGCATACTCTACTTCTCCGAAATCATCGGCATGGGGTTTTTCATTTATTTTTCTGTTAATTATTCTATACGATTTGTTTTAGAATGTATTATCGTAGATTCAAGGTAGACACGCACTAGATGAAGCCTAAGTGATAGGAAAAGTGCGTTGTCTGAAGTCAAAAATCAATTAAGAGGTGTGTGACAAGTTTTGAATAATCTGACCGATTTTACACTATTACGAGAATCTAATATTGTCGCTTCAGGTGTTTTGTTGAGTGAATATCTTCACGAAAGTACTGGAGCGAGACACCTACATTTTTCGAGCGCTGATCAGAATAATGCCTTTATGGTCGCATTTTTAACGCTACCCTATGACTCCAGCGGCGTGGCGCACATTCTGGAGCACACTACGTTATGTGGAAGTGAAAGTTACCCGGTTCGTGATCCGTTCTTTATGATGTTACGCCGGTCCTTAAATACTTATATGAATGCGTTCACGGGCAGCGACACGACCGCATATCCCTTCGCTACTCAAAATCGCAAGGATTTCGATAATTTAATGCGCGTTTATTTGGATGCAGTTTTTTTCCCGGAGTTAAATATCCTTGATTTCGCGCAGGAGGGTTGGCGCAAAGAGCTCGATAATAAAGATGGCACGCGATTGGAATACCATGGGGTAGTTTATAATGAAATGAAAGGCGCGATGAGTTCTCCTGTTGCGAATTTATGGCAGCATCTCTACACAAATTTGTTTCCGGATACTCCTTACAAGCATAACAGCGGGGGAGATCCTTCCGAGATACCAAACCTTAGCCACCAAGATTTGCTAGATTTTCATTCCAAACATTACAATCCTTCGAATGCAATTTTTATGACATATGGAAGTTTCCCGTGTGAGGAGCATCAGAAACGGATTAAAGATTTAGTTTTGGATCGCTTTCATGGGAAAGCACAACCGATAGTCAGTCCTTTGCAGCCAAGCTTTAAAACACCCACAAGTGCGGTTACCGAGTATTGCGTTGATTCAGTTGAGGAGCGCAGTACTCACGTCGTTTGGGCTTGGGTTCTTGGACAAACTTCAACAGTTTCCGACTGTCTGGAGGCACATTTTCTTTCCTCAATATTTTTAGAGCATAGTGGGTCTCCTGTAAAAAAATATTTAGAGACCACCGAATTAGCTAATGCGCCTTCTGAGTTATGTGGAATTGACGATTCCGCTAAACAGCTAATCTTTTTTTGCGGTGTCGAGGGATCAGAAGAGCATTATGCTGACCCCCTGGAAACTGGCTTATTTGATGTCTTTTTAGACCTAAGAGAAAACGGTATTCCACAGGAAGAGATTGTTTCAATAATTGATCGTTTAGAAATGGCTCAAAGAGACTTAGGAGACGGCAGTTATCCTTATGGTTTACGGTTGATGGGACGGATTCTTCCGGCGGCTGTACATAAGGGTGAAATCAGGGAGTTTTTGGATCTAGATCAGGCTATTGATAGGCTAAGGAGCGAGATAAAGACTGGTGCCATTGGCTATGTTCGCAAGTTAGTTGATAAACTCATTATTAATAATTCTCACAGAGCTAGGGTTATTATGGTACCAAGTTCAAACAAAGCCTCGAGAGATGACGCTACTGAACGAGCGAATCTTGCAGCTGTGCTTGAGGGTCTGACTTCGGAGGAAAAAGTCTCCTTGGTCTCAGAAGCTGAAAATTTACGGACGAGACAATGTCAGATCGATGATGAAGAATTATTACCTAAGGTGGGTTTGTCGGATATCCCCTCCTATCAGCCGGTTGTAAGGCCAATCCGTACTTTGCAAACAGGAAAAGTTGCGCAGGAGGGAACTTGTTTCAAAGAATACGAGGTCGCAGCAAATGGTATCTTCCGAGCCAAATTAGCATTGCAACTTTCGGACTTGACGGAAAGTGAAATCCGTTACTTACCTATTTGGTCGGAATATATTACAGAGTTTGGTGCTGGAGACCAAAACTATTTAAGTATGCAGGCGAAGAGGTCCTTGTCTGGAGACTATTCGGTATATTCTTCAATTAGACCTGACCTCAAAAAGGCTAGCTCATACAGTGGATGGACCGTAGTTAGTGGTAAGGGACTTGCAAGAAATAAGCGAGCTATTATCGAATCGATGCGGTCGTTAGTTTCTGAAACACGTTTTGATGAAGAAGATAGGCTTAAAGACTTGATCATGCAGTCGAGAGCAGATGCTGAGCAAAGTATTACTGAAAAAGGACACCAATTAGCTATTTTGACCGCTGGTCGCGACCTGTCAGCTTTTGGTGCGCTTTCTGAATTATGGGATGGCGTGAGCTACATTAAATTCATTAAACAACTTAGCACGGAAAACTCTACGGAGGTGGGATGTGCTGAAATTTTTCGAATATTCGAATCTATTCGTGAAAAAGTACTTACAGGAGTGAGGGAAGTCGCCTTAATTGGCGACGCATCAGTTTTATCTGATTTAAACCATGATATGTTCTCTGACGATTTTGTTTCTGATGAACTCAGTAGTGATTTTAATCCTTTGGACTTAGATCGTTTTGTATGTGCGAGTGAAAACGCTTGGGTAATAAGTTCTGCTGTAAATTTTTGTGCGAGAGTGTTTCCGGCTGCGCCATTGAATTCGCCAGATGCTCCAGCGCTAATAGTATTAAGTCGTTATTTGCAAGATGGTTTTCTTCATCAGCATATTAGAGAGCAAGGCGGGGCTTATGGGGGTGGGGCTTCGTATGATAGCGAGACTGCTACTTTTCGTTTTTATTCGTACAGGGATCCTCGATTAAGTGATACATTTCACGATTTTAATAAGTCCATCGATTGGTTTTTAACCGATACGAACTCTAGGCGTTTAGAAGAGTCTATTTTGGGTGCGATCAGAACGATAGATATACCCTCATCGCCCGCAGGGGCAGCCGAAAAGAGTTTTAACTCGGACTTGTTTGGTTACTCTGACGATATAAAGAGAAAATTTAGGGAGGGGGTTCTGGATGTGACTAAGGACTCACTATTGGCGGTATGTGAGAAATACTTATTGTCTAGAGATTCTAGGTTGGGAGTTTTAGCAAGCTCAGTTAATCAGACAGCATTAGAGAACGATGGTTTTGCAGTAGGACGGCTATAATTTCCCCGTGAGGGTAGGGCTGTCGCGATAGTGGATAGGCAAAATAATAAATATTGGGGTGACGAAGCAGAGAGGGTTTTGGCGTCTTATGGAATATCGGGTGCGACGCTCTCAGAAATTAGCGATGGGTTGATCAACCTCACGGTCGAAGTTCTAGAGGAGACTGGCAATCGTTTTATTTTGCAAAAAGTAAGTGGGATTTTTAAACCCTCGGTAAACGATACGATTGCCGAAGTAACAGCGCACTTGAGAGAAAATGGGGTATCTTGTCCAAAAATTATTGCAACAAAGAATCATAGGAATTACCTCGAACAGGATGGCAATGTTTGGCGATTATATGAGTATATTCCGGGCTGCTCCAAGACGGTGTTTACGTCCCACGAGATGCATATTCTGCCGGTAAGGCTTTGGCTCAGTTTCACGAGGGGTTAAAGAATTTTGATGTTCAATTATTAGCGAATGATCGACCGCACATACATGATTTGCGCTTCACTTAAATGGGCTCGAAAAAACCTTATCGTACGGTACCTCGCATCGTTTTCATTCACAATGTTTTGCGTTGAGCAAACGTATTAAACTTTTGGCTTCAAGGATTCCAGATTTTGATCCGGGTCCGTCGATAATAGCCCATGGTGATCCTAAGGTGTCGAATATTTTGTTCCCGGCCGAATCGAACTCGGCAGTCTGTTTCATTGATTTGGATACAGTGGGGCTCATGCCGCTTGCGTTAGAGCTAGGAGACGCGATGCGCTCCTGGTGCAACCCTTTTCCTGAGGATTCTTCTTCTTCTCTATTTAATCTGGAACTGTATGAAGCCGCCCTCGATGGCTATGATTTGGTTGGGTCTCGTGTGGGGCTAGATGAATCTATTCTGCCTGCGACCTTGCAGATTTATGTTGAGCTGGCGAGTAGATTTCTGTCAGATGTCATCCATGAATCTTACTTTGGCTGGGATGACATAAATTATGAAAGTGCGGCATCGCACAATTTGGCAAGAGCCAGGGCTCAAGTTTTGGCTGCCGAAAGTCTAGCGATACATATTTCGGAAAATTAACTTATTAGGCTGACTTTAATATTAGTTAAATTGATAGCATAGCCCAAACACCTTTATTTATGTTAAACTAAGCAGTTACATGGGATATGTACGCCTTGGTTTGTCTAGTTTATGACGATCTTTGACGCTGCGCGGTTGTTATCATTTTCCCCTATAAGAAATTTAGCACCACTTTTTGGAAACTCGAAGTGGAGAAACTTAATGTTTTCGTATCATTTTCTCTTGTGGGATTTGGAGAAGTGAAACCACGTGTATGGAGAAAATTAAATGCCAGCAGGACTGAAGACAAAAGAAGCGGATGATGCGGAACAGGTTCCCGCCCAGAAACTCTCAATATATCATGTGACCCGTTTAGAAAAATGTAAGTTGGATAAAAGTGGTCCTACCGGCTACAGGTATGTTATCGAAGGTGGTTATGCCCCGATTACCGGTTTTAGGGCTGGTTCTAAAGATGATGTAAGTAGTCACGCGACCGCACTTGCTAAAGAAATGAATGAGCGCAGAGGTTTGAAAGGCACTAAACATATTGTGATAGGAAAGCCTAAGAAGGCGCAAGTAGCGAAGAAATAGCATATTGGGAAGCGATTTTCCTTCTACGGAAAACATTCGCTTGTTACCGCGATCGGTAAAATACCAGCAACCTCTTCGCGGCTGAAAATTAGCTTTATACAGATAAAAATTAGCTTTATACAGGTATATGAGTTTTGGTACCGGGAGGGGGAATCGAACCCCCACATCCTTTCGGATACCAGATTTTGAGTCTGGCGCGTCTACCAGTTCCGCCATCCCGGCTTGGACCTAGTGGCGAAGAAGTATAGAGAAACATAGGGGCTAGGTCGACAGGGTGTTGAAAAATAATATGGGGCTCTCTTTTGGATCTAGCTGATTTTGATTATTCCTTGCCAAAGCATCTGATAGCGCAGGAGCCTTTAACTAGTAGGCGTGACGCGAAACTTCTCGCTCTGAGTGAAAAAAAAGACATTCCTTCCCATTTCAAAGTTGCCGATCTTTTTTCTTTTTTTAAGCCCGACGACTTGATAGTTTTGAACGATACCCGAGTGATTAACGCAAGACTAAAAACGAAAAAGAGTACCGGAGGGCGCATCGAGATTCTTGTAGAGCGGGTTTTGAACGAGAAGGTCGCTTTAGTTCACATGCGCTCCAGCAGAGTACCAAAAATTGGTTCATGTATAACCCTATTCGGGAATATAAATATAAGTGTAAAAACTCGAGTTGAAGAGCTTTTTCAAGTTGAAATCGTCTCACCGCACACGTTCGAAGAACTTTTAAATACCCGTGGTAAGGTGCCATTACCGCCGTATATCGAACGTGAGCCTAATGCTAATGATGCTAGTCGATATCAAACCGTATACTCGCGGGTGCCTGGGGCAATCGCTGCGCCCACGGCGGGTCTGCACATAGATCAATTATTGATAGATCAGTTGGTGGCTTCTGGTATTCAAATTAGTTATGTGACCCTACACGTTGGCTCGGGAACGTTTCGGCCTGTAAAATCAAGTCACATAAAGGAGCATAAAATGCACTCGGAGCGAGTTGTCGTGCCTGCTGCTACAGTGGCTGCAGTGAATGAAGCACGTGAAAAAGGTGGTCGAGTTGTCGGGATCGGTACAACGGTTGTGCGTGCGTTAGAAACTGCGGCTAGAGCGAGTGGATCTATCGAAGTTTATGATGGTGAAACAGACCTATTCATAACCCCTGGATTTGAATTTCAGGTAGTTGATGCTCTGATGACAAACTTCCACCTTCCTCGATCCACACTTCTTATGCTTGTGTGCGCATTTTCGGGGTTTGAAAGAGTCATGAAGGCTTATCGAATCGCTGTAGAAAATAATTATCGATTTTTTAGTTATGGGGATGCTATGTGGCTTGAGAAGAAAGTTCTGAAGCATGGTAGGGGAATATAAATTGGGGGCCAATTTTTCGCTTGCGTCAACAGATAAACAAGCACGCGCTGGCTTATTAACAGTCAGCCATGGCGTCATCGCAACCCCTGTTTTTATGCCAGTTGGTACTTATGGCACTGTGAAGGCGATGACGGCTGAAGAATTAGTTTCTATAGGGGCACAGATTGTATTAGGAAATACATTTCACCTAATGCTTCGCCCCGGTGAAAAAGTGATCCGGAATCATGGTGGACTTCACGATTTCATGAGTTGGCAGAAGCCTATTTTGACTGATTCTGGTGGTTATCAAGTTTTTAGTCTTGGTGCTTTGAGGAAAATTAGTGAAAAGGGAGTGACTTTCAAATCACCGATTAACGGCGATAAGATATTTTTGTCGCCCGAGCGGTCGATTGAAGTACAAAAATGGCTGAATTCAGATATAGCAATGGTATTTGATGAATGTACACCTTATCCGGCTAATGAGGAAATGGCTCGGCTTTCTATGGAGATGTCTCTTCGCTGGGCCGCTAGGAGTAAACAAGCGCATGAAGGAAGTTCAAATGCTCTATTTGGTATAGTTCAAGGTGGTATGTATCAAAATCTGCGGTCCGAATCTGCTGAAAAGCTCAGACGTCTCGATTTTGACGGGTATGCTATTGGAGGCCTCTCTGTTGGGGAGCCTAAAGGTGATATGTTGAGAATAATGGCTCATACCGCAGCATTACTGCCCGAGGACAAGCCGAGATATTTGATGGGGGTTGGTACACCCGAAGATTTACTCAATGCTATCGGGGAAGGAGTGGATATGTTCGATTGCGTACTACCTACAAGAAATGCCCGAAATGGACACTTATATACCTCTCAGGGGATTGTGAGAATTAGAAATGCTGAGCATCGTAACTCTCTAGAACCCTTGGATCAGTCCTGTGCTTGTAGTACGTGCCAAAATTACTCTCGAGCATATCTGCACCATCTTCAAAGAAGTAACGAGATCCTTGGTGCCAGACTCAATACTTTGCATAACTTACATTTTTATCAAAGTTTGATGAGCACAGCTAGAGAAGCCATTCAGAAGGGTAAATTTGAGATTTTTAAAAATTCTTTCTTACATAAGTACAAGGATTCAAAGCAGTAACATCCTGCTTCACAAATGTGGCATAATTAGCGTTTACTACCAAGAGACTAGTTAAAGGACCTGTTCTTTATGGATTTTTTTATACAAAGTGCGTTGGCTCAAAGTGGGCAGGCAGCTAACGAGCCTGGCTTAGCAAGTTTTCTTCCCTTGATAATTCTTTTTGTTGTGTTTTATTTTTTTCTTATCCGACCTCAGATGAAGAAGCAGAAAGAGCACGGGAAAATGGTCAAGAACTTAGCAGTTGGTGATGAAGTTGTTACTAATGGAGGAGTTCTAGGAAAAATTACCGCTGTCGATGAATATTTCTTCAAGGTAAAGATAGCTACTGACACTGAGGTAAAAATTCAAAAAATAGCGATTGCGCAAGTCATGCCCTCGTCTACGGTAGAATAAGTTATAAGATGCTAAAGGCAGAGTGATATTACAATTCTAGGTTTTTTTTCGGGCTAAATTTAAGATGAATCAATATTCTATCTGGCGTTATTTGTTCATCATAGCGATCTGTAGTCTCGGTTTTTTATATGCGTTACCTAATTACTATGGGCATGATCATGCGCTACAGATCAATGGACTTCGTGGTAATGCGATAGATACAAAACTGCAAACTGATGTCAGTTCGAAGTTAGATGATGCTGGAGTTGCATATAAGTCCGTCAAAATAGAAGGTAATAGCTTAGTACTCAGGTTCATTGATTCTGAAAATCGTCGTGTAGCACGAGACGTGATCGGCGGGATGTTTGAGGTTGGTGATTATGTTGTAGCGTTTAGCCTAGCTAGCGCTATGCCGGATTGGCTGAAATCAATTGGAGGAAAGCCTTTATCCATGGGGTTAGATTTACGGGGTGGTGTGCATTTTTTAATGCAGGTAGATACGAATACCGTCAAAACTCAAACGGAAGAACGTTTTATTTCGGAGCTTAAAACAGCACTTCGGAAGGATAAAGTAAGGTATCGTTCTTTTACTAAAAGCCCTGAGGGCGGTCTGGAATTGGAATTGACCAATGCTGAAATGAAGTATCGAGCGCAGGGGATAGTGAAGGCTCAATTCCCCGAATTAACGACAGTTGAAAATGAAAGCGGTAATGCAAAAATAAAATTAGATGTTTCGGACGAGACTCTTCTGGAAACTCAAAAGGCTGCGCTTCAGCAAAATCTGCAAACTTTGCGAAACAGAGTTAATGAATTTGGAGTGTCCGAACCGGTCATCCAACAGCAGGGGGTTGATCGAATTGTTGTTCAACTACCGGGCGTTGAAGATACGGCGGAGGCTAAAAAGATTTTGGGTGCGACCGCGACATTAGAGTTTCGAATGGTCGACTTGGGTGGTGATGTTACGGCTGCGGTTAATGGCAGCATTCCGATTAAATCGAAGTTGTATTATGAAAGGGATGGTACTCCTGTTCTGTTAGATAAAAGAGTGATGCTCACCGGCGAGTACATCATCGATGCGTCATCTGGACTTGAAGCGCAGAGTGGCACGCCGGCAGTTTTCATTACTTTAAATGGTAAGGGCGCGAGAATTTTTAGCAGAGCTACAGGAGAACGAATCGGACAGCCCATGGCTGTGGTTTATTTAGAAAGGCGTAATGGAAGACAAATAGAGGAAGTGATTAATATCGCGACAATCCAAGGTCAACTTTCCAAACGTTTTCAAATTTCTGGTTTAGATACAACTGAAGAGGCCCGTACATTGGCGCTTTTATTAAGAGCCGGAGCCTTAGCCGCCCCCATAGAGATAGTTGAAGAACGTACCGTGGGTCCTAGTTTAGGTCAGGACAACATTGAGCGCGGCTTCAACTCTATGATCATTGGAATGTTTTTTGTACTAGTATTTATGGCAATTTACTACAAAGTCTTTGGCTTAATAGCCAACATTGCGGTTATAACCAATGTCGTGATGATTGTGTCATTGCTATCCATACTTCAGGCGACTTTAACCTTGCCTGGAATAGCGGGTATTGTCTTGACAGTGGGTATGGCTGTTGATGCCAATGTGCTGATTTTCCAGAGAATTCGAGAGGAGATAAAAAATGGTAATTCGCCTCAAATGAGTATTAGCGCCGGTTACGACAAAGCATTTTCGACAATCGCTGACGCGAATATAACCACTTTGATAGCGGCAATCGTATTATTTAGCTTCGGTACAGGACCTATCAAAGGTTTTGCGGTGACTTTGTCTCTTGGTATCGTCACCTCTATGTTTACTGCGATCGTCGGGACGCGAGCCTTGGTTAACTTACTATATGGTAAAAAGAAATTACATAAATTGTCAGTATAAGGTTGGCGTAATGAGCTTTGAAAATAAAAAAATAACCAATATTGATTTTCTGGGGAAAGCGCGCATTGCTTTATTAGTAACGTTTACCCTTCTGATAGTTTCCGCGTCGTCCTTTTTTACAAAAGGGCTAAATTTAGGGATTGATTTTACTGGTGGTACGTTAGTTGAAGTAGGTTTTAGCGAAGCGGTGGATCTATCCGAGGTGCGAGGTGCGCTGATAGGTGCAGAGTTTCAAGGGGCCACCGCGCAGAGCTTTGGAACGGCTGAAGAGGTTTTAATTAGATTACCGATAAGTTCGAGTGAGGTAAGTGCTGAGGTTGGAGATCGAGTTTTACAGTCTCTTCCAGATGCCGAGATGAGACGCGTTGAGTTTGTCGGCCCGCAGGTTGGACAAGAGTTAACCGAGGATGGCTTTTTGGCTCTTTTATACGCTTTTTCTGGCATTTTAATTTATGTAATGATCCGTTTTACTTTTAAGTTTGCAGTTGGGGCTATTGCCGCAGTTATCCATGACGTTGTAATTACGGTGGGTATATTCTCGGTGACGGGGATGAGCTTTGATTTGACTGTTTTGGCTGCTGTCTTGGCGGTTATTGGCTATTCTCTTAATGATACCATCGTAGTTTACGATAGGGTGAGAGAAAATTTTAGACGTTATAGGGAGAAGGATGCTAAATCTGTTGTGAATCTTTCCCTTAATCAGACGCTGTCTAGGACTTTGGTAACATCTGGAACTACATTATTTGTTGTCACGGCGCTGTTCTTTTTGGGTGGCGAGTTAATTCACGGTTTCGCGACTGCGCTCATCATCGGGATCTTAGTGGGTACGTACTCATCTATTTATGTGGCTAGCTTGTCACTTGTAGCATTGCGAGTAAGCGGTTTGGATCTGATGCCTGTGTCTAATGAGGACGGGCAAATAGATAACCGTCCTTAATAGGTTAGGTCGACTCCCAGTAAGATTTACGATGTGAAAATCCTGGTAGACAGTGAACTAACTGATGCTAAAAATATTTTTAGTCATTTGGGGCACGTTGAGCTTTTTGAGGGGCGGACGTTAACCCAAAAGTTGGCGAAGACAGCACAAATACTCATCGTCCGATCTGTTACTACTGTTGATAAAAACCTTTTAGAGGGCTCTGCTATACGGTTTGTTGGCTCTGCGACGTCAGGACAAGACCATGTGGATACTGCATTTTTAGAAAGTAATGACATAAAGTTTGCTTCGGCGGCAGGGACAAATGCTAAGACAGTAGCCGAGCACGTTCTATGTTGTATCGTAGAATATCTGGCTGAGTCCGAGGCTACATTAGAAGAAATATCTGTCGGGCTAGTAGGATATGGTCATGTGGGTCGGGCGGTAGGAGAACTATTGGATAGGCTGTCAGTAAAATACTGCGCTTATGATCCATTCGTAAACTCCAGTTTGTATCCGATGATTTTATGCGATTTTAGTAAAGTCCTCGGCTGTGATGTGGTGAGTCTCCATGTGCCTTTGACTCATAGTGGGACACATCCTACTCATAATTTAATCGGGGCCAGTGCCATCTCTGAGTTGAGTACTGGAGCCCTTTTGATAAATAGTGCACGGGGAAATGTTCTAGATCAGACCGCTCTTTTAGAGCGGTTGACGGGAGAGCAAAAAATTTGGACTGCCATTGACTGTTGGGCTGACGAACCCGATATCGATCCGGAATTCGTTCAGGCCGTCTGGAGAGCTACCCCACATATAGCCGGATATTCGCGAGAAGCTAAGAGACGCGCCATATTGAGCGTGTACCAGAGTGTTTGTGAATTTTTGGGTGTGGACAGTAAACGGTTTGAATTCCCACGTGATCTACGATTGGTTGAAAAATTAGGCGGCGAAGCTGATTTGAAAGATGTGTTAAATGTTGTGCATCCTCTAAAGCGTCACAACAAAGAAACAAAGAAGTTATCTGGATTAGATTGGCCACAGAAAGCTTTCGATTTTGATAACTACCGGGCCCAGTATGGCTTGAGGAACGAATTTAGTGCTTATCAGGCAGTGTATTCGGATTTTGACGGTGGTATTATTAAACTTCTAGCTGGTTTAGGGTTTGTATCTAAGTCCTAGTGCAGCGCCAGGTAATATATTAAGTCTCATTAAAAAGTCTCATTAAAATGCGCGAATATACAATTGGAACTCCTTTAACTTTGAAAGCGACTAAGCTGATGCTCTTAGGTTCAGGAGAGCTTGGTCGAGAGATTGCAATTGAGTCGGTCAGATTAGGGTTGGAAGTCATCGCTGTCGATCGATATGAGAATGCCCCAGCTATGCAAGTTGCGCAACGTAGCTCGGTAATCAATATGCTAGATCCCGTATCGTTGCGGGACCTAATTTTATCTGAAAAACCTGACTTCATTGTTCCCGAAGTAGAGGCAATTGCTACGGATGTGTTGGTTGAGCTCGAAAAAGAGGGTTTTCAAGTCATTCCCGTTGCTACCGCTACTAAGCTTACTATGGATCGAGAGGGAATTAGGACACTTGCTGCGCGCGAGTTAGGGCTGCCTACCTCGGATTATATTTTTGCCAGTTCCAAGGAAGAGTGTCTTCAGGCAATAAAGAAAATTGGGATGCCGTGTTTTGTGAAGCCGGTAATGAGCTCGTCTGGCAAAGGTCAGATGAAGGTCAAAACGATTGAGGATGCGGAGGCGTGTTGGCAACACGCTGTGTCAGGCGGAAGGGGAGCCACTCCACGTGTTATAGTTGAAGATTTGATAGATTTTGAGTATGAAATTACGTTACTGACAGTCAAACATCGTGGCGGGGTTGAGTTTTGTGCTCCGATAGGACACATGCAGGTTGATGGCGACTATAGAGAGTCTTGGCAGCCTCAGCCAATGAGCTCGGCGGCGTACGAAAAATCGGTAGATATTGCGACTGATATTGTAGAATCGCTAGGTGGTTTCGGTGTTTTCGGAGTGGAACTATTTGTCAAAGGAGATGATGTTTGGTTTAGCGAGGTATCGCCCCGCCCACATGATACTGGAATGGTGACCTTAATTTCTCAGCAGCTATCTCAGTTTGCGCTGCATGTAAGGGCACTTCTGGGTTGCAATATAGCACCAATAGAAAATTTAGGTCCTTCAGCGTCATATGCCATCCTAGGCCATGGAACGGGAAATGTTATCCTATATTCAGGAATTAGTGATGCTTTATCCGAAAAGGATGTTGATTTAAAGATTTTTGGGAAACCTAACGTGGTTGGCGAGCGACGTCTGGGAGTTGCTCTAGGTAAAGCTGAATCTGTCACAGAAGCGCGCGCGAAGGCTAAAAAAGTTGCTCGAAAATTGATAGTTTCTATAGAGTAATTACTGTTGAAAGCCTTTGTGGTAGCATTACTAATTCTCAGTGATCGGTGCCGAGTGAGTTTTCAAAACCAGGCGTATTTGTACGATTTTTGAGACAGTTTTTACTTAACTATGTCTGATAATTGGATCTATTTTTAGTTGTTTCGAGAGAAGTTTATAATGAAAAAATTACTACGTATCTTAGTTTTTTGTTTGGCTACCGTTAGCGTCAGTTCTCTTTTAGCGGATGATAGTGCATCCGCACTGGTTAAGAATACTACTGAACAGGTATTGAAAAACGTTCAGCAAAATCGGGAGGAGCTGGAGGCAGACCCAGTGAAGATGCTGAACTTAGTGTCTGAATATATTTTCCCAGCTTTTGACTTCAATATAATTTCACAATGGGTCCTAGGTGAAGCTTGGACGAAGGCGGATGACCCGACTCGAGAAATCTTTACCGACCAATTTAGGAAACTGTTGGTGAGGACATACGCAACTGCTCTGCTGCAGTTTTCCGATGAAACGATAGAATATCCGGAAGTCCCTCAAAAAGCTGGGGGCAGGACTGTAGTAGTAATGCAAAATGTTTCGGGGCCGAACATAAAAACTATACCAATAGTTTACAGACTTTACCGAAAGAAGGGTGAGTGGAAAGTATTTGATGTATCTGTTGACGGTGTAAGTTTAGTAAAAACTTATAGGGCATCTTTCGGGTCCATGATAAAAAATAAGGGCTTATTAGGACTAGTTGAAACTCTAAGTGAGAAAAACCGTCTTTTTTCCCAATGAGTTCACCTAAACAATAAGGATTTAAAAACGGCTATGACTCCAGAGCAAATAAAACTAATGATTGAATCCGGTATCGAAGGATCAGAAGCACATGTGGAAGGAGATGGATCGCACTTCTTTGCTCATGTAATAAGTGATTTATTTGATGGTATGCCCGTGATTAAGCAACATAAAATGGTTTATGCGGCATTGGGTGATAGTATGGAAGAAGCAATACACGCACTCTCTATTCAAACCTACACTATAGAGGCTTGGGGAAAAGCTAAGAAATTTAAAGTTCTCTCTTGAGCTAGCATATGGAAAAGCTCATTATTAAAGGGGGGCGGCGTTTGGCTGGCGAGATAAGGGTATCTGGTGCCAAAAATTCTGCGCTACCAATTCTTGCTTCAAGTCTACTGTCTCAGGGCCCTTTGCGAATAGGTAACCTACCGCACCTGCACGATATTACTACCACTATGGAGCTTTTAGGGCAGATGGGGCTGACTTTGACCGTGGGCGATAACTTAGAAGTTGAGGTCGATAGCGCCACTATTTCACAGTTTTTGGCGCCATATGAATTAGTAAAAACTATGCGAGCCTCTATTCTAGTGCTTGGTCCTTTATTGGCGCGTTTTGGAAAGGCTGAAGTCTCTCTTCCGGGCGGTTGTGCGATAGGGACTCGGCCTGTGGACATGCATTTACAGGCGCTTGCGGCTATGGGGGCTAAGATAGAAGTTGAGGGGGGGTATATTCGGGCTACAGCCTCTGGCCTCAAAGGAGCTGATATTGTTTTTGATGCGGTGACTGTTACTGGTACAGAGAATTTATTGATGGCCGCCTGCCTTGCCGATGGGGTCACTACGCTCACAAATGCCGCAAAAGAGCCGGAAGTTGTCGACCTAGCCAATTGTTTGAGAAGCATGGGGGCAATTATTTCTGGCGAGGGAACTAACGTAATTCAGATTCAAGGTGTGAAGTCTTTAAAGGGAACTTCTTATAATATTTTACCCGACCGAATCGAGACTGGAACATATTTGACAGCTGTGGCTATGACGGGTGGGCGCGTCAAGCTGAAGGATACTCGACCCGATTTATTAGGAGCTGTTCTCACCAAATTAGAAGAGGCTGGGGCAGTTGTATCGACCGGAGACGATTGGATAGAGCTAGAGATGGATCCAGCTGATCTTAAAGCTGTCAATATTCAAACCGGTCCATATCCCCGCTTTCCTACAGATATGCAGGCTCAATTTACGGCGCTTAATTGTATTGCTGGGGGAACCGGAGCAATTCAAGAATCAGTATTTGAAAACCGCTTTATGCATGTTCAAGAGTTAAGAAGAATGGGTGCGGATGTTAGAGTAGAGGGTAATATCGTGTTTACGTCGGGGGTAGAAAAGCTGACAGGTGCCCCCTTGATGGCAACTGACTTGCGAGCATCAGCTAGCCTCGTTTTAGCGGGGTTAGTTGGATGCGGAGAGACTATAGTTGATAGAATTTATCACATTGACCGGGGTTATGAGACAATAGAAGAAAAACTTACTAACCTTGGGGCAGATATCAGGCGGGTGCCGCGATGAGTTTTTCAGGTGCTATGCCGAACTCTTTATATTGTGGTTCATTTAACAGCGATCACTTGCGCGGGTAATTATAATTATGACTGGGAAATTATTTCAAAAGCCTAAAGAGTTGGTATTAGCCGTATCCAAAGGTCGGATTTTCAAACAAGTTTTACCGCTGCTACAGTCCGCCGGAATTTCTATTCCAGAAGATCCCGAAGAATCCAGAAAACTAGTATTAGACACGTCTATGGAAGGTCTAAAACTATTGATAATTCGCCCATCCGATGTTCCTACTTTTGTCGAATATGGCGCTGCAGATCTAGGCATTACTGGGAAGGATGTTCTATTGGAGCACGAAAGCGATGATTACTATGAATTATTAGATTTAGGTATCGCTAAATGTAGTCTCATGGTAGCAGGTATGCCAGGCACTACCATCTCTAAAAATCGATTGAAAATAGCCACAAAATATTCCCGTGTTGCTACTAACTATTTTGCCTCGCTAGGAATTCAGGCTGAACTTATCAAGCTATATGGTTCTATGGAGTTAGCCCCATCCGTAGGGTTGGCCGATTTTATAGTAGATTTAGTAGATACTGGCGATACATTAAAAGCAAATGGCTTAGTGCCATTAAATAGCATCTGTGAGATTAGTTCGAGGCTTATTGTGAATAAGGCGACGATGAAAACAAAGAATTCCAAGGTTAAAAATCTTATTCAGATGTTACGTGATGTAAAGCTAACGAGTGATAAAAATGGATGATTTTATTGCCCGATTAGATATCAAAGACTCCAATTTTAAAGCTCGGTTGTCGGCATTGCTAAAACGAGATGATTTAGTTAGTGCATCTGTAGAGTCGTCAGTGCGCGAGATAGTTGCTCAAGTTAGAAAGGATGGCGATACCGCACTACTGAGATATACTAATGAACTAGACCGTCGACAAATAGACTCCAGCGTGCACCTGGAGCAACTTGATTTTAGGAGCGTTTTAGGGTCCATCTCACCTGCTATAAAGTCTGATTTGAAAATGGCGGCAACTCGTATTGAAGAGTACCATAAAAGGCAAACTTTAGACTCTTGGCAATATCAAGATACTAGCGGAAATTTGATTGGACAACTCGTAACTCCTCTGGAAAGAGTCGGTATTTATGTACCCGGCGGTAGGGCAGCTTACCCTTCGTCTGTTTTGATGAATACAATTCCGGCTAAGGTGGCTGGGGTCGAGGAGATAATCATGGTTTCTCCTGCGCCTGATGAATGTGTCGATGAGACTGTATTGGCCGCAGCGGCCATAGCTGGGGTAGATAAAGTTTTTTCAATTGGCGGTGCCCAAGCGATAGCCGCATTAGCCTACGGCACAGAAACTATTCCGAGAGTAGATAAGATAGTGGGACCAGGTAACTCATATGTAGCAAGAGCTAAATCACAAGTGTTTGGCGATGTAGGCATAGACATGGTGGCAGGTCCGTCGGAAATCTTGATTCTGTGTGATGGTGAGACTGAGCCAGACTGGATTGCTATGGATCTATTTTCTCAGGCTGAGCATGATGAGTTTGCGCAAGCGATACTAGTCTCGCCTGATCGACGGTTTTTAGATTTAGTGGCCGGTCGTATAAAAGTGCTCTTAAAAGACATGCCTAGACGTGAGATTATTTTAGAATCTCTAAAGAGAAATGGTGCGTTAATTGGGGTAGACTCCATGAATGAAGCCATAGATATAGCAAATCGGATTGCGCCGGAGCACTTGGAATTGTCGGTAGCCGAACCGAGGAGGTTTTTGTCTAAGATCAGGCATGCAGGTTCAATATTTTTAGGTCGGCTGACTCCTGAAGCATTTGGAGATTATTGTGCGGGACCCAACCATGTGTTACCCACATCTGGCTCTGCTAGATTTTCTTCACCTCTTGGCGTCTATGATTTTCAAAAACGCACTTCAGTAATAGAGTGTTCCGAAGAGGGAGCATCTCATTTGGGACGATTGTCCGAGTCTCTCGCGAAGGCTGAGGGATTAGAAGCACACGCCAGATCCGCCGCATATCGGAGTCGGAAATCTTGAAATTAATTGATCGTATGCGATATATAGCTTCGCCTAGAATTTTAGACTTACAGCCATATAAAGTAGATTCCTCCAGATATTTGGTGAAATTAGACGCTATGGAGAATCCTCATGAGCTTCCTCTTAGTTTGCGAGAAAAATGGCTGGCATTATTAAATAAAACTGCAGTGAATAGGTATCCTGATCCAGTATGCAGTGAGTTAAGAGGCCGGCTTCGCCAAGCCATGTCATTGGATCGCTCGGTCAATATGTTGTTCGGAAATGGTTCTGACGAGATAATAAATCTGCTGTCTTTGGTTGCGTCTGGCGGAGAAGGAGGTTCCGTTCTTTTCCCTGAGCCCACGTTTAGTGTTTATCGACTTTCGGCTGAGGCACATGGTTTGAAAGTAATAGGTGTTCCTTCTAGTAATGAGGATTTCTCATGCGATATGGGAACTATGTTAGACGTTATAGAGAAAAAACAGCCAAGTTTAATATTTTTAGCGAGTCCTAATAACCCTACGGGTAATAGCGTGGACCAAGAGTCTATTATACGACTGTGCGCTGTCGCAGATGGGCTGGTAATATTAGACGAGGCTTATTGCAAATTCGCTGCAGTTAGCCATCTGAAATTACTTAGTGAAATCGATAATTTGCTCATAATGCAAACTTTTTCAAAAATTGGATTCGCTGGTATACGGTTGGGAGTTTTGTTTGGTGCAAATGACTGGATAGAGTTATTGGATCGGGTGCGTATGCCTTACAACGTAAATGCACTTACCCAGGCGACCGCAGCATTTGCACTCGATCATTGGGAGCACTTTCAGTCGATTATAGATGAGATTATTGCAGAACGAGAGACGATGATGCAGTTTATGGTTGGCTTAGAGTCCATTAGAGTCTGGCCGAGTGATGGTAATTTTATATTGTTCCGGCCTCATTTAATGACGTCAGAGCATGTTCACGAGGAACTTCAGAATCGTGATATCCTTATAAAGAACATGTCTGGCGCGCACCCTGCTTTACAGAACTGTTTGAGGGTTACCATTGGGACAGAAGAGGAAAATATGTTGTTTCGGGATAGGCTAATAGAAATCATGGGGCGAGAGGGTATCTCGCGCGACTAAATTTTCCGCTAGTTATTGTCGCTTTGCGGTGTTCACCGAGACTAGTTTTAATGAAATAATGCTATAATTAGATTTGAGGCTTCAAATTGAATGATAGGCTGCAAAATAATTTGTCGTCGTGGTCTCAAAAAACTGTTTTGGCGGTAGTTAATGAGTTCGTAATATAACGTGTCTCAGCGCACATGCGTGTGACAATTAATATGTACGATCTTAGATAAAGTAAGAAGAATTTAGTTTGGGAGTAAGTAAGAGGATGACTGTAGACTCGACGGATATAGAACGGCGCCAGTTTCTAACTGGTACTGCAGCGGTGCTAGGTGGGCTTGGTGCGGGAGTTGCAGCTATCCCATTTGTATCCACGTTTCAACCTAGCGAGAGAGCAAAGGCTATCGGTGCGCCGGTGGAAGCTAATATTGATCAGATAGAACCGGGCCAGAGAGTTACCTATAAGTGGAGGGGGAAACCGGTATGGATCATACGGCGAACTGAAGAGCAGTTAGCTGCGCTTGAGCAGATGCGAGATATATTAGCCGATCCAGACTCTGCCAGCTCAGTGCAACCTGAATTTGCTGAGAATAGTTGGCGGTCTTTGAATCAAGAATATTTGGTCTTAGTAGGAATTTGTACGCATTTGGGTTGTTCACCTAGTTTTCGACCATTAGCAGGAGATGTTGTGATGGGGGCTGACTCCGTGGGAGGTTTCTATTGTCCCTGCCATGGCTCAAAGTTTGATCTCTCTGGTAGGGTTTATGCAGGTGTGCCAGCGCCCACTAATATGGACGTTCCTCCATATAAGTTTTTAAACGAATCTAGAATTCTGATTGGTGAACTAGCAGAAGGGGAAGGCGCGTGAGTAAGGTCGTAAAAAATCTCACTGATCTCAGGGATTGGGTAGATGCTCGTTTTCCGCTTATGCAATTGTGGAATGAACATGTCGGACAGTACTATGCTCCGAAAAACTTCAACTTTTGGTACTACTTTGGCGTCCTATCATTGGTTGTTCTAGTTATTCAGATTGTTACGGGTATCTGGCTAGTGATGAATTATAAGCCTGATGCCGAGTTTGCCTTCGCATCAGTTGAATACATCATGCGAGATGTCGATTGGGGATGGTTGATTCGTTATATGCACTCAACAGGTGCTTCTTTTTTCTTTATTGTGATTTATTTGCATATGTTTCGGGGGATCATGTATGGCTCTTATAGGAAACCTCGAGAATTAATATGGGTATTGGGTATGTGTTTATATCTAGCACTCATGGCGGAGGCATTTTTCGGTTATCTACTGCCTTGGGGACAGATGTCGTATTGGGGTGCTCAAGTTATTATTTCACTTTTCGGTGCGATTCCTGTAGTGGGAGAAACTCTTTCACTATGGATTAGAGGTGATTATGTTGTCTCCGATATTACATTGAATAGATTTTTTGCTTTTCACGTTATTGCGTTGCCGTTTGCGATAGCTGGCTTGGTATTGCTGCATATCCTAGCGTTGCATCATGTGGGCTCTAATAATCCGGATGGAATAGATATAAAAGCTAATAAAGATCCGGCTGGCAAACCTTTGGATGGAATTCCTTTCCACCCGTATTACACTATTAAAGACGCGCCTGCTATCGTTGGCTTGTTGATTTTGATGTCCGTCGTAATCTTTTTTGCCCCCGAAATGGGAGGGTACTTTCTAGAACATAATAATTTTGTTCCAGCTGACCCATTGAAAACGCCTGAGCATATAGCACCTGTTTGGTACTTCACTCCTTTTTACTCCATTCTCCGCGCAAACACGATTAATTTTTTTATGGTGCCGGCCAAATTATGGGGAGTAATTTTTATGGGTTTAGGCACGATGGCTTTTTTTCTATTACCTTGGTTAGATAGAGGTAAAGTTAGGTCGATACGATATCGGGGGTGGATATATAAGACTGCTTTATCGATATTTGTGGTCAGCTTTCTGATCTTAGGTTATCTAGGACTCTTACCCCCAACTCCAGGTAGGACTGCGGTGGCGCAAGTATGTACCATATTGTATTTTCTTTTCTTTTTGTTAATGCCTTTTTATACAAAATGGGATAAAACAAAACCAGTACCGGAAAGGGTGACATGATGGTGAAAAAAGTTGCTACTGCTATTCTAAGTTACATTTTAAGCGTCTCGTGTTACGCGGCTTCTGAAGTTGGAGTACCATTACTCGATGCGGATGTGGACGTTTCAAACACTGTATCACTCCAACGGGGTGCTCGTCTTTTTGTCAACTATTGCGTGAGTTGCCATTCTGCTGAATATATGAGGTACAACCGTATGGCTGAAGACTTAGGTCTTGACCCAGAGTTGGTGAAAGATAACCTTATGTTTGCTTCTGATAAGATAGGTGACACTATGACAATCGCTATGAGGTCAGATGATTCTGAGCAATGGTTTGGGGTAAAGCCTCCCGATTTGTCGGTCATCGCTCGCTCTAAAGGTGTGAATTATTTGTATTCATTTTTAAATGGCTTTTACCTTGACAGTACGAGACCAACTGGTGTGAATAACATTTATTATCCCAATACCGCTATGCCGCATGTACTTTGGGATCTGCAAGGATTTGCGCAAAAGACCGATGATGGACAGATTTTCGTACCAGAAGACTCCCCTGGTGATATGACTGTAATTGAATACCAGCAGGCAACGCGTGACTTAGTGACTTTTCTAGATTACTTAGGTGAGCCAGCCAAACTAGTCCGGTACAAAATTGGATTTTGGGTGATTTCATTCCTACTAGTACTTTTTGTAATTACGTGTCTTTTGCGGCGAGAGTACTGGAGGGATGTACATTAAATATTATGACTACTTTAGCGAATAGAAAATCGGTGATGACTTTGTATACCGATATAGGTGATCCCTTGGGTCATAGTGTGCGTCTAGTTCTCAAAGAAAAGGACATTAATGCGAACGTGGAGTTCGTGGAGGTTGGCGAACGCCCAGATGTGCTGAATGATTTAAATCCCTATGAAGCTACCCTGACTTTAGTGGATAGAGACCTCGTGCTTTACGATGCGCAAAGTATGATGGAATACTTGGACGAGCGTTACCCTCATCCTCCTTTGATGCCCGTAGATCCTGTGTCTAGGGCAAATAATAGGCAATTTCGCTATCGGATTGTCAGAGATTTATACCAGCTTGTTACTGAAGTAATGGGCGACAACGAAATCGCTGCGGCTAGCGCAAAAAAACTATTGAAGGACGATTTAATGGCTATATGTCCTGTGTTTTCGCAATACGCGTATTTTATGTCGGATGAATTCTCTTTGGTAGATGTTTGCTTGGCGCCTGTTTTGTGGCGGTTACCGAGTTTAGAATTGAAGTTAGGTATGCCAGCCAAGCCATTATTAACTTACGCGGATAAAGTTTTTGAGAGGGACGCCTTTCAGGAGAGCCTTTCTGAAGACGAGAAACAATTGCGCTCTAGTAAATAACCGTACAATGTAAGTAAGGATATGCTACCGATCAAACCATATATGTTGCAGGCCTGCTACGACTGGATTTGTGACAGTGGACTCACTCCTCAGCTACTAGTAGATGCTACTCTTTCCGGAGTGCAAGTACCTACCGAATATGTACAAGATAATTTAATAATTTTAAATATTAGCCCTACCGCAGTGAGAGAGTTGGATTTGATGGGCGAGCCTATTTCTTTTAGTGCACGCTTCGGTGGGTCTTTCCGCAGTATAATTTTGCCGTTAGATGCCTTACAGGTTATTTATGCCAGAGAGAATCGACAAGGTATTGCTCTTTCTTCTTTCGACGAGGGCTTTGTGATGCCGAGCGAAAGTAATAGTTCTCTTAAAGAAGATGAGAAGGGCAATTTTGAGGAGAAAAAGAGAGACACGCCTAGTAAAGTTAAAAAGCCTAATCTTAAGTTAGTGGATTGACTTGCCGGTCAATATCAATTTAATTGCTGGGCCTTAAAGTCATTTCGTGGTTTCAAGTAGAGTAACTACAGAATTTACCCCCCTAGTTTCTCGCACAATTGTTGTTAACTTGGCGGCTTTGGTATCGTTAATTAGCCCCATCAAATATACCGTCCCATTCCTACATATTATTTTTACTTCTCGACGTTTAGCTATATTTTTAAACAATATTTTTGATTTGATTTTCGATTTTATGAAACGATCACTTAATTTAGCCCGATTAGTAATTGGATTGCCGATACTGATCTCATTATGAATCTGTCGTACTTTTGGGATATCTGCGATTCTATCGAAAAGATCTATTCGATTTTTTTCTCGGGCAATTTCTCCAGTTAACAGAAGCACTTCATTGAAAGCATGCGCTTGGACGGAGAAATTACTTTCAGTATAGTCTGAATCCTTAATTATTTTTTTAGCCTGCGAGACGATTGAATGATCCTCGATGTAGGTTCCTAATGTACGAGGTGCGACCCCGCAGCTTTGCATAGCGAAACTTAAAATAATTGCATAGGTAAAGAGTGTTATTCTAGCTAGCGTCATTTGTTTTATCGTTTTCCAAGTGGAGCAACTCGCTTGCGAATAGAATATTATAATTAAGTTATATATATTTCATAATAGAAATTAATACTTGTTTGTTTAAAAATTTATTGTTTATATGAAGTTTGTAGAACCTCAATTTTTACTGCGTCAAAATTCAGGCCAACAGCAATTGCAGCAAATTTGACCGGCATGTTGGCTACCATATTTATTATGAGTTTGAATTATTAGGAAATGGTTTACTGTATAAAGATACGTACTAAATATGAACGAAAAATCAACTATAGAACCCTCTTTATACGTAGTCGCCACTCCCATTGGTAACCTAGGCGATATTACTATTCGCGCCATAGAGATATTGAAGTCGGTAGATTGTATTTTAACTGAGAATGTAAGGCACAGCAGTCTTTTACTAGATCACTATGGAATAAAGACTAAAACGCGACGATACAATGATCAGGATGAAAAAGACCTTGCGGATGTTATCGTCAATCAAATAAAAAATGAGAAAATGACGTTTGCGATAATTAGCGATGCAGGTACCCCTTTAATTAGCGATCCTGGATTTAAACTTATACAAAAAGCAGCTATAGCTAATATCAACACCTTCAGTGTACCTGGTCCGTGTGCTTTGATTTCGGCACTTTCTGTAAGTGGTCTAGCCACCAGCAAGTTTGCGTTTGAAGGTTTTCTTCCCTCACAGAAAACCGCTCGAGAACAACGATTAAAACTTCTTGAGTATGAAACTAGGACAACTATTTTTTATGAGGCACCCCATCGAATCATCGAATTTATAAAAAGTATTTCGAGGATATTTGGTAGTGACCGTCGCGTAGTAATTGGGCGTGAAATCACAAAGCGCTTTGAATCTATTTATAGAGGTAAGGTTTCTGAAATCATCGCATACTTAGATCATAATCCAGAAATAATAAGGGGAGAGTTTGTAGTTGTCTTGGCAGGAGCTAAGCAACAATTTGAGCATAGCGACCTAGATAAACTGCTAAGTGTTTTACTTGAGGAGTTAGGCTTAAAGCAAACAGTCTCTCTGGCTCGAAAGATATCTGGGGTAAATAGAAACGTTATCTATGAGAGAGCGTTGAAACTTTCCTCTGATTAAGGTTGCAATTTCTCTGACTATGTCAGAAACTCAGCTGGCAAGTTGGCTGGGTGATCGCTGATTGTCTGTTTTGTAAAAAGAACTGGGATCAGAGGAAAGTCCGGGCTCCATAGGGCAGAGTGCCAGGTAATACCTGGGGAGCGAGAGCTTACGGAAAGTGCCACAGAAAATATACCGCCGTAATGGTAAGGGTGAAAAGGTGCGGTAAGAGCGCACCGCATTGGTTTAACGTCAATGGCAGGGTAAACCCCACTCGGAGCAAGACCAAATAGGAAAGTGCCTCGCTAAAGCGGGATAATGCGGCTCGTGTTAACTTTCGGGTAGGTCGCTTCAGGCTCGTGGTGACGCGGGTCGCAGATGAATGATCATCGCCCTGTTAAAGGGATACAGAACCCGGCTTACAGGCCAACTTGCCCTAATTTGCTCCTGTCTAGAATTTAAATATAATGTATTAAGTGAGCAATAAAATTTATCTATATGATTTGAATGATATATTTTATTTTTGAATAACTTAAATTTCCTTTGTTCGCGAATTATTCAGCCTAAGTACTTGTTGTATAAGCAAGAATTCCCCAAAAACTAGCCATTTTCTCTTGACAGATTTCCACTTGTCTCCTTATAGTTGCGCATGGAGTGGAGAATTGTGGGGGAAAGTGGTGAAACATCACTTTTTTTTCTTACCCAACCATAATTTACAGTAAGGAATTGTGCGCAAATGTTTCAAGGACTGAGTGTTGTCAATATAGATTCGAAGGGTCGATTAGCCATTTCGGCAAAATTTCGCGATATCTTCAATCGATTAGATCGTACCGAACTAATATTGACTTTGAATCCGTGGGATAGATCACTCTTTCTGTATCCAATTGCCGAATGGGAGCATATAGCCTCAAAGATAGCCCTATTGTCTGACTTCGACAAAGGAAGTCGTCGGACGAAGCAAATTTTGACTGGTTATGCGACTGAATGTCGATGTGATAGCCAAGGTAGGGTGCTTATTCCGGCAGAGCTACGTTCGGTCTCAGACCTTGATAAAGAAGTTATATTATTAGGACAAGCAAATAAGCTAGAACTGTGGAACGCAGCTCGATGGCGCGCTGAATGTGAGGAGTGGCTGGCCGGAGCTAAAGAGCCTAGCGGCAATGTAGCACCTACTTTGGAGTCTTTATCACTGTGAGGAGCTATAGATGATGCCACATGCTCCCGTTCTGCTCGCTGAGGTACTAGATCTCATGAACATCGAGCCGGGCGGACATTACTTAGATGCGACTTTTGGCAGAGGTGGACACTCTCAGGCTATCCTTCATAAATTAGATTCGAGTGGCAGAGTCACAGTATTTGACAGAGATCCTGAAGCGATAGCTGTAGCAAATAGTCTTAGTAAAGATGATTGTAGGGTACAGGTAAGACATTCACAGTTCTCTATGATGGGCCAATATGCTGATCTCGCTGTCGGGGAGATGGATGGTATTTTGTTTGATCTAGGACTATCTTCGCCTCAAATAGACGATCGGAATAGAGGTTTCAGCTTCAAAAATGACGGTCCATTAGATATGAGAATGGATCCAGCGAATGATATGTCGGCGCGAGAATGGATCAATAGTGCTCCGGAGCGAGAAATAAGTGACGTTCTTTGGAAATATGGCGAAGAGCGGGCTTCTAGGAAGATTGCAAAGGTGATTATTGAACAGCGGAAAGTTGCGCCGATCACTAGCACAATGAGTTTGGCAAAACTCATTAGAGGGTGTACTAGATTTAATCGGTCGAAGATTGATCCTGCTACGAAAAGTTTTCAGGCTATCCGAATTCACATAAATAATGAATTAGTAGAGATCGAAAACGGTATAGAGAGTGCTATAAAGTTGTTAAAACTAGGTGGGCGTCTCTTAGTGATTTCTTTTCATTCCCTTGAAGATAGGATAGTGAAGCATCGATTCAGGGATCTAGATTACATTGCGCGTGAGAGTGCCAAAGATAACAGCCAACAGATCCCATCTTTCCGCCTAGTAAAACCGAAGCTGATACGAGCAAGTACGAATGAAAAGAAAATAAATCCACGATCTAGAAGCGCTCGCTTAAGGTCAATAGAGAGGTGCCTATGAAAATGAATTTTTTCGTATTATTTCTCGCGATTAGTGTATTCGCCTCAGCATTAGCATTAGTAACTAAAAGAGAAGAGACTAGAAATTTTTCTAAGCAATTAGAAAAACTCGAATCAGAGCGTCGCGCTGTAAAACAGGACTGGGCTAAGCTAATTTTGAGACAATCTAATTTAGCTAGTCATTCCAGAGTAGAACAAGTGGCAAGAGATGCTTTAGGTATGAAGTTGCCTGAAGCTAAGACTGTGGTTAGCACTAAATGAGTCTTCAAAGAAAAGTAACTCTCGATTTTCGTAATAGGCGGAAGGTTACCCTAGCACTATTTTTTATTATGTCTTTAATCTTAATTTGGGGTGCAATTGATTTACAAATAAATGAGCCAGTAGATTTAAAAAAACGCGCGGATTCAAGGTCCCTCCGGATTAAGGAGATTCCTACTGATAGGGGAATTATTTTTGACAAGAATAAAGATCCCCTTGCAGTAAGTGTTCCTCATTATGCATTGGAAGTTGATCCCAGAAAATTAATCAATAATGAGGAGTATCAAAATCGGATTGCTACAATTCTTGACTGGGATCCGGAAAAGTTACAGAAAATGATTTCTGCGAAAAAGCATAGAAAAGGAATTCCTTTAACGCGCAAATTAACTACTGAGCAAAAGAAAGCTTTATCTGATTTAGGAATAGATGGAGTGTACTTCACTGAATATTCCAAGCGACACTATCCGACAGCAAATGTGACGGCACACTTAATAGGGTTTACGGATCGCGATGATCGTGGCCAGGAAGGGATCGAGAAATTATATGATACTACCTTACAGGGGGTGGTCGGAGAAAGACGCGTCTTGCAAGACGCTAGAAGGCAGGTAGTAAAAAGTTTGCAAATTATAAAGCCAGTTGAGCCTGGAAAAGATTTATATTTAACTATCCATGCAGGGGTTCAATACGCGGCTTATAGGGCCTTAGAAAAAGCTGTGATCAAAAATCAAGCTTCCTCTGGCTCTGTCGTCGTGATGAACCCCAACAATGGGAATATTTTGGCTTTAACTAACTACCCATCATTTAACCCGAATATTTCGAGCGAAAAGCAGGCACATTTATATCGAAATAGAGCTGTTACGGATAAATTTGAACCAGGTTCAACTCTTAAGCCATTCACGATCGCTATGGCTTTAGAGGGGGGGGTATATGCGCCAGACAGTATAGTTGACACGTCACCGGGCGTTATCAAGATCGGTAGAAATAAGGTGCGAGATGCTAAGGATTACGGGGTTCTCAATCTAACAGGAATTTTGAGACACTCAAGTAATGTCGGTTCAACCAAGCTAGCTTTTGATCACTCACCTAAAGCAATGTGGAAGATTTTATGGGCTGTTGGGTTCGGAGAAAAGACAGGATTAAAGTTAAATGGAGAGGCTCGTGGTGATCTAACTTCTCACGTGAAGTGGCACCCATTCGATCACGCTACCCATTCATTTGGGTACGGTATGACTGTCACCGCAGTGCAGTTAGCGAGAGCCTATAGTGTTATTGCTAACGGTGGTTGGTTGGTTTCTCTTGGTGTTGTACGCGGGGGGGCAATCTTTCCGAAGGTAAGAGCTATAAAAGAAAGCACAGCCCGAAGTGTTTTGGACATGTTGGCAGTAGCAGTTAACGAAGGAACCGGTAAGAATGCTCGAGTGCAAGGTTTTAACGTAGCTGGAAAAACTGGTACTGCTCGTAAACTACTGGACGGCGAGTATACAAGCAAAGCGCATATGGCGTTGTTTGCCGGAATTATTCCTGCAGACGCCCCAGAGCTTGTCAGTATAGTGGTTATTGATGAACCACGAGGCGAACACTATACCGGTGGCCAAGTCGCAGCTCCCGTGTTTTCTGAGATAATGAATGAGGCCACGAGACTTTTAAATATTGAGCCGGGTACGAGTGGTAGTCAGGCAGTGATAGAAAATTTCGCGACCATTAGCTCTCCTCTCGGAAGTGCATTTTGAACAAAGTGGTCGCTGATTATAGGACTAATTTATCTTCCTTATTGCTAGGGATACATTCTATTCCTAGCCAATTTGATCGCGAAATTTCTGATTTGACATTGGATAGTAGGCAAGCAAGGCCTGGGTCTTGTTTTCTTTCTGTCGGCGCAAGCAACCAACAAACTATCGATAACATGAGAGATAGTGCTGCTAGAGGTTCTGTAGTAATTTTGACCGATAAAGATGTTGCTCGCGGACTTAATGATGTGCCAGTTTTTGTAATACAAGATTTGGGCAATAGAGTTGGAGAAATTGCTGAAAGATTCTTTAAATATCCGACGAACGATTTAAGAGTCTGTGCCGTAACTGGTACTAATGGCAAAACTACCGTATCTTATTTAACCGCTTTAGCAGTGCGTTTCCTTGAAGGGAAATGTGGGTATGTTGGTACGTTAGGCGCGGGCGAAGTAACGGATTTGGAAGAAACGTCCCATACCACATTAGATGCAGTTGCCATACGGCGGGTACTTGCTAGATTTAATTCATTAGGTATCAATTGCACTAACATTGAGGCATCGTCGCATGGAATAGTTCAAGGTAGGCTTCAGGCGCTCAAATTCCACTCCATCGCATTTACAAATTTAGGACATGATCATCTGGACTATCATCGTACTATAGAAAACTATAGTGCTAGCAAGATTCGTTTGTTTGAGGATAATCGTCACCAGCATGTAATTCTGAACGCTGATGATCCTTACTCTATAGGAGTACACAATATATTAACAGGAAACGAAATGTTGTGGGTTTGCTCCAGTAAGCAGACAACTTTCTCTCAAAAATTTTCTAATTTAATTATTGCGAAAAACATTGAAATTAATTCTTGTGGGGTTGTATTCGATTTATATTGGAATAAGAAAAAAATTAAGGTCACGTCTTCACTACTAGGCTTATTTAATGTTGATAATCTTCTAATGGTAGCTGCTACGCTATTTTCGCTTGGCTACGAGTTTGATAGTGTGGGCAACTGCTTACAAAAATTCGAGACTATTCCTGGTCGGATGGAACTATTGGGAAGAACTAGTGCTGGTAGCCTAGTGTACTTAGATTACGCGCATACCCCCGATAGCTTATCTACGATTTTGTCTACAGTCCAAGAATTGAAGCCGAGTCAAATACTTTTGGTATTTGGTTGTGGTGGAGACAGAGATAAAACTAAAAGAGCTCCGATGGGGACTATCGCCGAAAAACTAGCTGATAAGGTGTTTTTGACATCTGATAATCCTCGCTATGAAGATCAGATGAGTATTTTCTCCGATATTATGGCTGATGTAACTCACAAGGATAAGTTCGTAGTCGAACCTGACAGGGAAGCGGCTATCCGGCAAGCGATTTTGTTTTCTCACGAAGGTGACTATGTGGTTATCGCTGGTAAGGGACACGAAACTACCCAGAGCAAAAATGGAATAGAGTACCCCTTCAGCGATCGTGCTATAGCGAGTAATTACCTTCAGTTGGGTGCGATTCTATGATTGCTATGCGTCTATCTGAAGCTGCCGATATTGTTGAAGGAAGGCTTATAGGTGAGGATAGAAAATTCGATGGCATTAGCACGGACACCAGGAGTCTACATCCTGGTGAATTATTTTTTGCATTAAAAGGGCCAAGATTTGATGCTCATGATTTGCTAGACGATGCACTTAAAAAAAGTGCTATTGGAGCCGTGTCTAGTAAGCTCGGTGATGGCAGGTTACCTATAATTAAAGTCCGTGATTCACGCGCGGGCTTAGTTGACTTAGCTCAAAACTGGCGGGATCGTTTTGAGCTTCCGGTTGTGGGTATAACAGGTAGCGCCGGAAAAACTTCAGTTAAAGAAATGCTTGGCTCTGTGTTTGAACAAAATAAAAATCCACTAGTTACCCTAGGGAATCTTAATAATGATATCGGTGTTCCTTTAACCTTATTTAGGCTTGACTCGTCTCATAATTGTGCGGTCATAGAAATGGGCGCCAGCAATCCGAAGGATATCGAGAAGTTATGCAGTATTGTAAGACCGAAGGTCGGTATTATCACCCTATGCGCGCCGTCTCACTTGGATGGATTCGGTGACGTCCAAACGGTTGCAAGAACTAAAGGTGAAATTATCACTGGACTCCCCGAGGATGGAGTGGCGGTAATAAATAATGAAGATTTTTTTCGGGACCTCTGGTTAGAAATGGCCGGCAGGCGTCAAGTGATTCGTTTTGGTCGAGGTGGAGACATATACGCATCAGATATTAGTGTTGTCCCGGGAAAAATAAACTTCAAAATGAGTATTTTTGGTTCAACCGTGGAGATTGAGTTAAATAGAAGAGGGACGCATCACATTAATAATGCTTTAGCGGCATCAGGGGCTGCTTACGTTTTGGGGACTGAGCTTGAGACTATAGTACGAGGCCTTGAGAGCGCGCCAGAAGCTAAAGGAAGGTTAAATTTCTCGAGACAAAAAAATGGCCTCAGTATTCTGAATGATACTTATAACGCTAATCCAGTTTCAACTCGCGCTGCTATCGATGCCTTAGCGCGTGAAAAGGGAGTACGTTGGATGGTGTTCGGCGACATGAGAGAGCTCGGAGCAAATAGCCCAGCGTTTCATGCGGAGGTCGGAGAGCACGCTGCTAATGCTTTGGTGGATAGGTTATACACTGTGGGTCGAGCCTCCAAATATGCGAGCGATACATTTGGTACCAGGGCGCGACATTTTGAAACAGTATCATCGTTATTAGAGTCGTTATTGGAGGACGTCGAAAAATTTGAAGGGCCTCTTACGATACTCCTCAAGGCCTCGAGGTCTATGAATTTAGATTTAGTCACTGACGCTTTAAGCACTTGCGGGTCTACCGAATGTTGATCTATCTAAGCCAGTTACTCATGCAGCTCGATCCACAATTCGACGTTTTTTTATCGCATGCACTCAGGATAGTATTAGGCGTCCTAACTTCACTGATGATCATGCTTTTATTAGGACCTTATATGATTAGTTATCTTAACAAGGTTCGTCTTGGACAATTTGTTCGTTCCGACGGGCCTCAGTCGCATCTCGTTAAGGAAGGTACCCCCACTATGGGTGGTATCTTAATACTAATTTCTATCTCTGTTAGTACTCTTTTGTGGGCTCATTTAGGAAATAGGTTTGTTTGGATTGCACTCCTTGGCATATGGCTTTTCGGCTTGATTGGTTGGCGTGATGATTATGCAAAAGTAACTAAGGAAAATTCGAAAGGCATGTCCGCTAAACGAAAGTTCCAATCTCAATCTATCGCCGCGTTCATAATCGTACTTTTATTATACGCCACTAATCAATCTGCTAACGATACACTCCTGATTATTCCGTTTATTAAGCCCGAGATTTTTTCATTTGATTTGCGAACTTGGCATTTATATCCAATATTTGCATATCTTGTTATCGTGGGGACTAGCAACGCGGTGAACCTGACGGATGGTTTAGATGGACTTGCTATCGTACCAGTAGTAATGATTTCAGGTGCATTAATTATTTTTTCTTACGTCACAGGCATTGAGTTTTGGTCTGATCGATTACTTTTTCCGCACATCGGTGGCGCGGCAGAGCTAAGTATATTTTGCGCAACGATAGTCGGCTCAGGTTTAGGCTTTCTCTGGTTCAATACTCATCCGGCCCAAATTTTTATGGGAGATATAGGCTCTTTGGCACTGGGGGCTGCTATCGGAATAGTTGCAGTATGTGTTCGTCAAGAGCTATTGCTAATAATTATGGGGGGAGTATTTGTAACTGAGGCGTTATCAGTTATCGTTCAAGTTTTGTCTTATAAGTTGCGAGGAAAACGAGTATTCAGGATGGCTCCAATTCACCATCATTTTGAGCTGAAGGGTGAGCCGGAGGCACGAATAGTAGTCAGATTTTGGATTATAACTGTGATTCTTGTTTTGGTTGCGTTAGCTTCGTTGAAGATTCGTTAAAGTGAAGATAGCGAAAGACATCTTATTAAATGCGGCTAATGAGGAAATCCGGTTTGATTATGGTGTCGTCGGTTTGGGTAAGACAGGACGTTCGATGGTTAATTTCTTGTTGTCTCAAGGTTTCTCAGTTTTGGGAGCGGATAGCTGTGCACAATCGTCGAATGTAGATCGATTTTTAGACCGGTATCCAGACGTTCCAACTCTGTTGGGTGACTCTAACTTTGACTTTCTGAGTGTTTGCGAAGAGCTGATCTTCAGCCCCGGAGTTGATAAGCGAAGTGATATTTTCAAGAGTGTAAGAGAAGCTGACCATAAGATAAAAGGCGATATTGAGATTTTTGCTGATTATGCTGATGCTCCGGTGATCGGTATAACGGGAACTAATGGAAAGAGTACTGTAACTACAATGGTCTCCTTAATGCTCAAAGCATCAGGGCTTCAAGTCCGGTATGGTGGTAATCTAGGAACTCCCGCGATAGAACTCCTTGGGGGGGGAGCACCGGATTGTTATGTGCTCGAGTTGAGTAGTTTTCAGTTAGATCTAGTAGAAAATTTAAAATTAGACGTTGCCTGCATTTTAAATGTGACAGCGGATCACTTGGATAGACATAAAACGTTTGACTGCTATCTAGAAGCCAAGAAAAAAATTTTGGAAAACTCTAAATGTTCGCTTGTTAACTCAGGGGATGAGTCTTTAGCATGTTTTGCAAATAGGCGAGAGATAAAAGGATTTAGTCATAATGATCCTAGTAAAAATAATTACGGTATTAAACGCAGAGATGGAACTCTATTTTTGGGAAGTGTTTCGCAAGAATTTTTGGCAGCGGAGGAGCTTAGTGTTCCAGGCGATCATAATTATTTAAATAGTATTGCGGCATTAGGAATCGTTGATATATTTTTAGGTTCTGTACCTGACCAAGCGATTCAGACATTAAAGCAATTTCGTGGTCTTCCTCATCGAGGCCAAGTTATTGGGCAAAAAAATGGGGTGGAGTTTATTGATGACTCTAAAGCTACTAACACTGCCGCAGCCCTGGCTAGCATTCTGAGTATCCGATCTAGTGAATCATTAATTTTGATAGCCGGTGGAGCGACTAAGGGTGTTAGCTATTTAGAATTTGTTGAGCAAGTTGTGAGTCATTTACGAGCTGCAGTTTTGTTGGGAGAAACAGCGCTTGAAATAAAACAATTATTCGCTGATCGGATTGAATGCGTTATAGCAAATACGATGTCGAATGCTGTAATTTCTGCTATGAATCTAGCAAGGACTGGTGACAAGGTGTTACTCGCGCCAGCGTGTTCGAGTACCGATATGTTTGATGACTATAGGCATAGAGGATTGGCTTTTCAAAGTGCTGTAGCGGCTTTAGGAGAGTTAAATTGACTCGTAGCTTCAGAGCCCAAGCGACTAGAAATAGCTCGTATGCATCAAAATTTCTGGACGGTTATGACAAATGGCTCGTCGGCTGTATCCTAGTTTTAATCTCTTTTGGTCTAGTTATGGTGCTTTCAACTTCAGGATCGTTGGCTGAGAGTAGAGGTTTATCGCCCTTTTATTATTTTTGGCGGCAAGTCGTGGCGATTAGTATTGGATGTTTCGTCTCACTGCTATTATTAAAAGTTGATACTAGGCATATTTCTAGGTTAGGTTTCGCCGCTATTTTATTCGCGATGTTATGTCTAGTCGCAGTCCTCATCCCAGGGTTTAGTCACGAGGTTAATGGCAGTAAGAGGTGGTTATATGTGGGGACAGTTTCATTCCAACCGTCAGAGTTCACCAAACTTGCGTCAATCATCTATTTGTCTGCGTATCTAGTCAGGCATAATTCACAAGTCAGATCGGAATTCATAGGTTTCATTAAGCCTATGTTCGTTTTGGCATTGATTGCCATATTACTTTTGTTAGAGCCTGACTATGGGGCATGCGTGGTTTTGTTTGGTACGAGTATCGGAATGCTATTTTTAGCTGGTGTGCCAATTATGAAATTTTGTGTCGGAGGCGCGCTGGTTACTTCTGTTCTTTCCTTCGTAGCTATCCGAGAGCAATACCGAATGGAAAGAATACTCTCTTTTTTAAACCCTTGGGAGGACGAGCGAGGGGCGAGTTGGCAGTTGACCAACGCATTAATCGCTATGGGGCGGGGGGATTGGTTTGGAGTTGGGCTAGGAAACAGTATTCAAAAATTAGGTTATTTACCCGAACCACACACAGACTTTGTTTTTGCCGTAATTGGAGAGGAGTTTGGCGCTTTAGGTGCCTCTGTAATTATTTTAGTTTTTATGTTTGTAGTGTGGCGTATTTTTAGAATTGGAGCGGCAGCAGAAAGGGATGGTAATATTTTTGGTGCTTATCTAACCTATGGGGTAGGATTTGTGCTAGGCATCCAAGCTCTGGTAAATGTCGCGGTAAACGTTGGATACCTCCCGACGAAAGGGCTGCCTTTACCTCTTTTGAGTTATGCCAGCAACAATTTAGTTTTTACTATTATTGCTCTAGCTTTAGTCCTGCGGGTCGGACGCGAGATTAACTATGCCGATATCTCCCGATTGATAGGGCGCACCGTATGAAACGATCAATCGTCATCTTTTCTGGAGGAACGGGTGGTCACGTTTACCCAGGGTTGGCCGTTGCGACTCAGCTTAGAAAAATGGGTGTTACTTGTCACTGGGTCGGGACTGGATCTAGTCTAGAGGCTCGCGTGATACCAGAAAATGGGTTTTCTTTCCATTCGATTAAGGTAAAGGGGTTTCGCGGAAATGGGTTTATACGATGGTTAACGGCACCCTTCATTTTGGCGCAATCTGTTTTGTCGGCACTTTGGATTTTGCATTGTAAAAAGCCCGATGTTGTCTTAGGAATGGGGGGGTTCGTGAGTGCTCCTGGGGGATTTGCTGCTTGGATATACAGATGTCCATTGATAATTCATGAGCAAAATACAATCCCAGGTTTGGCAAATCGAATCTTAGCATACCTATCGTCTTGCATCTTGGAGGCCTTTCCAAATACTTTTCATTCAAAACTTGAGACAACAGTTACCGGTAATCCGGTTCGTCAAGAAATCATTCAGATTGGTGAGCGGCGATTAAAAAAAGCAGCCGGTACTACATTTAACATACTCATTTTTGGAGGGAGCCGAGGTGCCCGCATTCTAAATGAGATAGTACCTCAGGCGTTGAGTAATGTTGATAAGCGCAATATTAGTATTCTTCATCAGTGCGGTTCTGACTCTGAGGAGAGATTAAAAAACGAATATAAAAAGTATGGCCTTATAAATGATAGCCGAGTTTGTGCGTATATAGATGATATGGCTGATGCCTATGGTTGGGCCGATCTTGTGATTTCTAGAAGTGGGGCTATGACACTTTCTGAGTTAACGACTGCTGGTTTGATATCTGTACTAGTGCCTTACAAATATGCGGTTGATGATCATCAAACAAAGAATGCAGAATATTATAGTCAGAGAAACGCCGCTTTTATGATCCAAGAGGATAAATTCACCCCCGATGAACTGAAACTCTTACTCAATGAGATCATAAATAATAATGATTCATATAACGCTGTAGGAGATACTGCGAGATCACTTGGACACGCGAGAGCTACTGGGCTGGTTGTCGATAAGTGTATGGAGTTCATAAATGCATAACTCATTTGGCTTGATGCATCGTGTCAGGAAAATCCACTTTATAGGGATATGTGGAGCTGGAATGAGTGGGATTGCAGAGGTTCTCAATAATATTGGCTATTTCATAACTGGCTCCGATATTGCTAACTCTGATTCCTATCATCGGCTTAAAAAGCAGGGGATTGAAGTTAAATTACAACACGAGGCTAAAAATGTCGAAGATACCGATGTTGTTGTTTATTCAAGTGCTATCCCCAGTGATAATGTCGAACTAATAGAGGCTCGTAATCGACGTATTCCGGTAGTGCCTCGTGCTGAAATGCTCGCAGAGTTAATGCGTTTTAGAAACGGGATTGCAGTAGCTGGAACACATGGTAAAACTACTACTACTAGTTTGATTGCAGCAATTTTAGCCGACGCGGATTTGGACCCTACTTTTGTAGTCGGCGGTTTAGTTAAGAGCACAAATTCTAACGCGCGATTAGGTAACGGAGAGTACCTGGTAGCAGAAGCGGATGAAAGTGACGAATCATTTTTATTACTACAGCCCGTGGTTTCGGTGATCACTAATATAGATGCCGATCATTTATCAACGTACGCTAACAATTTTCGTACGTTACAGCAGTCATTTTTAGAGTTTGCCCGACGCTTGCCTTTTTATGGTGTTGCTTGTGTGTGTATTGATGATGAGGCTGTAGCCGAAATTGAACCAGAAATTCGCGCCAAAGTAATTACGTATGGATTTGGATCTCAGGCAGATATAAGAGGTGTTTATTTGGGGCCCACTGAAAAAGGAGAACACTTTAAGGTAACCGAGGGGGAAGACCGACCTGAAAGAGAATTCACTTTAAATCTTTTTGGACGATACAATGTTCAGAACGCGCTTGGCGCGATAGCCGTAGCATTAGAGCTAGGTGTGAATTTTGATACCATCGATAGAGCGCTACGCAACTTTCAAGGAATAGATCGCAGATTTCAGGTGACTGAGAAAGTAATAATAAATGATAAAGCGCTTACTGTAATCGATGACTACGGACATCACCCCAATGAACTTTTGGCTGTTTTCGAAACAGTAAGAAATCACTGGAAAGACAGGCGCTTATTCGTTGTTTTCCAGCCCCATAGATACACTCGAACAAAAGAATTATTTGATGATTTTGTCACTGTGCTGTCGAGTACTGATGCTTTACTGTTATTAGAAGTCTACTCCGCAGGTGAGCCTATGGTGTTTGGCGCCGATAGTAAGTCGCTCACGCAAGCAGTGAGGGCGAAACGACAAGTGATACCTATATTTGTGGAAAACTTAAAGCAGGCGCATGAAATGATCGAGGCGGTTGTTGAGGAAAATGATGTTTTAGTCTTTTTGGGTGCAGGAAGTATCAGTAGCTTGGCAAGAGATTTTATTTCGTGATAACAATCAATAAAAAATACGATTTTTATTCTATTTCTGGACTGCAAAGGGATATTAATTTGTCCAAGCATTCGTCTTGGCGTTGCGGGGGGAACGCAGATTACTTCTTTCAGCCCGAGAATAAAAATAAACTTTGCGAGTTTATTAAAGTATATAGTCGGGATTATTCCATTTTGTGGCTTGGTTTAGGGAGCAATATTTTGTTTCGCGACGCCGGTGTTGATTCGGTGGTTGTTTTGACCGCCGGTAATTTATCTTCATTTTCTTGGGAGCAACCAGATCTACTATACGCGCAATGCGGGACGCCTTGCGCGAAAATTGCGCGTGAGGCTGCTCGAAACAATTTTGGAGAGTTAGCATTTCTGGCGGGTATACCAGGGACGTTGGGAGGCGCGCTCAAGATGAATGCAGGTGCCATCGGAAGCGAGATTTGGTCATTTGTTGATAAAGTAGAGATTGTCAACGTGGATGGAGAAATTCGGTATCTCAGTGCTTCGGAGTATAGGCCATATTATCGAGGTGTCGCCGGCCCAGAGCTACAATTTCTCGGCGCCTGGTTGCGACTTTCACAAAAAATACCTGATGCTTTAGAAAAGATTCGGAGCGTCTTAGCTGCGCGGAGTGTCTCTCAGCCTACCGGTGAATTTACGTGTGGATCTGTCTTTAAGAACCCAACCGGCTATTACGCAGGCGAGTTAATAGAAAGATGCGATTTAAAAGGCTTTCGCGTGGGCGGCGTCGCGGTCTCCGAAAAACACGCCAATTTTTTCATCAATGATGGGGAGGCTTCTTCGCGTGATATTGAGAGTCTTATTGATCTAGTTAAAGTGAAAGTTAAGGGTAGATTTGGTGTGAAGCTCGAAGAAGAGGTGCAAATTTTGGGTAGAGAGAAAAAATATGAGTAACTATTAGTGATGGAAATAAAAGATCGCCTTATTACTGATGCGTTTGTAATAGAAGCTGGTCACGTCGGTGTACTGATGGGAGGGAACTCCGCTGAGAGAGAAATTTCGTTAGAGACAGGTGCACATGTTATCTCCTGCTTAAAAGAATCTGGAGTAAACGCTACTCCTATCGACTGGAATGGGAAGCTCAGCTTATCTGAAAACTATATGCAATACGATAGAATTTTCATTGCTACTCATGGAATCGGTGGCGAAGATGGGAAGATTCAGTCAGTACTAGAACTTTTAGATATCCCATACACAGGGACTAAAGTATTGGGCTGCGCATTAGCTATGGATAAAATCCGAGCTAAGCTAGTTTGGTCCGGTTTAGATTTATCGACGCCTTCGTTTGAGGTGATCGACTATGACACTGATTCGGCATCGTTGGTGAACAAAATAGGGTTGCCTTTGATAGTTAAGCCAGCTAGGGGCGGTTCAAGCTTTGGTATCACTATAGTTGATGACATTAGTCAGCTTGTAGAAGCTATCTCATATGCTAAAAAATTCGACTCTTTGGTAATCGCTGAATCCTACATCACTGGTGAAGAGTATACAGTTTCAATCTTATTAGATGAGGCTCTGCCCGCGATAAAAATCAAAACTCCCAGAGCGTTTTATGATTTTGAGGCGAAGTATCGAAGTGAAAGTACAGAATATATTTGTCCATGCGAATTGCAGCCTGAAGCCGAGGAAATGATCCAAGAGATTGCCCTAGAAGCCTTTGCCGCGCTAGGTGGCAGTGGGTGGGGGCGGATCGACTTTATGAAAGATGAGCATGGAAAATTCTGGCTTATTGAAATGAACACTGTCCCTGGTTTGACGAGTCACTCGTTATTTCCAATGTCGGTACATCACTCTGGAAAAAAAATTACGCAGGCAGTATTAAGTATTCTATCATCGAGTATGACCAATGAGTAAAAAAGTATTGGCGAGTTTAGGAGCTAAAAATTGGCCTTCTTCGGTACTGGTCTTCGCTGTTGGCGTGCTTCTGACAGTTACAACTTTGTTGGCATTTTTGGCCGCGAAAATTTCAGATCCCTCTGTATTACCTATAAATAAAGTAATCGTATCGGGTAACCTTCAACACTTACAAAAAACTGAATTACGATCAATCGTTCGGGATGGTCTAGGTGGGCGAGGTTTTTTTCGGGTGAATGTTAATGAGATTCAATCAATTCTAATGGAGGAACCTTGGATTGATGAAGCAGTAGTGAGGCGAGTCTGGAAAGATACACTCGTGATAAGCATTAAAGAACAAGTTGCAGTTGCAGTTTGGGGGCATGGATCATACTTGAACAGGGATGGAAAAATTTTTACACCTGAGAAGCCCTCAAAGATCCCCGGAATAGTACGATTTACGGGACCAGAAGGATTCGAGCAGATAATGCTAGAACATTACAGACTTATTTCTAACAAGCTGTCTAACGCTTCGATAGTAGTTGCTGAAGTCATTCTTACAGACAGAGGATCCTGGACATTTATTACATCTGGTGGAAAAGAGTTAATTTTTGGTAAACAGTTTCTATCACAGAGACTGGAGAGATTTTTAGTGGGCTATCACAAAAATTTTTCTGCGGAATGGGCAAGTATTAAGCGGATTGACTTAAGGTATTCGAACGGTTTGGCAATTGCTGCTGATATGTTGTTGTAGCGGAATAGTATTTGGTGTGAATGATTAGTTATGGGCGTAAACAATTGAATATAGGACTCATTTTATTATGAAACATGCAGAAAAGAGGCTGATCATAGGGCTTGATATTGGCACATCTAAAGTTGTGGCTATGGTGGGAGAATTCTCATCGGACAATAAAGTGGAGGTCGTTGGCTTAGGTTCTCATCCGTCCCGAGGCCTAAAAAAAGGTGTGGTTGTAAATATCGAATCCACGGTTCAGTCAATCCAGAGGGCTATCGAAGAGGCGGAGCTCATGGCAGGTTGTCAAATAAACTCAGTATATGCCGGAATATCAGGCGGGCATATTAGAAGCTTGAATTCGCATGGCGTAGTTCCTATCAAAGATGGCGAGGTTACGCATGGGGACGTTGAGCACGTTATGGAAGCTGCGAGAGCTGTAGCGATTCCGTCTGATCAGCAAATTATACATATCCTAGCGCAAGAATTTATTATCGATGGACAGGAGGGTATCGTTGACCCAATAGGAATGTCGGGTGTAAGACTAGAGGCAAAGGTACATATGGTTACTGGCGCAGTTTCGGCGGTACAGAATATTGAGAAGTGCGTAAGACGTTGTGGTTTAGAAGTTGATGAAGTTATTTTGCAGCAACTGGCGTCTTCATTTTCTGTACTAACAGAAGAAGAGAAAGAGTTAGGGGTATGTCTATGTGACATTGGTGGTGGTACTACAGATATTGCCGTTTTTTTAAACGGTGCTATACACCACTCAGCAGTGATCCCCATAGCCGGAGATCAGGCTACAAAAGATATAGCGATAGCGCTTAGAACTCCAAGCCATCATGCGGAAGATATAAAAATTCGGTATGCCTGTGCTTTGACGCAATTAGCTAATCCTGAAGAAATGATTGAAGTACCAAGCGTAGGTGATCGTCCTCCCAGAAGACTAACGCGCCAAACTTTAGCTGAAGTTATAGAGCCCCGTTACGAAGAACTATTCACTCTCATTAGTTCAGAACTTAAGCGCAGCGGTTTTGAAGAAGTAGTGGCGGCAGGGATTGTACTTACTGGAGGAGGAGCGAAAATGGAAGGCGTGATTGAACTAGCTGAAGAGGTATTTCATATGCCAGTGCGGGTAGGTGTGCCTAAAGGTGTATCTGGATTGGTCGATGTTGTGAGAAACCCGATTTATGCAACCGGAGTTGGTCTTTTAAGGTTCGGGTTTGAAGAGTCTCTGAGTTTTGCCAAAAAAGGTCGTCACGGGACTCACGTATCAATCTTAACGTCAATGAAAAACTGGTTTAAAGGTAATTTTTGAATTAACCCCCTGATTTAGAGAGAAAATGATTTAGTAAATATTTAATTAGAAAATGGAGAATAAGCCATGTTTCAGATGATAGAAGAAGTTGGTTCTAAAGCGGTAATAAAGGTCATAGGCGTTGGAGGCGGCGGTGGAAATGCTGTTCAACATATGGCCTCTTCTAATTTGGAACACGTGGAGTTTATATGTGCTAACACAGATGCACAGGCCCTAGAAAGCGGGAATATAAAGAATGTTCTACAATTAGGAGAAAGTGTGACTAAAGGTCTGGGAGCAGGGGCTGATCCAAGCGTGGGTAGGCAAGCCGCATTAGATGATACTGACTTGATTGTTGAGATGTTGCGCGGAACGGACATGGTATTCATAACCGCGGGGATGGGCGGTGGTACGGGTACTGGAGCGGCTCCTGTGGTGGCACAATTAGCAAAGGAAATGAACGTGCTGACGGTAGCTGTTGTAACTCGCCCATTTTCTTTTGAAGGGCGTAAGCGTGGTGAAATAGCAGAAAAGGGAATAGAAGAATTGACGCAGTATGTTGATTCTTTAATCACCATTCCGAATGAAAAACTTTTAAGTGAACTCGGAAGCGATATCAGTTTACTGGATGCATTTAGCGCAGCGAACGATGTGTTGTTCGGTGCTGTTCAAGGAGTCGCTGAGTTAATAACTTGTAGTGGTAAGATTAACGTAGATTTTGCTGACGTACGAACAGTTATGTCTGAGAAAGGCATGGCTATGATCGGATCTGGTTCAGGGCGTGGAGAGAACCGAGCTGAAGACGCGGCAAGATCGGCTATCTGTAGCCCATTGCTTGAAGATATAGATTTGACTGGTGCCAAAGGTGTCTTGGTCAATATTACCTCGAATGCTGATTTAACAATCGGTGAATTTCAAAAATTTGGCGATTGTGTTGCTGAATTCACATCGGATAATGCTACCGTAGTCATTGGTAATGTTGTGGATGAAGATATTAAAGACGAGGTTAGAGTTACAGTAGTAGCGACTGGTATTGGCGGGACTGAAGCTGAAAATTTTACAAGCCCAACTTTAGTGCCGACGCTGTCTGAGAGCACGGAGTCTCAAGCTATCTATGACGAAAATAAAGATTCAGTACTCGATAGTAAGAAAGAGAAATTGGGTTCAGTAAACCATGACGAAGAGAGCGATACCAGTTATCTCGATATCCCCGCTTTTTTGAGGAGACAGGCCGATTGAAAAATGAAGGGAGCAGATTGAGGGGCTCATGTGTTATAATTGACGTAACTAACATCTGGAACGGTCAGGGAAATGATCAAACAGAGAACCCTGAAGAATGCTATTAGAGCAACCGGCATTGGCTTGCATACTGGAGAAACAGTATTTTTGACTGTTAGGCCCGCCCCTGTAGATACCGGTATAGTATTCTGTCGACAAGATCTCGATCCAGTGGTTGAAATACCAGCCCGCGCGGAGCATGTTGGTAAAACGAATCTGTCTACTAGTTTGGTTAAAGATGGGGTTAAAGTTTCGACGGTGGAACATTTATTGTCGGCTTTTGCGGGTCTAGGTATTGACAATGCATTTGTTGATCTCACGTCTTCCGAAGTTCCTATTATGGATGGTAGTGCGGGTCCATTCGTTTTTCTCCTACAATCTGCTGGCATAGCACAACAGTGTCAGTCAAAAAAATTCATAAGAATCAAAGAAGAAATTGTAGTTTCTGATGGCGATAAGTGGGCAAGTTTTAAGCCATTTCATGGCTTTAAAGTCTCATTTGCAATAGAGTTCCAGCATCCGATCTTCAACGGTAAAATTAGTCGTTCCGAGATTGATTTTTCAACTACGTCTTTTGTTAAAGAGATTAGTCGCGCCAGAACTTTTGGATTTATGAAAGACGTTGAAGCTCTTCGCGAAAAAAATTTGGTACTTGGCGGGAGCCTAGATAACGCTGTGGTCGTTGACGAGGATCGGGTGTTAAATGAAGATGGCTTACGGTATGAAGATGAGTTTGTGAAGCATAAAATACTAGATGCTATCGGTGATCTTTATTTGCTTGGGTATGGGCTAATCGGGGCGTTTCACGGGTTTAAATCGGGACATGAGCTCAATAATCGATTGATTAGAAAGATTTTAGGTGCAACTGACGCTTGGGAGTTAGTTTCCTTAGAGGATTCCGAACTTTCACCTATTATCTTTCAACAGCCAATCACCTAAGTCGACTTTTGATTTAAATTTGTTTGCTATTTTTAGCTAGTCGATGCAGAGCATTTTGCAATTTTTTATTTTTCAGAGTTGATGCATGCTTGGTGAGTAAGTTACTGGTCGACTCTGAAATCATTTCGAGTTTTTCTGTGTTTATACTAGTTACTCGTGCGTCTGTAGTTCTAGATTGTATCAGTTTAATCTCGTTGATTTTAGGAAAATTGTCTAATTGTTTTAATTTATTCAGAACGCCAGGTATTTCATATCGCATGTTGGTCGCCCAAATTGGCGACTCTGCGAAGGCTACAAGTAGGTCGTCTTTGATATTTGCTAGTGTTATATGACTAGTTAGGGATTCCGGCAAGGTTGATTGGAATATTTTGTTCAGTTGATTAAGTCTTTTTGCTTTTAGTCGTAACTGCCCAACAACTGAATTTTGATTGGCAGCTATAACTATTGGTTTAGGTCTGTTATCACTCATTAGTTTCCTTAAGCGCCCCATCAAAAGGACACGCATGATGCGCTCGATACTACATATTTTTAGTTAGAGCTAAATTATATCTATTTGCTACAATATACTACAAAAGATCAGTGAGCATTATTTCCGCTAAATTTCGATATGGTAAATTCTTAAATGGCTATCAATTCTTCATCTTTCGTACAAGGGATTTTGTCAAAAATTTTTGGTAGTAGCAACGACCGGACTCTCAAACGAGCCCGCAAGGTAGTCGGCGAGATTGCGAGTTTTGAGACTCAATTAAAAGTGTTATCCAGTGATGATTTGAAAGAGAAAACTGAGATTTTTCGGGAAAGGTTTTCAAATGGAGATAGTCTAGATGTCCTCTTGCCGGAAGCCTTCGCGGTAGTCCGTGAGGTTAGTTGCCGAGTTTTAGACATGCGTCACTTCGATGAACAGATGATCGGAGGGATGATGCTACATGAAGGAAAAATTGCAGAGATGCGCACTGGAGAGGGTAAAACTCTGGCAGCGACGCTGCCAGTATATCTAAATGCGTTGTCTGGTAAATCTGTGCACGTAGTTACCGTTAATGATTATCTAGCTCAGCGTGATTCAGAATGGATGGGGAAATTATATAATGCGCTTGGGCTTTCTGTTGGGGTAATAGTTAGCGGCATGGAACACCAGAATCGTAAAGCGGCTTATGCATGTGATATCACGTACGGGACAAACAATGAGTTCGGGTTTGACTACTTACGGGATAATATGAGCTTTAATTTCGAGCAGCAGGTCCAGCGCGACCTAACGTTTGCTGTGATAGATGAGGTTGATTCAATTTTAATTGATGAAGCTAGGACGCCGTTGATCATTTCTGGTCCAGCTGATGATCGCAGCGATATTTATACCAAAATGAATGATTTAGTAGCAGTTTTGGTAGCCCAAACTGGTGATGACGAGATCGTGGATGCATCATGTGACTACTCTATTGATGAAAAGTCTAGACAGGTATATCTAACTGAGAGTGGTCATGAGCACGTCGAGAGAATGTTAATCGATGCTGGACTTTTAGATACTCACGACAGTCTCTATAGCGCGAGTAATATTTCGTTAGTACATCATGTGTACGCCGCGATTAGAGCTCAGAGTTTATTCCAGCGAGATGTTGATTATGTTATTCAAAATGGACAAGTGGTAATTGTTGATGAGTTTACCGGACGTACAATGCCAGGTCGACGTTGGTCTGATGGGTTGCATCAAGCAGTTGAAGCTAAAGAAGGTTTAGTTATTCAGGAGGAAAATCAGACACTAGCCTCTATTACTTATCAAAATTACTTCCGTCTCTATGATAATTTGTCTGGTATGACTGGGACGGCAGATACTGAGGCTTACGAGTTTCAAGAAATCTATAATTTAGAAGTTGTCGTGATTCCCACGCATAAAGCCATGATCAGAGAAGATTATGGTGATTTGGTTTATTTAAGTCAGACTGAAAAATTTCAGGCTATCTTGGAAGATATTCAAAATTGTGTTGAGAGAGGGCAACCAGTTCTTGTAGGTACAACGTCAATTGAAACATCAGAGTACCTCTCTAATTTACTTAAAAAGAATAAAATTAAACATGAAGTCTTAAATGCCAAGTTTCATGAACAAGAGGCCAGTATAATAGCTAATGCTGGTACTTCAGGAAGTGTCACCGTTGCTACTAATATGGCGGGCAGGGGTACAGATATAGTATTAGGAGGTAATCCTGATTTTGGTTCAAAGGAATTAGAAGAAACTTCCAAGCTTCGTGAGGTGAACTGGGAGCAGAGTCATCAGAATGTGCTGGACGCGGGGGGGCTCCATATTATCGGCACCGAGCGACATGAATCCCGTAGGATAGATAATCAACTGAGAGGGCGCTCTGGTAGGCAGGGAGATGCCGGCTCTAGTCGCTTTTATTTATCTTTAGAAGATAGTTTGATGCGTATATTTGCATCCGAAAAAGTATCAGGTCTGATGAAAAAATTAGGTATGAATGAAGGAGAGGCGATTGAGCATCCTTGGGTAAGTAAAGCTATCGAGAACGCGCAAAGAAAAGTTGAAGGAAGGAACTTTGATGTCCGCAAACAGTTACTAGACTTTGATGATGTGGCGAATGATCAAAGAACGCATGTGTATGCTCAGCGAAGAGAAATTATGCAGGCAGATAGTATAAGGGATATGATCATACAAATACGCGAAGATGTAGTGTTTGAATTAGCAGATAGGCATTTATACGTAGATGGTGATGGAGACGACTGGAACCTGAAAGCACTAGCAAAAGGCCTCAAAGATGAAGTGAGCATCTATATAGAACCAGATGAATTTTTAAATATCTATGATTCATCAGTGTTACGAGAAAAAATACTCGAAGGTGCTGAGGATGTCTTTATACAGAAAGAAGAGATGGTCGGATATTCCGCTATGCGGGAGTTCGAGAAAAGTGCCATGCTTCAGGTTTTAGATACTAACTGGAAAGAACACCTAGCGGCTATGGATCACTTGCGACAAGGAATACATTTGCGAGGGTTTGCTCAAAAGAACCCAAAACAAGAGTACAAGCGCGAAGCATTTGAAATGTTTTCTGTGATGCTCGATCAAATCAAGCGCTCCATTACTAAGATAATATGTGGGTTGCAAATTTCTACAGGTGACCAGCTCGTGCAAACCCAGCGAAAGGAACTAGAGCTTTCCGAGGAAAATTACCAACGACCAGATCATAGTGAGTTTAAAAACGTTGAAAAGCCTAAGGTTTCTCAGTCAAACTCAGATAAACCTTTTGTCCGAAAGGGGCAAAAAATAGGGCGTAATGACTTGTGTCCATGCGGGTCTCAGAAAAAGTATAAGCTCTGTCACGGCAAGACCTGAGGAAGGTATGATGTTAATACTATGAGTGTTGAGCTTTCGAAAAAAATTTTACCAGTGAAAGGGATTCGGCTAGGTACTGCCGCGAGCGGAGAGCGTTACGAAAATAGGGCTGATCTGGTGGTTATGGAGTTGTCGGAGGGAGCGTCTAGTGCTGCCGTATTTACCAGGAACGTATTTTGTGCAGCCCCCGTTATTATAGCACGTCGTCATCTGCAGACCATGGCTCCGAGGTACCTTATAGTAAACGCGGGGAATGCAAATGCCGGAACAGGTATTGCTGGTGAGAAAGATGCCGAAAAAATCTGCGAATTTTTAGCGAAAGAAGCTGGTTGTCCAGTTGAAACCATACTTCCGTTTTCTACCGGTGTGATTGGACAGTTAATTGATACTGATCGGATCGGTGGGGCGATAGGTGACTGTCTTTCGGCTCTCTCGGAAAATAACTGGGCCGCGGCGGGTAGAGCAATTATGACTACCGATACTTGTTTAAAAGCAAGAAGTGCAACTATCGAAGTTAACGGAGCGCTGACCACAGTTACCGGTATTGCAAAAGGTAGCGGCATGATTAAACCGGACATGGCAACTATGTTGGCTTTCGTGGCTACGGATGCGGCTCTTTCCCCTGAGATGGTTAAGTCAATTTGTGAGGAAGCGGCGAACGTAAGTTTCAATCGGATTACAGTGGATGGCGATACATCTACTAACGACGCTTTTGTTTTAATGGCGACTGGGGCGCGACAAAATAAGAATATATTAAAAGGTAGTAATGAATTTCGAGAGTTGGCCGCGACGATATGTATGGTTTGCACAGAGTTAGCGAAAGATATCGTGCGAGACGGCGAGGGCGCGACTAAATTTGTTACGATTACAGTTTATGGTGAAGCAGAAGAAGAGAGGAGCCGGGTAGCTTACGCTGTAGCAGAGTCCCCATTAGTTAAAACAGCATTGTTTGCTTCAGATGCTAATTGGGGGCGTATACTAGCTGCAGTCGGACGGTCAATTGATCGCACGACTCGATTGGAGGACATCGATATTAATGTTTCTGGGGTGCCACTTGTGAAAAATGGACAGCCTGTGCTATCAAAAAACAGCGATACAATTGATCAGCTTTTTGCGCAAAGCGAGATAGAGTTTTCTATCCATTTAGATGATGGCGTTTCTAGTACTTCGGTTTGGACGTGTGATTACTCCTACGAGTATATACGTATAAATGCTGAGTATCGTACTTAGGAACTTTTGCTGTTTCTACTTAACCTGTTTGCTAAAACAGTTGGAATTATTTAGAGAGGGCGCATTTTGCGAAGAGTAGTTTCGGTAGTCGTAGGTATAGTTCGGGGCCCTCTCCGAGATGTTTTACTCAGCAAAAGAAAACCTGAAGCTATTGAAGCGGGTCTCTGGGAGTTTCCTGGTGGAAAAATCGAGTCCGGAGAATTGCCTTTGCAGGCGCTTGCCAGAGAGTTATATGAAGAAGTCGGCGTGATACCCTCGGTGGCAGTGCCAACTTTGAACTATAGCTATGCTCACAAACTCTATGATCTAAATATTTTCGTTTATGACGTACTAAAATGGACTGGGAAAGTGCGGTCGCGAGAAGGACAAGAGATCCGTTGGGTAAATAGTTCTGAATTAAAAAAGTATGATATGCCCTTGCCAAATCGGCAGATAAAGATTGCGGCAATACTTCCCCGTCACTCACTAGTTACGGCACCTTTCGTGGGCGAGGAAGAGTCGTACCTAAAAAGGATTGAATTATGTCTTATAGGCGGGGTGCGTTTAATTCAATTCAGACCCAAAATTTCAGATAAAATTTTACTTTTGAAATTAGCAAAAAGAGTGAGTTTTTTGTGCAAAAAATTCGATGCACTGGTGATGTTGAATGTCACAATGTTCGCTGACCAATTTCAGGAATTAGCGCAATACTTTGATGGAGTTCATTTTCCATCGCGAGAATTATTAAGGTTGAGTAAAAGACCGATGCCGAGTTCTCTCTTGATAAGTGCTTCGTGCCATAACCGAACGGAACTTTTGAAAGCGCAAGAAGTTGGCCTCGATTTTGTTTATTTATCGCCAGTTTTATCACCTACTTCGCATTCCGCATCTACATATTTGGGTTGGGACAGGTCAGCTGATCTAGTGAATTGCTCAGAACTACCCATATACGGCTTGGGTGGTATGACGGCATCAGATATCTCTACAGCATGTAACGTTGGTTTACACGGTATTAGTATGGTGTCTGAACTCTGGGATTCCAAAGATCCTGGCTACACAGTTGACGAGATTGAGAAAAAGTTATTCGCTTTCCGTGTATGATTTTCTAGTTTGTAATACCACAATGTTCAATGAAGAATTCGATATTTTCGTCAGATTTTATGGGCTTTATTTTTGTTGAGCTGTGAATATAGAATCGGACCGTAAACCTATGTTTGCCACCGCTAATTTCAGGGAAAATAGATCCCTCCTTAGGCAAGTGTATTCTTAGAAGGTAGTATTTCGCGTTAGTATTAAGTGCTTCTTGGTAAAATCCGTTGGTCGCGATTACATTTGATACTTGTCCGCTTTCCCGCACAACCCGTAAAATAAGCTTGCTTGCCCATAGAATTGGTCGGAGGTCTTCCATCCATTCATTAAGTTGTGTCGTTCTTTCCACTTCTCCTTTATTTATCCAATAGTACAGTCGGGGAATATCAAAATGGCAGGCTCCTCCCGACATCCCTAAGCGGTGTCTGACTTGTGTGGCGAGCTCGTCTTTCTGGAGCAGATTACCTGGCTGATAGTCTCTTATTCGCAGGAAATTCAAGCCTTCATTCATTTCAGAGAGCAATTGCGTGAGGCTTTTACTATCGACATTGGGATTTCCCGACAGCTGTTTAAAAGAGGATGTGATGATTTCTAGTTCTTGTATCAAATCTTTTTTGATATCGATGCGTTGGATAAAGTCGCATATCTCTATCATCTGGATTAAAGCTATTCTTGAGCTATCGCAGGATTTTTCATCAATATTGTTCTGTATTTCAGAAAAAAATTGCTCAAGCCTGAGATAGTTTCGTGTTTTTTCGTTCAAGGGGAGCTCGTAAGAGGTGAGATCCGGCTGCAAAGAAAAGGGTTTATGGGGAGTCATCACAAATTTTACCAATTATTTGCATTAAATAAATCTAGATAAGTTTCATGAAGTAATTGAACTTGCTCATTTAGTTGTGAAGTGGGTCCGTTATTTATGATTACATCATCTGCAATTACGAGTCTATCTTCCCTACTTGCCTGAGCTTTCATAATAGCAACTACTGTTTCATTAGCAAGTCGGTCCCTAGAAATCACTCTTTCCATTTGAATTTTTTCATCGCAATCTACCACTAGAATTCTATCAAAGATACTTTTATCAGTACTTTCTGCGATCAATGGTACTGAGAGCAGGCAATAGCTTTTATTTACCCGCGAGATTTGTAACCTCATTTCCTTTCTCACTTCTGGGTGCACGATTTTCTCTAAAATTTTTCGTTTAGCGGGGTGCGAAAACACTAGTTTTTTGACCTTAGGCCTGTCTAGTTCCCCGGTATGAGTAAGGATATCTTCTCCGAATTCGGCAACAATTGCCTGCAAGGCTGGCTGATTTTTTTTAACTACATCTTTTGCGATGATGTCTGCGTCTATCACTGGTATAGCAAATAATTCGTGGAACAAATCACATACTGTTGTCTTACCTGACCCGATCCCACCAGTTACTCCGATGACAAATGTTGAGCTCGTATGTGTTATCTGGTTAGTCAAATCATCACCTAAATTGTTTATAAAGTCGTTTGCTGAGATTACAATATATGATCCTGCAAACGAAAGATATTTTTGGTGTCAGGTATCTGTACTTTGATCTTAGTTCATGAATTTAGTTTTTCTGCATCAATATCTAGCGCATCTATTAGAGCATTTAGATCGCTTGGCAAGGGGCTCACAAAAGACCATTTTTTACCTTTTTCTGGGAATATGAACTCGAGCCTCTTAGCATGGAGAGCTTGCCTAGAGAAGGTGGAGACGACCTCCCTAAGTGAAGCAGTTGGATTTTTTGGCATATGTGGCCGAGCTCCGTAGGTCGTATCGCCCAGAATTGGATGGCCTATAGACGCCATATGCACCCTGATCTGATGGGTTCGACCAGTTTCCAGTTGCACTTCGAGTAAAGTATGAGCTCTATATTTTTTTAGTATGCGAAAATTAGTCTTTGCGTATCTTCCCGAATCACTTACCTTCATTCTGGTACGAACTATATTGTCTCGACGGATATTTGCCTCCACGCTACCGCCAGACACCATAATGCCGTTAACGACGGTCAGATAAATCCTACTAATAGCTCTTTTTTGAAGTATTTTTGATAGGAACGCATAGCTTTGGCTATTACGCGCAACAAGAAGTAAGCCCGAGGTATTTTTGTCTATGCGATGTATCAGACCGCCTCGAGGCAAATGTTGTAATTCTGGGAACTCATTAATAATACCATTTAGAAGAGTTCTGTCAGGGTTACCAGCGCCAGGGTGGACTACTATCCCTGAGGGTTTATTTACCACTATAAAGTCTTGATTTTCAGCGATAAGATCAAAGTCAACCTTTTGCGGTAACATTTTCTGGTCATCGTATATTTCGTGGGGGACTTCTAGTTCAATCTTATCGCCACTTTTAACTTTTGTACTTGGTTTTGCAGCGGCTCCATTTAGTCTTAAAGTATTGCCGTCGATGCACTTTTTAAGGACCGTCCTTGAGTATTCAGCGTAGAGCTCGCATGCTGCATGATCTAATCTGAACCCACTTAGATGTTCTGGTATAGCGCTGGCCTGTATTTCAAAAATTTTAGTTTCATTACTTCTGTTCATGCTATTTGACATTAATATAATATTAATCACTATAATATTTTATCTGTGCGATTTTGTATCGAATAAGTTAAAATTCTGTTTGAATCGTGTTTTGACCAATAGAAAATTAATTTTTTAAGCGTGTTTTATCAAGTATGCAAATTACAATTAAAGAAGCTGTGCGATCTTTTAGCGTTTTACTTTTGATTATTGGGATCTCCGGGTGCGGGTATTTTCAAAGTCAGTCGGATAGAGATCGAGAGGAGGGTAAGTGGCCTGAAGAAAGGCTATACAGAATGGCCAAGGAAAAGCTAGATTTTGGTTCTTGTACTGGCGCCATTGAATATTACGAAAAACTTCAAGCTAGATACCCTTTCGGTATTTATACGCAGCAGTCGCAGATCGAGCTCGCTTTTTGTTATTACCGGACAGATGATCCCAACATGGCAATGGTGACCATCGATAGGTTCATTAAATTGTACCCTTCTCACCCAAATATGGCTTATGCCTTCTACTTGCGAGGACTGATCAACTTTGGTCGAGGTAGAGGTCTCATTGATCGTTGGTTGCCGAAAGATGGCTCGCAGCGAGATCCAGGATTATCTTTGGAATCCTTTAACGACTTTAGTGAAGTGGTGAAGAACTTTCCAGAAAGTATTTATGTGACGGATGCGCGTCTACGAATGAGATTTTTACGGAATCAACTGGCTCAGCATGAGGTTAATGTCGCGAATTATTACATGCGGAGGGGAGCGTACGTCGCATCCGCTAATCGAGCACGATATGTAGTAGAGAAATACCAGCAGACCCCTTCAGTGCCAGAGGCCCTAGTTCTACTTGCTAAATCTTATAAAATACTTGAATTAAATGATTTGGCAGACGATGCATTAAAAGTTCTAGAGCTTAATTATCCTAACCATGCGAGGGTAGAAGAGGTTAAACAAACCGAAGTACAGTAGCAACTTTTAAGGTTCACTATACTTTGAGGTGATAGGAAATCTTCTATCGCGCCCGAAAGCTCGTTTAGTGATCCTTACACCTGGCGCCGATTGTCGTCTCTTGTGTTCACTTGTGTCTACCAATCGTGCGATTCTTTCTACGACTTGTTTTTCAAACCCTCTTTGGCTTATTTCGTTTGGAGTAAAGTCCTTTTCAATATACAGCTCAAGTATTTCATCGAGTATTTCGTAGGGTGGTAGAGAGTCAGAGTCTTTTTGGTTGGGTGCCAATTCAGCCGAAGGTGCTCTCTCAATAACATTAGTCGGTATCACGTATGAACGAGAATTTCGCCATTTGGCGAGTGAGTAAACCAAGGTTTTGTTCAGATCTTTTAAAGGAGCAAAACCACCCACCATATCGCCATATAGAGTCGAGTAACCAACTGCAGCTTCACTTTTATTACTGGTGGTAATGACCATAAAACCGGACGAATTTGATTCTGCCATAAGGAGCACCCCTCGACTACGAGCTTGAATATTCTCTCCAGTTATCCCATTCGTCTTATTAGGTCCAGCAAGTGTGAGGGTAGTTTCAAATGACTTTACTATATCCTCGATTGAGATCACAGAGAAATCACAGCCGAGTAGCGTGGCTTCTTCTTCAGCATCCTTTATGCTCATTTCTGCCGTAAATTTGGAAGGCATAGAGATCGCTCTTACTCTCTTAGCGCCCAGCGCATCAACAGCAATAGCTAACGATAGTGCGGAGTCAATACCGCCAGACAATCCGATAATACATCCCGCAAAACCATTTTTATTTACGTAATCTTTCAATCCTAGGACTAGAGATTTATAGATTGACTCCTCACTGCTCGGGAGGTCATTGATTTTAGCTGTGAAAAGTATTTCATTTTGACGTTTTTTTAGTTCAACCAAAAAAAGAGTTTCGACATGAGATTCTTCTTGTCCCACGACAGTTCCCGCTTTATCTACTACAAAGGACCCACCATCAAACACTAATTCGTCCTGACCTCCGATTGTATTTAAATACATGATCGGTAGGTTACTAGAAATTGCAGCTATTTTTAGAGCAGCTTTTCTATCATCGATTTTGTCGCTATGAAAAGGGGACGCATTAATATTACAAATTACGTCAGCTCCCTTGTTAGCTAAGTCTTGGGCGGTCAGAGGGTTCCAGATATCTTCACAGATACTCAACCCAATATTGAAGCCACAGATATTAGTGACGCAAGGCTTGTCGCCTGACGTGAAGTAGCGCTTCTCATCGAACACAGAATAATTTGGAAGTTCCCGCTTACGATAGCGCGAGTTTATTTTCCCTCCATATAAAACCGCACAACTATTGTAAATTTTTTTGTCTTCTATTTCTGGGTAGCCCAAGATCACATATAACCGACTAGTATTTCGAGCGATTTCAAACAGTGAGTTTTCAACCTGCTCGTATATATTGGGACGCAATAAAAGATCTTCAGGAGGGTATCCAGTAATGGCTAGCTCAGGAAAGACAACCACATCAGCTACTAATTCTGACTCTGCACGCTTACAATTTTCGATGATTTTTTGTGTATTTGCCGAGATATCTCCCACACACAAGTTAACCTGTGCCAGTACTACATTTAAGGTTTCTGACATACGGGCACCTTGGCGGAGAACTGTCGCGTGAACATTAGAGCTGACTTACTTAATAGCTTTTGCCATAGCTGACCCCATTTCGGCAGGAGATTTAACAGTAATTACTCCTGCTTTATCAAGCGCTTTAAATTTATCGTCAGCGGTTCCCTTGCCACCTGAAATTATTGCTCCAGCATGGCCCATACGTTTACCCGGAGGCGCGGTAACACCTGCGATATATCCTACAACCGGTTTTGAAACATGTTCTCCTATATACTCGGCTGCTTCTTCTTCTGCAGTTCCGCCAATTTCCCCAACCATGATTATACCTTCGGTTTCTGGGTCTTCTTGGAAGAGCTTGATACAGTCTATAAAGTTCATTCCGTGGATAGGATCTCCTCCTATTCCTACACATGTACTTTGTCCGAGTCCTTCAGACGTGGTCTGATGCACAGCCTCGTACGTGAGAGTTCCCGAGCGGGATACTATACCGATTTTCCCACTCATGTGGATCGCGGCTGGCATAATTCCAATTTTACATTGACCCGGAGTTATCAAACCTGGGCAATTGGGTCCTATTAGTCTGATACTTTTATCCCTTCCTATGCTGTCTTTGACTCTCAGCATATCTAGTACTGGTATTCCTTCGGTGATACAGGCAATAATTTTGATTCCAGCTTCTACGGCTTCTACGATAGCATCTGCGGCAAATGGGGGAGGGACGAAGATAATTGATGCATCAGCGCTGGTAGCCGCTACTCCATTAGCGACCGTATCGAAAATTGGCCTGTCTAAGTGGGTGTCTCCGCCACGATTTGGGGTCACGCCGCCAACTATTTTTGTACCGTAAGCTATTGCTTGTTCTGCATGAAACGTGCCCTGCTTCCCGGTAAAACCTTGGACTAAAACCTTAGTATCCTTGTTTACTAAAATAGACATTATTTTTTTTCTCCCACGGCTGTCACGGCTTTTGTGGCAGCATCTGCCAAATTTTCAGCGCTAATAATTGCCAGACCACTCGCAGCCAACATTTCCTTTCCCTCGTTTACGTTAGTTCCTTCAAGTCTTACAATCACCGGAACTTTTACCCCAACTTCTTTTACAGCAGTGATAATTCCCTCTGCAATTAGATCACATCGAACGATTCCACCAAATATATTTACTAGTATAGCCTCGACTTTTTTGTCAGACACTATGATTTTAAAGGCTTCTGCTACGCGCTCGGCTGTGGTGCCCCCACCCACGTCAAGAAAATTAGCGGGTCGTCCGCCGGTTAGCTTAATGATATCCATTGTCGCCATGGCCAGCCCCGCACCGTTTACCATACAGGCTATATTCCCATCTAGAGTCACATAATTAAGATCAAATTCGGCGGCTTGCCGTTCTTTCAAATCCTCTTGCGACGGATCCCTCCATTCTGAGATCTCTTGTCGGTACAGCGCATTATCGTCTAAGTTAATTTTTGCGTCGATAGCACATAGTGATTCGTCTTCCAGTATTGCTAATGGGTTTATTTCTACTAGGCTAAGATCTTTTTCTACGAATAGCCGATATAGACCGCGCAAAATGACCTGAAGTCCTTTGATTTGGGCAGGCTTCAGTCCCAATGAAAATCCCATTTGCCGACACTGAAAGTCTTGGATGCCTAAGCCAGGTTCGACGCTGAAGGTGATAATTTTTTCCGGCGTCTTTGCTGCTACTTCCTCTATATCCATTCCTCCAGCAAGAGAGCCCATAAATGTTACAAGCCGCGTGCCTCGATCAACTACCGCACCGAGATAAAGTTCTTTCGCTATGTCAGCCGCTGCTGCTATCAGAACGCAGTTGACGGGCTGCCCATCTGGAGCAGATTGAGTCGTAATAAGTTGTGACCCGATTAGTCGATCGGCAGTTTCTTTAACTTCGTTTATGTCTTTTGTGAACTTCACACCACCGGCTTTACCCCTACCGCCGGCGTGAACTTGGGCTTTTACCAGCCAGGCATCTCCCCCGAGGTTTTTTGCATTTTTGACTGCTTCAGAGCCATCACGGGCTATCATGCCATTCTGAACTGGTATTCCGTATTCTGCGAATAGTTGCTTGGCCTGATACTCATGTAAGTTCATTTATATTATCTCCGTTTTTGTTTTGCACTGGCTCGCTCGACATTAAATGGGCGTTGAAATTTCTGGGACCATCCGTACTTGTGTATTGCTAGATAAAAGTGACAATATAGTATCTTTAGGTATACGTAACAATAGTGTAAGTATGGCAATTTCGGGACAATTTGTCATTTGAATTATTTTATTAGGATGAGACGTTTTTAGGTATATATAAATGGCAATTCGTTTAGTTTTTATAATTATGTTCGTACTGAGTTGCGTCTTTTTGATACGAAAATATAAAGCTATGCGGAGCGAAAAAACTAGGAACATCACAGAGCCTAAGATACTCGCTTGTGCTGACTGTGGAGTTTATGTTCCAGAATCGGATGCCGTCAGGCGCCATGGTCGAGTATATTGCAGCAGTATGCACGCTGAAAATCATGAAGTTTAAAATTAGGCGATTGACAGTGATCGAATCGATGATCCTGTTGGGCGCTACTGCGTTAGCGGCTCATTTCCTTATTTTATACCTTTAGGCTGTTATCCTCCCTGATTTGATGCGGACAAAAGAACTATTAATTGGCGGAAAATTTTTGGGTTAGCAGCTACTGTGTTGCCAGTCTCTAAGTGAGTCTCCCTTCCTGTGATATCCGCTACAAGACCTCCGGACTCTTGTACCAGCAGGGTGCCTGCTGCTAGGTCCCATTCCTTCAGGTCATACTCCCAATAACCGTCTAGCCTTCCGCAAGCCACATATGCTAGGTCAAGCGCTGCCGATCCGGAACGACGAATGTCAGCACTGAGCCCCAAAATTTTAGAAAATCCATTGAGATACTGAGATAAACGTTGTTTTTTCCTAACTGGAAAACCGGTAGCAAGCAATGCTGACTCAAGTTCTTGGTTGGCACTAACGCGTATTTTTTGTCCGTTGATTTGCGCACCTTCCCCGCGAGACGCAGTAAATAACTCATCTTTTATAGGATCGTAAATTATCGCTTGATCAAGCCTGCCTTTTATTCGTAGTGCGATTGAAATGGCATAGTGAGGATATCCACGAATAAAATTAAGTGTGCCATCGAGAGGATCAATCACCCATGTGTAGTCGGATTTGCCAGATTCGCCGGACTCTTCTGCTAAAATACCGTGGTTTGGATAAGCATGCGAAAGAGTCTCTATTATTGCATTTTCCGCTTCCACGTCTATTTGCGTCACATAATCGCGGAGACCTTTTCGGCTGACGCGCAGATCATATAGGCGATTTTGTGCTCTAGAGATTATTACGCCCGCTCTGCGCGCTGCGCGGATCGCGATATTTAACATTGGGTGCATAGTTTGAAGCCACGTGAATAAAAATTTTATTTTACCCTATTTAAAAGGCATCATTATTGACATACTTTTTAGGGGTTTCGTTTGAGGAGTTTAGCATGCGATTGCAAGATTTAGAGATAATTTTAATCGAACCGAGTCATCCGGGCAATATTGGCGCGGCCGCTCGTGCCATGAAGGTTATGGGTTTAAGTAATTTAACTCTTGTTAATCCGGTTAGCTTCCCTGCTAAAGAAGCGAGTGCTCGAGCAGTGGGCGCCGTTGATGTACTAGAAAAAGCGAGGATCTGTAAATCTTTAGAATCAGCGACTGAAGGCTTATCTTATGTCTATGGAACGACGGCTCGGGCAAGGCAGATGGGCGCGCCGGTAGTCTCGCCTCGTGTTGCTGCGAGAGATATAGTAGGAGGTCGAGGCCGTGTGGCGGTCGTTTTTGGAAGGGAGCAAGCAGGGTTGAAAAATAGCGAGTTAGATTTTTGTCAAAAATCAATCCGTATTCCTACTCAAAAAAACTTCAAATCCTTGAACTTGGGACAGGCAGTTCAGATCTTGTCTTATGAACTAAGAATAGCTTACTTAGAGTTGGGTGAAATTTCAGAAGAGGCTAGGGAAGGTGAACGCGATCAGTTAGTTTCCGCCGATCAGGTACTGGGCCTAAAAAAACATCTCCTGTCTGTAATGGAACAGGTTGAATATTTTGATCCAAATCATCCAAAGTTGCTGGAACGTAGACTTGCGCGCTTTATCAATAGTGCTGGAGTGAGACACAGCGAGTTGCAAATCGCTCGAGGCTTTTTGTCTGCTATAGAAAATAAGCTGTCAAAAGGAAAATAACTATTATTGACTAAATTTCAATTTTCGAACTCTGCGAAAATAGAGTTTTGGTATTTTACTTCTCCACTACCCGACACTATTTCTCCTATTTCAAAAACTTTTTCCCCTAAGTCAGTGAGCATATTAGAAATATTTTTACTGTCCAATTCATCCACTATCATGACTAGTCCAATTCCGCAATTAAAAGTACTTAGCATTTCTGAATTCATGATTTTACCATTATGCTTTAGCCAAGAAAAAATGGGCTCGGGAGACCAGGTATTTAAGTCTATATTGGCATCGAGATTCTTAGGCAAAATCCTCGGTACGTTTTTAGTAAGTCCGCCGCCGGTGATGTGCGCTATGCCTTTGATATTTTTTGTTTTAATGATATCCAGTATAGGTTTCACGTATATTCGGGTGGGTTTCAGTAGAGTGGTGCCTATCGAGTTGCCGTCAATTTTTTCTGAGGGGGAGGTGTTACTATGTTCAAGAATTTTGTGCACAAGTGAGTAGCCGTTTGAGTGTACCCCGTTCGATGCAAGTCCGAGAATCTTGTCGCCTGCAGCAACTCCAGTTGAGTCTATCAGGCTTCCTCTCTCTACAGCACCTACACAAAATCCGGCCAAATCGTAGTGTCCGGGAGCATACATATTTGGCATTTCAGCTGTTTCGCCTCCAAGAAGTGAGGCGCCAGCTAATTTACAACCATCTACTATACCGTTAAGAATTGATTGGCCGATTTCAAGAGACAGGTTTCCTGTAGCAAAATAGTCTAAAAACCAGAGTGGTTCAGCGCCTTGTACAATAATATCATTCACGCACATCGCGACAAGATCAATTCCTATCGTTTCGTGACGGTTAAGTTCAATTGCTAATAGTAATTTAGTTCCTACACCGTCGGTTGCAGAGACCAAGATAGGGTCCTGGTAACCGCTTTGCTTTAGATCGAAGAGCCCGCCAAACCCACCGAGAGTTCCTAGGGAACCTGGTCGAGCAGTGCTAGATGCCAAAGGTGTTATATTCGTTACAAATGTTTCGCCACGCTCCACATCTACGCCTGCATCGCTATACGAAAGGTTTGTGTCATTTTTTTTCATAATATTTTCGATTGTTTACTAGTGAGCCTTAATTTTTTTAGAGTTATTTCAGCACTTAACTAACTATATAGTAGCGTGTTAAATGAACTTTGGCTGCAGAAAAAAATCATATAATCTATTGCGCCCCACTATTCATTGTTCCGCCGTGTAGAAAGAGTTTACTATGCCATGGTAAATAAGCTTCTCCTGCCAGTGTATCCATAAGACAGTATTTTTGGCGACCCAGAAATTGTATAATCATGGCAAGACGCATTTTAAAGTCAAAACTGATTACGGATTTAGGTGATGCATGTCACAAGTTGATTTAGCTGATTCTGACAAATGGTTATGGGGCATAGGTACCGTTTGTTTTTTTGTAATCGTATATTTCGCCTCGCCGGTACTTACTCCGTTTTTACTGAGCTTGGTCTTGGCGTATTTGGCAGATCCGTTTGTAACTTGGCTGGAAGGTATGAGGATACCGCGAACGCTCGGAGTACTCGTTGCTTTTGGTTTTTTACTCTTAATTTTCGTGTTCAGCCTTGCGGTGATACTGCCTATTTTATGGGGCGAAATACGTGGGTTACTTATGGCAATACCCGATGTGGTTGATATGGCACAGTCCGTCATTATTAAGCCCATTGCAGCAAGCTTGAGCATAGAGTTTTCTGGTTTGAGTCGAGAGGTTGTAAGAGATACGTTTATATCGCATTGGAGAGAGCTTGGCTCGGTGACAAATTCAGTAGTCACAGAATTAGGACGTTCTAGCCGACATATTTTGACTATGCTGGGGTACGGAATACTAGTGCCGGTTGTTACTTTTTATCTACTTCGGGATTGGAATAAACTGATTCAGGCCTTGGAACAGCTGGTTCCTGAAAGGCAAGTTTATATAGTACAGTCGGTTGTAACAGATATAGACATTGTATTATCTGAGTTTTTGAGAGGACAGCTTTTGATCATGATATTGCTTGGTCTCTTTTATGGTTTAGCTTTGAGGGCCATCGGTTTGGAATACGCACTAATTGTTGGCTTTGTTGCTGGCGTTGTAAGTTTCATTCCTTATTTTGGTCCGGCTGTGGGTGTTTTACTGGCTAGTCTTATAGCTTTAGGACAAGTGGAACAGGTTTGGCTATTTTTAGGCATTTTGATCGTTTTTGGACTAGGACAACTTTTAGAGTCAATTTTGCTATCCCCTGTTTTTGTTGGAGATAAAATTGGACTTCATCCAGTTTGGGTTATATTAGTGGTGATGGTGGGCGGGCATCTCTTTGGTTTTATTGGAATTCTATTGGCCTTACCGGTAGGTGCTATTGCGAGAGTACTCCTGAGTTATTCTATTAATCGAACTCGCTTTGGATCCTCCTCTACGAAATCTCTGTAGTGATTAGCTTAGTCTCCCAATTGACACTCAATCTATTTAGTGCAGACCATTTTGCGTTTGAAGATTTTATTACAGGTGAAAACGGAGAGGCTATTGTGACATTGGAAAATTGGCTCGAGCAAAGCGAGCCTTTATCTTTCTGCGTTTGGGGTAGTCAAGGTACTGGGAAAACTCACCTACTTCAGGCCGCGGTTCGACAAATTAATCAGTCGGGTTTGAGGGCGATTTATCTCCCTGTGAAGGAGGTGACGGGAGATATCCGGCGAGCTATTGAAGGTCTAGAGGCTATGAATTTAATTGCCTTAGACGACATTGAGTCTTTTTATGAGGCTGAAGCTGAGAATGCGTTATTTAATCTTTACAATAGAATGAAAGAAAAAGAGGGTAAGATTTTGTTTTCGTCACACATGAAGCCAGGCGGTGTGAACTCATCGCTCCCAGATTTAACGTCCCGATTGAACGCTGGCTTTGTGTATAAGCTGCACGAATTAGCTGAGGATCAAAAGGCTTTGTTTCTGATCAACATGGCAGAGCGTAGGGGGCTGAAGCTTGAGCGCCCAGTTGTGGATTTTATAATGCGGACTTTTAAGCGCGATATGAATTCTTTGTGCGTCATTTTAAATTTGTTAGATAGTGCTTCTCTGCGATACGGACGTGCTCTAACAGTGCCTTTTGCGAAAGAAATTCTTAGTTCTGTTGAAAAAGAGAGATAATTTTAATTGCTGTTAAATAGCCAGCTTCTGGGCGACTTTCGCGAGTCTCCTACCTTGTGTGCGAGCTATTAAGCACTCGTGTTCGCTTAGCTCGTATTCGTTTTTCGATCCAGCTACATGACTTGCTCCATAAGGGGTACCCCCGGTTTTGGTCTCACTCAAGGCTTGTTCGCTATAAGGAATTCCCATGGCAAGCATTCCGTGGTGTAGAAGCGGGACTAACATAGAAAGCAATGTTGACTCTTGCCCGCCATGCAGAGTTGTACTCGAGGTAAATACAGTTGCAGGTTTGCCAATTAGCTGGCCGGAGATCCAGATATCGGTTGTTGATTCAAAAAATGCTTTTAACGGTGATGCAATTGTTCCAAAACGAGTAGGCGACCCTAAGGCTAGTGCGTTGCATTCGATTAGATCACTTTTTGTGACATAAGGTGGACCGTTTTCCGGAACAGAGTCACCATTTTCTGTGAGCGACGGGACTGTTCTCATTACTGCACTTACGTTAGGCACTTCAGCTACACCGAAACGGATCTCTTTTGCTAGGGATGCAGTTTTTCCTCCACGACTGTAGTAAAGGATTAATACTTTCAATGTCATATGGGCTCGTTGTCGAGAAAATCTATTAGGTTTGCAATCGGTCTGCCCACCACTCCAACATTCTCGCTGTAGATGATAGGCCGCTCCATGAGGTGTGGGTGAGTCGTTAGAATATTAACCACATCGCAATCGGGAGAATTTTCGTCAAGCCCGCTCGCGATCCAGGCTAATTCTTTAAGCCTGACAATTTCTATAGGGCGCATTTTTAATGCATTTAATAGTCTAATTATTTCATTTTTATCTAAGGGGTCTTGAAGGTAATTTACCACCTCCACCACTATTTCTTTGTCACGCAAGATTTCTATAGCAGCATTTGATTTCGAGCAATTAGCATTATGTAAAATTTTTAAAGTCACGATTTTTTAGAGTTCCTTTAAGAAAGAGACAACATTATTCAAATCAATTTCAAGCTTTTCGCTATTGCGTCGGGATTTATACTCTACCTTTCCTGTTGCTAGACTTCGTTCGCCGATGACTAGTATATGCGGAACGCCTATTAATTCTAGATTTGTTAGCATCGCCCCCATTCTGTCGTCCTTGTCATATAGCAACACGTCGATCCCGTTTTCCACGATAGTTGCGTAAAGCGATCGCACTTTTTCAGACAGTTCTGGTGACTTATGCATATTGATAGGCGCTATTGCACAGAAAAATGGGGCGATACTTTCCGGCCAGACTATACCCTTATTGTCATGGCTTTGCTCAATACTAGCTGCCACTATACGAGATACTCCTAAGCCATAACACCCCATCGTCATTGCGATAGATTTTCCGTTCTTATCAAGAACCTGAGCTTTCATTGCAGTGCTGTATTTAGTCCCCAACTGAAAGATATGTCCGACTTCTATCCCGCGTTTTATTTCTAGTATCCCTTGCTTATCGGGACTAATATCGCCCACCACGACTTCTCGAAGATCGCTAACCTGGGGTAACTCGGCGTCCCGATTCCAGTTGACTCCGGTCAAGTGATAGCCTGACTCATTTGCGCCGCAAGTGAAGTCTTCTAAAACCGCAGCATCTTGATCTACGATGATTTCGCATTTAAGGCCTATTGGTCCTATAGAGCCAGGTCCGCAGCCGATTAACTCATGTATTTCTTTTTCTGACGCAAATTGTAGCGGTTTTGCGACGGTAGCCAATTTTTGCACCTTGATTTCGTTTAGTTCGTGATCCCCTCTTAATACTAGGGCAATCACTTTCTCATTTGTGCCTTTGATTATTAGGGTTTTAAGACACTGCTTTTCGGGGATGCCCAGGAACGCACTTATGTCTTGAATGGAGTGTTTATTTGGAGTAGCGACTTTCGCCATTGTTGCGCTAGGGGGAGCGGCTATTTGCTTCTCTATAATAACGGGAGCCATTTCAACATTTGCGGCGTAGTCGCTATCAGAACTGAATGCTATTCGGTCCTCGCCAGAATCTGCTAAGACATGAAATTCGTGTGATTTTGATCCTCCAATATTGCCAGTATCAGCAATAACGGCGCGGTACTTAAGACCAACTTTATCAAAAATATTACAGTATGCTTCGTACATTTGATTATAGGTTTGTTCTAAACATTCAGTATCAATGTGGAATGAATAAGCATCCTTCATTAAAAATTCTCGAGCACGCATGATTCCGAAACGAGGTCTGATTTCGTCCCTAAACTTAGTTTGAACCTGGTAAAAAGCGCAAGGGAGTTGCTTATAGCTCTTAAGTTCTCCACGCGCCAGAGATGTTATGATTTCTTCATGAGTCGGCCCCAAGCAAAAGGGACGGTCATGCCTATCTTTTATTCGCAATAACTCAGGCCCGTAGTCCATCCATCTGCCTGACTCTTCCCATAACTCGCCTGGCTGTACCCCCGGCATGAGCAATTCTTGCGCGCCTATGGCATCCATTTCTTCTCGAATAATTGATTCTACTTTCCGAAGCACTTTAAGCCCTAGTGGTAACCAAGTGTAGATGCCGGACGCTACTTGCCTCACAAGCCCAGCCCTTATCATTAGTTGATGGCTAGTGATGTCGGCATCGGCTGGTGCTTCTCTTAGAGTGGGTATTAAAAAATTTGTTATTTTCATGTCTTGTTACTACTTGTCATCGAGATTAATTATTACTCTAACTCGGAAATTTTGATTTTTACCGGCTGTTGCCAGTTTTTTTTGATGTAATTATCATATTTTTAGATTTCATCCTAAAACGTACCATTATGCTTGACTATAGGGGATAATGTCATTAGGTTACCTTCTCCGAAGGATTTCCCCACGATGCATCGGTAGTATTCAACTAAATCCGATAATTACGCATCGAAAAGTGGTCTAGGACTTGAGATTGTAACTAATTTTTTTATAAGTACCCGTGCAGGCGCGTCATTTTTGATGTGCTGTAAATAACTAAAGGGTTAAGGTGAGGTAAATTGAGTAATCAATTGCGAGGCGCAGAAATATTTGTCAAGGCGCTAGCTGACGAAGGTGTTGAGTTTTTGTTCGGATACCCTGGTGGGGCCGTCTTGCATCTTTATGATGAGATATTCAAGCAGGATACGATAAAGCACGTGTTGGTTCGTCACGAACAAGGAGCTACTCATGCGGCCGATGGGTATGCGCGTGCTACAGGTAAACCAGGTGTAGTGCTGGTCACCTCTGGCCCTGGTGCGACCAATGCTGTCACGGGTATAGCAACCGCTCACATGGATTCGATTCCGATGGTGGTCTTTACTGGGCAGGTTTCAACCGCTTTGATAGGTAACGACGCGTTCCAAGAAGTTGATAGCGTGGGTATTACGAGACCATGCGTGAAGCACAATTTCTTAGTCCAGAGAGTAGAAGACTTAGCGATTATTATTAAGAAAGCCTTTTATGTTGCGTCGAGCGGAAGACCTGGGCCAGTCGTTGTAGATATACCCAAAGACGTTACGGCGGCGTTAACAGCATATGAATACCCCGAAACGGTTGAAATGCGATCATACAAACCAACTACCCAAGGACATGCGGGACAAATAAAGCGAGCGGCCGACTTATTACTTAGTGCGAAGAAGCCGATGATATACAGCGGCGGTGGCGCCATTATTGGGGATGCCTCCCGCGAACTAACAGAGTTTTGTAGACTACTCGGTTATCCGGTGACAAATACACTCATGGGATTAGGGGCGTATCCCGGATCCGACCCTCAATTCGTTGGTATGCTAGGTATGCATGGGACCTATGAGGCTAATATGGCGATGCATCACTGTGATGTTTTGATTGCGATTGGCGCTAGGTTCGATGACCGAGTCACCGGTGACTTAGAAAAATTTTGTCCCGAGGCAAAAATTATTCATATTGATATTGATCCTGCTTCTATTGCCAAAAATGTTTCGGTTGATGTCCCGATTGTAGGCGCGGTTTCCAATGTGTTAAAAGATTTGATTGATGTCATTAGGGCTACAGACCACAAAGTTGTTGAGCGCCATAGCGATGATTGGTGGCGCCAAATCGATAAATGGCGCGAGATTAAATGCTTGGATTATGATAAGAGCAGTGCGCTTATAAAGCCACAGTCAGTGATAGAATCCCTACATCGAGTCACCAAAGGAGACGCTTACGTGACCTCTGACGTTGGTCAGCATCAAATGTGGGCGGCTCAGTATTATACTTTTGATCAGCCGCGTCGTTGGATTAATTCAGGAGGTCTCGGCACAATGGGTTTCGGTTTGCCATCGGCTATGGGTGTCCAGCTGGCATTTCCCGGTGCAACCGTCGCGTGTGTGACTGGGGAGGCAAGCTTTCAGATGTGCATACAGGAGCTGTCTACGTGTTTGCAATACAGACTTCCGATAAAAATAATCAGCCTAAATAATCGTTATCTCGGGATGGTGAGACAGTGGCAGGAGTTTTTTTACGAATCCAGATATTCTCATTCTTATAGTGACGCCCTGCCAGATTTTGTGAAGTTAGCTGAGAGTTACGGACATATAGGAATGCGCATAGATAGTCCTGCAGATGTTGATACTGCGCTCGATGAAGCATTTGCAATGACAGATCGCCTTGTGATGATGGATTTCATCACCGATCAAACAGAAAATGTTTACCCGATGATCGCTGCGGGAAAGGGGCAACACGAAATGCACTTGGCGCCGAATGATAGAGAGTTGGCGTGATAGAGCAACATACTATATCTATTCTTTTAGAGAATGAAGCTGGTTCGCTCTCTCGAGTTTCCGGATTGTTCTCTGCCCGAGCGTATAATATAGAAAGCCTTTCGGTGGCTCCCACAGAGGATCCTAGTGTCTCGAGAATGACGGTTGTCACAGCGGGTTCGCCCGCAATTGTTGAGCAGATTATCAAACAACTAAATAAGCTCGTTGACGTCATCAAACTTGTCGATCTGAACGATGGTGCGCGAATTGAAAGAGAGCTTTTGCTTATAAAGTTACATTGTTCGAAGCCTGATAAACGGGCTGAATTCAAGAGATTGGCTGATATATTTTCGGGCGAGATAGTCGATATAACTGAGGATAGTTATACCATTCAAATTACAGGGCTCCCAAGCCGAATCGATGAATTCATTCAGGCTGCAGGATCCCGAAATATCATAGAGCTTGTGCGTTCCGGCGTGCTAGGCCTTCAAATTGGTAATCGTTCTTTGACGACCTAATTATATTCTTAAGATAATCATCAGTATATTTAGTAGGAAAAATTATTATGGCTTTAAATATCTATTACGATAAAGATGCAGATCTATCCTTAATTCAGGCTAAAAAGGTGGCGATAATTGGCTACGGTTCACAAGGCCACGCGCATGCTAATAACCTGAAAGACTCAGGTGTTGATGTCGTAGTCGGACTGAGAGAAAGTTCTTCTTCTTGGAATAAGGCAAAAGAATCTGGATTAGAAGTAGCTACTGTTGAAGATGCGACTACTGAGGCTGATGTGATAATGATTTTGGCGCCTGATGAAACTCAGGCAGACCTGTACCAGAACTCTATAGAGCCAAATATTAAGCCAGGGGCTACATTGGCGTTCGCACACGGTTTCAACATACATTTTGGTCAAATTTCACCTAGAGACGACCTGGATGTGATTATGATAGCGCCCAAAGGACCCGGTCATTTAGTGCGTTCTACATATTCTGAGGGTGGCGGCGTCCCTAGTTTAATAGCAATACATCAGGACGCGTCTGGAAGCGCTAAAAATATTGCTCTGTCTTATGCTTCGGCAAATGGCGGAGCTAGAGCCGGAGTTATAGAAACCAGCTTCAAGGAAGAGACAGAAACGGACTTATTTGGCGAACAGTCTGTGCTATGTGGTGGGGTTACGGCGTTAATTCAAGCAGGTTTTGAAACATTAGTGGAAGCGGGCTATGCGCCCGAAATGGCGTATTTTGAGTGTTTGCATGAAGTCAAATTGATTGTCGACCTTATTTATGAAGGAGGCATTGCAAATATGAGGTATTCGATTTCTAACACCGCTGAGTATGGTGATTTCACAAGAGGTCCGCGCATTGTTACAGATGAAACTAAAGAAGAAATGAAGAAGATTTTGTCTGAGATCCAGAATGGTGAATTTGCTAGAGAATGGATAGGTGAGAACAAAACAGGAGTTTCTGTACTTAAGGCAAAACGAAGAATTTCTAACCAGCATGAAATCGAAGAAGTGGGAGCCAGACTTAGAGGTATGATGCCATGGATTGGAAACAATAAATTAGTGGATAAAGATAAAAACTAATTCGAAAAAGTAGAAAAACCAGCTAATTTTTTTGTTAAATTAGGTGCGACGTACGTATAGTTCGATAGTTTTGTAAAAACGTTGCTCGGTCATTATTGAAAGAGGTGCAATATGCGTATGATAAGATCTCGCTCTGGTACCGAAGATGCTAAGCCGGATACTAGCGAGGCCGCGAGACGTCGTCGCGCTGGTATTTACTTGCTTCCAAATCTCTTTACCACAGGGGCCTTATTCGCAGGTTATTACGGAATAGTGGCCGCTATAAATAGTCGTTTTGAAGCAGCGGCTATCGCAGTTTTCGTGGCGATGATTTTAGATGGAATAGATGGTCGTATTGCTCGGTTGACTAACACACAAAGCGAGTTTGGAGCCCAGTATGATAGTCTTTCTGATGTGGTCTCCTTTGGCTTAGCTCCTAGTATTATTGTTTATGAATGGGCGTTATACGGTCTTGGAAAATTAGGTTGGCTCGCTGCTTTTATGTACACAGCTGGTGCAGCGTTGAGGTTGGCTAGATTTAATTCTCAAAGTGAGAATAGTGATGATCGGTTTTTCCAAGGATTGCCGAGCCCTGCTGCTGCAGCCGTTATAGGCGCAACAGTCTGGCTATCTCAGAGCTTCATAACGCCAAATACGACAGGAGTAGCTCTGGGTACAATGCTGATTACTATTTTCATGGCTTTATTGATGGTGAGTAACCTACCTTATTATAGTTTCAAGGATTTGGATCTAAGGAATAGAGTTCCTTTCGTATCGATTCTTGCAATAGTCATGGCCTTTGTACTTGTTTCGATCGAGCCTGCCACCGTTCTGTTTTGTATTTTTTCTGCCTACGCGTTTTCTGGTGTCGTATTGAAATTAAAAGATAAGATCTCTAGTTAAAGTTATCGATTGAGACATATTGATGCTAACAAAAAGAAGTCGGACGGAGCTAAATATTCTGTCTGCCCTAGGAATCAGACATTTAGTTCTCAGGAAAGATAGGCGAGTTCCTCTGCATGTTATATCTTGTATTAGCAAGACCGCGGGTAATGTAAAAATTTGTGTGATTCAAATTAGGAGTGAGAGTGACAGGGTTGTCCATAAGAAGTTTTACAGCATCTTAGAAGATGCGATGAGGACGATTAATTTTGAAATACAGTTAGAAAAATTTGTACTCTCTTCGCCTCGCGCGTTGGCCTCTACTGAAAGTTGCAATAGTGAGTTGGTAGACCTGATAAAAAGTATCCGACCAGGAGCAGTACTTATTTCTGATGACTCTATAGCCAGCCACTTGTTTACCGATAATCGGAAAAAATTTGATCTCGGTGAGATTTGTGTGCTGGATGACTTAGATATTCCGGTCGTCGAGTTTTGTGCGCCGAGTATTTTATTGCGGGATTTTAGAGAGAAACGACGTTTGTGGAAACAGCTAGTTCAACTTGAAGCGTTTTTGCTTGAGGCATCGTGATGAGTGTTGCGGCTGAGAGATTGAATTGTAGCGTACGTGAAATGGTTGTCTCAGATCTTTTTGCGGTATCAGTCATTGAAGAGAGTTCTTACAGCTTCCCATGGTCGCGACGCGTCTTAGCTGATTGTTTGCGATCCAATTATATTTGTCGTGTTGTAGAGTACCAAAATACTCTTTTAGGGTATGCGATTATGTCCTGTGGTGCTGGAGAAGCCCATATTTTAAATATTTGTGTAGATCCCGCGTTTAGATCAAAGGGTATAGGTACCGTATTGGTATCCTATCTACTGAATAATGCAGAATTGGCCGGAGCGGAGTCAATTTTCCTAGAAGTCAGACCATCTAATCTGAGTGCGTTGAAACTGTATGAATCATTTGGCTTTAAGCAGGTAGCTACTCGAGAAAACTATTATCCTACGACGACTGGTCGTGAAGATGCGTTGGTTTTTAATAAAGTACTCGCCGTACAATAGAATATAAGGTTGTGCCTTTGAGCTTAAGTAGCTAACCTTAGACTGTAACTGATATCTAAGGAGCTAATAATGCTATCACCGCAATTTTCTAGAGTGGGTGCTCTAGGTACGTTAATTCTTATTCTATGCTTTTGTAGCAAAGTACATGCTCTTGATTCATTTTTTTTGGAACTAGGCTCGATAGAGGGAGACGAGGAAGCTGAGAGATATGGCGGGGCTTTCCGCTACGCTCCTGAGAACAGATGGTTAGAGTCTAATAATTGGTATTTAAGTACTTATTTCGAGTTAGGGGTAGCCTACTGGGATGGAGAGTTGGGTACTGAAGGCGAAGACAGTTTGGTAGATTTCGGTCTTACACCCGTATTGCGTTACCAGAGGTCAGTTAATTCTAGCGCCTTCGCGCCATTTTTCGAATTTGGCACAGGAGTTCACGCGCATACAGAGACTGGTATCGGCGACAAGGATATCGACATTCCATTTTCTTTCGGCACTCATTTGGGAATAGGTGTGCGCTTTGGTGAGACGGGGCGATACGAGTTATTATATCGATTTCAGCATTTGTCTAACGCAGGTCTAGGAGATGAAAATCCCGGACTTAATTTTCATACGATTCAGTTGGGTTATCACTTTTGATTTGGACATCTTGCCCTAGTCACATGAATGGAAAAATTTGGCATACTGAAGTGAATACAGACGAAGAGGTGATGAGGGTCTGTCAGCGTGACTAAAAATTGCATTGATTAGTCGGCTGTTTGTTGAGATAGGTCGTGTCAGAGTATGAGAGTCGGATTAGATTTAACAGGCTTCCTGCGGGCTATGACTTGTAAAAATTCGATCACTATACGTCACGTTTTTGCTCTAATTTTTCTTGTTGTTAGTGCAACAGGTTGTAATTACGACGATTCCAGTAAGATACGAGTTGGTATTCCCACCGCTCCTAGCAGCCTCGATCCTCGATTTGGTTCTGACGCCGTCTCAGTAAGACTACAACAACTTTTGCACCGATCACTAGTCAAGTTTGATGACGAAATGCGACCTGTGCCGGATCTGGCCGCATGGGAAGTGATATCACCAGTACATTATCGTTTCCATTTAACAGGAGAGCCAAAATTTAGTGATGGGTCTAGGTTGCGGGCGCAAGATGTAGTTGCTACTTACCGCTCTTTATTAAAGCCAGAAACCTTATCCCCTCATTTGGGAACGTTACAGAATATATTGTCACTGAGCGCGATTGATCTAAATACTATAGATGTTCGCCTAAGGCAGGCTGACACTTTTTTCCCAGCGACGCTCACAATTGGGATATTAAGTGAGGAAGACATCAATAGGATGCTACCTGCCGAGTCACAAAAGTCTTCTGGCCACTTTGAGGTCGTTAGCAATATTAATGGGGTGACCTCAATACGAAGGCGAAAGGACGGAGTCATTTTTGAGTTTTTAGCTGTACCCGACACGAATGCACGCGCGCTTCGATTGATAGCGGGAGAAATAGATATCTTACAAGGAGATATTTCTCCTGATATTTATGATTATTTATTAAAACAAAGAAACTTAAGAGGTATGCGAGCAAGAGGTACCACTTTTTCATATCTAGGTTTTAACCTCTCTGAGGGAGTTTCAGCGGAGATCAAACTTCGTCGTGCCGTCGCGTTAGCCGTTAATCGGGAGGAAATATTGAAGTTCCTATTTCACGATACCGCTAGGTTGGCATCTGCTATATTTCCTCCGGAGCATTGGGCAGGCAGTAATTCTTTGCCGAAGACTAAGTTTGATCCCCAGAGTGCACGAATTCTAGTGAGTCAATTAGAAGAGAAATATGGATCAATTTCGCTGAGTTATAAGACTTCGACTAATAAATTCCGTCAACGAATAGCTGCGGTGATACAGAGTCAATTAGCAGATGTAGGTATAGATTTAGAAATCGAAAGACTCGATTTTGCAACGTTAATGCTCGATATTACAAAAGGTGACTTTCAGACCTATAGTCTCTCTTGGGTCGGATTAAATTCTCCAGATATATTCCGTCAAATTTTTCACAGTGGATCAACGCCCCCCGCGGGGAAAAATAGAGGAAGATATCAAAGCATTATTGCGGACAGTTATATTGAGGCGGGCGAAAAAGCGTCTAGTGTATCGGACCGTAAAAGTATTTATGAAAATCTTGAGCTACACCTGTTAAAAGAGCTTCCTTATTTCCCCCTATGGTATGAGGATCAGCTGGCTGTATGGAGTAATGGTATTACCGGTTACAAGGTAGATAGCACTGGAAGTTATTATGGCTTATTAGAGGTCAAAAAAATATGAGCGATAAAACATTTGTCGAGATTGATATTGCTAGGCAGTCCTTAAATTTGTTCATGGGTCACACGCGTCGGTCGTATCTTGTGTCGACTGCTATAAATGGACCTGGTGAATTTATGGGAAGTGAATGCACTCCAAGAGGTAGGCATGCTGTTGCGGAAATGATAGGAAATGGTCTTGCCCTAAATACTGTACTTGTCGGCAGAAAAGTAACGGGCGAAATCTATGATAATGGTCTAGCGAAAAAATACCCCGAACGAGATTGGATATTGACTCGTGTGATTTGGCTGAAGGGGTTGGAGGCGGGTAAGAACCTAGGGGGAGACTGTGATACACAGAGCCGCCATATCTATATTCACGGAACGCCAGACGAGTCTGGCTTAGGCAGGGTGGGTTCGCACGGTTGTATTAGAATGGCAAGTCGGGACATTGTAGAACTTTATGACTCTATTTCACTAAACACACTCATTACTATCTTGACGTAAATGTACTGTTATTTAACGCAATCTTGGGAACGAAGTCATTAGGCAATGAAAAATAACATAATTTTTTTAGCCCGCCTATTCTTAACGACTATTTTAGTTCTGCTATCCGTAGTAACGGCTGTCTTTTTTTTAATACATTTAGTTCCGGGCGACCCTGTCCTGACAATATTAGGTGAAAATGCGGGATTAAAAGAGATTGATGGACTGAGGCAAGAACTCGGCTTGCATTTGCCGATTTATGAGCAATGGTTTAATTATGTGACAAATGTCATCAGTTTTGATTTTGGTGAGTCGTTTTATTATCACCTACCAGTCGCACCTATCATTTTTGAGAGATTTTTGTCGACCTTGTTACTAGCTGCCACGTCTTTTTTGGTAGCAATGGCAGTAGGAATTCCTCTCGGTATAGTCGCGGCGCTGAGGTATCGTCAGAGTTGGGATGGATTCGCGACTTTACTTGCGTTACTAGGTGTGTCGGTCCCTAATTTTGTACTGGGTCCGTTATTGATTTTATGCTTTTCGGTCCAATTCCAATTACTGCCGATTGGTAGCAAAGAAGGACTTATGTCGTTAGTATTACCCTCTCTTACCCTAGGCCTATCTTTCGCGGCAATTTTAACAAGAATGAGCAGGGCCTCTGTCCTCGATGTATTGAACGAGGCATTTGTAACAACAGCGAGAGCAAAAGGGATTTCTGAATTTCGCGTAGTTTTTCACCATATTTTACGGAATGCGTTCTTACCAATTTTAACGACTCTAGGGCTCCAAATCGGCGTGCTTTTAGGTGGGGCAGTAATTACGGAAGCAATTTTTAGTTGGCCGGGTTTGGGTTCACTCCTAGTAGATTCTATTGATCGACGGGACTATCAAATGTTGCAGGCTTGCGTTTTAGTAGTTAGTTTTACTTATGTTGGCATTAATACCCTTACCGACGCACTTTACTGCTTTCTCGACCCTCGGATAAGAAAATCTGCATGAATATATCATCACTAATTATTGTCGCGTTTAGTGCATTATGGATAGTGTTTTTGATTATTTTTCCATCCGATCTGGAGAGAATCATTTTGATAAATTTAGAAAATATTTTAGAGAGACCCAGTCACGAGTACATGCTCGGAACAGATGATCTTGGTCGCGACATCTTAGCAAGACTGATTTCGGGAGTTAGATTATCTCTGTTTGTAGCATTTGTGGTAGTCGCTTTCACAAGTATTTTTGGAACGATATTTGGAATTTTTGCCGCATGGTTTGGGGGAGGAGTAGAGATACTGCTCGTAAAAATTATTGACATATTTTTGGCATTTCCCGGAATTCTTCTTGCTATAGCGCTTACGGGTATTCTAGGCGGTGGTATGCAAAATATAATAATTGCCCTATGTTCCGTAGGATGGGTAGGGTTCGCTAGGTTGGCTCGCGCGCAAACCCTCAGAGTAAAGAGTTTGGATCATTTGATAGCAGCAAAGGCGTTAGGCACGAGTACCCCGAAAGTTATTTGGAAGCACGTACTGCCGCTATTAGCCGGCCCGTTGATTGTAGAGGTTACGTTCTCTTTTGCTGCAGTTATTCTGTCTGAAGCAGGACTGTCATTTTTAGGTTTAGGGATTGTTGAGCCAATGCCATCGCTCGGAGGCATGATAAGAGACGGGGCGCTTTATTTACTTATAGCGCCCCATTATATTATCGTTACTGGTTTAGCGCTCATGAGTTTAGTCATTACTCTTAATTTGTTAGGCGATAAGTTACGTGATTATTGGGACTCGAAATCTGTTTAGTGTTTTTTTTAGTAGATAATTTCAGCCACTCGGCGATAAGGATTATTAGACTTGCAGCTAGGACCTATGATTGTTGATATAGACTCCGTCCGGCTGACAGAGGAGGAGTCTGACTATTTGAAACATCCATTTGTGGGTGGTGTTATTTTATTTTCGAAAAACTACTCATGTATCGATGAGTTAGTAACTCTGATCAAGCAGATTAAAAGTCTCCGTCAGCCAAGTCTTTTGATTTTTGTCGATCAAGAAGGTGGCCGAGTACAGCGCTTTCGGCAGGGTTTTACTGAGCTGCCGGCCTTGGGATCGCTTGGTTCTTACTATGAAGGAAGCCCCCGCCAAGCTACAAGTATTGTTAGAGAATGTGGATGGATAATGGCGACAGAGATGAAGGCTATCGGCGTAGACGTCAGCTTTGCGCCGGTTCTAGATATATTTAATAATGAAAGTGAAATAATTGGGGATAGATCGTTTCATGCGAATCCTGACGTAATCTGCGCCCTAGCTTCAGTATATGTGTCCGCTATGCATGCTTGTGGGATGCACGCAGTAGGTAAGCATTTTCCAGGGCACGGCGGTGTTATGAGCGACTCTCATATTGAATTGCCAGTTGATAATAGGACGCTGGACGTAATAGATCAGGCGGATTTAATACCATTTAAGTTTATGGCATCAGTAGGAATTTCTGGCTTTATGGCTGCCCACATTATATTCCCGCTTATTGATCATACTTCTGTGGCAGGGTTTTCTAATTATTGGCTTCAAAAAATTCTTAGAGAGAAAGTAGGGTTTAATGGTGTGATATTTAGTGATGATCTCAGTATGGAGGGTGCGGCTGTTTCTAACTCATACTTCACTCGTGCGAATCTCGCGTTGTCCGCAGGGTGCGACGCTTTGATAGTTTGTAATAATAAGGATGGTATTTTTGAAATACTTGATAAATACTTAAAGTTAGAGACTCCCAGTTGTATGAAGTCGCTCGAAGCAATTCGCGGGCCTAGTTGTGAAATATCTCAAGATGTTTTGCGTGCTACTTCGCAATGGAAAAGTGCCGCAGGTCGTATAGCCGACTTTATCTCCAAGAGTTCCAGTTGAAGGACATTCAGTTTCCTTGAACATGCTTTAATATATAGTTAGATGTTATTATCCTAGATTAACGCGATTCCTGTTGTGGAATCAGGGTCAAAAATAGGATTTTATTGCTATGTCCAACCTTTCTCTGAGCACGATGTATAGTTTTCTAAGTACTGAATCTTGGGTTTTCCAGCTGACAGTAATCCTGATGTTGACAGTCATTGCAGATTTTGCCCAGAGTCGAATTTTGCGCAAAATTAATGCTCAGTTAGCGAAGACAGAAAATTACTGGGACGATGCCCTTGGGGAAGCAATGAGAGCGCCTGTTAGAGCAGTTATTTGGCTTTTAGGCGTCTCTTTTGGGCTTACCGTTTTTCGATCTGCAGAATCAGAGACAGTTTTTGGGGTCGTTGATTCAGTAAGAGATGTCGGTGTTATTATTATATTTTCGTGGTTTATGGTTCGCTTTATTCATAAGGCTGAGGAGTCGTATGTTGTCTCTTGCGAAACTGGTGGCAAGGAAGTTGATAGGACAACCGCTGATGCTGTTGCGAAGCTCCTTCGATTGTCGGTCTTTATCGTCAGTACATTAGTAGCACTGCAGACGCTAGGGTTCAGCATATCTGGGGTTCTGGCTTTTGGGGGTGTTGGTGGTATAGCCGTTGGATTCGCAGCGAAAGATCTTTTAGCAAACTTTTTTGGTGGTCTCATGGTTTACTTAGATCGACCATTTAGCGTTGGGGACTGGATACGATCTCCGGATAGGGAGATCGAGGGTACAGTGGAACTAATAGGTTGGCGCTTGACGCTTATAAGAACGTTTGACAAAAGACCCTTGTATATTCCGAATTCCTTGTTTAATCAAATAGCCGTTGAAAATCCATCGCGTATGACCAACAGACGAATTTTTGAAACGATAGGAATACGATACGAGGATGCATCGCTAATGGAACCTATTTCATCTGAGGTAAAAACGATGCTATTAGAACATCCTGATATTGACTCTACTAAAACATTAATTGTTAACTTTAATCGCTTTGGAAGCTCATCTTTAGACTTTTTTGTATATACTTTCACAAAAACAACTGACTGGGTTTTATTTCACGAAATTAAGCAAGATGTTATGGTAAAGATCCTGAAAATTATCGAGATGCAGGGAGCCGAATGTGCATACCCTACTTCAACTATTCATTTAGCAGAGGAGTTCCCTGCCCCCGTTTAAGGAAGTAGTATGCGGATACCTTTCACAAAGATGCATGGATTAGGTAATGATTTTATCTTGATTGATTGTCGAGATGAATCATATTGCACCGCCAAATTTGATATGAGTCTCATGGCTGATAGAAGGCTCGGGATTGGTTGCGATCAAATATTAATTTTAGGACAGCCCAAAAGCCAAGAAGCGAGTGCAAGCTATAAAGTTTTTAACAGTGACGGCTCCCGTGCCGAACAGTGCGGCAATGGTTTGCGCTGTGTCGTTCAGTATTTGAAACTGCAAGGCGAGATCGAGACGAGTACTATCGTTGAGGTTGATAATGAATTGATTGATGCGACTGTTAGTGAAAATAGTCTGGTCACTGTGAGGATGCTGCCGCCAGACTTTTCCCCAACAAGTATCGCACTTGAGGTAGCTCGACAGGATAAGCACTATAACCAGGAAATAAGCGGGAAACAGCTTGCGTTTGGCGCGGTCTCAATGGGAAATCCTCATGCGGTTATTAAAATAGACTCGATAAACGAAGTCAGTATCTCAGAGCTCGGCGCTGCTATGCAGGCATCTGGTATTTTTTCCAACGGAGTTAATGTTGGTTTTATGGAAGTTGTTTCGGATACTTGTATACATCTGAGAGTTTATGAGAGGGGAGTGGGGGAGACCCCAGCCTGTGGAACGGGTGCTTGTGCAGCGGCGGTGGTAGGTATTCTTTGGGGTGATTTGGCGCCCGGGAAAATTGATGTGATACTACCGGGTGGTCATTTAGATATCGAATGGAACGGTGAACTAGGTAGCGAGATTTACATGACTGGTCCAGCTCAATTTGTCTTTGAAGGCGTTATAGCGCTATGAAAATCAAGGATCGTCAATCGCGGCAAGATATCAGTGAAGAGAGTGTTTTGGAATATCTTAGCACTACACCGCTATTTTTCGAGCGTAATATAGAAGTTTTAGAAGCAATACTCATTCCCCAAAAAAACGGGTCGGTAGTCTCGCTAGCTGAACGTCAGGTTTCGGCGCTACGTAAAAAGTACACTACCTTGGAAAACCAATTAGTTAGTTTGATTGAGCGAGCTGAAGTGAATCAAAGACTTAGCGAAAAGGTTCGAGCTATAATATTAAGTCTGCTAAAAACTACGACTGTTCATGACTGTTTGGTGGCATTCGAGCGGTTTGTTATTGATGAATTTTCTGCCGCTGAGGCCGGTGTATTTGTGTTTATGGACGGTGCAACTACGGACTTTTTTGGGCGTGTAAAGATAGGCGATTTGACGACCTTAGGTCTATTGGGTAAGGGAAGGCAGCCGGCTCTGGGACCTATTAGTGGCGAGCAACGACAGATTTTGTTTGGCCCTGGGCAGGAGGAGAATTCTGCGGTTATTTTGCCTATGATTGGCTCTAGTTGGCACGGTTCAGTCGTAATAGTCTCTGATGATCCATCTCGGTACGAAGCTGGTATGGCAAGTGATTTTTTGGAATATCTGGGGCAAGTCTTAGTTTTAATTATTAATCGGGTGCTTGATGCTAGCGTGTCGGAATTAAATGACTGAAAACAGAGATATTTTTTTTCACGAGAGAAAAGATTTTATCGATAGTATTGCGACTAAGTCTTTTAATACTGTAGTCTCGTATCAGAGAGATATAAAATCATTTGTTGAGTATCTAAGTAAAGAAAATATTCTCAGGCTGAACGAAGTGAACTCTAAGTGGGTGCAGAAGTATGCCGCCACTTGTCATAAACAAGGACTGAGCGGCAGAACTATTGCCAGGCGTGTTTCTGCAGTGAAAGCATGGTTTCGGTATTTGCTCAAAACTGGGATCGTTGCCGAAAATCCTGTTGTAGGAATCAATGTGCCGAAAAACCGTCAGCGACTTCCTCGGGTACTGGATGTTGATCAAATGAATTCTCTACTTCGTGGGGATGGAAACTCGATTTACGATAAGCGTGATCTAGCGATGTGGGAACTTTTATATTCTAGTGGGTTGAGAGTGTCCGAACTAGTCTCTACAGATATCGCAGATGTTGATTTGGCAGCGCAGGAAATAAGAGTTCTTGGTAAAGGGAACAAACAGAGGGTAGTGCCTATCGGTAGGTTGGCTCTTGGCGCGATTGCTATATGGTTTTCGGTGCGCGCAACGTTCCAAACATCTGTGGATGAAGTAGCATGCTTTTTAACTCATAACGGCCGTCGTATGACTTCTCGCAACATACAGCTGCGTTTGAGGCGCTGGGCCAAAAAGTTTGGGTCAGATGAAAGTGTACATCCACATATGCTGCGACATTCTTTTGCGAGTCATATGCTTGAATCGTCGGGTGATCTGAGGGCTGTCCAAGAGCTATTGGGTCATTCTAATATCAGTACCACGCAGGTTTACACGCACTTAGATTTTCAACATCTAGCAAATGTTTATGATGCGTCACACCCCAGAGCTAAGAGACGCAGCAGCTGACTGCTAGAAGGACTCAGGGTTTGTACTAGTTGGTGTATAATAATTCGTTTTGATCTGGGAGTTAAATTGACTATGTTTCACGGGACTACTATTTTAAGTGTCCGCAGAGGGGCATCTGTGGTGGTTGGTGGTGATGGTCAAGTGTCCATGGGTGACACAGTTTTGAAAGGTAATGCGCGTAAGGTTAGAAGGTTGTACCAAGATAAAGTGCTCGCGGGCTTTGCCGGAGGGACAGCAGATGCATTTACCTTATTCGAGCGATTTGAATCTAAATTGGAGGCACACAGTGGGAATTTGATGCGAGCTTCTGTTGAGTTGGCGAAAGATTGGCGCACTGACAGAATGTTGAGGCGTCTTGAGGCTATGTTAATAGTAGCTGACACTGAGCACTCTCTGATCGTTAGTGGTACGGGTGACGTAATCGAGCCGGAAAATGACATTTTAGCTATAGGTTCTGGAGGCTCTTATGCCCGCGCGTCTGCTCAAGCACTACTCACTGAGACGAGTCTTGAAGCGGAGGCTATTGTGCGGCGTTCTTTATTAATTGCTGGTGAGATTTGTGTGTATACAAATGATCGCCTTGTTTTAGAAAGTTTAAGCATTGGGAAGTAATTTTGGATCAAAAAAAGAATCTTTCACCCCAAGAAATCGTAACTCATCTGGATAAGCACATAGTTGGGCAAGAAGACGCCAAGCGCGCAGTAGCCATTGCTTTACGCAGTAGGTGGCGTCGTATGCAAGTTGACGAAAGCTTGCGAGAAGAAATCACACCTAAAAATATTTTAATGATTGGGTCGACTGGAGTTGGCAAGACTGAGATCGCTCGGAGACTAGCGAAACTCGTAGATGCGCCATTTATTAAAATAGAGGCTACTAAGTTCACTGAAGTTGGATACGTGGGTAGAGATGTTGAGTCGATAATTAGAGATTTATCAGAAATTGCGGTGGATCTAGTTCGGAAAGAGGCCATTAAGGGCGTGCATACAAAAGCACTAGATGCTGTTGAAGAGAGAATATTAGACGCTCTATTGCCTTCTCAAATGGTGGGCGACAAGACTGATAGTGATTCTGTTAGTTCCGATACTAGGCAGAAGTTTAGAAAAATGCTGCGAGAGGGAAAGGTTGAAGATAGAGAAATAGAGCTAGAAGTTGCCACCCCAAAGGTTGGTATGGAAATCATGACTCCCCCAGGGATGGAGGAGATGACATCTCAGCTAGAAGGAATATTCCAGAGTATCGGCTCAGGGAAAAGTCAAGCGAGGCGAATGACTATAGCCGCGGCCCGCAAGATCCTAGTGGAAGAAGAAGCCGGTAAACTAATAAACGAGGAAGAGATCAGGGTTTCGGCAATTACCAAGTTAGAACAAAATGGAATAGTTTTTATTGATGAAATTGACAAGGTGGCACGGCGTTCAGATGCCTCTGGCCCAGATATTTCCAGAGAGGGAGTTCAGCGCGACTTGTTGCCGCTAGTTGAAGGTTCCACAGTGACCACAAAATACGGACCGGTGAAAACAGATCATATTCTTTTCATTGCCTCCGGAGCATTTCATTTTTCTAAGCCATCCGATCTCATCCCTGAATTGCAGGGAAGGCTCCCCAATAGAGTGGAACTCAAAACATTAAATGTAGGTGACTTTGTAAGAATATTGACCGAGCCGGATGCTTCGTTATGTCGTCAATATACCGCACTACTCGCTACTGAAAATGTCGACCTAAGTTTTTCGGACGATGCTGTAGAAAAAATAGCTTGGTTCGCTCATGATATAAATGAAAAAAGTGAAAATATAGGCGCGCGGCGTCTTTACACGGTGATGGAAAAGTTGCTAGAAGCCGTATCCTATACCGCGAATGATATGGGCGGACAAAGCATTTTGGTTGATGTTGATTACGTGCAAACTCATATCGGGCATTTGGTCGGTGACTCTGATCTATCGAAGTACATTCTTTAGGTTATGTCTAAATATTATCCTACAAATATCGAACTGCGAAAAAAATCGCGTCTACTAGTTGTCACTTTTGATACAAGTGAAAAATTCCAATTATCTTGCGAGTTTTTGAGAGTGTTCTCTCCTTCTGCTGATGTTAAAGGACATAGTCCTAGTCAGGCGGTGCTACAGATTGGAAAGGAGGACGCAGAAATCACTGAGATTGAGCCGATAGGTAACTACGCGATCAGATTAATTTTCGCGGATGGACACGATACGGGATTATATACTTGGGATTACCTTTACGAGTTAGGGTCTAAGATGGACTTATATTGGACAAATTATTTAAATGCTCTCGATGCGGCTGGGCATGTGAGAAAGATCACATGACCGGAGACGGAGATAGTATTAAAAGACCCCGCGATACTGACGAAGGATCGTTCGGGTTTGAGCAAGTATCTTTTCACGAGAAAGCTAGGCGTGTCCGAGATGTATTTAATTCCGTCTCGGCTAAGTATGATTTGATGAATGACGTGATGTCATTGGGTTTTCATCGGTGGTGGAAGACCTACGCGGTAGCAATGCTTGAAATTGAGGCAAATCAAAAAGTATTAGATCTTGCGGCAGGTACGGCGGACATTTCCCACCGATTGCTACGGGTTGGCTTAGAAAATCTAGAAGTTCATTGCAACGATATTAACTATGATATGTTGTCAAAAGGACGAGATCGAATGCTTGATAAAGGACTGCATAGGTCTTTGAAATATATTCAGTCAGATGGCGAAAATTTGCCGTATCAAAGTGGTTTTTTTAATCGTTCAATCGTTAGCTTTGGGTTACGAAATATGAATCGAAAAGATGCTGCGTTGACTGAAATTTTCCGCGTTTTGGCTCCCAATGGCAAGCTTGTGATATTAGATTTTTCGCGAGTGAAGCCTCCAATGATGCGAAAATTACACCGACTATACACCTTACGTGTTCTGCCTGTCTTGGGTAAGCTAGTGGTGGGAGATTCAGAGAGCTATAAGTATTTGGGCGAGTCAATAGAAGTACATCCTGATCAAGATGCGCTTGATTTTATGCTTATAAGGTCAGGATTTAGTGAGGTTAAACACTATAACTTAATGGGTGGTGTAGTCGCGGTCCACGTCGGTTGGAAGGTCTAACTGAGACTCTAGTTCAATGATTGAAATTGAAAGTTCTGTTTCCAGTCAAATCTCGAAACTTTTGCAAAAGTGTCTTGATATGGATCAAAGTTCTGACGAAGTTATTGCTGCTCTTAATAATAGTTGTCTGCACGTCCTAGTAGATCCTCTTGGGTTGTTAATAGAAATAACTTTTAGAAATGGTCAAATAGCTTTGGGATTCGCAAATACCAGAGAGCCAGATGTTACTGTTACTGGAAAGATCGCTGATTTTTTTGTGCTCTTGAAGGCGCATGTAGATAGCGTGCCGCTGGCATCCGGGACGGTTAATGTGCAGGGTGATCTAGGGGTTGCACAAAAGATCCAGTCATTATTCTCAAACTTGCAAATTGACCTCGAAAGTACATTATCTCGGTTTTTGAACCCTGTTCTTGCTCATCAAATATATTTGTTTATTTCTTCAGGTTCTTCAGGAATGATTAAAAATTGCGAGAAGATGGAAGATGATGTAATCGATTATTTGCGGTACGAGTCTACTTTAGTAGCCAAGAGAACAGAGTTTGGAGATTTAAAGAGCGATATATCGAATCTTTGCGATCAATTAGAGAATTTTGAATCTCGTATGAATATCGCCATTAGGCAGTTGGATTGAGTTAGATGAAAATAAGTCAAATATATCGAATCATGGGGATACAGCGTGTTTTAATTCGTCACGGATTTGATGAGCTGATTCTGTCTACCCCCTACCTGACACCTATAAAGTTGGTCAGGTATTTACTACCTTGGAATTGGTTAGGCAGGACATATAAACCTCGGGGTGAACGGATTCGTTTGGTTTTAGAAGAGCTAGGCCCGATTTTTGTGAAGTTTGGGCAAATATTATCCACAAGACGAGATCTGATTCCAGATGACATTGCGATAGAATTGCGAAATTTGCAAGATAACGTGGCAGCTTTTCCAGGGGAGGAAGCAGTTCGTATCGTAGAAGTTGCGCACGATAAGAAATTAGCCGATCTATTTCTAGAATTTGACAGAGAACCACTTGCATCAGCATCAATAGCGCAAGTACATGCTGCACAGCTTCTGGATGGTACTCAGGTTATTGTCAAAATTGTTAGACCAAACCTACTAAAGACCATACGACAAGACATTTCGTTAATGCACGCCATAGCTACGATCGGCGAGCGTTACTGGGGTTTAGGCAAACAATTGAAGTTAAGCTTGATAGTGAGTGAGTTTGAGAAAACTATTTTAGATGAACTTGATATGATGCGAGAAGCCGCAAACGCTTCTCAACTCAGACGGAATCATGAGAACTCAGATATCTTATATGTCCCCCAGATTTATTGGCCGTTAACACGTCATGATGTTTTAGTTATGGAAAGAGTAGATGGGTTAAATATTAGTAACAGGGATAAACTGCTTTCGGCCGGCGTAGACTTGAAAACTTTAGCGGAACAGGGCATTGAATTGTTTTTCAGTCAGGTATTTCGAGATAACTTTTTTCACGCTGACGTTCATCCAGGAAATATGTTTGTTATAGCTGATGAAGGCAAGCGCAATAGTAAGGTCGCACTCGTAGACTTCGGGATAATGGGTTCGCTAAGTGACTTTGATCAGAGGTATCTAGCAGAAAATTTTTCGGCATTTTTGGCGAAGGATTACCGCCGGGTGGCCCAGTTACACGTGGAGTCAGGTTGGGTACCTTCTTCAACTAGGGTAGAGGAATTCGAATTTGCTATTAGAGCAGTCTGCGAGCCTATATTTGATAGGCCACTGAAAGACGTCTCAGTTGGTGACTTATTATTACGCTTATTTCAGACAGCGCAACGTTTTGATATGGAGGTCCTACCCCAATTACTTCTGTTACAGAAAACTCTAGTTAATATCGAGGGCATTGGACGTGAACTTTATCCCGAACTGGACCTATGGAATGCTGCCAAGCCCTCGCTAGAAAACTTCATGCGCGAGAGGATAGGACTTAAGAGTATTATAAATTCTTTAGAGGAAAATTCTCAGCGTTGGGTGACGCAGTTGCCAGAAGTACCTACCGCTATTTTCGACCTACTAGAGCAGGCTAGGGCTGGTCGTTTACAGATTAATACTTACGATTCAAGTCTAAAGACGATAAAGAACGAAATTCGGTTGTTACGTAAAAAACTCACTTTTGCTGTTGTTGGAGCGTGTCTTGTACTGTCTGCCATGATCTTACATAGTTTTGGAGTTGGGTTTGAAAATATCTCTGGCTCTATTTCTCTCTTCAATATTTTTGTTGGCGGTTGTGGTGTTTTGGTGTTGACGATTGCGACGTTTGGGAGGCGCTGATTAGGCGTTAACAAGAGCGAGATAATCTTACTAGGCTTTTACTCAAGTTCAATAAATGTCGAACCAGTCATTTCTTCTGGAATAGGTATAGTCATAAGCGATAGCACCGTAGGTGCGATGTCAACTAGGCTTCCTTTCTGTACTTGTGCTTTGCGAGTACCTACATAGACGGCCGGCACCAAGTTGTTTGTATGCGCTGTGTGAGGAACATCCGAGCCTTCACTTGTCATTTGTTCTACATTCCCATGATCTGCAGTGATCAGCACATCGACATTGTATGTTTTGCTTGTTGCCAGTACTTTCCCTAAGCACTCGTCAAGTGCTTCTACTGCTTTTATGGCTGCGGGAAAATTACCGGTGTGCCCCACCATATCAGCATTTGCGTAATTGCATATGATAGCATCATATTTCTCGCTAATTATCGCTTCAATTAATTTTTCGGTGACTTCATGCGCCGACATCTCGGGCTTTTCATCATAGGTAGTTACGTTAGGTGACGGCACTAGAATACGATCTTCACCTGTCGCGGGCACTTCAAGTCCCCCGTTAAAGAAAAAAGTTACGTGGGCATATTTTTCAGTTTCAGCTATTCGCAGTTGTTTGAGCCCGTGATTGGAAATTACAGTCCCTAGAGAATTAGTTAGCTCAACCGGTTTATACAATACGGGAAGATTAAAATTCTTTTTGTACTCGGTCATCGTCACGAAATTTTGAGCATTTATTCGGCTTTTTCGCGTGAACCCTTCAAAGCTCTCTTGGCTGAAGGCCTCTGTAAGTTGTCGGGCTCTATCGGCTCTAAAGTTAGAAAAAATTACTAAATCTTCCGGATCTACCTGCACGCTCGATTTTTCCGTTTCGCAGATTAAGGTTGGCGAAACAAATTCATCACTTTCGCCACGGCGATAAGCTTCTGTGATCGCATCAGTAGCGGCACGTTCACTAAACTTTCCTATACCTTCATTGATTAAATTATACGCTTCTTCTGTTCTATCCCAATTAGCATTTCGGTCCATTGAGTAAAACCGACCAATAAGTGATCCTATTCTGGCTTCGGGTATGTTGGAAAGATGACCTTCTATATTTTCAATATAAGACCGGGCACTTTTTGGAGGCGTGTCTCGACCATCGAGACTCAAATGTAGGATTATTTCTTTGACGCCTTTTTCTGATGCGGCTTTACTTAGAGCGAGGATATGATCCTGATGACTATGGACACCCCCATTAGAAAGTAAACCAATGATATGCAGTTTTTTCTTTCGATACGTCAAATCCCTAAGAGAGTTGGCTAGCACAGTATTCTGATCGAACGTTCCGTTTTGGATTGCATTGTTTATACGAGATAGATCTTGGTCTAGTAGCCGCCCTGCGCCCATATGCATATGGCCAACTTCGGAATTTCCCATTTGACCTGCTGGTAGGCCAACATCTTCCCCGGAACACGCTAGGAGCGTACGTGCCTCAGATTTCCATAGTTGGTCCCATACCGGGGTAGCCGCACAGCTAATAGCATTATTATCGGCAGCCTCCCTGTGGCCCCATCCGTCAAGGATTACAAGTAGTGTTGGATGTACCGTTTTTGACATTCTTAGATGCAACTACCGATTGAAGTTTTTATACATATTATTTCTATTATAGCAAAATTTTGTGGCGCGCCCGCATTACATTCCCTACACTTATGGGCTTAATAATATATTTGGCTCAATATGGAACAACTATCTGAATTTGTCATTAATCATTGGATATTAGTAACTTTATTTTGCGTAATGTCCAGTTTGCTACTGTCCAGCTTCCTCAACCAGGTGCCTAGCTTCACGCCTGGTGATGCAATAATAGCGGTTAATAGAGGAGAGTGTTCAATTGTTGACGTTAGGTCTGTCGATCAGTTTAAAAAAGGACATATTGGTAACGCGATCAATTTACCGTTGGCAGACATTATGAGTTCAGGCGCGCAACTCAAGAAACTTAAGAAGAAACGAGTCATTGCCTGTTGTGACGCGGGAAACTTGAGTAACGCGGCTGTCAAAGAGCTTAGAAAACATGGTGTCACAGATGCTCTAATATTAAAAGGTGGGTTAAATGCTTGGAAAGCTTCTAATTACCCTTTGAAAGAGTCGTGATGAAGCTTGCGCGAGGATGGTAGTCATGACTAAGTCTTTTTCCGTAATGGTGGTCGGAGCGGGAGCATGGGGCACGGCTATTGCGTCAGTATTCGCGCGAGGAGGGAATGAGACACTTCTTTGGGATCGAGATAGGAGCACTATTAATTCGATCCAGTGTTCGGGCTCTCATCCAAAATTTTTTGGAGGTAAAAAATTAGACTCGGGTATAGAGTTAGTTCCCCAACTGGGAAACGAGTTAAGCATCGACTATATTATTTTTGTCGTACCGTTTCAGAGACTGCGAAGCGCGATGGTGACGATTCATGAGAGTGGAGTGCAGTTTAGTGGAGTGGTTTGTGCAAGCAAAGGATTGGAATTAGAGTCCAACGCGCTTGCCCACCAGATAGCCAGTGACGTCTTCGGGGCATCGGTTCCATTTGCGCAAATTTCTGGACCGAATTTCGCGTCCGAGGTGTTTGATGAAAAACCTGCGGCGGTTGCTGTTGGCGGAAGTAATGGCGATATTGCTAAAGTGATTAGTGGAATGATGTCTGGAGATCGCTTTAGGCCATATGCAACGGGGGATATTATAGGAGTAGAAGTTGGGGGTGCGCTAAAGAATATTATAGCAATTGCTGCTGGTATATCTGATGGTATGGGTTTAGGAAGTAATGCGAGGGCTGCTCTAATCACTAGGGGGCTTGGTGAAATAGCTAGGTTTGGCGAGGCGGTAGGCGCCGACCCTCTAACTTTTATGGGATTGTCAGGTATGGGTGATCTGGTTCTGACTTGTACTGATGACCAGTCTAGAAACCGCAGGTTCGGGAAGGCTTTGGCCAGAGTCGGCTCGGTTGAAAGCGCGAAAAATGAGGTTGGTGAGCTAGTGGAAGGCGTATCCACGGCGTTAGCGGTTTATGATATGGGCATAAGACTGGGGATAGAACTACCGCTTATTTCTCAAGTTGCAGCAATTTTGAATGGTGACAGTTCGCCGGAAGAAGCGGTACGCGAACTACTGGCGCGAGAACTAGTCTCAGAACATGATTGAAAAAGATTTATTCTATTTTGGTGGTTGGTGAAAGTTATTTTGCCTCCATGCTTCGTAAATAGTTATTGCTACGGCGTTAGATAGGTTTAGACTTCGGCTTTCGTTAACCATTGGAATTCTAAGTATTTTTTTTGTGTCCATCGTGTCTAGAAGTGATTGAGGAAGGCCTCTAGTTTCAGGGCCAAAAAGTAAGATACTTTTTTCCGTAAATTGCGCCTCATTTACCATTAATTTGCCTCTAGTTGATATACTGAAAACATTAGTCATTGAAAATTTTCCTAGAAATTGATCGAATGATTCATGCACTTGAAGATTCACGTATTCACTGTAGTCTAGACTTGCTCTTTTTAGTTTTTTATCGCTTATGTCGAAGCCTATTGGCTTTATTAGATGAAGACGAGAGCCCGTATTAGCGCAAAGGCGTATAATGTTTCCAGTGTTCGGAGGTATTTCTGGTTCGTAAAGCACTACTTCGAACAATGTTTTGCTCCATAAGGCGAAAAAAATATGAAAATAAACGATTCCAAAAAAGAGCAGCTTTCTATGGATTTCTGTGGATTGCGCCTTAGTTCGCCACTTGTTCTGCTTTCTGGGTGCGTTGGATTTGGAGAAGAGTATACACGCGTAGAGGGGTTCTCCAACAGAGACGTGGGCGCGATCTGTTTAAAAGGAACGACTCTCGAGCCTCGTGTCGGAAATAGACCACAGAGAATTTATGAGACGGATAGCGGTATGTTAAACGCGATTGGACTCCAGAATCCTGGGGCAAAGTACGTTGTGGAAAATATATTACCGCAATTAGATTTAAGTGAAACAGCCTTTATTGCGAATGTTTCAGGATCAACAATTGAAGAATATGCTGCTGTGACAAGAATATTTAACAATTCGGCGATAGACGCAATAGAGATCAATATTTCTTGCCCCAACGTTAAGGAAGGAGGTGTAGCTTTTGGGAACGATCCAGATACATCTGCTCGGGTTGTAGAGGTATGTCGGGCGGCTACTGACAAGCCCATCATAACAAAGTTATCACCGAATCAAACTAGTATTGGCGAAAATGCGAAACGGTGTATTGAGGCAGGTACTGATGCATTATCTGTTATTAATACAGTAATGGGTATGGCCATTGATATTGAAAAAAAGAACCCAGTGATCGCTAACAATCAAGGAGGCATGTCAGGTCCAGCCATAAAACCGTTGGCTCTTCTTAAAGTTCACGAGGTTTATCAAGTGTCCCGCGAACACAGAGTCCCAATTATAGGCCAAGGGGGAATCATATCGGCATCTGATGCCATCGAGTTCTTATTGGCAGGAGCAAGCGCGGTAGGCATTGGAACTGGTCTGTTTTACGATCCTTTGATGTGTAAAGATGTGAATCAAGGGATTGCTGAATACATGGGACGTCACGATTTTTCCTCGGTGTCAGAGATTACTGGTAAACTCGAGCTGTTCGATTAACTTAGGCTCTCCAAAAAGAAGGAGTCAGTATTACGAGAAGTGTAAAAATCTCTAAACGGCCAAGGAGCATTGCAAGACAAAGAAGTGATTTCGCTGTTGCTGAAATGTCCCCATAGTGTTCGGCAACTGATCCAAGTCCAGGGCCAAGATTGTTTAGGCAGGCTGCCACCGCTGAAAATGAGGTGATTGGGTCCAATCCGGTGACCATCAAAGCGAGCATAAGCAGTATGAAGACTACCACATAGGCTGCAAAAAAACCCCAGACTGCCTCAATAACACGACTGCTTACCGCTCTATTGCCCATCCTGATTTTAAGAACAGCATTAGGATGTATGAGTCGCTGAATTTCACGGATGCCTTGTTTATAGAGTAGTAAGCAGCGAACTACTTTGATACCTCCGCCAGTTGAACCTGCGCAACCACCAACAAAGCTCAAAAAGATTAAAATTAACGGAAAGAATAGGGGCCATTGTTGAAATTGATCCGTGCTGAAACCTGCAGTAGTTCCCATCGAGATTGTTTGGAATAGACTCTTCCTAATTATTGCTGATATATCGGTATCAGCGCCAGAGAGGCTGAACAGGCCGATTGAACATACCAAAAATGCTAGTATAAGGATACTCGTATACGTCACGAACTCACTATCTTTTAGGTAATGATTGATTGATTTCTGTCGCCATGAAAGAAAATGTAGTGTGAAATTAACGCCTGCGACAAACATGAAAACTATAGCGACAAGCTCGATCATCGCATTATCGAAATAACCAATGCTCATGTTGTGAGTAGAGAACCCTCCAATCGCGACAGTCGAAAAACTGTGGGCGACTGCATCGAAAAAAGACATCCCCGCCGCGTAATACGCAACTGCGCAACAGATAGTCAGGCTAAGGTAAATATACCAAAGCATTTTGGCAGTCTCCTTTATCCGTGGCGTTAGTTTTGATTCTTTCATCGGCCCAGGTGTTTCAGCTCGGTATAATTGCATTCCACCAACCCCAAGCATTGGTAGTACCGCGACGGCTAGCACTATAATTCCCATACCCCCGAGCCACTGGAGGAATTGCCTATAAAAAAGAAGCGATGGAACGACTCCGTCTATATCTTTAAGGACAGTAGCTCCTGTTGTGGTTAGCCCTGATATCGATTCAAAAATTGAGTCGATTATGGACATTTTCGGATCCTGAACTGCGAGAAACGGAATTGATCCGCACAGGCCAAGTACTAGCCAAAAAAGAACCACTATGATGAACCCGTCCCTTAGACGAAGTTCACCCGAAAAATCTTTTACGGGGAGCCACATTAGCGCTCCTGCAACTAGAGTGACTGTTATAGCGATTAGAAATGCATTATGGGCGCCATCTGCGAGAACTATTGATACTATTAAAGACGGAAGGATAGTGATACTGAAAAGCGCGAGAAGTAGTCCTAAGACTTTTTGTATTATTTTGAGGCGCATATTTTCTACGCGGATGTCGTGTTCACTTGGAACAATTTTTCGACATCACTAACTTGCCTTTTATCGGTGACCACTAGAATTACGTGATCCTCAGGCTTTATAACTGTGTCGTGATGTACCATTATCACATCATCTTTTCGGACAATTGCACCGATGACAACGCCCGAAGGTAAATTTATATCGTCTACTTGTTTACCTATTACCTGACTGGAGCGGGCATCGCCGTGCGCGACGGCTTCCATGGCTTCGGCAGCCCCCCTCCGAAGAGAGTGTACTTTTACGACATCACCCTGCCTTATATGAGCCAGCAAGCTCCCAATAGTTGCTTGTTGGGGCGAGATGGCGATGTCAATGCTGTCTCTTTGTACTAGGTCGACGTAAGCCGCCCTATTTATTAGAGACATGACCGTTTTAGCTCCCAGACGTTTTGCCAACATCGATGATATTATATTGGCCTCGTCGGCGTTGGTTAAGGCACAGAAAACGTCTGTATTTTCAATGTTTTCTTCTCTCAAGAGGTCTTCGTCTGCCGCGTCACCTAGTAGCACAAATGCATGCTTGAAATCCTCGGTGATGTCGTTCGCGCGTGCTGCATTACTTTCTATTATCTTTATGCTGCATGTATTTTCGAGCGCCATGGCCAGTTGGCGTCCAATATTTCCGCCACCGGCGATTATGACATTACGATGGGGTCCATCTAGCTTTCTGAATTCACTCATAACCGCTTTAATATGTTTGGGCGCTGCGATAAAAAAAACGTCGTCACCTGCCTCGATTACAGTTTCACCAGTTGGGATAATTACATCATTTCGTCGGAATATTGCCGCGATTCTTGTATCGATACCTCGTAACTGTTGGGGAAGTTCGGCTAGTCGGTGACCTACCAAAGGCCCTCCATAGAAAGCTCTGGCAGCTACTAACTGTACTTTCCCTTCCGCAAAGTCCAGTACCTGCAAGGATCCAGGAAACTCTATTAGATTTTTTATATACGCTGTAACCTCTTTTTCAGGACTTATTATGACGTCTATAGGGAAGGCATCGTCCCCGAAGAGTTGTTTTTCTTTTTGGTACTGGTTCGCCCTAACACGAGCAATTTTTGTCGGAGTCCCGAATAGAGTGTACGCAATTTGACACGCTACTATATTAGTTTCATCGCTATTTGTTATAGCAATAATCATGTCAGCGTCTTTGGCGCCTGCTTGTGCTAATACCTCAGGGTGCGAGCCATGTCCAACAACTGTTCTTAGATCATACCGATCTTGGAGATGTTGAAGCACCAAGGGGTTTTGATCGACTACGGTTATATCGTTGGGTTCGCTGCAAAGGTTTGCCGCTAAGGATGATCCGACTTGTCCTGCCCCTAGAATTATTATTTTCACGGCCGCTTATTTTCTTTCAGTTGCTTTGGATCAATACCTAACGCTCTTAATTTTCTGTAAAGATGAGTTCTTTCAATTCCAATATTAGCGGAGACTTGACTTACGCTGTAATTAAATTTAGCCATTTGATGCTCAATGTAGCTTTTTTCAAAATTCTCCCTAGCTTCTCTTAATGGGATGTTAAAATCAAACCCGACAGTCTTGTCGGATTTCTTTTGTTTGCTATCTAGCATCATTTCTATCTCGCTTGCATCAACAGATGTCTCGTTACCCAATATTAATAAACGTTGGACTAAATTTTTTAATTCTCTGATATTGCCAGGCCATTTATAATTTTTAAAAATCTCTGTAGCTTCGCTAGAAAATTTGCGCACCGGTAAATTTTCATATTCGTTGAAGTAGCTTAAAAAATGTTCGAGAAGTAGTGGTATATCGATCTTCCTATCTCGCAATGGGGGCACATTAAGTGGCAAGACATTCAAGTGATAAAATAAATCTTCACGAAACTCTCCTCGAGTTACCTTATCTTTAAGATCTTTACTGGTACTTGCGATTATACGGATATCTACATCTACCGTCTTTTGGCCTCCTAGTCTCAGGAAGGCTTGATTCTCTAGGGCGTTCAATAACCTAGCTTGACTGCTTAGATCCATATCTGAAATACCCTTGAGAAACAATGTACCGCCATTCGCTAACTCCAGAGAACCAAATCTGATTTGCTCATTTTTTTCGCTACCAAAAAATTCTTCCTCCGGATTATCTCTCGCTAAGGCCGCCACATTTAGACCTACGAATCTCCCCGATGATCTAGGACTATTTTGATGGATGAAACGAGCCAAAGTTTCTTTTCCAGTTCCAGATTCTCCAGTTAGAAACACGCTAGTTTTGTGGTTTGCAATGCGAAGCGCATCGGCTTTTAAGGCTCGTATACTCTCACTGGAGCCTATAGGTTCATTAGTGTCTTCCCATCTTTTTCTCAGACCTATATTTTCGGAGATCAGCTTAGCTGCTTCTATTGTTCGCTTTACGGTCACCATAATTTTAGCTATCGACAAAGGCTTTTCGATAAAGTCGTACGCTCCAAGCTGAGTAGCTTCCACCGCCGTATCGACAGTACCATGGCCAGACATCATGACGACGGGCGCTTGCATTCCTGGTTCTTGTGACCATCGTTTTAGTAGCGTAATGCCGTCAGTATCAGGCATCCAAATGTCAAGTAGGATTAAGTCAGGTCTTCTTTTTCTACGAAAATCACTGGCCTGCAACGCATTTTCCGCAACCGAGACCTCGTATCCTTCATCTTCCAGAATCTCTTTTAGGAGTCCTCGAATATCTGGTTCATCATCAACTACTAAAATATGTCCTAGGCCCATACTACTCAGTTACCTCTAGGGCACTTATAGATTCTACTATCGGGAAGCGCATTGTCACTAAAACTCCTTGATCAGTCTTATTTTTTAATGAGACGACTCCATGATGCTCCTCTACTATTTTTTTGACAATCGCTAAGCCTAGTCCGTTACCTTTATTTTTGTTGGTAACGTATGGTTCAAAGATTGAAGGTATCAGGTCATCAGGTATTCCCGTTCCGTAATCAGCGATTAGTATCTCGAAATAGTTAGACTGTATGTATTCTACTGCTCTTACACTGACGATGATATGACCTCTATCAATTTCTGAGGTTGCCTCGAGTGCATTTTTTATGAGGTTATTAAATACTTGGCGGAGCCTTAGTGGGTCCGCGTTCATCTGGGGGATTCCTTTCATAATTTCGAGTTCAATTGTAGCCTTAGGGTACGCAGTTTTGAAAAAATCTAATATATCTTCAATTAGGTGTCCTAAATCTACCTTCTCGCGTCTAATTACAGGAACATTTGCGTATTCCGAGAAGGAGTTTACCATTGTCTTCATAGTTTCTACTTGCTGGATAATTGTGCGTGTCAAACGCTCCAGTAATTCGCTATCAGTCTCCCCTAATTTAGTTAGGTATTTCAGTCGAAGTCGCTCAGTAGCAAGTTGTATCGGTGTTAGAGGGTTTTTAATCTCGTGTGCTAAACGTCTTGCTACTTCTGACCAAGCTGCATCTCTTTGCCCTTGTATTATTGCCGTTACGTCTTCGATAACTATAACTAGACTATCTTGTGGGACCCTCTCGTCACTCTTAAGCTTCGTTCCCTTAAAAATCAGTTCTCTACTGCCTTCTGCTGCTAAGATCGTACTTTGAGTTTGCCAATCCTCACAACTATCGCTTATTAACGGGATGAGTTCTTTTTCTAAGATATTTAAGTGGGTATTGTTTCTAATTAACGACTTTATTGTCCCGCCTTTATAATCAACTTGCTGCAAGTCGAGTAGCTTGACGGCGGCGGGATTAAGGGTGGTGATGATATTTTCATTTGTTAACGCCATAACACCGGAAGAAAGTTGACTTAGTAGAGTGTCAAGATACTCTCTTTGCATTTCGACCTGATTTCTGGCGCGCGCAATACGATTTGTCATAGAGTTGAATGAGCTTACAAGAAATCCAATTTCATCATTGCTTTGTACGGGTAAGCTTTTTGTGTAATCACCGCGTGCTATAGCTGCAGTTCCTGCAGCCAAATCCCGAATTGGGGCTGAGATTCTTCGGGCAGAATCGAAGGCGGCCCATACCGCTGCCGCTATGCTAAAAAGTAGCACAAGAGTTAACGTCATAGCAAAGCTAAGTGTCAGTTTCTCTCTAAGATAAGAGAGCTCATTATATTGTGCATACGCTGTTTCTACCCTATCGGTAAGGCTATTGATTCTACTTGGGAATGGGTATATCGCGTGGAGAAAATATTGAGATGGTGAGTTTTGATTAACATTAAGTTTGACCGCTATTCTTACGAACAAATCGCCGCTCTGACTCGGGTTTAGTCCTATATAACTTTGGCCCTGCATAACTTGAGATTGGATCGCCTCGGAAGGCAGGCTAGGTACCGGGTCGCTTTTCTCACTGCTGGATATTACGAGAGCGTCACCGCTCATTATAATAAGTTCTTCAGCTCCGTTTTGTGAACGCATTTGATCGAGTCGACTCGGATTAGGGATATGTTGGGTATTTAAAAGCGCGGAGGGGCTCTTTAGTGCATCTAAATTTAGGGCGCTCGACTCAGTTGACTGACGTGACATCTCCTCTGCGATTTTCTCGGTCTGTCTTAGCAGCTGTCGTGTCCTGAGTTCTAGAGATTCTCTACTTAATTCGAGTGAGTCAGAGAGGGCGTCTGACACCTGAAGATCGAACCAGCTGTCTACACCCTTTTTTAAGAAGTCGAGTGAAAATGAGTACACAATTGTTACAGGTACCACTGCTAGAACTGTGAAAATTATCACCATCCTTAGGGTAAGACGAGCTCCTGCTTCTTTAGCCCTTAATTGCTTTAAGAGCGTAAATATATTAGCGCCGATTAGAATCATTAGGACTAATATTCCGATACTATTAGATAATAAAAGTGCGGGGTAAAGTGCTCCAAATTGGCCAGAATTCTGGATAGCACTACTCATTAAGATGAGTGATCCTAGTAAGGATAGAATGAGCAGAGTAACTAGAAATGAAGCAGTATTTCTTATCCTCACAAGTCTAATTCCCACTTATATTTTTGACTAGAAATATGCCATTGTGGAGAAACATATGCTAACGGCATCATAGGTGCGGGTAGAGCACTTATCTTTAGTTCAAGCTGGATAGCAATAACTAAATTTTTTCTATTTGTTATTTCCTCCAAGTCTATAACAGCGAGTTTTCTTACCTGACCCAGGTTTTGCAATGCTGCGGTTATAGAATCATGTGCTCGTTGGGTATCAGTGATTAAATTTTTAAGCACGTACTTTTTACTTAATGTATGTCGTTGCAGGGAATAAGTGTATTTTGTTTTAAATAAATCCCGGTCCCACATATATTTTCGATTCCGGAGTATCTCTATATGCAGATCAAAAAATAGGGGCACGCCGCTTTCTAATGCTTCTATAGGGTCCTTCGCGAGATCTACCTCCGCATCTGCATTGATACTTAATATGTTATTAGAGAACTGACTTTCGCCGCTTAAAATTTTAATATCAGGATCGGCCATAGCGGAGTGAGAGAATAACGTTACTGAGCTTATCGATATACTCAGGATCGTTAGAAAGCTATAATTGCGTATTCTCATTTTTCATCAATAATGAGAAGTAAAAACCGTCCATATTTGATTCGCCTGGAAGAATCTGCATTCCAAATTTTGTTTTGATACCACAGCCAATATTTATAGTGCTTACCTCGATATTGTTGTTCGTTTGCAGAAGCGTTTCAACCGGACAGTCATTTTCGATACTCAGTATGCTACAAGTCACGTAGAGGAGCTTTCCACCTACTTTGAGCAAAGGCCACAGGTTTTTAAGCAAAGAATGTTGAACTGATGCAAGTGATTCTAGGTTATCTAACTCGCGGTGGAATCGAATGTCAGGATGTCTTCGTATAACTCCCGTGGCTGAACAAGGCGCGTCGACTAAAATACGATCGTAGAATTTTCCATCCCACCAAGACGAGGGGTTTGTAGCATCATCGTGGAGTATACGACAGTTCATATTTAGCCTATCGAGGTTTTCTTGCAATTTTTTGAGGCGTTTTTTCCCCGAGTCGATCGCTGTTACCTCATCGCCGTCCACGTGCTCTAGCAAGTGAGTTATTTTACCCCCAGGCGCCGCGCAAGCATCCAGTACACTGTGAGTTTTCTTAATATCCATGAGTTCGATCGCCAACTGGGCGGCTTCGTCCTGTACACTGAAATAACCATCTGCATAGTGTGGAAGAGTAGTTACGTCAATAGGCTTTACTATTGTACAACCCTGACTGGAGTGACGAGTAGGAAATGCTTGTATTCCGTGCTTTCTAAGGATTTCAAGATAGTTAGCTCTGTTCGAAGTCCTTGTATTCACTCTAATAGTCATAGGAGGATGGTTATTGCTCTCATACAAAATTTTTTCCCACTCTGCCGGCCAGTTACCTTTTATGATATCTACAAGCCAGGTAGGATGTTCGAAGCCATCAGTTTCCGATAGCGCAAGTCCCGATCTGAGGAAATTTCTAGTGACCGCATTCACCAAGCCACAGGCCCACTTTTTTTTCATGTATCTCGCGGCCTCAACATTAACGGAACTGATCGCGTGATCAGGTACATTCATATGTTTTGCTTGATAAAGTGCACTTATAAGAAGCATTTTGATGTCGGTATCTTTAGCCCTGAGGGGGCTATTGAGTAATGAGGATAGCGTTTTTTCTAGGGAGAAATAGTTTCTAAGAACACCATAAATGCATGCTTTAATAAATGATAAATCTGAGTTAGTTTTTGGTTTAATCGGGAGTCCTTCGATCGCTACGGGAATAGAGAGGCCTTGATCGATGACTTTTTGCAAGCAGACAGCAGTGTTTACTCGATTATGGACCGCATTCTTGTTCAGAGGAACTTTCCATAACCGTTAATAAACGTTGTTGCTTGGGATACTTTCTTTCCAGGAACTTGTAGCTCGTGGATTTGAAGATAACCATCACCGGTAGCGACCAGTAATTTCTTTTTATCTTCTACAAAAACCTTACCCGGTGGATGCTGAACTTTCTTCATAAATACTGTCGCACTAATTATTTTGAGTTCAATGCCCGAGATGGTTGTACGAGCACCAGGCTTAGGCTGTAATGATCTTATCTTCCGGGCTATGGCAGGGGCGGTCATACTCCAGTTTATAGCCAGTTCTTCGCTTTTAATCTTGGCTGCATAAGTTACCTTGGACTCATCTTGTGAAGTCTCGCTCAAGGTACTATTCAAAATTTGGTCTAGCACGCTGCTCAATGCCTCTCCACCCAAAGAGGCAAGACGGATATGCATAGAACCACTGGTGTCTTCTCGATTGATTGGGCAGGATTTTTTCAATAGGACCGGTCCAGCATCCAATTCTTCCACTATTCTCATTATTGATATGCCGGTCTCAAGGTCACCTTCGGCAATGCATCTTTGGATGGGCGCTGCACCACGCCAGCGAGGCAAAAGAGATGCATGAACATTGATTGCGAGCTTAGGAATTTGAATCACAGTCCGAGGCAGTATTAGGCCGAAGGCTGTTACGATGAGGACATCGGGTTCAAGGCTTTTAAGTTCGTTAATCTCTTTTCCTTCGCGAAAACTGATGATTTCACTGACAGGTAAGTTAGCGCTTTGCGCTAGTTTCTTTACGGGAGACGGAATCAATTTTAAGCCTCTGCCTATCTTACTGTCGGGGCGGGTATAAACGTGGACGATTTCGATATCACTTCGATCCATGAGCACTCGTAGGCTAGGTACCGAAAATTCGGGTGTACCTGCGAAAACGACTCTTAGAGTATTCAAGATATGATCCTTTGGGTTAATCGAAGGTTATTTTGGATGAAGTTAGCAAAGGCTCTATGTATTTAGTTTTGAGAGTTTTTTTATTATTCTTTTTTGCTTAAAATTAGATAGCTTGTCGACAAAAAGCTTGCCTTCAAGGTGTTCGATTTCATGTTGGATACACACGGCTAATAAACCGTCCGCTTCCATTTCAAATTGAATACCGTATTTATCGAATGCCCGGACCTTTATAGTTTCTGCGCGAGAAACTGTTTCGAAAATGCCTGGGACCGATAAGCAACCTTCTTCCATCTCCTCTGTCCCCTCGAGAAGTGTCAGTTCAGGATTTATAAAATGTAATGGGTGGGGGTCTTGTTTACCACAATCAACCACCATGACTCTAAGATGCACATCAATTTGAGTAGCGGCAAGACCGATACCGGGCGCCGCGTACATAGTTTCAAACATGTCGGCGACCAAAGTTTCAATTTTGTCGTCGTATTTAAAAACCGACTTCGCCCTCGTGCGAAGACGTTCGTCTGGATGGTGCAAAATTTCTCGAATAGCCATCAGTGATTATCGTTATAAAATAAAGCTAAGGATACTTATAACATTGTTGCTATACAAGGGATATTCTGGGAACTCAATATTGATTATCAAACGGTTTTTCTTACTACTATCCACGTTATTTATTAAAAAAAATAGGTTAATCATTGGGCTAGAATTTTGAGTCTTTATATGTATTTGGCGCGAAAGTATAGTCCAAAGCGCTTTAGAACTATTTCTTAATGAGATTGACGGCATCTTTAGTTTGATACATGCTTATAACAACATCATTGATGCAAAATATAGTGGATTTTAAAAGAAAAAGTGACCAGCTTGGGCTTTTAAATCATTTTATGTACCCCGGTTTTAGGGCTTAAGCCTGTGTTTAGTCTTGCTAGACGCGAGTGTGAAAATTTTTATTTAGGTAGTAGCGAAAAATAATGAAGGAAACCTTGATTGATATATTGATATATCTATTCGAAAATTATGTGGAAGACGATATTTCGCTGGGAGTAGATGGGGAACGATTAAAGTCTGAGTTGGATAGTGCCGGCTTTGAACCCGGACAGGTAAATAAGGCTTTCGATTGGCTTGAAGGTCTTTCTGATCGAAATCCTAGTGGTAGTTTGCTGCGGGTCGAGGGAGACAAAACATTTAGAGTCTATACCGAAGCTGAACAAAGGAAGATTGATCTAGAATGTAGGGGGTTTTTGCATTTTCTAGAGCACACTGGTTTGCTTGATAGTCGCAGTCGCGAGGTCATCATAGAGAGAATATTTGCTTTAGATACAGAGGAAATTGAGTTAGAACAGTTGAAGTGGATAATTTTACTGGTGTTGTTAAATCAACCCGAGCAAGAGCAGGCCTTTATTTTAGTAGAAGATTTAGTGATGGGCGGTCTCGCGGGGAATCTACATTAGAGTCCGATCTTAACCTAGTAATTTGAATTTTCATTTTTAATCAATCGGCAAAGAAATATGGCAAGAAATTTAGTGATTGTCGAGTCTCCAGCCAAGGCTGGGACAATCAAAAAGTATTTAGGGAAGGATTTTGAAGTATTAGCCTCCTACGGGCATGTACGTGATCTTCGAAAAAAGAATGGTGCTGTCGATACCGAGACCAACTTTTTAATGCAGTACGAGGTCGGTGAGCGCAGTATTAAGCATGTCGCGGCAATAACGAAAGCGATGAAGAAGGCACAGGCTCTTTACTTAGCCACTGATTTAGACCGAGAGGGGGAAGCTATCTCTTGGCACTTAGTTGAGCTTCTGCATGAGCGTAATGCATTGATTGGGAAAGATGTTCACCGAGTGGTGTTCAGTGAGATTACTGAAAAGGCGATTAAAGGGGCGATAGCTGAACCGCGAGAAGTCTCTATGTCGCTGGTCAACGCTCAACAAACACGTCGAGCTTTGGATCACTTGGTGGGATTCAACCTTTCACCATTATTGTGGAAAAAGATCAAACCTGGGTTGTCTGCCGGAAGGGTACAAAGTCCTTCTTTACGTTTAATCTGCGAACGGGAAGCCGAGATTGAAAAATTTGATCCTCAGGAGTATTGGACGATAGAAGCCGACACCAAAAACTTTATAGCGAAGTTAACTCGTTTTGATGACGATAAAATAAGCCAGTTCTCTATCACCGATGGTAAGAGGGCTTCCCAGGTTAGAGAAGGACTTTTAGAGGCGGCTGTTGGCACTTTAGTCGTTGAAAAAGTCGAGAAAAAACAAAGGAAAAGAAATCCAACCGCGCCATTTATAACATCCACTTTGCAGCAAGAGGGGGGGCGCAAACTAGGTTTTACTGCACAACGTACTATGCGCACCGCGCAGCAATTATACGAAGGCATAGATGTGGGAAATGGTGACGGCAGCGTTGGCTTGATCACTTATATGCGTACGGATTCTCTCAACTTAGCTGACGACTCGCTAGCGGAACTTCGGGATTTTATAAAAAGTCGATATGGGAACGATCAAGCTCCACAGGATGCCAGAGTATTTAAGACGCGTTCAAAAAATGCCCAAGAGGCGCACGAAGCGATTCGACCTACTTCGTGCTTGCGCGTACCAAATGATATAAAGCAATACCTAACCGAAGATCAGTATCGTCTTTATGATTTAATTTGGAAGAGGACCGTAGCATGCCAAATGATACCGGCTACTATCGATACAGTGTCGATCGATCTAGCAGCTGGAGATCGCGGAGTTTTTAGAGTCAGTGGATCTACGGTGGTGGAGCCTGGATTTATGGCAGTGTATTTAGAGGGGACGGATGAAAACTCTGGTGATGTAGCAGGTGATGCCGAAAACAATAGACTACCCCCGCTAGTGGTTGGAGAACGGATTGAGCTTGATTCTATAAGGGGAGAGCAACATTTTACGCAACCACCTCCTAGATACACAGAAGCTAGTTTGGTCAAGATTCTTGAGGAGCACGGGATTGGAAGGCCTTCTACCTATGCATCTATTATCTCGACCCTCGTGCAAAGAGAGTATGTGTCAACAGAGAAAAAGAGATTTGAACCAACCGATATAGGGCGACTAGTAAATGACTTTTTGACAAGTCATTTTACCAGCTATGTTGATTATGAATTTACTGCGCGTCTTGAGGATGATCTCGATGCAGTTTCCCGAGGCGAACGTGATTGGCTCTCTCTGTTGGAAGAATTTTGGTTACCCTTTAAAACGATTGTTGATGAAAAAGAAAAGAATGTCACTAGACAGGAAGCGAATCAATCGCGACATCTGGGTATTCATCCAAAGAGTAACGAGCCTGTTTTCGTTAGGATGGGGAGATATGGCTGGGTAATTGTTGTTGGAGATATAGAGGATGAAGACAAAAAACCTAAATTTTATGGTGTGCCACCAGGGGTAAAAATTAAGGATCTCGATTTAGAACGAGCTCTAACTTTGATGAAGCTTCCAAGGACGCTAACTAATGAGATGGATAATTCCGATACGCACTTTCAGGATCATGACATCCGTGAACTTATAATTGGGATAGGCCGTTTTGGACCATATATCCGTTATGGGGATAAGTTTGCTAGTGTAGGCAAAGAAGATGATCCTTATTCTATAAGTTACTCGCGTGCCTTGGAGGTGGTGAAGGAAAAGATTGAGGCAGATGCGGCAAAACAAATCAAAATATTTGTTGATGAAGGTGTTTCTATTTTGAATGGTCGTTGGGGCCCATACATAACAAACGGCGAAAAAAACGCTCGGATACCAAAAGATACCGATCCGCTGACCCTCTCTTTAGCTGACTGCGAATCTTTACTGGAGGCCGCGCCGGTGAGACGTGGCCGCAAGGGAGCTAAGAAAAAAGTGGCTAAGAAAAAAGTGGCTAAGAAAAAAGTGGCTAAGAAAAAAGTGGCTAAGAAAAAAGTGGCTAAGAAAAAAGTGGTTAAGAAAAAAGTGGTTAAGAAAAAAGTGGCGGCGGCATAATAAGATGATGAGTGAGACTTAGATATTAGCCAGAAGAACGTAAAGTGCCCCTAAATTTGGCACACGGATGTTTTTGGGTGATCTACTGCGAAAAAGTTCACTTCGTGAACGAGAAACTATGAAATACAGCTGGAAAGTGTCTAATGCGTCTAGGATTTTAAGACGAGATAAATTGATTGTGCACGCTACTGAGTCGGTATTCGGTATCGCTGCTAGCGCATACTCGTTGAGGGCTATTACAGAAATCAAACGTGTTAAGGCTAGGGGGTCTCAGAAAAATTTTCTGGTGATAGTGGCAAATTTGGAACAAGTCCTAAATTTAGTAAGGATAGATGTCCCATATCGCGAACAAATAATTGATTCATGGCCAGGGCACTCAACTTGGATTTTACCTGCTACTAAATTAGCGCCGCCGTGGTTGTTAGATGATAACGGATTTATAGGCGTACGAATGACCAGTCATTCACAGGCGTCTGAACTATGCCAAAGATCAGGGCCTTTGGTTTCGACAAGCGCAAATACTAGCGGTAAGCTACCGGCGCTCTCGTTAACGCAGGCACGAAAATATTTTGGGAAAGTAATTGATTATTACCTTCCCGGTGAGCTTGGTATCAATCTGCGGCCATCCAAGATTCAAAACGGAGTGACCGGAAAATTAGTCAGGGGTTGAAATAAGTTGACATAGGGCACTGAATTTTAGGACAATAGTGGGTTACCGTTTCGGAGGGGTACCCAAGCGGTCAACGGGAGCAGACTGTAAATCTGCCGGCTCTGCCTTCGGAGGTTCGAATCCTCCCCCCTCCACCATAGGTGGTGCGTTTGGTCGAGATAGAACAGGCGGGTGTCGTATAAAGGCTATTACCTCAGCCTTCCAAGCTGATGATGTGGGTTCGATTCCCATCACCCGCTCCAAATATAGGAGATAGGATTGTGAGTACAGGGCATTTAAAGTTAAAGGCCTGAGTTGTGTACTGGGCCATTCATTTTGCCCATATAGCTCAGTCGGTAGAGCACTTCCTTGGTAAGGAAGAGGTCACCGGTTCAAATCCGGTTATGGGCTCCAGTATGTTTAACTGAGTTTGGTTACAGGCAAGAGCATAAAATTAGTTAATTTTAGATATTAGAAGAGGATTAGGCGTGTCTAAGGAAAAATTTGAACGTACGAAGCCGCATGTAAACGTGGGCACAATTGGTCACGTAGATCATGGCAAGACAACGCTGACAGCGGCGCTGACGACAGTCATGGCGAAGCATTTGGTGGTGAAGTCAAAGGCTACGATCAGATTGATAATGCACCGGAAGAGAGCGAGCGTGGTATCACGATTGCAACGGCGCACGTTGAGTATGAGACGAAGCCGTCACTACGCTCACGTTGATTGCCCGGGCCATGCGGATTACGTAAAGAATATGATTACCGGTGCGGCGCAGATGGATGGCGCTATCTTGGTGTGTAGTGCGGCTGATGGCCCGATGCCACAGACACGAGAGCACATCCTGCTGGCGCGCCAGGTTGGTGTACCGTACATCGTTGTTTATATGAACAAGGCCGATATGGTTGATGATGACGAGCTGCTGGAACTGGTTGAGATGGAAGATTCGGGAGCTTGCTGAGATCTGTATGAATTCCGGGTGATGATACACCGTCATTATTGGTTCTGCTCTGAAAGCGCTGGAAGGCGATACTCTGATATTGGTGAGCCATCTATAGATAAGCTGGTTGCAGCGATGGATGAGTATATTCCTCAGCCGAACGTGATGTTGATCAAGCCTTTTTGATGCCGATTGAAGACGTTTTCTCGATCTCAGGTCGAGGTACGGTAGTTACCGGCCGTATAGAAAGCGGGATTGTGAATGTTGGTGAAGAAATTGAGATTGTGGGTATTAAAGATACCAGAAAACCACGTGTACTGGTGTTGAGATGTTCCGCAAGTTGCTGGATCAAGGGCGAAGCGGGTGATAACGTTGGTGTGCTGCTGCGAGGTACAAAGCGAGAAGAAGTAGAGCGTGGTCAGGTGCTTGCGCATCCGGGTCGATTACACCGCATACCAAGTTTGAAGCGGAAGTGTATATGTTGAGCAAAGAGAAGGTGGTACGCATACTCCATTTTTCAAAGGTTATCGGCCACAGTTTTACTTTCGTACAACGGACGTAACGGTGCGGTGGAGTTGCCTGAAGGCGTAGAGATGGTAATGCCGGGTGATAATGTCAAGTTACTGTAAGCTGATAGCACCGATTGCGATGGAAGAAGGGCTGCGTTTTGCGTATCGAGAAGGTGGTCGTACGGTTGGCGCCGGTGTAGTATCGAAGATTATCGAGATAATAAAGCAGAATAGTTTAAGGCCAGTAGCTCAATTGGCAGAGCAGCGGTCTCCAAAACCGCAGGTTGGGGGTTCGATTCCCTCCTGGCCTGCCAACGAATTTGGTGGCTCTAGAAATTTTGTGTAGCAGGAAATTATGAACAGTAAAACCGAAACTCAACAAGGGTCTATAGATATTTTTAAATTTCTTGTAGCTCTGGTTGTTTTGACTATAAGTCTAGTGGGTTTTTATTATTACTCAGAGGCGCCAAAAATTGTACGCGTTCTGGGTGTCCTTGCCGGAATCATCGTTTCTCTGGTAATCGTAAGTCAGACATTAAAGGGTCGACAAACGATAGGTTTTGTTAGAGATGCACAGGTAGAGGTTCGAAAAATAGTTTGGCCCACACGACAAGAAACGAGCCAAACTACCTTGTTTGTAATTATTGTTGTGATTATTTTTGCTATTTTATTGTGGGTTCTTGACTTGGGGCTAAGTAGTTCTATACAGGGCCTAATCGGAAGAGGCGCCTAGGGATATGAGTATGAATTGGTATGTGGTCCACGCGTATTCGGGTTTCGAAAATCAAGTTAAGCGTTCGTTAGAGGATCGTATTTCGCGTAACGGGATGGATAACAAATTTGGAGACATATTAGTTCCGACTGAAGAAGTAGTGGAGATGAAAGAAGGATTAAAGAGAAAGAGTGAGCGAAAGTTCTTCCCTGGGTATGTTCTTGTTGAAATGGAAATGGAAGACGACACATGGCATTTAATCAAAGAATGTCCTAAAGTGCTTGGCTTCATAGGCGGTACAAAAGATCGTCCGACCCCGATAACTGACGCAGAGGCTAACGCTATACTTAATAGAATTCAAGAAGGTTCTGAGAAACCTCGACCTAAAACTCTGTTTGAAGTTGGGGAAGTTGTTCGTGTAATAGATGGACCATTTTCAGATTTCAATGGAGCCGTCGAAGAAGTGAACTATGACAAGAGTAAACTTAGGGTTTCTGTTTCTATATTTGGTCGTTCAACGCCGGTAGAGCTTGAATTTGGTCAAGTAAGTAAGGACTAAAATATTATCATTTAATGGGGAGCTTAATAAAGCGTTTGAACCCTGAGGAGTAAAATTAAGTGGCGAAAAAAATTGATGCCTATATAAGGCTGCAAGTTAAAGCTGGACAGGCCAACCCCAGCCCGCCTGTAGGTCCTGCTTTGGGTCAACATGGGGTTAATATTATGGATTTTTGTAAAGCTTTTAATGCGAAAACCCAAGAAACGGAACCTGGTTTACCAATTCCTGTCGTCATATCAGTTTTTTCTGATAAAAGTTTTACGTTTGTCACTAAAACTCCTCCTGCCTCAGTCTTGTTGAGGAAAGCTGCGGGAATCGAAAAGGGAAGTGGCACTCCTAATACCGAAAAGGTAGGCAAGGTTACTAGAGAACAACTTGAGGCTATAGCGAAAACAAAAGAACCTGATCTAACTGCGGCAGATGTAGAGATGGCGGTTAGAACAATTGCCGGCACAGCCAGGAGTATGGGACTAGAAGTGGAAGGAGTTCAATCATGAGTAAGCCCGGGAAAAGATTGCGTGCTATTCGTGAAAAGATGGTAGAAGGCGAGCTTTCCCCTCTTGCCGAAGCGCTTTCTAAGGTCAAGGAGTTTGCCTCTGCTAAGTTCGATGAGTCGATAGATGTTTCGGTTAATCTGGGAGTGGACCCTAGAAAATCTGACCAAGTGGTTCGCGGGTCTACTCTGTTGCCTCACGGTAGCGGTAAAACGGTCCGTATAGCCCTTTTTGCGGAAGGAGCCGATGCAGAGGCTGGGAAAGAAGCGGGAGCTGATATTGTTGGGATGGACGACTTAGCGGAAGATGTAAAACGGGGTAATATAGATTTTGATCTCGTAATTGCTAGCCCCAGTTCGATGAGAGTTGTTGGTCAGCTAGGGCAAGTTTTGGGTCCTAGAGGTCTAATGCCTAACCCAAAAGTTGGTACCGTTGCTGCTGATGTGGCTACGGCCGTTAAAAACGCGAAGTCAGGTCAAGTTCAGTTCAGAACTGATAAGGCGGGAATTATTCAATGTCCGATCGGCAAGGCATCTTTTTCAGTTGATGCTTTAGAGGCGAACCTTTTGGCTGTATTGGCAGATTTAGTTAAGGCTAAGCCAAACTCGGCTAAAGGTGTTTATTTACGTTCACTTTCTTTGTCGTCTACTATGGGGCCTGGCATAGCTGTTGATAAGGCCTCGATAGATATGAATTAGTAAAATACAAAAAACTCTCGAGAAGCTCGTGAGTGATGACTGTGGGTTATTGGTTATACCAGTAGCCGTCATAGACCGTGGGTCCGCTAGTGCGGTTAATCAAAGTATTAGGCCCACGTAGATGGTGTATCCCTAGCTAACGAAATCGTTGGTTCAGGGCACCTTAAACGAGGTGTCTCTATGGTAGAGATACTGATAATAGTGGTGTGGTTCGAATCTTATGGGTTTGGGCTAAACTTGGAGAGATAACCAATATGAGTCTTAATTTCACTCAAAAACAAGCGGTTGTTTCAGAGGTAAATGAACTTGCAGCAAAGGCGGAAACGACGATTGCTGCTGAGTACATTGGACTTAGTGTAGGACAAATGACGGAGTTTCGGGCGAAGGCGCGAGAGCAAGGTGTGTCAGTAAGAGTAGTAAAAAATACTCTTGCGAGACGAGCATTTGAGGGGACAGAATTTGAATGTATCAATGAGTCACTTAAAGGTCCCTTGCTATTAGTTTTTTCTAACGAAGATCCCGGAGCAGGCGCGCGAATAGTACAAGATTTCTCAAAAGAGAACGAGAAGCTTGTTACACGAGCCATAGTGTTGTCTGGAAAACTGAGACCTGCTGAAGATCTGGCGGTTCTGGCTAAAATGCCCACACTGGATGGGGCACGAGCGCAGTTTCTATCGGTTCTAAAAGCACCTCAGACAAACCTGGTGAAAGTCCTAGCGGCTCCGTCAGGACAGTTTGTTCGCGTTTTGTCCGTTTATGCGACAGAACAAGCGTCCGCTTGAGTTAACATTGTTTAAATGAATTTTTAGGAGTAATTGAAAATGTCAGTTTCGAAAGAAGAGTTAGTAGAAGCGCTCAGTAGCATGAGCATAATCGAAGTTACCGAGCTAGTGAGTGAGCTAGAGGAAAAATGGGGAGTTTCGGCTGCTTCGGCAGTCGCTATAGCACCTGCCGCCGCTGGCGATGCCGGGGCTGTGGAAGAAGAAAAGATGAATTTGATGTAGTTTTGACAGGCTTCGGAGAGAATAAGGTAGGCTGTATTAAGGCGGTACGAGCTATAACTGGTTTAGGCTTGAAAGAGGCCAAAGATATGGTGGAATCTACCCCTGCTACTGTAAAGGAGGCCGCCACTAAAGGTGAGGCAGAAGATATGAAGAAGCAACTCGAAGATGCTGGCGCTTCAGTAGAGCTAAAATAGCATTTTAGATGGTATTAGCCGTATAGGTTGTAGTTCGATCTACAACTTATATGGCTGAATTTTTTGTATGCGGGTGATAACGCTGACGTAAATGTTGGCTTAATTAGGACGGGATAAAAATGGCGTACTCTTACACTGAAAAAAAGCGTATCCGGAAAGACTTTAGTAAGGCATCTACTATACTTGACGTGCCTTATTTGTTAGGAACTCAGATAGAGTCCTACAAAAAGTTTTTGCAGGAAGGTTTTGAGCCTGAGGCAAGGCTGAACTCAGGTTTGCACGCGGCATTTAAGTCTGTGTTTCCAATCGAAAGTTATTCCGGGACTGCAAGCTTAGCTTACGTTAGCTATCGGCTCGGAGCTCCAGTTTTTGATGTAAAAGAATGTCAAGTAAGAGGCGCTACATATGCCACTTCATTGCGGGTAACCCTTAGGCTGGAGATATAGACAAAGAGACCTCCGAGAAAGTAATAAAAGATGTGAGAGAGCAGGAAGTTTATATGGGTGAACTGCCACTCATGACTCCAAATGGTACTTTCGTTATTAACGGGACTGAACGTGTGATTGTCAACCAACTGCACCGTTCTCCGGGAGTCTTCTTTGACCACGATCGAGGGAAAACTCATTCTTCGGGGAAACTCTTATTTTCCGCTAGAGTAATACCTTATCGAGGCTCTTGGTTAGATTTTGAATTCGATCCAAAGGATCATTTATATGTTCGAATTGACCGACGTAGGAAGCTTCCCGCGACAGTTCTGTTAAGAGCTCTTGGTTTTAGTACGGAGAAGATTCTTGATACATTTTTGAGCGAGACCGATTTATCTTGACGGCGACCACGTCCGCGTCGAAATCGTGGCTGAAAGACTGCGTGGGGAGACTTTGGAGTTTGATTTAGTGATGCAAATGGCGAAATATTAGTTGAAGCCGACAGAAGAATCACGGCGCGGCATACCAAAGAGATAGAAGATAAGGGCATCAAAGAGATTGCAGTCCCTCGATCTTTTTTAGTAGGAAAGACATGCGCTCATGACGTCTTAAATACTGAAACGGGGGAAATTTTGGTAACGGCTAACACGTTGATTGATGAACAGTTGTTAGACACGTTAGTTGAAAATGATATTCGCGAATTAGAGACTATTTTCGCAAACGATCTCGACCAAGGTGCCTACATGGCTGCAGACGCTGCGAGTTGATCCGTCCGCCACCAACACGTTGGACGCGCAGATCGAGATATACCGGATGATGCGACCTGGTGAGCCCCCAACTAAAGACGCCGCGGAAAATTTGTTTCGAAACTTATTTTTCGCTGACGATCGTTACGATCTTTCTGCGGTCGGAAGGATGAAATTCAATAGAAGAGTAGGAAGGAGTGAAGAAGTTGGCGCTGGAGTATTAGAAGAACGTGATCTGATAGATGTTTTACGAGTCTTGATAGATATCCGAAATGGGAAAGGTGTGGTTGATGACATCGACCACCTTAGGTAACCGGCGCGTGCGCAGCGTAGGGGAGATGGCAGAGAACCAATTCCGAGTGGGCTTGGTTAGCGAGTTGAAAGAGCGTGCAGTCCGAGAGCGACTAAGTCGTTAGCCGAGTCAGAAGGGTACATGCCCCAGGAGCTGATCAATGCGAAACCGGTCTCGGCCGTAATCAAGGAGTTTTTTGGTTCGAGCCAGCTCTCGCAGTTTATGGATCAAAACAACCCGCTGTCGGAGGTGACCCACAAGACGAAGAGTGTCGGCGTTAGGGCCTGGCGGACTTACCCGCGAACGGGCGGGATTTGAAGTACGTGACGTGCACCCCACGCACTATGGTCGAGTTTGCCCAATTGAAACCCCAGAAGGGCCAAATATTGGTTTGATCAACTCGCTTGCCGTGTATGCGCGCACGAATAAATTCGGTTTTCTAGAAACGCCATATCGAAAAATCGAAAATGGTGTCGTCACGTCAAAAGTTGAATATCTCTCTGCGATTGAAGAAAGTAATTTCGTCATCGCGCAGGCAAACGCGGAAATTGATGACAACGGCAAACTAACCGGTAGTTTGGTGCCTTGTCGTTACCAAAATGAGACTTCGCTGTTAGGTCCCGATCGCGTTGAGTATATGGATGTGTCGCCACGTCAGATCGTATCGGTTGCGGCTGCATTGATTCCTTTTCTAGAGCACGATGATGCTAACCGTGCTTTGATGGGTTCCAACATGCAACGCCAAGCAGTTCCAACCTTACGTGCCGATAAGCCACTGGTAGGGACAGGTATGGAACGAGTTGTTGCGAAAGATTCTGGCGTAACTGTTTCTGCGCTTCGGGGTGGCACGGTTGAGTCTGTGGATGCAAGCCGAATCGTGGTCCGTGTGAATGACCGCGAGACAAAAGCTGGCGAGCCTGGTGTGGATATTTACAACCTCACCAAATACACCCGCTCAAATCAGAACACCTGTATCAACCAACGCCCGCTGGCCAACCCAGGCGACAAGATCGCCGCAGGCGATGTATTAGCCGATGGTCCATCAACTGATTTAGGGGAGCTCGCGCTTCGGACAAAACATGCTCGATGGCCTTCATGCCGTGGAATGGTTACAACTTTGAGGACTCTATTCTCATCTCGGAGCGAGTCGTCCAAGAAGACCGCTACACCAGCGATCCATATCGAAGAACTTACCTGTGTTGCGCGAGACACGAAGCTAGGGCCGGAGGAGATTTCGGGCGATATTCCGAACGTTAGCGAAAGTGCGCTATCTAAGCTAGACGAATCGGGCATCGTGTACATCGGGGCGGAGGTCGAGCCAGGCGACATTTTGGTTGGAAAAGTTACTCCGAAGGGAGAGACTCAGTTAACACCAGAAGAAAAGCTACTGCGGGCGATTTTTGGTGAGAAAGGCGTCGGACGTTAAAGATACTTCTCTGAGAGTCCGTCTGGAATGACTGGAACGGTTATAGATGTGCAAGTCTTTACCAGGGACGGGGTTGAGAAAGACGCGCGGGCAGTAGAAATCGAAGAAGCAGAAATAGCGCGTGTAAAAAAGATTTGGATGATCAGTTGAAGATTATTTTATCGGATTTATTTGAAGCGAGTAGAGCGTTTGCTCGTTGGCAAGGTCGCAGATAAAGGTCTTGGACAAGTCAAGTCAGGTGCTAAGATTACTAAGCAGAACTTGCTAGAAATCGACTCGAGAACAGTGGTTTGATTTTAGACTGAAAAGTGATCGGCGTCAGAGCAAATGGAACAGCTAGCTTCCCTAGCAGAGAATCACCGTAAAAGCTTGCGTGAAAAACTTCGAAGAAAAGCGCGCTAAATTAACAGCGGGTGATGATCTTGCTCCTGGGTGTCCTAAAGATGGCGAAGGTATATCTCGCTGTGAAGCGAAGCATGCAGCCTGGCGACAAAATGGCTGGTCGTCATGGTAATAAGGGTGTCGTATCAATGATAGTGCCGGTGGAAGATATGCCTCATACGGAGGATGGTCGGCCTGTCGATATAGTATTAAACCCCTTGGGGGTTCCTTCTCGTATGAATGTTGGGCAGGTTTTGGAGACTCATTTGGGTTGGGCTGCTAAAGGTTGTGGAGAAAGGATCGGAGAGATGCTTGCTGCCGAGAAAAGCGCCGAAGAAATTAGGGGGTTTCTGAATGATATTTACAATACTAGTGGCAAACAAGAGGATCTAGATTTGCTTACTGATGACGAGGTTTTTACCTTGTGCGATAACCTAAGAGATGGTGTACCTATGGCTACCCCAGTGTTCGATGGCGCAGCCGAGAGCGAGATTAAGAAAATGTTGGATGTGGCTGGTTTGCCTTCTTCTGGACAAACGCAGTTAATTGATGGCAGGACGGGAGAACAATTCGATAGACTAACAACGATTGGCTATATGTACATGCTTAAGTTAAATCACCTAGTAGACGACAAGATGCATGCCCGTCAGTACGGGACCTTACAGTTTGGTTACACAGCAGCCCTTAGGTGGAAAGGCTCAATTCGGTGGCCAACGATTTGGTGAAATGGAAGTTTGGGCGTTAGAAGCTTACGGGGCAGCGTATACCCTTCAAGAAATGCTAACGGTTAAGTCAGACGACGTTAATGGGCGTACTAAGATGTATAAGAATATAGTTGATGGTAATCACGAGATGGATGCTGGTATGCCGGAGTCTTTCAATGTATTACTGAAAGAGTTGCGTTCACTCGGAATTGATATAGAGCTTGAAAACGACTAGAGACGAATATCCAAGAAATTATTGCAAAACTCGCTTTTAAGGAGCACTTATTGTGAAAGACCTACTAGATTTGTTAAGAAATCAAGGTACTACAGACGATTTTGACGCCATTTCAATTGGTTTATCTTCCCCTGAAAAGATTCGATCTTGGTCCTATGGCGAGGTAAAGAAGCCGGAGACCATAAATTACAGAACTTTTAAGCCTGAGAGAGAGGGTTTGTTCTGTGCGAAAATTTTCGGTCCCATTAAAGACTATGAATGTCTCTGCGGAAGTATAAGAGGCTAAAGCATCGAGGAGTTGTGTGCGAAAAATGTGGTGTTGAAGTTACGTTAGCGAAGGTGCGTAGAGAACGAATGGGGCATATCGAACTTGCCTCTCCGGTAGCGCATATCTGGTACCTTAAGTCGCTTCCATCGCGTATGGGTCTTCTACTCGACATGACTTTAAGAGAGATAGAAAGAATTCTGTATTTCGAAGCTTATGTCGTTGTTGAGCCTGGTATGACGGATTTAGAGAAGGGCCAGTCACTGTCGGAGGAGGCCTATCTAGACGCACTAGAAGAATATGGTGACGAATTCGATGCTAGGATGGGCGCGGAAGCAGTTTATGAACTGCTTGAAAAGTGTCGATCTAAAAGAAGAGATAGCTAGTATTCGCGAGAGTCTTCCGAAAACTAACTCCGAAACTAAAATCAAAAAATATACTAAGCGTCTGAAACTACTTGAGGCTTTTGTCAGCTCGGGAAATCGGCCGGCTTGGATGGTTTTGAAAGTTCTGACCTGTCTTACCCCCGGAGCTTCGCCCGCTAGTGCCTCTCGACGGGGGCAGGTTTGCTACTTCTGATTTAAATGATTTATATCGTCGTGTTATCAACCGCAATAACCGATCTAAAAAGGCTATTAGACTTAAACGCGCCGGATATCATTGTCAGAAATGAGAAAAGGATGCTTCAAGAATCTGTTGATGCTCTCCTAGATAACGGTCGGCGTGGTAGAGCGATAACCGGAACGAATAAGTTACCGTTGAAGTCTTTAGCCGACATGATCAAAGGGAAGCAAGGACGGTTCAGACAAAATTTATTGGGAAAACGAGTAGATTATTCGGGACGTTCTGTGATAGTTGTTGGGCCTACTCTTAAGCTACACCAGTGTGGACTGCCGAAAAAAATGGCGCTTGAACTCTTTCGACCTTTCATCTTTAGTAAGCTAGAACTGCAGGGTATGGCGACGACCATCAAGGCAGCAAAAAAGATCGTTGAAATGGAAGGTCCAGAGGTATGGGATATTCTCGAGGATGTTATTCGAGAGCACCCGATAATGCTTAATCGTGCGCCGACATTGCATCGACTGGGGATTCAAGCCTTTGAGCCGGTGCTGATTGAAGGGAAGGCAATTCAGTTGCATCCCATTGGTTTGTACAGCGTTTAATGCCGATTTCGACGGTGATCAGATGGCGGTGCATGTGCCCTTGGCTTTGGAGGCTCAGTTAGAGGCGCGTAGCCTCATGATGTCTACCAATAACATCTTGTCTCCAGCAAATGGAGATCCGATTATAGTTCCCAGTCAGGACGTCGTATTAGGCTTGTACTACATGACCCGAGAATCGAAGTCGGCTCGAAGTAAGGTCTTACGTCCATTTTCTGACGTAAACGAAGTGCACCGAGCGTTTGAAACTAATCAGGTTGATATCCACGCAGAGTGTAAGGTAAGGATGCGAACTTTCAGAATTCAATGATGACGGTGAACTCGAAACGCGCACCGAAATTGTTGATACGACAGTAGGGCGAGCGTTGTTGTCGAGTATTGTCCCCAAGGGACTCCCGTTCGACATTAGTGAATAAAGTTCTGAATAAAAGAGCCATCTCTAAATTATTCGATAGATGTTATCGAGTAGTAGGGTTGAAAGATACGGTCATTTTTGCCGATCAGTTGATGTATGCTGGCTTTAGTCACTCTACCCGAGCTGGAATATCGATCGGTATTGACGACATGGTTGTTCCTGATGAGAAACAAACCATTATTTCTGGTGCCGAAAAAAGTGTTAACGAGATTGAAGAGCAGTACGCGTCAGGTCTCGTAACAACTGGAGAGCGATATAATAAGGTAGTGGATATCTGGTCTCATACCAATGACCAAGTTGCGAAGGCGATGATGAATAAGTTAGGCACTGAGACGGTTACGGCAGAGAGTGGCGAAGAAGTCGACCAAGCCTCATTTAACTCGATATATATGATGGCGGACTCAGGTGCGCGAGGCTCGGCTGCGCAAATTCGGCAACTAGCTGGGATGCGGGGTCTTATGGCAAAGCCAGACGGTTCTATTATCGAAACGCCGATAACTGCCAATTTCCGAGAAGGACTCAATGTTTTACAGTACTTCATTTCAACACACGGGGCTCGAAAAGGACTCGCAGATACAGCATTGAAGACTGCGAACTCTGGGTATTTGACGAGAAGATTAGTGGATGTAGCTCAAGATTTGGTTGTATCAGAGGATGATTGTGGTACCACCAATGGGTTAGTTATGAGGCCAGTGATTGAAGGGGGAGATGTCATCGAGGCGTTGGGAGATAGGATTCTCGGCAGGACCGTCGCTATAGATGTTTTAAAATCGGCTACTGATAGCGAGATATTAGTACCAGCTGGCACTTTGATCGACGAGAAGTGGGTCGAAATATTAGACGAGAATGGGATTGACGAGGTCACTGTTAGAACTCCGATAACCTGTGAAACACGTTATGGAGTGTGTGCAGCGTGCTATGGCCGAGATTTAGCCAGAGGACATAAAGTCAATAGAGGAGAAGCCGTTGGGGTTATTGCGGCACAATCTATTGGTGAGCCAGGAACTCAGCTTACTATGCGAACCTTCCATATAGGTGGAGCGGCCTCTAGAGCTGTGGCCGTAAATAGTGTTGAAGTTAATGTAAGTGGCACCTTGAAGTTAGAAAACATGAAAACACTAGCGCGCAAGGATAATTTTATTTCTGTTTCGCGTTCCGGCGAGTTAGTTGTAAGTGACGATTCGGGAAGGGAAAGAGAGCGTTATAAAGTTCCTTACGGTAGTGAAATTAGTGTTGCTGATGGTGCGGAAGTTCACGCGGGACAGGTTGTTGCTACCTGGGACCCACATACCCATCCGATAATATCCGAGGTTGCAGGAGTAGCTGAGTTCGAGAATATTGAAATGGGTGTCACGGTAGCAAAGGAGCTAGACGACATTACAGGATTATCGAGTATAGTGGTTATCGATTCTAAGCAAAGAGTCTCTCATGCTAGAGAATTGCGTCCGATGCTTAAAATAGTCGACAAGAACGGTAAAGAATTGAAAATTCCTGGTACTGACATACCTGCCCATCACTTTCTGCCTGGTAATGCTGTCATTACTACATCGGAGCGACAGGAGGTAAGTGTGGGTGATGTTTTAGCTCGGATGCCGCAAGAATCAAGTAAAACAAGAGATATTACAGGCGGATTGCCGCGTGTAGCTGATTTGTTCGAGGCTCGTAAACCAAAGGATCCCGCGATCCTAGCTGAAGCCACCGGTACCGTGTCTTTTGGTAAGGACACGAAAGGGAAGCAAAGGCTAGTCATTACAGACAAGAACGGTGTTCAGGTAGAGAGCTTGATTCCCAAATGGCGGCATGTAAATGCTTATGAGGGTGAGCATTTGGAAAAAGGAGAGGAAGTTTGCGATGGTTCTCCTGATATGCAGGATATTCTGCGGCTCAAAGGGATACCAGAGCTTACTCGCTACATTGTAAATGAAGTACAGGATGTATATCGCTTGCAAGGTGTGAAAATCAACGATAAACATATTGAAACAATTGTTCGTCAGATGTTAAGAAAAGTAGAAATAGTTTCAGGCGGAGACACGGAGTTTTTGAAAGGCGAACAAATTGAGAGAGAGCGACTTAGGGAAGAGAATGATCGCGTTAGGGAGAATGGTGGCGAAGAAGCTACTTATAATCAAATGCTTTTGGGGATTACCAAGGCTTCATTGGCTACGGAATCGTTCATATCGGCAGCGTCTTTCCAAGAAACTACGCGCGTCTTAACTGAAGCATCTGTTACAGGTAAGAAGGATGTTTTAAGAGGTCTGAAAGAAAACGTCATAGTGGGGAGGCTGATTCCCGCTGGTACTGGGTATGCATACCATCAAGAGCGTAAGTTGAATCAGGATAAGAATCCAGCTGATCTCCAAGCTGCTTTAGCGGCGGAAATTGATGCTGGACTCATCGCTGAGCTACAAGAAGTTGACAATGTAGAGGATAACGGAGGAACGGCTTCTGAAAGTGCCTAAATTTGTTGACAAACCGGTGCTAGAACTCTAATATTCGCCGGCTACGACAGTCCTCTCTGCGGTCAGGGTTGTTTTGTTTTTACTGTCTATTCCGGCTGGTTTCCTATTAACTACTTGCCCGAACGAAAAATTGTGACATAGAGCGCATGGTTTATTGTCCCTAGGTAGTTTAAAAAACTAGTATGAGAAATTTTATTTAAATTAGGTGTTGTGTGAAATATGCCGACTATTAATCAATTAGTACGTAAGCCCAGAAAACGGGTTCGAGAAAAAAGTAACGTTCCTGCCCTTGAGGCATGTCCGCAAAAGCGAGGGGTGTGTACTCGGGTATATACAACGACTCCTAAGAAGCCCAACTCTGCTTTAAGAAAGGTTGCGAGAGTTAGACTTACAAATGGACAAGAGGTAACTACTTATATTGGTGGGGAAGGCCATAATTTGCAGGAGCACTCCGTCATTCTGATTAGAGGAGGTCGTGTCAAGGATTTACCAGGCGTTCGTTATCATACTGTTCGAGGCACATTGGATACCTCAGGAGTTACCGATAGGCGTCGTGGCCGTTCTAAATATGGCGCGAAGCGTCCAAAATAAGTTAAGGTTAAAGGGTTTTTAAGTATGTCAAGACGTCGCGTCGCATCCAAAAGAGAAATATTGCCAGACCCTAAGTATGGTGATTCTGTTTTGGCTAAATTTATAAATTTAGTTATGTCCTCGGGGAAAAAAGCAGTTGCGGAACGCATTGTTTATGGCGCGTTAGACCAAGTTGAAGAAAAGAGTTCTGGTAGTGGTCTTGAGATGTTTAAGCAGGCACTAGAGAATGTTGAGCCGAAAGTTGAAGTTAAGTCACGTCGAGTTGGTGGCGCGACTTACCAAGTGCCTGTGGAAGTGCGTTCCAGCAGGCGAGTTACCTTAGCTATGAGGTGGCTAGTAGAAGCATCTCGTAAAAGGAATGAAAAGTCTATGGGGCAAAGGCTTGCCGGCGAAATTCTAGAAGCCTGTGAAAATAGAGGGTCCGCCGTCAAAAAACGCGAAGATACTCACAAAATGGCGGAAGCGAATAGAGCATTTTCGCATTACCGTTGGTAGTTTGGAATTTAGAGTTTGTCATCGTGTCTCGAATTACGCCCATCGAAAATTATAGAAATATTGGCATCATGGCACATATTGATGCCGGTAAAACTACAACTACAGAAAGAATTTTATATTATACGGGTGTTTCTCATAAGATAGGCGAAGTTCACGACGGCGCGGCCGTTATGGACTGGATGGAGCAAGAACAAGAGCGCGGAATTACTATTACATCAGCAGCAACTACTTGTTTTTGGAGCGGTATGAGAGATCAGTTTCCGGAGCATAGAATAAACATAATTGATACTCCTGGTCACGTTGACTTCACGATTGAGGTTGAGAGATCGCTCAGGGTACTTGATGGCGCGGTAGCTGTTTTTTGTGCAGTCGGAGGCGTAGAGCCACAAAGCGAGACTGTTTGGCGCCAGGCTAATAAATATAAGGTTCCTAGACTTGCTTTCATAAATAAGATGGATCGTTCCGGTGCTGATTTCGACCGAGTCGTAACCATGATGGCCACAAGACTTGGCGCAAACGCGGTACCTGTTCAATACCCCATAGGTGCAGAAGAGTCGTTCGAAGGAGTCATTGACCTTCTTAAAATGAAGGCCATCTACTGGAACGATAATGATATGGGGACCACATTTGAGGAAAATCAGATTCCAGAACACTTAGTTGTTAGATGCGAGGCTCTTAGAGAGCGAATGGTAGAGGTCGCGGCTGAGGCTTCTGACTTTCTGACCGAAAAATATTTAGATGGGAACGGTCTTTCCGAGCGTGAGATTCGGGATGGACTTAGGCAACGGACGCTTAAAAACGAAATAATTCCGGTATTATGCGGATCAGCTTTTAAAAATAAGGGGGTTCAAGGTCTTCTCGATGCCGTATTGGAGCTATTGCCTTCGCCAGTCGAGGTGAAGCCAGTTTTTGGCGATAGCCTTAGCGGGGACGAGAGAGTTTTATGCGAGGCGGACGACGATGAGCCTTTTTCAGCTTTAGCCTTCAAAATAGCCACTGATCCCTTTGTAGGAAGCTTATCGTTTTTCAGGGTTTATTCTGGTGTTGTAAAAACGGGAGACAGTATTTATAACGCCGTCAAAGGAAAAAAAGAAAGGTTAGGTCGTCTATTGCAGATGCATGCTAATAGTCGTGAAGAGATTAAGGAAGTCAGAGCAGGCGATATTGCTGCAGCTGTAGGTTTGAAAGAAGTTACCACCGGAGATACTTTGTGTGATGCAAAAAAAGTAGTGATTTTAGAGAAAATCGAATTTCCAGATCCGGTTATCGCTGTGGCTGTTGAACCTAAGACGCAGAGTGATCAAGATAAAATGGTTGTAGCTTTGCAGAAATTGTCCGCGGAAGATCCCTCTTTTAATGTGTCCACAGATGAAGAATCTGGACAAACTATCATTGCTGGGATGGGGGAATTGCATCTAGAGATTATAGTTGATCGCATGAAGCGAGAATTCCAAGTGGACGCAAATGTTGGGAAGCCGCAAGTAGCTTATCGTGAGACGGTTCGGGATGTAGTAGAAAAAGCCGAGGCTAAATTTGTCCGTCAAACGGGTGGCAGAGGCCAGTATGGGCATGTGATATTAAAAATAGAGCCACTTGTTCAAGGTGAAGGGTTTGAATTTGTCAATCAAATTGTCGGGGGTGCCATTCCTAAGGATTATATCGGCGCGGTAGAAAAAGGTGTGCAGGAAGCGCTCCAAAACGGTGTTTTAGCTGGCTATAAAGTAGTGGATGTTCGAGTGACATTATACGATGGGTCCTACCACGATGTTGACTCTAGCGAAGTAGCATTTAAAGTAGCTGCCGCGATGGCGTTTAGGGACGGGACTAAAGAAGCTAGGCCAGTTTTGTTAGAGCCTGTAATGAACGTAGAGGTGGCAACGCCAGAAGAGTATCTTGGAACGGTCAATGGCGATCTCAATAGGCGAAGAGGCGTACTACTAGGAACAGAAGATGCCCCCGGTGGGGCGGTAATAAAGGCGGATGTTCCTTTGGCTGAAATGTTTGGATATGCGACCGATTTGCGATCGGGGACAAAAGGGCGAGCAACTTACTCGATGGAGTTCTCAAAATACGCACAGGCACCACAGAATGTTACCAATATAGTGACAAGAAGAGCATAAAATTTTTAGTTTAAATTTATAGAGTATTATCGAAAAAAGAGGGTTGGCAATCATGTCTAAGGAAAAATTTGAAAGGTCGAAACCGCATGTAAATGTGGGGACTATTGGTCACGTTGATCATGGCAAGACAACGCTAACGGCGGCGCTTACGATCATTTCAGCTAAGAATTTCGGCGGTGAGACGAAGGCATATGATCAAATAGATAATGCACCTGAAGAGAGAGAGCGTGGTATCACGATTGCAACGGCGCACGTTGAATATGAAAGCGAGAGCCGGCATTACGCTCACGTTGATTGTCCTGGGCACGCGGATTACGTAAAGAATATGATTACTGGTGCGGCGCAGATGGATGGTGCTATTTTGGTTTGTAGTGCGGCTGATGGTCCCATGCCGCAGACACGAGAGCACATTCTTTTGGCGCGCCAAGTAGGTGTGCCAAAGATTGTTGTTTACTTAAATAAGGCCGATATGGTTGATGACGCCGAGCTACTTGAACTAGTTGAGATGGAAGTTAGGGAGTTGCTAGATCTGTATGAATATCCGGGCGATGATACTCCAGTCATTATTGGCAGTGCTTTGAAAGCGGTGGAAGGCGATGATAGCGACATAGGATCAGAATCTATAAATAAGCTGGTTGCAGCGATGGATGATTTCATACCTATTCCCGAACGCCCTGTCGATCAACCTTTTTTATTGCCTATAGAAGACGTTTTTTCGATTTCAGGCCGAGGTACAGTAGTTACAGGCCGAGTAGAAAGAGGAAAAGTGATTGTTGGTGAAGAAATAGAGATTGTGGGTATTAAAGATACTCAAAAAACCACGTGTACTGGTGTTGAGATGTTCCGCAAGTTGCTCGATGAAGGGCAAGCTGGTGACAACGTTGGTGTGCTCTTGAGAGGGACAAAGCGAGAAGAAGTAGAGAGAGGGCAAGTTCTATGTGCTCCAGGCTCTGTTAATCCTCATACTCATTTCGAAGCTGAGGTCTATGTTTTGTCGAAAGAAGAAGGAGGTAGGCATACTCCATTTTTCAACAATTATCGGCCTCAGTTTTACTTTCGTACAACAGACGTAACCGGAGCGGTGGAGTTGTCTGAAGGGATAGAGATGGTAATGCCAGGTGATAATGTCAAAGTAACAGTAAAACTAATTAATCCTATTGCAATGGAAGAGGGCTTGCGTTTTGCTATCCGAGAGGGTGGTCGTACGGTTGGTGCCGGCGTAGTTGCGAAGATTATTGAATAATAAACAAATAGTACTTAGCAGAATAATATGACTCAACAAATTATAAGAATAAGGCTCAAGGCCTTCGACCATAGACTCATTGATCAGTCGACTCGAGAGATTGTCGAGACTGCTAAGAGAACTGGGGCCCAAATAAAAGGACCAATACCTCTTCCAACAAAGATGGAGAGGTTTACTGTCCTGATTTCCCCTCATGTTAATAAAGATGCGCGGGATCAGTATGAAATTCGGACTCATAAGCGGTTATTGGATATTGTCAACCCAACTGACAAAACTGTTGACGCGTTAATGAAATTAGATCTCGCTGCTGGCGTTGATGTTCAGATAAAGCTTAATTAGTTGGCTGGGGGATATAGTTAAATGGGTTTAGGATTAATTGGTGTAAAACGGGGAATGACTCGTATATTTACCGAGGATGGATCTTCCACGCCGGTCACTGTGCTTGAGGTGTTGGCTAATCGTGTTGTTAGAACAAAGTCAGTTGATTCAGATGGGTATAGAGCGGTTCAAGTTACTTACGGAGAGATCCATAAAAATCGGATCAATAAGGCGTTAGCCGGTGAATATAAGAAAGCTGGGGAGCTTCCCGGGAAGGGTCTTTGGGAATTTCGGTTAGATGCTGGAGAGGGTGATGAGCTCGTCCCAGGTGGAGAGATACCTCTGGATTTATTTCAAGAGGGAGAGGCGGTCGACGTTAGTGGGACTAGTATAGGTAAAGGTTTCGCTGGAACCATAAAGCGACATAATTTTAAAGGACAGGATGCCACTCACGGAAACTCTATATCACATCGAGTGCCTGGTTCTATAGGACAGTGTCAAACGCCCGGTCGAGTTTTTAAAGGTAAGAAGATGGCTGGGCAGATGGGCAATAAAAAGTGCACTGTTCAAGGCTTGAAAATTGTTAGGGTGGATACGGAGAGAAGATTGCTCTTAGTAAAAGGCGCAGTGCCCGGTGCTAAAGGTGGAGAACTGATGATTCAGCCTGGAATAAAAACTCGGAAATAAGTGAATAAAATGGAATTGCAACTTCAAACAATTACAGATAGTCCTCCGGTTGGAAAAACTGAGGTATCAGAAACGGTATTTGGTAGGGATTATAACGAGGCTTTAATACATCAGGTAGTAACTGCTTACATGGCCGCAGGAAGAAGCGGGACAAAAGCTCAGAAGACGCGCTCCGAAGTGAGAGGCGGCGGAAAAAAACCTTGGAATCAAAAAGGAGGAGGGAGAGCGAGAGCGGGTACTAGTCGCGGTCCATTATGGCGAAGTGGGGGACAGACTTTCGCAGCGAAGCCTCGAGACTTCAGCAAAAAAGTCAACCGAAAGATGTACAGAGGTGCGATGCGTTCGATATTGTCGGAGTTGGTAAGGCTCAATAGACTAGTTGTTGTAGAAAACTTTGATATTAATGCGCCGAAGACCAAGTTGGTAATTGATAGTTTGAAAAATTTAGGGTTGGACGAGGCTCTGATTATTTGCAGTGAGCCAAGTGAAAATTTAATTTATGCTTTTCAAAATATACCAAATGTAGGATTGATCGAAGCATGCACCATTGATCCAGTTGCACTTGTTACTTTCAAGAATGTTGTAGTAACTCATCAAGCCTTGTCAGAGATAGAGGGTATGTTGAAATGAACCAAGAGAGAATTTTGCAAATATTGGTCGAGCCGAAGGTGACTGAAAAAAGCGCCAGATTATCTGAAAAACACGGGCAATATATGTTTCATGTTTTAAATGATGCTTCCAAGCCAGAAATAAAAGCAGCCGTCGAGCAACTTTTTAAAGTTGAGGTATCGTCTGTTACTACGGCAATGGTAAAACCGCGCACGCGCCGTTTTCGCAATCGGATAGGCGTTAAAAATTCGTGGAAGAAGGCATTTGTGTCTCTTAAAGATGGTTTTGAAATAGACTTTATGGGCGGGGATTAAACGATATGGCGTTAAAAAAAGCTAATCCAACTTCCCCGGGTCGACGCGGCGTGGTGGCGGTAGTAAATACCGAATTACATAAAGGTGAGCCATATGGGGCACTATTGGAACAACAGTCTAGAAAGTCTGGTAGAAACAACACTGGTCGTATCACAGTGCGTCACCGAGGTGGAGGACATAAACAGAGATATCGAGTAATTGATTTCAAGCGAGACAAAGATGGTATTGACGCAAAAGTTGAACGTTTGGAGTATGATCCCAATCGATCTTCGCATATAGCATTACTTTTATATAGTGATGGAGAAAGACGTTACATAATCGCGCCTAAGGGCGTCAAAGCTGGTGATATGGTGCGCTCTGGCCCCGATGCGGCGATCCAGTCGGGTAACTGTTTGCCTCTTAGAAATATCCCAGTGGGTACCATAGTGCATTGTGTGGAGATGAAGCCGTCCAAAGGAGCTCAAATAGCTCGAAGTGCTGGAGGAGGTGTGCAGTATCTTGCGCGAGAAGGCGCGTATGCCACTCTGAGGTTACGTTCTGGGGAAATGAGAAAAGTACCTATAGAATGTCGGGCAACTATAGGAGAAGTAGGTAATCAGGAGCATTCGTTGAGATCTTTGGGTAAAGCGGGAGCCAAAAGATGGAGAGGCGTTCGACCCACAGTCAGGGGCGTGGCCATGAACCCCGTAGATCATCCACATGGTGGTGGTGAAGGACGTACGTCGGGTGGTAGACACCCAGTTAGTCCGTGGGGTCAGCCGACCAAAGGTGCTAAAACTAGAAGTAATAAGCGCACAAACAATATGATTGTTCGAAGACGCAATAAGAAATAGGGGTTGAGATAAGCATGCCACGTTCGATTAAAAAAGGACCTTTCGTTGATCATCATTTGGCCAAAAAGATTCAGGATGCAATAGCGAATAATGAAAAACGTCCCATCAAGACATGGTCTCGTAGGTCGGTAGTCTTGCCCGATATGATTGGTCTTACTATTGCGGTTCACAATGGTAGGCAACATATGCCGGTTTTTATTAATGAAAATATGGTTGGACACAAATTGGGTGAATTTGCTCCGACCAGAACCTTTCGTGGACACATTGGCGATAAAAAAGCGCAATAAATTAAGAGCAGGTGATATAGATGACTACTGTGGCGAAATTAAAAAATGCACGAATAGCTGCACAAAAAGTGCGGTTAGTGGCTGATCAGGTGCGTGGTTTAAAGGTGGAGAAGGCTCTTGACATTTTGATGTTCAGTGAAAAAAAAGCTGCGGCACTAATTAAAAAATTGCTCGAGTCCGCGGTCGCTAATGCGGAGAATAATGACGGGGCTGATATAGATGAGTTGGTTCTTAGTCATATTTCCGTAGACGAGGGGCCTACTATGAAACGCTGGAGAGCTCGTGCGCGAGGTAGAACAGCGCAGATTTTAAAGAGAACTAGTCACACCACGATAAAAGTTGAAGAACTGGGGCAGTAATTATGGGTCAAAAAGTACATCCCTACGGAATTAGATTAGGCATAGTTAAAGACTGGACGTCTACTTGGTATGTTGACAACAAGCAATATGCTGAGTACTTAAATATTGATTTAGCCGTGCGAGACTTATTAAGGAAGAAATTGGCTCATGCTTCAGTGAGCCGGATACAGATAGAGCGTCCTGCTAATAATGCCAGAATTATTATCCATACAGCGCGGCCAGGGATAGTTATAGGGAAAAAAGGGGAAGATATTGATTCCCTCAGAAAGCAGGTTTCTGCTTTTATGGGCGTACCTGTTCATATGAGTGTAGAGGAAATTAGAAAGCCTGAACTTGATGCTTTGTTAGTCGCTGAATCGGTTGCACAGCAATTAGAGCGAAGAATTATGTTCAGACGAGCTATGAAGCGGGCAGTCGCAAACACCATGAGACTTGGAGCGGAAGGTATTAAGATATTTGTTTCCGGTAGATTGAATGGTGCAGAGATAGCCAGATCCGAGTGGTACAGGGAGGGGCGAGTCCCATTACATACTCTTCGAGCGGATATCGATTACGGTATAGCGAGAGCAAATACGACATATGGTGTGATAGGAGTGAAGGTTTGGATTTTTAAAGGTGAGGTGGTGCAATCAGCTGCAATATCTGAATCAGAAGCTGAACCAGTAGAGGCTGAAATTACTGCTGGCGCTAGTGCCTAGTTTTCCACCTATCGCGAAACAGGATAAAAAATTATGTTACAACCGAAGAATACGAAGTTTAGAAAGCAGATGAAAGGTCGCAACCGAGGACTAGCCAGTCGCGGTAATAAAGTAAGCTTTGGCGAGTATGCGCTCAAGGCGACTACTAGTGGACGAGTCACAGCAAGACAAATAGAGGCGGCGCGTAGAGCTATCACCCGATATGTGAAGAGAGGTGCTAAAGTTTGGATTAGAATTTTCCCTGATAAGCCCATTACCAAAAAGCCATTGGAGGTTAGACAGGGAAAGGGTAAAGGTAATGTGGAATATTGGGTCGCTCAAGTGAAGCCCGGTACCGTGTTATATGAGATGGAAGGTGTCTCCGAAGAATTAGCGAGAGAAGCTATGAGATTAGCTAGTGCCAAACTTCCGGTGAGAACCACTTTTGCGATAAGGACAGCTCTCTGATGAAAATGAAAGAAATGCGAGAGAAATCGATAGCAGACTTAGACGAGCTGCTGATAGAAACTCGAAAGAAACAATTTGGAATGAGGATGCAGACAGGCTTTGGTCAGGAAGCCAGAGCAAGCGAGATCAGGGCTGCCAGGAAAGATGTGGCGCGAATCAAAACATTGCTCACAGAATTACGGAATGGAGGCGGATCGTGAGTGAAGTAGCTAGCGCACCTCGGAGTGTAGTAGGTAAAGTAGTAAGTGCGGGTATGGATAAAACCATTTCGGTTTTAGTAGAACGTCAAGTGGAACACCCTCTGTATCGAAAATTCGTTAGAAAGTCCTCCAAGATATTTGCGCATGATGAGGAAAACAGTTGCTCAGATGGCGACATAGTATCAATTGAGGAATGCAGACCTCTTTCTAAGAAAAAGAGCTGGCGACTTCAGAAGATAATAGAAAAGGCCACTATAATTTAAAATGAACATCAAATTAAAAAGGTGTCGGAGTTAGATATGATCCAGATGCAAACAATGCTGGATGCCGCTGATAATAGCGGCGCTAGAAGACTAATGTGTATAAAAGTCTTGGGTGGCTCCAAAAGACGTTATGCGGGTATTGGAGATGTAATCAAAGTGACAGTGAAAGAGGCGATTCCTCGAGGTAAGGTCAGAAAAGGCGAGGTGTTTGACGCTGTTGTTGTTAGGACTAGAAAAGGTGTGAGAAGGGCAGACGGTTCATTGATTAGATTCGATGGGAACGCAGCGGTGCTTTTAGATAAGCAGCTTGCTCCAGTAGGAACAAGGATATTTGGTCCAGTTACTCGTGAGTTACGTGGTGATAAATTTATGCGCATAGTGTCGTTAGCACCTGAAGTGCTGTGATATTGGAAAGACGCAGGAAAATTACATGAATAAAATTAGAAAAGGTGATGAGGTTTTTGTAAGGGTCGGGAAAGATCGCGGAAAGCGTGGATCTGTGACAAAAGTAATGCCTAACGGTAGAGTGATAGTGCAGGGGATAAATATTGTTAAACGTCACACGAAGCCTAATCCTCAGCTTAATAAACCGGGTGGTATTATTGAAAAAGAGTCTTCTTTAGATATTTCTAATGTTGCGATATTTAACCCTGTGACTGAAAAGCCAGATCGAGTTGGGTTCCGGTCACTAGAAGATGGTAAAAAAGTACGATTTTTTAAATCAAATGGGGAGGTTATTGATGTCTAGTGAAGTAACGCAGAATAATCCTCGTCTCAGGACAGAGTATCAAGAGGTTGTCGTCAAAAAGTTGATGGACCAGTTCAAATACTCTAGTAGTATGGAATTACCTCAAGTAACAAAGATTACCTTGAACATGGGCGTTGGTGAGGCAGTGGCGGACAAAAAAGTCATCGAACACGCGGTCAAGGATATGACATTAATCGCAGGACAAAAGCCAGTTGTCACTATTTCTAGGAAATCTATAGCGGGTTTTAAAATAAGAGATGGTATGCCGATTGGCGTCAAGGTCACGTTGCGCCGCACGCGTATGTACGAATTTCTAGATAGGTTAATTAATATTGCAATACCTAGAATCCGCGATTTTCGTGGCTTAAGTCCGAGGGCATTTGATGGCCGCGGTAATTATAGTATGGGTATTAAGGAACAGATAATTTTTCCTGAAATTGACTATGACAAAATAGATACTTTGCGCGGGATGGATATATGTATAACAACCTCCGCCCGCAATGATGCAGAAGGTAGAGCGCTTCTTGAAGCGTTTAACTTTCCTTTTAGGAGTTAGATAAATGGCTAAGAAGTCTATGGTAAACCGCGAATTAAAACGAGCAAGACTGTCCCTTAAATTTGCGGCAAAGCGAAAGGAATTAAAGCTCGTGATGAGTGATCAAGAGAAATCTTATGAGGAGAGAGAGGAAGCGAGATTGCGATTTCAGAAACTACCTCGTGATTCTAGCCCATCTCGCGGTCGAAACCGGTGTAAGTTAACTGGACGTCCTCACGGGTACTATAGGAAATTTGGATTAGGTAGGAATGAGCTTAGGCGACTGGCTATGGAAGGTCATATTCCTGGTTTAGTTAAGGCAAGTTGGTAAAAGGTAGTAATTTTTTATGAGTATGCAAGATCCTATAAGTGACATGTTGACGAGGCTAAGAAACGGCCATTCGCGCTCAAAGCAAACTGTATCAATGCCTTCGTCTAATAAAAAGGTCGCGATAGCGCAAGTATTAAAAGATGAGGGCTACATAGTTGATTTTGATGTTGCTGGTGATGCCGCTAACAAATCTTTGACGATAGAACTCAAATATCATGATGGCAAGGCCGTAATAGAGAAAATTACTAGAGTTAGCCGACCTGGGTTGAGAGTTTATCGGTCTAAAGACGATATTCCTTCTGTGGTTGGTGGATTAGGAGTGGCCATTGTGTCGACGTCAAAAGGCTTAATGAGTGATCGTAAGGCGCGCGCTCAGGGTGTGGGCGGCGAGATTATTTGCTCGGTTTATTAAGGGATATAAGGAAATGTCACGAATAGGGAAAATGCCGGTCGAGCTACCGAGCTCAGTCACAGTTAGATTAGATGGAGAAAATGTTCATATTAAGGGCTCAAAAGGCGAGCTTCATCATCGTATGCATAGTTTGGTGAGTGCTAATTGTGAAAATGACATTTTGACCATAAGTGTGAAAGATGAATCGATTGAGGCTTCAGCTCTTTCGGGGACAACAAGATCGCTATTAAATAATATGGTAACCGGAGTGTCAGTTGGTTTTGAAAAAAAGTTAAATATCGTGGGAGTAGGTTATAGAGCGCAAGTACAGGGTAAGAAGTTGAACTTGTCGTTAGGATTCTCGCATCCGGTCGTTTATGAAATCCCGGAAGGGGTACAAATTGAGACTCCCAGTCAGACAGAAATCATAGTTAAAGGGATTGATAAACAACAGGTTGGCCAAGTTGCCGCAAATATTCGTGCTTACAGAGAGCCGGAGCCTTATAAAGGAAAAGGCGTACGTTACTCCGATGAAGTTATAGTGAAAAAAGAAGCTAAAAAGGCATAGTTACTAAGATGAAAAAGATAAATTCTCGTCAACGTAGAGCCACGAAAACACGAGCGGTGATTCGCAGGCAGAATAGTTTGCGTCTTTGCGTGAATCGGACCCCTAAACATACTTATGCGCAAATTTTTTCGCCTGATGGAGGTGCAGTTTTGGTTAGCGCTTCTACAGTTGAAAAAGGATTTGGCAATGAAGGAGCCGGTCATGGTAACGTCGATGCTGCTAAGCAAATTGGTAAATTAGTTGCCGAAAGAGCGGTAGCGAGAGGGATTACAGAAGTAGCGTTTGATCGTTCCGGATACAAATACCATGGAAGAATTAAGGCGCTTGCCGACGCTGCCCGTGAACACGGGTTGAAATTTTAGGAGTGAGTTGAGCTTATGAGTTTTAAAAAAGGACCCTCTGATAATAACGACGGATATCTTGAGAAGTTAATTAACGTTAACCGTGTTGCTAAAGTTGTTAAAGGCGGACGAATATTTGGTTTCACTGCGTTGACGGTAGTTGGCGACGGGGAAGGAAGAGTTGGGTTTGGTCGAGGAAAAGCGAGAGAGGTTCCAATTGCCATTCAGAAGGCGATGGAAAACGCTAGGAAAAATATGACAGAAATAGATATCAATGGCTCCACGTTGCAGTATGCCCTTGTTGGTACTCATGGGGCCGCCAAAGTTTACATGCAACCAGCTTCTGATGGTACTGGTATAATCGCAGGGGGAGCGATGCGTGCAGTTTTTGAGGTCTTAGGTGTTAATAATGTCTTGGCAAAGTGTATAGGAACGACTAATCCTGTGAACGTTGTTAGAGCGACGATTAATGGATTGAGATCAATGTCTTCTCCTGATCGGATGGCGGCAAAACGCGGGAAGACAGTAGAAGAGATTCGAGGTTAGTTTTGTGGCTACGAAAAAATTGAGTGTGACTCTTATAAAAAGTCTTAATGGACGTCTACTTAAGCACAAGGAGTGCGCCCGTGGTTTGGGTTTGACGCGAATCAGACAAAATGTCGAAGTCATTGACACGGTGGAGAATCGAGGCATGGTGAATAAAATTAGCTATATGCTTAAAGTTGAGGAGATCTAGGTCGTGGAGTTGAATAGCCTGAAACCAGCGCATGGTTCTAAAAAGTTAAGGAAGAGGGTTGGCCGTGGGGGCGGTTCCGGTCTCGGCAAAACTGGTGGCCGAGGTCATAAAGGCCAAAAGTCTCGTTCTGGTGGTTATCACAAGGTTGGGTTTGAGGGCGGACAGATGCCTCTACAAAGACGGCTCCCTAAATTCGGATTTCATTCGCGCGCTGCACGCTATAGTGATGAAGTTCGGTTGCACGAAATAGATTCGATGGGTGTTGACAACATAGATCTATTACATTTGCGTGCCGCTGGTCTCGTAGCTCATGACGTGACTAAAGTGAAAATCATAGATTCTGGTAATGTTAACCGACCAGTTAAATTACAAGGCTTGTTGGTTACGAAGGGCGCTCGGGCGAAGATAGAGGCAGCTGGCGGGGAAGTGGCGGAATAAAGTGGCAACTGCGGCTAATCAACTTGGAAAGATGACCGAACTTCGGCAGAGGATCTTCTTTCTGTTAGGAGCATTATTGGTTTTTCGGATTTGCACGCATATACCGGTTCCGGGGATAAATCCTGTGGCGTTAAACGCTCTTTTTGAGCAACAGCGCGGGTCAATATTAGACATGTTTAATATGTTTTCCGGTGGCGCTCTTGAGAGGTTTTCAGTGGTTGCGTTGGGTATTATGCCGTACATTTCAGCGTCTATTATTATGCAACTGTTAACGGTTGTGCATCCCAAGTTAGAGCAGTTGAAGAAAGAAGGTGAATCAGGAAGAAGGAAAATTAATCAAATCACTAGGTACTTTACCGTAGTGCTGTGCCTGTTTCAGTCCGTCGGAGTTGCGATTATGTTAGAACAACAGACCGCGGCGGGTCTTCAGTTAGTCATTACTCCGGGGTTGGCATTTAAGATCACGTGTGTTTCGACTTTAGTTTCGGGGACCTTGTTTTTAATGTGGCTGGGAGAACAAGTGACTGAACGTGGAATAGGTAATGGTATCTCGATGATTATATTTGCTGGTATCGTCGCTGGATTACCGGCCGCTGTTGCAGGGACATTAGAACTTTCTAGGACGGGAGAACTATCAATAATACTTGTTTTGTTACTTTTGCTTTTAGCTGTTGCAGTAACAGGGTTCGTTGTTTATGTCGAAAGAGCTCAAAGAAGAATTACCGTTAATTACGCTAAACAGCAGCGGGGAGGACAAGTTTATGGAGGGCAATCAAGCAATTTACCCCTAAAGCTTAATATGGCTGGCGTAATACCCCCTATTTTTGCGTCGAGTATTATTCTATTTCCTGCTACTATAGCCGGCTGGTTTGGGAATGCGGAAGGAATGGGCTGGTTACAAGACTTGAGTACCACGTTGTCGCCAGGACAGCCGCTGTATGTATTGTGCTACGCGGCCGCCATCATATTTTTCTGTTTTTTTTATACCGCTTTGGTTTTTAATCCTAGGGAAATGGCAGATAATTTAAAAAAATCAGGCGCATTTATACCCGGGATTAGACCTGGTGATCAGACCGCTCGGTATATTGATGATGTAATGAGTAGGCTTACTGTCGTCGGTGCAATTTATATAACTGGAGTGTGCTTACTACCTGAATTTTTGATTTTACAGTTGAATGTGCCATTCTATTTTGGAGGTACGTCACTTCTGATAATTGTTGTGGTAGTAATGGATTTTATGTCTCAAGTACAGTCGCACTTGGTGTCACATCAGTATGATGGCTTGATGAAGAAGGCAAACTTGAAGGGAATTGGTCGCAGATAATTAGTGTGATCATGGAGTTTTAGAATGAAAGTACAGGCGTCGGTGAAAAGAATTTGTAGAAATTGTCGTGTGATTAGACGAAAAGGATCGGTTCGAGTTATTTGTAAGAACCCTCGTCATAAACAACGCCAAGGTTAGTAAACTTAACAGGGTATTTGAGAGAGAAAAATTATGGCTCGTGTTGCAGGTGTAAATATTCCCGATCGTAAACATTTGGTTGTTGCGGTTAGGTCAATTTTCGGCATTGGTAGAACTCGTGCGGAGGCGATCTGCGACGCAGCGGGAATTGAACGCAATTCAATCGTGAAAGATCTGACAGAGGGACAATTAGACTCAGTTCGTAACGAAATCGGAAAATTTGACGTCGAAGGCGATCTGCGACGAAACGTTAACATGAGTATAAAACGACTGATGGACTTAGGCTGTTACCGAGGTGTTCGGCACAGACGTGGATTACCTGTTAGAGGACAACAGACCCAAACAAATGCGCGTACTAGGAAAGGTCCGAAGCGCGCGCTTAAGCGATAAAATTAGGGAAGAGACTAAATGGCTACTACTCCAGCGACAAAAAAGAAAGGCAAAAGAACTGTGTTAGATGGTATCGCGCATGTACATGCTTCCTTTAATAACACAATTATCACTATTACGGACCGTCAAGGTAATGCACTGGCATGGGCGACAGCGGGTGGAAGTGGTTTCCGAGGATCTCGTAAAAGCACGCCGTTTGCTGCGCAGGTTGCAGCGGAAAGACTAAAGTCAGTAAGAGATGATTTTGGGATGGAAAACTTGGATGTTTGTATCAAAGGTCCGGGGCCGGGAAGAGAGTCTGCTGTGCGTTCCTTGAATAATGCAGGTTTTAGAATTACAAATATCACGGATGTCACACCTATTCCCCACAATGGATGTCGACCTCCTAAAAAGCGAAGGGTGTAAAAGAATGGCACGCTATATAGGTCCAAAATGTAAGTTAAGCAGGTCGCAAGGTGTGGATTTGGGTTTAAAGAGCCGTACTCGACCCATTGAAACCAAATGTCAGCTTGAAAAGCCGCCAGGTCAGCATGGCGATGCGCGCGGTCGCAGACAGTCTGATTACGCATTACAGCTGCGGGAAAAGCAAAAGCTCCGGATCATATATGGAGTTTTAGAAAAACAGTTTAGAAATTACTATAAAAGTGCCGCGCATAAGAAAGGAGCAACTGGAGAAAACTTACTGCAGTTGCTAGAAAGACGACTAGATAATGTAGTCTACAGAATGGGGTTTGGTTGTACTCGGGCCGAATCGCGCCAGCTAGTAAGCCATAAGTCAATCGCTGTTAACGGGAATATTGTAAATATTGCGTCTTACCAAGTTGCGCCTTCCGACGTAGTTTCCGTCAGAGAAAAATCACGCGCACAGGTTAGGGTACAAGATTCCCTAGCAGTCGCCGAACAGTTAGGATTCCCTGAGTGGGTCGAAGTTGATACAAAAAAAATGGAAGGTTGTTTTAAAACCGTGCCGGAGCGTGCGGATTTACCTTCGGACATAAATGAATCACTAGTTGTTGAATTATATTCTAAGTAATTATTTATATTAGGAGACTCCGCTATGGCGTCAGCCTTGAACGAACTTTTAAAGTCACAAATAGCCAATGTTCAGGAAACTGGATTAAATACATCAAAAATCACGATCGAACCACTTAATCGTGGCTTTGGGCATACCTTAGGTAATGCTCTGAGACGGGTACTACTCTCGTCTATGCCTGGTAGTGCGGTTACGGAGGTGCAAATTGATACAGTGCTTCATGAGTACACTACGATTGAAGGTGTTCACGAAGACGTTACTGAAATACTTCTGAACCTGAAGGGCTTAGCATTAAACATGCATGCACAGGATCACGCGATAGTGACAATTAATAAGCAAGGCCCCGGGGTCGTTACTGCAGGTGATATATTACTGGATCATGATATTGAGGTTGTCGACGAAGGCTACCACATAGCTACCTTAGGCGATAATGGTGGACTTAATATGACGTTGACTATTGAGAGAGGCCGGGGTTACGAGCCTGCTTCTGATAGAGAGAATTCAAACGAAACTGAAGACAGTTTTTCTGTTGGGGCGTTGAAGCTTGATGCTTCTTATAGTCCTGTTATGCGATGTAGCTACGAAGTTGATCAGTCACGGGTCGAAGCACGGACTGATCTTGATAAATTAGTGGTTACTATTGAAACTAATGGGACAATAGACCCTGAAGAAGCTGTTAAGGAAGCTGCTAGTATATTGCGAGGGCAGCTGTCGGTCTTTGTTGATCTTAGTAAGGAAGAAGAACAGGAGACTCCAGAAGTCGAGGAAGTTAAGGTTGATCCAATATTACTGAGATCGATAGATGATTTGGAATTAACGGTACGCTCCGCGAACTGTCTGAAAGCCGAAAGTATTCACTATATCGGAGATTTGATACAGCGAGCAGAGGTAGACTTGCTAAAAACCCCAAATTTAGGTCGAAAATCACTTACTGAAATCAAGGATGTGTTGGCGTCCCGAGGTTTAATGCTGGGTACGCAGTTAGAGAATTGGCCGCCAGCGGGCTTGTACGAAGAATCTTAGAATACGGAAGTTACTTTTAGTATTTCAGTTAAAAAGGCGAGATTACAAAAATGAGACATATGAACAGTGGTCGGAAACTGAATAGAAACAGCTCGCATAGGAAGGCGATGTTCAAGAATATGACGACCTCGCTTTTTCGGCACGAGGTGATCCGAACTACTCTAGCTAAGGCGAAAGAGCTTCGGAGGACTGCTGAGCCACTAATTACCTTGGCTAAGATGGACTCGGTAGCTAAAAGACGACTTGCATTTTCTAGGTTAAGAGACCGAGACATAGTGGGCAAATTGTTTAATGAACTTGCACCCAGATACGAGAGCCGGCCGGGTGGCTATTTACGTATTCTGAAGTGTGGTTTTCGTCCCGGAGATAGTGCGCCGATGGCAATTGTTGAACTTGTCGATCGACCTAGCACTGATGAGGAAAATCTCGAGTCTGATTAAGTTTTAGGCTTTTAAAATCCGCTCAAGCATAGTTTTTACGATCTCAGGGTTAGCCTTTCCCCTGGTCTGCTTTAATACCTGCCCTACAAGAAAGCCTAGTATTTTTTCTTTACCGTCCTTGTACTCTTGTACTTGTTGAGGGAAGCCCTTCACAATTTCATCTACTGATTGTTGGAGGACTGAATCATCTGAGATTTGAACTAATTCTTGTTCGTCGATAATTTTGTCTACATCGCGCAGGGTTTCCCACATAATTCCCAGTACTCGCTTTCCAGCATTAGCAGAAATTTCTTTCCGGGATATTTTTGCTAGTAATTCGTTTAGCGACGCTGGGCTAACTCGAGAGAACGATATAGTAGTGGAATGTTTGTTTAGTAAACTAAATAACCCTCCTACAATCCAGTGGGCTACAAATTTGGGGGACAGCGTACTTTCGCCTATGCACTTTTCAAAGTAATTGGATACAGAGTAATCGTTAGCAAGCATCGAGGCTTCGTCTTGGGATAAATTGTATTCTTCAACATAACGTGCGCGTTTATCCCAGGGGAGCTCAGGCAATGTGGCGCGCACTTTATCAATTTGGGCTTCATTAATTAAAATTGGCGGGAGGTCTGGGTCTGGGAAGTAACGATAATCATGGGCATCTTCTTTAGTCCTCATGGCACGAGTTTCGTTTTTTTCTGGGTCAAAAAGTCTAGTTTCTTGACTGACTTTGCCTCCGTCCTCTAGAATCTCTCGTTGACGAGATACCTCGAAATTTATAGCTCTTTCAACGTATTTGAATGAATTAATATTTTTAACTTCAGTGCGAGTACCTAACATCTCAGCACCTTGCTCCCGGATAGAGATATTAGCATCACAGCGGAATGAGCCTTCCTGCATATTGCCGTCGCATATACCAATTGACGTTACAAGGTAGTAAAGCTCTTTTAAATACGATACTGCTTCTTTAGCATTTTTTAGCTCAGGCTCGGAGACAATTTCTAGTAGCGGCGTGCCTGCTCTATTAAAGTCGACTGCAGTCACATCCGCATACTCGTCGTGCACTGACTTTCCAGCATCTTCTTCCAAGTGAGCCCGCGTGATATTAATTATTTTTAGGTCATTCTCAGCAACTATTTTTAATCGCCCATTTGACACAATAGGATCTTCAAATTGACTGATTTGGTATCCCTTGGGAGAGTCAGGGTAGAAATAATTTTTTCGAGCAAATGTTGAGTACGCAGCTATATTACCGTCTATCGCCAGTCCCAAAGCAATGGCTAGCTCTACGACTCGTTCATTGAGGACCGGAAGGGTGCCGGGTAGTGCCAGGTCTACGGCACAAGCATGCTCATTTGCAGAGGAGCCATAGGAGGTAGATGCACCAGAGAAAATCTTACTTTTAGTTGCTAATTGCACGTGCACTTCTAGTCCAATAATAGTTTCCCACAACATTCTGTTATTTTCCTAACTTTTGGGTGGTGTACCGGTTATGCCAATCTGTATTAGTTTGATAAGCATGTCCAAGAGATAGCAACTCCGATTCCCTGAAATAGTTTCCAGTTATTTGCATTCCAACTGGCATACCTTGCGAAAATCCGGCGGGTAACGATAACGAAGGTAAACCAGCAAGATTAGCAGATACGGTGTAGACATCGCTTAAATACATCTGTACGGGATCGTGCGTGAACGTCTCTGCATGGAATGCAATACTCGGACAGGTAGGTCCAATTAAAAAATCCACATCCTTGAACACTGAGATATAGTCGTTTTTGACTAATCTGCGGATCTTTTGAGCTTTTTCGTAGTAGGCATCATAGTATCCAGAGGAGAGGGCGTATGTTCCCATAAGTATTCTTCGCTTGACTTCGTCCCCAAACCCTTCGGCTCGCGATCGCTCGTATAAATCCTCAATACTATTGGGATCTTCACATCTGTGGCCGAATCTTACTCCATCGTACCGCGACATGTTAGATGAACACTCTGCTGATGCTAATACATAGTAAGTTGGAACAACTAAAGAAGTTGAGGGTAAACTTACATCTTTAATTTTCGCGCCTAATTTCTCGATATGTTTTATGGCCTCGTCAATTATGAGGTGTATCTCAGGATTTAAATTATTAGAAAAATACTCTTTAGGAATCCCAATAACCTTGTTTTTGACAGACTTATTAAGGTGCCGGCAGAAATTTTCAGGGCCTCTTTTGTTAGATGTCGAGTCCCTATGATCATGTCCAGCTATCACACTTAGCAGTAGCGCAAGATCCTCTACACAGTGTGCCATGGGTCCCCCTTGATCGAGGCTAGAACCGAATGCGATCATTCCGTAGCGAGAGACTCTGCCGTAGGTAGGTTTTAATCCACTTATACCGCAGAACGCAGAGGGCTGACGGATCGAACCACCCGTATCTGAGCCAGTCGCTAGGGGTGCTAGTCTTGCGGCGACCGCTGTAGCGGAACCTCCAGACGAACCTCCACTAACCCTTGTTAAATCCCAAGGATTTTTCGCTCGCCCATAAAAGCTAGTTTCGTTGGAGGAGCCCATAGCAAATTCATCCATGTTAGTTTTACCTAACATCACCATTCCAGCATCCATACATTTCTCGACGACTGTCGCATTGTATGGCGCTATGAAGTTGTCTAGCATTTTAGAACCACAAGTGGTTCGAACATTTTTAGTGCAGAATATATCTTTGTTCGCGTAGGGTATCCCAGTTAAGATTCCGGCTTTTCCTTGCTTTATTAATTCGTCCGCTCGGGCGGCTTGTCGAAGTGCTGCTTCCTCACATACAGTAATGAAGCTATTCGTAGAGCTGTCGATTGTTTTTATCCGGTCGAGATATTCTGTAGTTAGCTCCACACTGGAATATTTTTTGGACAGCAAACCTTCTTTCAGTGCTGATACAGTGCTGAGGATTACATCATGCATCAGGTTAATCAATCACTTTGGGAACGGTATAAAAAATCGTCAAGCATATGGTTGGCGTATTGATGTTCATTCTGTCTTATATCTGCTTCGGTCACGACATCTGCCCTTGTTGCGTTGACTTCCTCTATCGGGTGAGCCAGAGGCTCAATAGTATCGGTATCGATTGATTGCATTTCATTCATAAAGTTAAGGATTTTTGATAGTTGTTCAGAGTAAGAAGGTATGTCTTTACTATTAATACTAATTCTTGCTAGTCGCGCCATTTCTTCTACGTTTTTAGAGCTGATTGACATAATTTTCCCTGAAGCTTTTTATCATTGTATTTTATTGGTGTTCAACATATAAATGTGGCATTGTACAATTAAATCAGCTGCCACCGGACATGATACTAGTAAATGTGGTCAGGCGTTATCTCTGTGTTGAATTTTGTATAAAAGTTTGATGGTAATTACTCTTGAAAATTATGAAAAATTTAGAAGGTAAATTCTAATGTTTAAAATGCTAAGAGGTCTTTTTTCTAACGACTTGTCTATCGATTTGGGCACCGCGAATACGCTTATATATGTTAGCGGCAAGGGGATTATTTTGAATGAGCCTTCAGTTGTAGCTATCAGGGCGGGGAGCGGCGGTAATTCGTCAAGATCGGTTGTCGCTGTTGGTTCGGATGCGAAGCTAATGTTGGGACGAACCCCAGGCCATATTGAGGCGATTAGACCCCTTAAAGATGGCGTAATTGCAGACTTTACGGTCACTGAGAAGATGTTACAACATTTTATTACTAAAGTTCATGGGTCAACACTGTTTAAGCCCAGCCCACGTGTTTTAGTTTGCGTACCTTGTGGCTCGACACAAGTTGAAAGGAGAGCGATTAAAGAATCGGCTCAAGGTGCTGGTGCGCGGGATGTTTATCTGGTTGAAGAGCCAATGGCCGCTGCAGTAGGAGCTGGACTTCCTGTCAGCGATGCTAGAGGATCAATGGTTTTAGATATCGGCGGAGGTACGTCTGAAATTGCCGTGATTTCGCTAAATGGAATCGTATATTCGGACTCAGTGAGAATTGGTGGAGATCGATTTGATGATGCCATCGTCGCTTATGTGCGAAGAAATTATGGCAATCTCATTGGGTATGCTACCGCTGAAAAAATAAAGCATGTTATTGGATGTGCGTATCCAAGTGAGGAAGTGGTAGAAATTGAAGTCATGGGGAGAAACTTGGCAGAAGGTTTACCGAGAGGGTTTACGCTTAATTCGAATGAAATATTAGAGGCACTTCAAGAACCTTTATCTGGGATCGTCGATGCGGTAAAAATTGCCCTTGAGCAGACTCCTCCTGAATTAGGCTCAGATGTTGCGGAACGGGGAATGGTCCTAACCGGAGGGGGTGGGCTTCTCAAGGATTTAGATAGGTTAATTATAGAAGAGACTGGGCTGCCGGTCCTAGTCGCGGATGATCCCCTTACTTGCGTCGCACGAGGTGGTGGGCGTATTTTAGAAATGATAGAAGAACACGGACCAGAAATGCTCGCATTAGACTAGCTTCGTGATTCTTATAGTTTTAGGTACTCATTATCAAAAAGATTTTCAGAAATTCTACGGCTCATAGTTTAAAATTTTTAGGATGTGTGATCTTATCGTTTCTTTTAATATATGTTGATAACAACAGTAATCATTTAAATACCTTCAGAGCTATTGGCCATGATTTTATGAGGCCCATTTATAGCGTAGTTCATTACCCACAACAAATCTCTGCTTGGGTTAAATATGGTTTGATGGAGCGACTAGAGTTATTACAAGAGAATAAAAGACTGACCGACGCCAACCGGTTTCTGACCTATGATGCGATGAGATTTGATAGTGCTAGAAATGAAAATAATCGACTCAGGGGTATGCTCCAATCATCGTCAGGTTTAGGAGAAGAAGTTGAGGTTGCTAATGTACTTCAGGTTAAAAATGATCCAAGTTCTAAAGTAGTTTTTTTAGACAAAGGCTCTAACTCTGGTGTCTTCGTTGGGCAGCCAGTCGTTGACGCCGAAGGAATAGTGGGGCAAGTTATTAATGTAGGTCGCTTCATTTCAACCGTCCTGCTAGCGACGGATAGAAATCATTCTATCCCTGTAATAATCGATCGTAACGGCTTGCGGTCCATAGCAGAAGGATCGAGGGAAAATAAGACATTATCATTGTTGTTTCTCAACTCGAGTGACGATGTGAGAGTTGGTGATAAAGTTGTTTCATCAGGTTTGGGTGATGTTTTCCCGAAAGGCTATCCCGTGGGTTCAGTGAGTTCGGTGGAACCCGCACAAGACTCAGGGTACCAAAATATTCGTGTTTTACCTGCATCGAAGATCGGTCGGATCCGAGAGGTGCTTTTAGTGATGCCTAATAATTTTACTAAGCCGCTAAACAGAGAAACTGAGAAGTAAGATATAGTGAGAACAAATTAAAGAATGTCAATTATTGCTAGTTTTATAATAGCTTTCATTCTAGTTGCGATACCATTGCCTTCGGCGTTGGGTGACATAAGCATTCCATGGGTGGCTGTCGTTTTGGCCTATTGGTGTGCAAATTCGCCGGAACAAATGAGCGTGATTTCTGCTTGGCTTGTTGGCTTTGTTCTTGATATTTCTATGGGAGCAGTACTGGGGCAACACGCTTTAGGCTTCGCCTTAGTCGCTTATCTTATTTTAGTTTACCAGCACCGGTTTAAATTTGCGCCGCCAGTCCAGCAAGTGCTTTTTATTACATTAGTAATACTTTTATATCGTGCATTAGTTTGGCAGATATATTATTCGTTTGGGTCAGTGAGTTATTCAACTACTTATATTTGGAGCGCTTTTTTTGTCCCTATAGTATGGGTTGTCATTAGCATCACATTTTACAATCGCTTTCCGAAGAGAAGCCTGTGACAGACCTAATATTGTCAAGATATGAAGATTACTCGAAGGATATTGCTAAACACATATTATTTTTAAAGATAGGATTGCGTAAAAAACTTTTTTTTTAGAATAAATATGGAACTAAAGAATTCAAAATTTGAGCGAAGGGTACTTTTAACTAGGTTTAACCTGATGTGTGTCATGTTTGTTCTCGTGGCGTTAGGTTTAGTCGTACGTTTATTTTATTTGCAGATTCAGAATAATGAACACTTTAGTACCAGGTCTCTAGAAAATCGGATAAAGATAGAACCCTTAGTACCGGCACGGGGACTAATTTTCAGTAGAAACGGTATGTTGATAGCTGGCAATAGTACTTCTCTTTCTTTGGTGGCAATTCCCGAGAAAATAGATGACATGAAAGCCTCGTTAGCTCGCTTAGGGGAAAAGCTAGGGTTTGATCAAGGGCAATTGGAGCAGAGTTTAATCAGCTCTAAAGGTAAAAGTTTTGAAAAACATGTGCTTAAAGCCAACCTTACTGAGAAGGAAGCAGCTATCTTCGCCGCGAATCGATTTCAGTTTCCAGGAGTTTCAGTAATTCCTAATTCATCGAGGTATTATCCTCTAGGGGAAGAGATGGCACATGTTTTAGGTTACGTGGGCCGTATTCGGTCCGAAGAATTAAAGGACCTCGATGAGGCGAATTATAGAGGGACACGTCTTATTGGGAAAACTGGCATTGAGAGATCCTTAGAACCATTACTTCATGGGACTTCAGGTTATCAGCGAGTTGAGGTAAATGCGGAAGGTCGAGTGATACGGGTTGTGGAGCGGCGCGCTTCTATTCCTGGCGAGAATATCCAGTTAACGATTGACGCTGACTTGCAACGCGAAGCGTTTAAAGCGTTGAGCGACAAAGTTGGCGCGATAGTCGCGATTGATCCTAATAATGGTGAAATTTTAGTAGCCATGAGTAACCCTTCGTTCGATCCTAATTTATTCGTGAACGGTATTACTCAAAAGCAATATGATGCTCTAATTTACTCGAAAGATAGGGGATTGTTTAATCGCTTTCTGCGAGGGCAGTATCCACCAGGTTCAACTATCAAACCGATCGTTGCGCTAGGCGCTCTTGAGGCAGGGATTAAGAGGCATGATGTTAACGTATTTTGTCCTGGTTTTTTTCGTCTAACCGAGGATGGCCGACCCTACAGGTGCTGGGCAAAAGAAGGACATGGCAACGTGAACATGACAGCTTCTATCGTGCGATCCTGCGACGTGTATTACTATAGTTTGGCGAAAAAATTTGGTATTCAAGGACTACATGATTCGTTGACTCTGTTTGGCCTAGGTGAAAAAACTGGGGTTAATTTACCTGGGGAAAAAGCGGGCTTAGTGCCCTCTGTTGATTGGAAGCGAGAAAAACTAGGGAAAAGTTGGTATAAGGGCGAGACTTTAATCAGTGGAATAGGGCAAGGGTTTATGCTAGCGACACCCATGCAGCTTGCTTATGCTACCTCTATCCTGGCATCCAAAGGTGACGCCAAGACACCTCATTTATTTCGGGCTCCGAAGCACAATTTCTTAAATGAGATAAATCTGCCTCAATCTGATAGTGCTACTGTTGTGCTAAAAAATCAAAATAATTGGGATTTAGTGCGTGAGGCCATGGTGCAGGTAGTGCACGGAAGGTCAGGGACAGCCCGTTCTAGCAAGCTAGCTAATGGGATCATTTTTGCCGGCAAAACTGGTACTGCTCAAGTCTCGAGTGTCGATCGTGAGCTTGAACTGCAACCGGATGAAATCCCTGTGCATTTGAGGGATCATTCTTTGTTCGTAGGGTATGCGCCCGCAGAAAACCCCGCTATAGCGATTGCGGTAGTGATCGAAAATGGCGGCAGTGGAAGTCGTGTGGCTGCTCCAATCGCCAAAAGAGTGGTCGACAAGTTCTTCGCTGGGAAATCAAAAATTTTGACTTCGCGTAACAAGTGATTACCTTACTGAGTATTCTGAATCGTCGTGTTGACCTCCCTTTAGCCGGGGGGCTGGCCGTGCTTTGCGTGTTAGGTCTGGTTGTTCTTTTCAGCGCCTCTGGAGAGTCAACCGGAGTTTTTATCTCGCAGGCGATACGGATTGGTATTGGAATTTTTGTCATGCTTTCTATTGCACAGTTGCCTCCCAGTGCGTTACTAAGAATAGGACCTATATTATATGTTTCAGGAATCCTGCTGCTTATCACTGTTGCTTTTTGGGGTGATGGTCAGGGCGCGCGTCGGTGGATTGATTTAGGTTACATAAGGTTTCAACCTTCTGAAATCTTGAAGCTGGCAGTTCCAATCGTAATTGCTGCGATCGTTTCCAATAGGTCTTTACCTCCGAGCGCTCGTGGTCTTTTACTTTGCGTACTTGTTATTTTTGTGCCGGTGATATTGATATATCTTCAACCAGACTTGGGTACTGCCATTCTAGTTGCCTTGTCAGGATTGATAATAATCTTTTTAGGAGGAATAAGTTGGCGGATTATTAGATATTCTTCATTCTTACTTTGCTGCTTTGCTCCGGTTGCATGGTACTTTATTCGCGATTATCAAAAACAACGGATTCTTACTTTATTTGCGCCAGAGAGAGATCCTTTAGGCGCGGGCTATCATATTATTCAATCCAAGATTGCGATCGGGTCAGGAGGAACATATGGTAAAGGTTGGTTGAATGGTACTCAGTCTCATTTAGAATTTTTGCCTGAACGCGCAACAGATTTTATTTTCGCTGTTTATTGTGAGGAATTTGGGTTTGTTGGAGTCTTAGTTTTATTTATGGCATATGCTCTTGTTGTTATTAGGAGCATCAGTCATTTTATATGACGCACAAGATACATTTAGCAGACTTTTAGGTGGAGCAATAATTTTTACGTTTGTGAGCTATGTATTTGTAAATATCGGCATGGTAGTTGGTTTGCTCCCGGTTGTGGGGGTGCCATTGCCTCTAATAAGCTATGGAGGAACATCAATGGTGACTATATTAGGTAGTTTCGGTATCCTCATGTCTATACAAACTCATAAAAAGTTCTACGCGAATGTTTAAAATACCTATATTGTTAATTTGGTTGATATTTAGTTTATCATTGATGTGTTGCGTTAATGTCGCCGCTTCCTCACTTGATAGTGAGAAGTGTTGACGATTTTGTAACTTTTATGGCTACGCATCACGATTTTGACGAACAAGAGTTAAAATTGCTTTTTTCTCAAGTTTCTCGGCTAGAAAAAACAACCAAGTCTTTGAAGAACCCGGCTGAAAAGCGGAAAACTTGGCTGCAGTACAGAGATATCTTTTTAGATGAGGCGCGTATCTCGAATGGGGTCAAGTTTTGGAAAGAGAATGAAGAATCCCTAGAAAAAGCTGAAAAACTATATGGAGTTCCCGAACATATTATCGTCAGTATCATAGGTGTGGAGACGAGGTATGGTAAAGTTCAAGGAAACCACCGAGTTTTAGACACCCTCGCAACCGCAGCTTTTCATTACCCCGGTGGAAGTAAGCGTCGTACTAAGCTTTTTTACGATTATTTAGTGCAATATCTAATCCTTTGTCGAGAAGAATCATTCGACCCCCTTTCGCTCACTGGCTCATATGCTGGTGCCATGGGTATGGTTCAATTTATGCCGACTCCATTTCGCAATGTGGCAGTGGATTTTGACGGGGATGGTAAGAAAGATATCTGGGGAAATGCGAGCGATGCAATTGGTAGTGTTGCAAATTATTTAAATGATAGGGGTTGGCTAAGAGCAGAGCCGGTCTTTTCGAGAGCTATGACTAGCAGCCCAGTGCGTGAATCATTAGTTTCGAACGGAATTAAAACCAATTTAGATCTAGGACTATTGAAAAGTGAAGGCATTGAGCCTGTCTCTTTTTTTTCAGGAAGGGTAACAGATGCGGCTTTGTATGAGTTCGAAGGACAAGCCGGACCAGAGTATTGGATTGGATATAGAAATTTCTCCACGTTGGGCAAGTACAATCCTCGTATCAAGTATATGATGGCGGTGGCGCAATTAAGCGAAGAAATACTTACCCGCTGGCACTCTATGCACTAGAATGTGTGGCTATGAGAGCAGTGGCGTAGCGAAAAACAAGGTAATTAATTTTGGAAAATGTGAAACAAAAAACTGAGCGGCCAAAGAAGAGTAACGGTATTGCAGGTACCTCCGCGACTATTTTTCACCTTATAATATGCGTGTTTTTATTTCTACCTGAGCTTTCCGCACAGATCGCACGTTCAATTCCTGCTCCAGATATTGATGTGGCATCATACATATTAATAGAACAAAGTACTGGCGATGTACTGGCAGAAAAAAAAGCGGATGAAAGAGTTGAGCCTGCGAGTATCACTAAGATTATGACTAGCTATGTGGCTGCCCAGGCTCTTAAAGAGGGCTTGATTTCTTTGGATGATCAAGTCGTAGTTAGCAATAAAGCCTGGAAGATGGGAGGCTCAAAAATGTTCATCGAAGCGGGTAAGAAAGTTACAGTTGACCAGCTTTTGGATGGCGTTATCATCCAGTCCGGTAATGACGCTAGTGTAGCGTTGGCTGAACATATAGCGGGTACCGAAAAAACTTTTGCTGTTCTGATGAATGATTACGCGAAGAAATTGGGTATGTCGGGATCTAGTTTTTCTAATGCGTCTGGGTTCCCTGATGCCGAAACCTATGTTACTGCGCGAGATGTGGCAATTTTGTCGCGGGCATTGATTAGAGATTTCCCTAAGATCTACGAGCGTTTTTCCAAGCCAGATTATACGTTTAACAAGATTAAGCAACCCAACCGTAATCGTTTGCTAAACTACGATCCAACGGTAGATGGTATTAAAACTGGGCATACAGAAAAGGCTGGCTATTGTCTTGCTGCCTCTGCTAGTAGAGACGGCATGAGACTAGTATCAGTCACTATGGGTGCTTCTTCAGACGGGATGCGAGTTGAGTCAACTAGGGCGCTTTTAAATTATGGTTACAGGTTTTTTGCTCGCGAAAGATTTTATTCGGCGGGCGAATTCATTTCTGAGGGCCGGGTATGGGGTGGTGATGTAGAGTCAGTTCGCGCGACTGCGTCAACTGATGTTGCAGCAGTGATCCCGAGGGGCTCTGCTGAGGCGATCAGCTCTGAACTGCGATTGAATAAGCCGTTGATGGCACCTTTAGAAGTTGGCCAAGAGATAGGATACTTGGCGTTGTTGATGGATGGGGAAGAATTTCGGAAATTTCCAATCGTCGCTTTGAATGCTGTCAAAGAAGGATCGGTAATATCTTCCTTCTGGGATAAGGCAATCTTATTGTTTGAAACTGTTTTCGAGTTATGACGACATGTTTTTTAAACGGTAATTATCTTGATGTTAAAGATGCAAAAATTTCTGTTTTAGATCGCGGATTCATTTTTGGAGATTCGGTCTATGAAGTGTTGACGAGTCAAGATGGCGCAATTTTTGGCTTAAATGACCATCTGAATAGGCTAGAGAAAAATTTATCTGAGGTAATGATACCTATCCCGATGTCGAGAGATGGTTGGCGTGAAGTACTTGCGAAGTTGATCTCTATACACGAAAAAGTCAATTTGTCACTCTACATTCAGGTTAGTCGTGGTGCGGCGCCAAGAACGCATGCGTTTCCTCAAGGCGTAAAGCCTACCGTTTTTGTGATGTGTCAACCTTATGTCGGAGATCATGAGTTTCGCCAGGTAACTTGCGTCACTTTGGAGGATAATCGATGGGGACGTTGCGACATCAAAACAACTTCGTTACTTCCTAACCTTTTGTTAAAAAATGCGGCAATTGAAAAAGGCACATATGAGGCAATACTAGTCCGTGACGGTTATGTTACAGAGGGCGCCTCCAGTAATATTTTTATTGTGAAGGATAGCCATGTCTTTACTCCCTCGACTAATGATAGGACTATACTGCCAGGAGTTACGCGAAAATTAATTTGCGATGTAGTGAAGTCTGTTGGCATACCGTGTACGGAGCGAGAGGTGCGGCGGGATGAATTGTTGTGCGCGGACGAGATATGGCTTACCAGCTCAACGTCAGATATCGTCGCTGTCAATATACTGGATCAGATGTTGGTTGGAAACGATTCTGGCTATCCCTTGGGTCGGCGTATTCATAAAGCATTCAAGGACTATAAGGCGGATAATTTACTAGGTCTTTAACCCTATTCCTCGTTTCAGTAATTCATGACTTATAAACGCGAGTAGAACTGTGAAGACGCAAATCATCGTAAGTGCGTAGTTAACCTGTATGTCACTGTGACCAAGGATTCCATATCGAAATGCGTTGACCATATACAGAACTGGATTGAAAAGTGAGATTTGTCGCCAGACTTCCGGCAGGAGATCGATTGAGTAAAATACACCGCCAAGGTACGTGAGTGGCGTGAGTACAAACGTGGGCACTATGGAAATATCATCAAATTTTTGGGCGAAAATTGCGTTAATTAAACCGCAGATTGAAAAAAGAGCTGATGTTAGAATTACCACAATGAACGTAACCGAGTAAGAGTGTATCGTTAAATCAGTGAAAAAAAGGGCAACCAGTGTTACGAGGATGCCAACTATTACTCCGCGGCAGATACCACCGCTAACATAACCTAGTAAGATTACATAGTTTGGCACGGGAGATACTAGTATCTCTTCTATATGTCTTTGAAATTTGGCACCAAAAAAGGACGACACTACGTTAGAGTACGAGTTTGTTATGATAGCCATCATAATAATTCCAGGCGCTATATACTGTATATAATCGAAACCAGCCATTTGTCCTATGCGAGAACCTAGCAGGGTGCTAAATAATACAAAGTATAAACCCATAGTGATTGCTGGAGGGATAATGGTTTGCATCCATATACGAGAAAAACGAGTTACCTCTTTACGTACTATAGCCTGTAACGCTATTACGGCGTGGTTGTTGCTGTTTTCTGAGTTATTATTACTCATTACTATTGACCAAATTAAGGAATAGCTCTTCTAAACGATTATTTTTGTTTCTCATACTCTCTACCTGTATTCCTGAATCCGAAAGTATTTTAAAGATTTGGTTGAGATTTCTATCGTTATCGATAGCGATTTCGAATCTTCGAGAGTCCAGTTGCTTGACTTCAGTGCCTGGCAAGTTAGGCATTTTTTTTACTTCGGTTGCGCATTCGAATACAAAGGTTTCGTTTCTAAGTTTTTGTAATAGCGCTTGCATCGAGGTATTCTCAACAATTTCTCCATCATCTATAATTGCAATATTGCGACATAAGCGTTCAGCTTCTTCAAGGTAGTGCGTGGTAAGGATTATTGTAGTACCTGACGCATTCAATTTGCTAAGAAACTCCCACATTGAGCGCCGTACTTCTATATCTACTCCTGCTGTCGGTTCGTCAAGTATTAAAAGTTTCGGCTTGTGCACTAATGCTCTCGAAATCATAAGTCTACGTTTCATCCCGCCCGATAAATTGCGAGACACTTCGTCGCGTTTGTCCCAAAGCTGCGTTTGTTTTAATACATCGTTAGTTCTAGCCTTTGCTGTTTCGCGATCAATGCCAAAATAGCCTGCTTGATTGATTATTATTTCGCTAACGGTTTCGAACTGGTTGAAGTTTATCTCTTGAGGAACTATTCCTATCAGTGATTTAGCTCTCTCAAAGTTATCGTCAATGTCAATTCCGAAAATTTTAATTTGTCCTTCGGTTTTTTTTACTAAAGAACTAATTATACCTATTACAGTTGATTTTCCAGCGCCGTTTGGACCTAGGAGGGCGAAAAAATCGCCTTCGTTAACATGTAGTTTGATTTTCGATAGCGCAGTAACTTTTCCACGGTAGGTCTTTGTGAGATTTGTGATTTCTAGTGCTAGAGTATGATTATTCATTAATAAAACATTAAGCCTTCAAAGCTGCGCAGAGTGGTTACTAAAAAAGTGACTAATTGGACAATTGGTTGCTTACTTAATGTTATCACATAAGCGTCTAGGATCAGCTGATATATTCTTGCTTGTTAAGGCTCAGTACTGAATTCTGATAAGATGAACTGATGTCATTATATAGACTATTTCTTATGCGCCATGGAGAAGCTGGCTGGGCCAGGGATGATTTCTCCCGACCATTAACAGTAAGTGGTCGGCGACAGATAAAGATTTCAGGAAACTGGATGGTCGAAAAGAACTATATCCCCAGTCTTACTCTTTATTCGTCTTCCATTCGAACTCAAGAGACTCGATCGATATTGGGACAAATTCTGGCAGTAGCTAGCGATCATCAGGCTATCACGATGGACTCATTATATGACTCTACCAGGGATAGTATTAGGGACACTCTTTGCTCAATGCCGCCATCGCCAGATATACTCTTAATAGGCCATAACCCTGGGTTAGATGACTTTGTCAGCTGGATGTGTGGAGTGGAGAGTAGCGCGTTTGATCAACTGTTTGTTTTTAATACTGGCTCGGTTTGCGTCTTACAGTACGCGTTAGAAAATAATGCGATTACATTTGGATCTGGGCGTATACTTGACGGTATGCATCCTTAGTGTTGACCAAGGTATCATGGGTTAAGAGTTTTTGTGACATCTAGTGCGTAATTTTATGAATACTGAAAATGAATCATTGATAGACTTTCCATGCGATTTCCCCATCAAAGTCATCGGCAAGTCTGACAGTGATATTGACGAACATGTAGTTGGGATTTTATTAAAATATGTGCCCACTATTTATGAAGGAGCTGTTCGCTCGAGACGGAGTAAAAATGGTAATTATGTTGCATTAACTATCACCATAAAAATTGGCTCTCAGAGTCAATTGGATCAGATTTATCAAGCCTTGGGGGCTAGTGATAGGGTAGTGATGATCCTATGAACATAATAGTGAGAAATTTAGGTACTAAGGAGTATCAGCCTGTTTGGGATTTGATGAGTAATTTTACCCAGAGACGAAGTCTGGAAAGCCTAGATGAATTTTGGCTGATAGAGCACCTACCAACTTATACCCTCGGTAGGGCAGGGAAAGAGCAACATGTGCTGGATGCAGGAGAAATTCCGGTGGTCAAGAGTGATAGGGGGGGGCAAGTCACGTATCATGGTCCCGGCCAAGCAGTCATTTACACGCTGTTAGATGTGAGAAGATTGCAGATTGGTCCTCGAGAATTAGTTCGCAGGATAGAAGAAGCAGTTATAGAATACCTCTGCAGTATAGGCATCGAGTCTTCTAGAAGAAAAGGAGCCCCAGGAATTTATGTTGACGGAGCAAAAATTGCGGCGCTAGGCCTGCGGATACGTAACCATTATAGTTACCATGGTCTAGCGATAAATGTCGACATGGATTTAGAACCTTTTCTGCGTATTAACCCATGTGGCTATAAAGATCTGCGCGTAACACAGATTACTGATATCCTCTTGAAGCCCTTGTCAATTAAAGATGTTTTGGCAAGACTTTTACCTTTTCTCTTTAGTCATCTTTACCGAGGCGTGAGTTACTCGGTGGTAAAGAAAGTAGGGTTTGAGGGGCTTCTTACCAAGGATAAGGCTATAATCATATAAACCTAATGAAAGTGAAACCTGAAATCAAAAGATCCCAGCGAGGTGCCGACAAGGTTGCGCGTATCCCAATTAAAGTGATTCCCACGACAGGTGCGCTCCCCAAAAAGCCGCCGTGGTTGAAGGCTCGTGCCCCAACTGATCCTAAAGTTTTGGATCTAAAAAAACTCATTAAAAAAGAAAGACTTCATACTGTATGCGAAGAAGCTTCTTGTCCAAATATTGGCGAGTGCTTCACGAATGGCACTGCGACTTTCATGATAATGGGCGCTCTATGCACAAGACGATGCCCTTTTTGTGATGTGGCGCACGGAAGGCCGTTGCCGCTAGATACAGATGAACCAAGCCATCTGGCAAATGCAATTGATCTAATGAAGTTGAGTTATGTGGTCATTACGTCGGTCGATCGTGACGACTTAAGAGACGGTGGAGCGGATCATTTTGCAAAATGCGTGAGCGCGGTTCGTGATCAGGTAGGCGATATAAAGATTGAAATTTTGGTTCCAGACTTTAGAGGGCGTATGCAAATTGCACTGGACAATCTATTATTAAGTCCACCTGATGTCTTTAATCATAATCTAGAGACAGTTCCTAGCCTTTACGCTAAGGTAAGGCCGGGTTCCGATTATGAGTGGTCCTTAAAATTAATACGTAGATTTAAAGAAATGTCATCAGATATTCCTACTAAGTCAGGGTTGATGCTTGGACTGGGCGAAAGTATGGAGGAGATAAAGTTAACTTTGCGCGACTTAAGAGCCCATGACTGTGACATGATCACTTTAGGTCAGTATTTACAACCCAGCCGTTCCCACTTAGCTGTCGAGAGGTTCGTCACTCCTGAGGAATTTTCAGAGCTAGGTAGATACGCCAAATCCTTGGGCTTTAGGAATGTGGCGAGTGGTCCTTTAGTTCGTTCCTCTTATCATGCAGATCTTCAAGCCTCTGGGAAACAAGTGAATTAGCTAGCTTTTTAAGCCAAAAAATCATTTGTCCATATCAAGGTTAGCATCAACAACTTTGCTATTAATTGTGCCTTGGTCTAATTGTGTTTTAATCGATTGCCCAATCAATTTTTTCGAGCTTTTGCGGATAATACTTCCTTTTTCGTCAGTGACTATAGCGTAACCACGTCGCAAGGTGGCAAGGGGACCTAGTGCGGAAAGAATTTCTTGATTTTTTGACAAAGAGAACTTTGCTTCTTTGAACATACTTTTGATTAACCCGCTGAGGTTTTTTCTGCATAAGGCTACTAAATTTTTTCGGTGGTCAATCTGTCTTCGAAAGAGCTTGCTGTTGATACGACTAAGGAAGCGATTCAAAGTCTCATTAGACAGCAAAATTTTTTGCTGTATATGATTCGCGAGCCTGAAAGCGAGGTCATCTAGTTTTTGGTTATCCATTTCTACTTTTCGCTTAGGGGAGATCAGGCTTCTATTTAGTCTTCCCAACAGATCTTTCTTATCTTTGATAATTTTCCCCAAGTTCGTGTCGAGGGTGTTATATAAACGGTGGACGTCCTTGGACCATAGCGATAGGTCTGGAGAAATTATTTCGGCGGCAGCCGATGGTGTGGCGGCCCTGATATCAGCTACTAAGTCGCAAATTGTGATATCTTTTTCGTGCCCAACTCCACTGGCGATTGGGATATCAGAATTAAAGATGGCATTGGCGACAAGTTCTTCGTTAAAAGCCCAGAGATCTTCGAGAGAGCCACCGCCTCGAGAGACAATAAGTACATCGCAGTCCATGCGTTTGTTTGCAATTTCAATAGCATTCACGATATTTGCTACGGCGGAAGATCCTTGTACCAGTGTTGGATAAATAATAACTGGTATGGCGGGACAGCGTCGTTCGAGGACTGCCAATATATCTCGAATTGCGGCCCCCGACGGAGAAGTAACTAAGCCTATTGATTTAGGCCATTTTGGGAAGTCACGTTTTTTATCTGCATCGAACAGCCCTTCCTTAAATAGTTTGTCCTTTAATTTATCAAAGCGTAGTTGCAGAGCGCCGCTACCAAGTGGCTCCAAAGTATCAATGATTAATTGATATTCGCCGCGGGCAGTGTAAAGTCCGACCTTTCCATAAGCAACTACCTTATCTCCATTTGTGGGGACGAATTTAAGTTTTTTTGACTGCGTTCTGAACATCGCACAGCGTAATTGACTAGCATCGTCTTTTAGAGAAAAGTAAGAATGACCGGACTGAGCACGGATAAAATTAGAAATTTCACCCTCCACCCAAACACGGCCTATCACCCTATCTAAGGTAAGCCGCACTTTCTCATTTAATGTCGAGACCGAGAATATCGCGCGCGTAGATTCGATACCCGAAAGATCATTATTGTGAAAAGTCATTTACCAATTACCTGTGAAAATTTATACTAGAAAACCGAAACACTAGGAAATCACTAAGATTATGCGAATTATTGAAGATGGTCTCACCTTTGATGATGTCTTACTTATCCCTGGTTATTCTAAAATATTACCCCATGAGGCCAATTTAAGCACTCGTCTCACCCGAGATATAGAACTTAATATACCCCTTGTATCGGCGGCTATGGACACCGTCACAGAATCTGCGCTCGCGATAGCTTTAGCACAGGCCGGTGGCTTTGGTGTTATACATAAGAATATGAGCCCCTTAGAGCAAGCTGCACAAGTTCGGTCCGTTAAAAAATTTGAAAGTGGCGTAATTCGAGACCCTATAATCACTACTCCTAATACTAGTATTAAAGATGTTTTGGATCTCACAACTAGTAACGGTATCTCTGGGGTGCCCGTCGTGTCGGAAGGTAAATTGGTGGGAATTGTGACTAGTCGCGATTTGCGTTTTGAGAGTCGTTTTGATTCCCCTGTCAGGGAAATCATGACTCCACAGGAAAAGTTAGTAACTGTGGATGAACATGCTTCAAAAGACGTGATCATAGGTTTATTACACGAGCATCGGATTGAAAAACTATTAGTTGTGAATGACAGCTTCGAACTGCGAGGACTGATTACTGTAAAAGATATCCAAAAGTCAGATGAGTACCCGAATGCTTGTAAAGACGATGACGAGCAATTGAGAGTTGGTGGGGCTGTCGGAGTCGGTGAGGCTGCTTACGAGCGAGTAGATCTTTTGGTTGAAGCCGGCGTTGACGTCATTGTTATTGATACTGCGCACGGGCACTCTGCAGGTGTAATAGAGGCGGTTAGATGGTTAAAGAAAAATTATCCTGACTCTCAAGTTATTGCGGGGAATGTGGCGACAGGTGATGGCGCAATAGCCTTAGTTGAGGCTGGCGTTGATGGAGTGAAAGTAGGGATTGGACCGGGATCAATCTGTACAACTAGAATAGTGACTGGCATAGGTGTGCCACAAATTACCGCGGTAGCAAATGTTGCTGAAGCTTTAAAGAAATCGAATATTCCTGTGATTTCGGATGGAGGGATCCGCTATTCAGGTGATATTGCAAAAGTGTTAGCGACAGGTGCTAATAGTGTCATGATCGGTTCTCTTTTTGCAGGCACCGAAGAGGCGCCCGGTGAGGTTGAATTGTTTCAAGGGCGAAGTTATAAGTCCTATCGTGGAATGGGTTCTATGGGAGCAATGACGCAACGATATAGTTCGTCAGATCGGTATTTTCAGGAAAGTAGTGAGATTGAAAAGTTAGTTCCTGAGGGTATTGAGGGCCGAGTCCCTTACAAGGGTCCGATGAGTGCAATTATCCACCAAATGTTGGGAGGCGTTAGAGCTGCGATGGGATACACAGGTTGCGGGGATATGAATGAGTTCAGAACCAAACCTGAGTTTTTGCGGGTGACAGCTGCGGGTATGCGAGAGAGTCATGCCCATGATGTTCAAATCACAAAAGAAGCTCCCAATTACAGGCTAGATTAAAAAGATACACTAAGACGAGATAAATATTTAATGGTGCAAATAGCGACCACTGAGAGAGATCTTTACAGCAGTCGAATACTTATTTTAGATTTTGGCTCCCAATATACCCAGTTGATTGGTCGCAGGGTTAGAGAAGCGCAAGTTTACTGCGAAATTGTGCCCTACGATACTAGTCATGAATTTGTTCAGGGATTTAAACCCTCGGGAATTATTCTAAGTGGGGGACCTGAATCGGTTAACACTTCGGAAGAATTTAAGGCGCCAGATTTTATTTTTGGTTTGGAAATACCTATTTTGGGTATTTGCTATGGAATGCAGACGATGGCTCGACAGCTTGGAGGTAGTGTCGCGCTTTCCAGTCAAAGTGAGTTTGGATACGCTAGAGTTCGAGCCCGTGGACATTCTAGACTATTAACTGATATTCAAGATGAGGTGAATGAAAAAGGTCATGGTCTGTTAGACGTCTGGATGAGTCACGGTGATCACGTAACTGAAATGCCGGACGGCTTTAAATTAATAGCATCGACCGAGAATGCCCCGATTTCCGGCATAGCAGACGAAAGCAGGGGTTTTTATGGCTTTCAGTTTCATCCCGAGGTCACTCATACTGCTCAAGGAAAGAAAATATTTGATCGATTCCTTCACGACATATGTAAATGTGAATCTTTGTGGAACTCAAAAAATATCGCTTATGACAGTATTCAAAAAGTTAAAGAGACGGTTGGCAATGATCGAGTTCTATTAGGACTTTCTGGCGGGGTTGATTCTTCAGTTGTTGCAGCCCTACTCGGTAAAGCAATAGGTAATCAATTGACTTGTGTGTTTGTGGATAATGGGTTGCTCCGCTTGAAGGAAGCGGAGGACGTACTTCGGACATTTGCCCGACATATGGGACTAGACATTCGTCACGTCGACGCGAGCGAGAAATTTCTCAGCAACTTAAAAGGAATCGATGATCCTGAGGAAAAGCGTAAGGTTATTGGCCGTGTATTTATAGAAGTATTTGAAGCCGAATCGAAAAAACTTGACGGGGTTAAATGGCTTGCACAAGGAACTATATATCCGGACGTCATTGAGTCGGCGGCCTCGTCAACCGGAAAGGCGCATGTGATCAAGTCTCATCATAATGTAGGTGGGCTTCCGAAAGGTATGGAATTTCGACTGATTGAACCTCTTCGCGAACTCTTCAAGGACGAGGTGCGAAAGCTTGGGACGGAGTTAGGGCTAGCCGAAGAATTAGTGTATCGACATCCTTTTCCTGGCCCTGGTCTTGGTGTTCGAATATTAGGGGAGGTCTCTGAAAGTGCTGCAGATACTTTGAGAGAGGCGGATGCTATATTCATTGACGAATTAAGGGCTGCTAATTTGTATTCGAAAGTAAGTCAGGCCTTTGCCGTTTTTCTCCCTGTTCGGTCGGTAGGCGTAAAGGGTGACGCTAGAAGCTACGAACATGTAATTGCGCTACGCGCTGTGGAAACGATAGATTTTATGACCGCGCGCTGGGCTCACTTACCGTATGAATTTCTAGACAAGGTTTCCTTGAGAATTATTAATGAGGTCAAGGGAGTATCGCGAGTTGTTTACGATATTTCCGGGAAGCCACCTGCAACTATTGAGTGGGAATAGTTACATGGGATCAAACCCTTATTTCTACCCTGTTTCTTCTCCGATGATTCAAAAGTAGTTGGCGTTTAATATATACATTTGCGAATTTAAACTCCTTAAACAACACCAAGGATGAACACATGAGTCAGAATCTAGATCAACTTAACTTCAATCCATCCAGTATCGCTTGGCAGGCTTTTGGCTCTTACACGGGTTTTTCTTACTACCTCTTGAATGTTGACCTAGAAGCGCGAGTGATTGATCTTCTCTTCAATTTCAATGCCAATCAAAAATGCTTCTACCATCGCCATCATCAACCGAGTTCGGCGCTTGTTTTGCACGGAGAACAGCATATCTGGGAACCACAAGATGATGGTAGCGAACGTCACGCAGTTCGTCCGACTGGTCATTTTGCGATCGCCCAAGGCGCGGAGACACATATTGAAGGAGCTGGACCTGATGGCTGTATCGTGTACCAAAATATTCGCGCGCGTGACGACCTGGTCTACAGCATATTGAACGATGACTTAACCACAAGAGTAGATGTTAGTATTCGCGATTTTATGACGTCCTATCTGCAACAATTGGCCTAAAAACCGCCACCGGTGCCACTAGGCTTGCCAGAGAATTGATTCATGGCACAAGTTGTGAACTTTTGATGTTATAATGTAACATTGAGGCATGGATAATTGTTTTGGTGATTCGATGAAAAATATTGGCGACATAATTCGAGTGGCAGAACAACATTGCGAGAGCCGTGGGACTCGGCTGACTAAAAAAAGAAAACATGTATTGACTGCGCTTATAGAATCCGCCAAGGCTCTATCGGCTTATGATCTGATAGATGTGTGCAGAGAAAAATATGGTGAAGATATCCCCGCGATGTCTGTTTATCGCATTTTAGAATTTCTTGAAAGTGAAAATTTGGTTCATAAGCTTAGCACCGCGAGCAAATATGCGTCGTGCGAAAATATTATCGGCGATAAGGCTCGATGCTATTCTCAATTTTTGATTTGTAAAAGTTGTAGTAAAGTTAAAGAGGTCGGACTGAAGCCAACCATGATTGCAGAACTTCAGGCGACGGTAAAAGATGCGAGTTTTAAACTTGTAAACCCGCAGTTAGAAATGAATTGCTTATGTGATGACTGTGCTTGAGACTGAGTAGTCTCGGAATCTTAAAAAAGTGATCAAATTGGATTTTGGAAGTAGAACGGTTATAGACCGTGTCTTAGAATTTAATAGTAAGTAATAGTAAATATAGGTATTTAAAGTGCTGGCATTACAGGAAAAAATTGATAAATTTGCGATAAGTCTTTCCTTCCTTTGTGCACTACATTGCGCAGTATTGCCGTCTTTATGGGTATTAATTCCTAGTTTTGTAACTTTGGGGTTTGACAGTGAGTTAATACATTGGTGGATGCTAGCTATAGTTATACCAGTTAGCAGCATCGCTCTTATGTCCGGAACTCGTAAGCATGGAAATTACATGCTCCTATTTATGGGATTCATTGGTCTTCTTGTACTCGCTTCAGCGGTTATTCTTGGCGAGGATTTTCTGGGCGAGTCGGGAGAGAAGTTAGTTACCGTCTTCGGTTCGGCTATAGTGGCTATAGCTCACTTTCGAAACTACCGATTTTGTCGTAATACGGACTGTTCGTGTCATAATAACTAGAATTCATACTCTGGAAGAGGCTTATTGTCTGAAACGCTATAAATGAAACGATCGACATGTCTGCATTAAAGTTACCAGAACTCGTGTAATTTGGCTGCACGGTCCTCAAGAGCATAGAATCATTTAATAAGCGCCTTAGTTTATTCAGCTTGTGTCAGAAAAAAGTAAAACTTATCTGAAAGGCTTAGGATGGAAATAAAGACGATTGTACTCTCTGTTGGCGACTTAAGTTTTGAGGTGGACTGTTGTGGTAGTGGGAGGCGGCTAGCGCTTTGTCTTCACGGATTTCCCGAGAGTAATTTCTCGTGGAGGTATCAATTACCTCTGCTAGCAGGCATGGGATACAAGGCCTGGGCACCCAATTTGAGGGGATACGGGGATTCATCACGACCCTTGAAAGTATGTGAATATGCTATCGATAGGCTTTTGGAAGATATCGATGGCTTGATCGAGTTAAGTGGCTGCGATGATATTACACTCATATCACATGATTGGGGAGGAGCCCTCGCATGGGTTTTCGCTTTGAGACAAACTAAGCCGCTGACGAAATTGGTGGTAATGAATTGTCCACACCCGACTGCATTCAAATTGGGTATGAATTTTCGACAATATTTAAAGAGCTGGTACATGTATTTCTTTCAAATACCGTTGATACCGGAATTATTTTTCGGTAGAAATAAAGCCATGCCCATTCGACGAATATTTGAAAAAACTAGTGTCAACAAAGGCATGTTTCCTTCAGAAGTTACTGAAGTATATAGGAAGAATGCTAGCAGGCCGGGAGCACTTAGGGCGATGATTAATTATTATCGCGCCTTATTTAGATTCCCTCCCAAGCTACAGACAGAACAAGGAAGTTCGAAAAACATTACTGTCCCGACATTGCTGATATGGGGCGAGCATGATTTAGCACTTTCGAAACACCTTGCTGTCGCTACTGATACCTACGTAGATAATCTTACCTTAAATTTTATTCCTGACGGCTCACACTGGATTCAGCAAGATTGTCCCGAGGAAGTGAATAGAATTCTCAGTAATTTTCTCGAAAAATATTAGGCCTTTTTCGTCTTAATTGGTTTTTTTCTATTAGGGTAACACGTGCTGCATATTTGGCAGCTTAGGCCATAACAGCTTCTGGCACTGCAGTACTGTCTTCCATAAAATATGATCTGCAGATGGAGTCTGTTCCAAGAAGATTTTGGGAATAGCCGTTTGAGATCTATTTCGGTTTGAGTCACATTTTTCCCGCTACTAAGACCCCATCTTTGTGCTAGACGATGAATATGAGTGTCAACGGGGAATGCTGGATACCCAAATCCCTGGGACATCACGACGCTCGCGGTTTTGTGACCGACACCGGGTAACTTTTCTAGCTCGGTAAAATTATCTGGTACTTTTCCCGAAAATTCTTTTACAAGAATTTTAGACAAATTAGAGATAGCTGCTGATTTTTTTGGCGCTAACCCACAGCTTTTTATTATTTGGTATATTGTTTCGATAGGTAATTTTTGCATATCGTTGGGATTGTTTGCTACGCTAAAAAGTTCGGGGGTTACTTTATTAACTCTCTCATCTGTACATTGGGCACTTAATAGCACCGCTATAAGAAGCTCATAAATATTACGATGCGTTAACGGGATCGGGACAGTGGGATAAATCTCGTTTAACGTTCGCAATATCAACTCGACTCTTTGACTCTTTTTCACTTTGTACCGTCTTTATCAGGGCAGTTAGAAATTTTTTCAAGGGCTATGCCAATTTGTTCCTGTTAGGCATTAGAAGAACCAACTTAAAAATCTGAAGATCTGGAGTATATGCCTGAGGCTTCAGATTAATCTGGGCAAATGTACCTAAACAGACATGCAGAGATATTTCATTTCCAAATAATCTTCGATACCGTGGCGACTTCCTTCTCTTCCAAGACCGGATTGCTTCACTCCCCCAAATGGCGCAACTTCTGTTGAGATAAGTCCGGTATTTATTCCTACCATTCCATACTCAAGTGCCTCTGCTACTTTGTAGACGCGCGAGAGATCATTGGCGTAGAAGTAACTAGCTAGTCCAAAGATTGTATCATTAGCTAACCCAATGACTTCGTCCTCATCTTTAAATTTAAAAAGGGGAGCAAAAGGTCCAAAAGTTTCTTCTCTAGAGCAGGCCATTTCTTTGGTAGCCCCAGTAATAATAGTGGGATTTAAAAAGTTATCCGAGCTTTGCTCACGTATTGCGCCTAAAACTATTTCCCCACCATGTGATATCGCATCAACTATATGCTCTTGTACTTTCACCATGGCACTTTTGTTAATCAATGGCCCAAGCGCAGTACCATTTTCAAATCCGTCGCCAACTTTCAGTTTAGACACCGCAGTAACCAATTTTTCTGTGAATTCAGTGTATATACTTTCCTGTACATAAATCCGATTAGCACAGACGCACGTCTGACCATTATTCCGAAACTTACAAACAATAGCGCCTTCCACTGCGGCGTCGAGATCGGCATCGTCAAATACTATAAAAGGGGCATTCCCACCAAGTTCCATAGAGCATTTCATTACCTGATCGGCAGCTTGTCGCAGTAAGATTCGACCTACTTCGGTCGATCCGGTGAAGGTTAATTTCCGGACAATGGGATTTTCACAAAACTCCTTGCCGATTTCTGAGGCTTTTGAAGAAGGAACGAATGAGAGAACACCCTTTGGAATCCCTGCTCTCTCTGCAAGGACGCCCATTGCCAAAGCTGATAAGGGAGTTTCCGTTGCAGGGCGGGCTACAAACGAACAGCCTGCAGCTAATGCGGGAGCAGCCTTGCGAGTTATCATAGTATTTGGGAAATTCCACGGTGTAATTGAAGCAGCCACACCGATAGGTTGCTTGATAACGGTGATGCGTTTATCCGGGAGATGTCCCGGGATTGTCTCGCCATAAATTCGCTTGGCTTCTTCGGCATAAAATTCTATAAAAGATGCTCCATAATCAATTTCACCCCTCGCTTCTGCCAAGGGCTTACCTTGCTCTGAAGTGAGAATCATAGCTAAATCTTCACGATTATCTGTCATAAGATCAAACCAACGCCTCAAAATGTTAGAGCGTTCTTTACCAGTTAGTTTCGCCCATGACTTTTGTGCCCGACCAGCTTTGCTAATCGCCTTAGCTACTTGGGCACGACTAAAATCAGCCACATTAGCAATAACATCTCCTTTGGATGGGTTGATAACCTCAAAAGTTGCGTTATTTTCGCCGTCGGTCCATTCCCCTGCTAGATAGCCTTTTGTGACAAGCAAACTTGGGTCTTTTAACTTGGTTTGCAGGTTCGTCAGTTTGTTCATTCTTAATTTCCTACTTAGTGAGAAGGTGATCGCGAGATCTGTAATCACCTACTACTCGTAGACCACCTAATTGATTGCTTTAAAATTAAACGCAGTAATTGTCTAAATAATTATATTATTTTGAAGCGTACTTTAATCTGTTAGTGCGATAATTAAAGTTGATTTATCCTCTTAACATTTAATATTTCTATGTTCGTATTTGTTAGAAATGATTAATAATTTGCAATAGATCAGCGGCTTATATATTAATATTATATAGACCAATACTCTGTTACAAGTTTTAGAGTGGATCGGGCTGTGATGACTGTCTTGCGAGCCGCGGTTATTTTCTCGTTTACGAGCAGATGATTAGTTTTTTCGGGAATAATTAGTTTGAAATTTAGACCCTTGGAGGTATTACTATGAATGGTGCACACGCTCTGCTTGAAACATTGATAGAGTCTGGTATCGAGGTTTGTTTTGCTAATCCCGGTACCTCCGAGATGCATCTTGTTACTGCTATTGGAAAAACCGAAAAGGTACGTCCAGTACTCTGTCTTTTTGAAGGAGTAGTAAGCGGAGCCGCGGACGGTTATGCGAGGATTAGCGGCAAGCCGGCGATCACTTTGCTACATTTAGGACCTGGTTACGCAAATAGTATGGCCAACTTACACAACGCAAAAAGAGCAAATTCGGCCGTTGTTAATATTGTGGGAGATCATGCAGTCTGGCATCACCAGCACGACGCACCGTTGACATCCGATGTGGAGGCTCACGTTAAGATTCATTCGCAATGGTTTAAGACCACAACCTCCGCAGAGGATCTTTCTTTAGCAGGAGCTGAAGCCGTCGCGGCATCACTCTCTGGAGCGGGCAAGATTGCCACGTTGATTGTCCCAGCAAATCACGCTTGGGAAGCTTCTTCGAAATCCTTGGATCGTATGCTCCCGGTGCCGTTATTTGAGATTTGTGGTGAACGTTTAGAGGCGGCTAGAAGACTTCTGAAAAATGGAAAGCGTACTGGATTACTACTCGGAGGAAGTGCGTTGCAAGAGCAATGTCTCGCTTATGCGGGGCGTATAGCAAGTGCGACGGGGGCAACTATATTAAGTGAAACTTTTCCTGCGCGTCTTCAAAGAGGCGAAGGGCGGGTGCCAGTAAATAGAGTGCCGTACTTTGCTGAGCAGGCCATCGACTTTCTTGATGAGTATGAACAGTTAATATTAATCGGAGCGCCGGCGCCGGTGGCTTTTTTTGCCTACCCAGGAGTGAAAAGTACCTTGTACTCGGATGACTGCTTAATTGAAGAGTTTGCCGATAGAGATGATGATATAGAGGGCGCACTAAAGAGTCTCTCGGAGAGTTTCCCGAATAATAGTGCTCCCGCTCTGCAGGAATACGAAATACCAGATGTTGCTAATCAAAGTTTGACGCCAACTACTATAGGTGCAGTGGTTTGTCGTCACATAAAAGAAGAATCTATCGTAGTTGATGAGGCGATAAGCAGTGGTTTAGAGCTATACGCACAAACTATAGGGGCTAAAAAGCACGATTGGTTAGCTGTCACTGGCGGTTCGATAGGTTACGGTCTTCCAGTAGCCTTGGGGGCTGGCATCGCTGACTCAGACCGTAAAATTATAGCACTTCAAGCTGACGGGAGTGCCATGTATACGCTTCAGGCGCTGTGGAGCATGTCGAGAGAGGAAATTGATGTAGTTATCGTTCTGTTAAATAATAGCAGTTACAATATATTAAACGTCGAGCTGTTTAGAACGCGATCGGGTGAGCCGAATGCTAAGACGCTTTCGATGTTGGATCTGTCTGATCCAGTCATTGACTGGGTAAAAATCGCGCAGTCTATGAAAGTTGAAGCGTATAAAGTCACCCAACTAGAGGAATTCGATGATAAGTTTTCAATGGCTATGGATAAGCCAGGGCCATGTCTGATTGAAGTGATAATGTCGCAAGAGATTGGAGAGGCAATTAAGCGGTAAAATCTGTCAATAGAAAATTTGGTGGCGGGTGAGGAACTCTGACCAACAAGGTTAGTATAGTCACTGATCCATTTAGTGTGGTGAATCGTAAAAAATTAGGCACGGGCGCGTTTAATCTAATAAGTAATTTGGAATTTATGATGAGAGATCTATTTTTGAGCCTACTGAAGTCTATTGGCGAAGACCCCGAACGCGATGGGCTATTGAAGACTCCTGACCGCGCGGCTAAAGCATTATCTTTTCTCACGAAAGGTAGCAAAGAAAGTCTAAAAGAGATCGTCAATGATGCCCTGTTCGAGTCTGATTCGAGGGAGATGGTTATAGTCAAAGACATCGAGATCTACAGTATGTGTGAGCATCACATGCTCCCATTTTTTGGGCGATGTCATATCGGGTACATTCCCGACGGCAAGGTTTTGGGCTTAAGCAAATTAGCACGTATAAGTGATATGTTCAGTCGCAGGCTGCAGATACAAGAGCAACTGACTCATGAGATAGCAACTGCGGTGTTTGAGACAGTAAAACCTCTCGGCGTCGGGGTTGTTATTGAGGCGCGCCATTTGTGTATGATGATGAGAGGTGTGCAGAAACAAAATTCCTCAACAGTTTCTTCTGCCATGCTGGGGACGTTTTTGACATCTGACCGTACTCGGTCAGAGTTTCTTCAGCTTATCGGACCTAGGTCAACTAGTGTTTGATATTCGTTCAATTTGGTAGGCATGTGAGAGTCGTTAGGATGGTTTGAAGCCACCAAAAATACTTTTCGGTTAGACGAAAATATAGTGTTATGATTGGGCTACAAGATACTTAGTGCGTGGGAGCATCACGTTTTTTCAGCGCAATAGACGAGTGGTTGCCTAACTAAATGAATTTAAAACAATCTGTTTCCACCACTTTAAATATTCCTATTGCCTCAGCAGAGCGATGTTCACTCGAGGATGTAAATATAGCGGATCGCCCGGTAGACTTGAGTAGCTGTGAACTAGTGATACATGAGTCCATTGAGGAGATCCCGAGGAAAAGCTGGGACTATTTAATTGGCGATTCTCTTATTACGCGCTCTTTTGATTACTTGCTTGCTATCCAAAACAGCAGCATTTCGGGTTCACGGTATTATTATCCCGTAATTTATGACCGAGATAAAAATATCATAGCTCATGCATGTATTTATACTGTCAGGACTGATTTTTCCCAATTATTGCCCAAGCGGCTTTTCGGAACAGTTCAATATTTAAGGAAATTTTGGCCGAGCTTGTTAAGTGTTGAAATTACCGAGTGTGGCACTCCATTGTCATGGGGATGTTCCATATCTGTTGGAAAAGGATTGAGTCGTTCTTCTGTGCTTCCGCTTATTAATGATGCAATGATCTCTATAGCAGAGAAAAGTAAGAGCCGCCTTTTGGTGATAAGAGACTTTCTTGAGAGCGAACGAAATGATTCTGATCAGCAGCTGACTAGCCTTGGGTACCGACAGCGGTCTAATTACCCACTTGCTCGTATTCGTGTGAGATGGGATAGCTACAATGAATATATAGGTAGTTTTAGGGCGCGATATCGCAAGGATATAAAGCGACGGATTAGGATAGCTGAATCGGCTGGCAACGGTGTTGAGGTCCTTGATAGTTTCGGTTCCGAATCGTCACGTTGGGCGGAGCAAGCTTCGGTTATTCGTGAGCAGACTAAGGGCTTTCGAAGAGAGGCGCTGTCGCCGAGGTATTATGAAAATATGGATTATTTGTTGGGCCATGATAGCAAGCTGTTAGTTATAAACAATCGAGGCGAGAGAGTCGCGCACGGCATGATCATTTTTGATCGCGAGACTACCTCAGCGACATTCTTCGGCCGAGATAGCGGTCCTCCACAAGGAGAGTGGTTTCAGCTAATTAACTCAGTTATTAGGATTGGAATTGAAAGAGGCAGCAAGTACATAAGCTTAGGGTTAGGTTCTTATGATGGAAAGTCGATTTTAGGTGCAGATATAGAACCATTGGTTGTATATCGAAGATCAACAAATCCCATCTTTAATTTTCTCATCAATTTAATTCCCGATCTTATGAAACCTAAAGTCCGTTTGCATAGGAATTTATTTAAGACGAATTGCTAATGCGTTCGCTTGCTTCGAACGAAGAATAGGCATCATTATTTTCCACAAGCTGCCAGATTCCCCCTGCCACTGACGTAATTAATCGGTAAGTATAGAGAAGCGCTACTAGCAACAGTGCAGTTGTTAGTGGGAGACCGATTGCAGTGTAGATAGCTGTGCTAGCTACTTCAGTGGCGCCGACACCAAGTATACTTACAGGAACAGATTGCAGGATCATCGATAGCGATAGTACAAATAAGATATCTACATAAGGTATGGTCACCCCTATACCGTAACTTCCTACGAAAACGCCTGCCGCGAGAGTTGCATGCATAATTATTGAAAAACAAAAAGCGACGAAAACAAGTGACCAATTTCCTTTGATATTTAGCAACATTTCCTTACAAATGTTTTTTACATCTTTCAGAAAAACAACCACTGTAATTATTAGTACACATACGGCTGCCCACAGTAACGATATGTTTCCTCTAAGACTAAGTTCTCCCAGATCAGGTTCTCTTAAAATAAATAAAAAAGTTGATAATACAACTAGCGAGCAAATGCCAACCACATGATCAAATATTATAGAAGTAATCCGATGACTTGCACTATCATGATTTCTTTTTAGTTTAAAAAATTTAGTGAGATCTGCACCCATCGATAGCGGTGTAAAAAAATGATAAAAGACTGCTAAGGTATTGATTCGTAGCGCGTCGATTATTTTCAAGGTAATTCCTGTAGACTTCATTACCAGTCGGAATCTTAGCGAGTATAGCAAAAGCGCTATTTGACTTATAAAAAAACCAAGCAACACTTTTACGTTAAATGCGCTAAGTAGATTAATATTGCTCACGTTAGTTATTGATATTAATAGTACGATTATTCCCAGAGAAATTAGAAATACCTTGATCAAGCCAAATCGGTCTTTTTTTGATAGCACGGCGAATAAAATTTTGCGCATTAGCTTATTTTTGAGTCAGGCCTGACTAGTTCGAAACGATCACGTGTTCTTGTGTATGACGAACCGCCCATTCTTCCAACGGTATCGAGTGTGTCTGGATCAATTCGGAAGTTTTCGACTACTTCATCGTCAATATGAAAGCACACAATTTCCCCCAGTATAAAGGCGCCACCAAGTAACTTATTACTCACCTCTACTATTTCAATAAGGCGGCACTCCATATTGATACGTGATTCCTTGACTAATGGACATGAGACTATGTTGGCATGCGCAGGCGTGAGTTGCGACAGCGCAAACTCATCGACTTCAGGGGGTACGTCAGAAGATGCCACATTCATTTGCTCTACTAGACTCTCAGACACAATATTGACCGCAAATTCTTTTGTTTCTTCAATATTGTTCCGGCTATCTCGGATCTTATCTTTTCCAGTAATTAATGGGCTAAACCCTATGGCTGGAGGGTTTGCACTGACTCCGGTAAAAAAGCTGTAAGGTGCGAGGTTAAAAACTCCGGCTTTACTAATTGAGGAAACTAGAGCTATTGGTCGTGGGGTAATCGATCCAACCATAAGTTTGTACATATCATTTGGCCGGGAATCGGATGGGTAAACTATCATTACGTGCCTTTTTTTAAAATAGTAAACTGCAGAAATTGACTAGATTAGTCGCATATTTTAGTCCGGAATATATTCCACTGGTAGTGCTGATGTTTTGATTACCTCTCGGAGGACAAAGCTAGAGTGTACGCCTGAAACCCCATCAATTCGCGTCAATCGACCTAGCAAAAACTCTTCGTAGTAGGTCATGTCGGGTAGGATTGCTTTTATTAAATAATCGGCAGCTTGACCGGTTACAATACTGCATTCCAATATTTCTGGCATTGTCGCTATTTCTTGTTCAAATTTAGAAAAGCGTTCGGGTGTGTGCCGGTCCATTGTGATACTGATCATTGCTGTGATAGTTAGGCCCAAAAGATTTTGGTCCAGAATTGTGATGTGAGATGAAATGACACCAGATTCCTCCAGTCTTTTTACTCTGCGAAGACATGGTGTCGGGGATAGTCCAATTTTTTCTGCTAGCTCGAGATTAGTGATCCGCGCGTCTTTTTGCATATGCGATAGAATTTTTCGATCGATTCGATCTAATTTAGGCTTCTTATTTGAGAGTGAAGAATTTTTCATTTCTATATTATATTAGATAATATCACTTATATAAAATATTATTGTAGTTATATATTCTAAAAAATGAAATATTGCTATCGTACATAGCAATAACTCTCTATTCGGATTCATGTATGATTCTCTAACGACAAATACTTGTTGTTTTAGCTAAGACATTGGAAAAAGAGAAATAATTATGAGCAATTTCAGTCATTCAAAATATATACCCTACCCCTTAGTAGGGTTGAAAGATCGAGCATGGCCGGATAAGGAAATTAAGAAAGCCCCTTTGTGGTGCAGCGTTGACTTACGAGACGGTAATCAGGCTTTAATTGAGCCGATGAATGTCAGTCAAAAACTGCAAATGTTCAAATTGCTTGTCAAAGTGGGTTTTAAAGAGATTGAGGTCGGATTTCCCGCGGCGTCCCAGCCAGATTTTGATTTCGTACGGACCCTTATCGAGGAGAATTTGATTCCTGATGACGTTACTGTGCAGGTGCTGACGCAAGCTAGAGAGGAATTAATTGCTAGATCTTTTGAATCTTTGTCGGGCGCAAAGAACGCCATAATGCATTTGTACAACTCAACGTCTACGATTCAGCGTGATAAAGTATTTGAATTAGATAGAGCTGGCATAAAAAGTATCGCCGTTGAAGGGGCGAAGGTGGTCTTGGCCGAGTCAAAGAAATACCGCGATACTAAGTGGCGTTTTGAGTACTCTCCAGAAAGTTTTACTGGAACCGAATTGGATTATGCTGTGGAGGTATGTGATGCCGTGCTGGATGTTTGGAATGCTAGTCAGGAGAATCCTTGTGTAATCAATCTTCCCGCGACTGTTGAAATGGCTACGCCCAATATCTACGCTGATCAAATTGAATGGATGTCCAGAAATTTGGCTAGACGAGACGGGGTGGTGTTGAGTCTGCACACTCATAATGATCGGGGTTGTGCCGTCGCAGCGGCAGAATTAGGGGTTATGGCGGGCGCGGATAGAATTGAAGGTACGCTTCTTGGTAATGGGGAAAGAACCGGTAATATGGATATCGTAACGATGGCGATGAATCTCTACAGTCAAGGTATTGAGCCTGAGTTGGATTTGTCAAACATGGATGAGATTATTCGTTGCGTAAAGGCCTGTACTCAACTTCCTGTTCATCCAAGACATCCCTATGCGGGAGAATTAGTTTTTACAGCATTTTCGGGAAGCCATCAGGATGCAATTAAAAAATGTTTAACTAAACGTCAACCTGAGGATAAATGGGCGGTGGCGTATTTACCTATAGATCCGTCAGATTTAGGAAGGTCTTATCAAGAAGTAATCCGAATAAATAGTCAATCCGGTAAAGGTGGGGTTGCTTATGTACTAGAGCAAGAGCGTGGGTTAAATATACCTCGATGGCTTCAAATCGATTTTAGCGGTGTTGTGCAAAAGTTTGCTGAAGATAGTGAGGCGGAAGTTGCTCCAACAAAGATTGTAGAATTATTTACGCAACACTACCTCAATATGAATAAACCCTATGAGCTTAAGAACTATAAATTATCGAGAATTGATGGAGAGGATCATCTGACAGCAGAGGTACTCTTTGAAGATGAACTGGTGGAGCTGTCGGGTCGAGCTACAGGGGTCGTTAGTGCCTTTGTAAGTGCTCTAGAAGGCCACGCTAAAAAACAGATTGTCCTGGTTGAGTATAGCGAACACACTTTGAGTCAAGCTGATGGCGCCGATGCCGAGGCTGTCACATATGTACAGCTGAATATTGAAGGGACTCGATATTGTGGGGTTGGCCTCTCCAATGACATATTAGAAGCCTCTCTAAAAGCGATTTTACGCGCTATAAATTGTTCGATTAAGCTCGAAAAAGATGTAGCAGCTTGAGGAGAAGTAATCGTTTTCATCGCTTAGAAATGTCTCAAGTAGGTACCTGAATGGACTCATTATTCTCTATAAAAAATAAGACAATACTCGTGACTGGCGGATCGAGGGGAATAGGGTACATGATTGCCTCTTGCTATGCGAAAGCAGGCGCTAAAGTCTATATAATATCCAGAGATCAGAAGCGATGTGCTGTTGTGGAGAGAGAACTTTCAGCATTCGGGTTTTGTCGTGCAATTTCTGGCGACCTCTCAAAATTGTCTGAGATAGAACGTATTATTGCGGAAATAGAAATCTTAGAACCTAAGTTAGATGTACTCGTAAATAACGCGGGTGCTACGTGGGGAGCTTCGTTGGAAGAATTTCCAGAGAAAGGTTGGGATAAGGTCGCCTCTTTGAATGTTAAAACTCCGTTTTTTTTGATTCAAAAATTCCTCCCAATGCTAAAAGTAAGTGCCAGCCCAGATGATCCGAGTCGTATTATAAATATAGGTTCTGTTGACGGTATTAGGGTACCTATTTGGGACAATTATTCCTACGCAGCTTCAAAGGCTGGGCTGCATCATTTGTCAAAAACATTGGTACGACCCCTAGCTGAACACAATATCAATATCAATACCATAGCACCGGGGCCTTTTAGTACCGATATGATGGCTCCCATGAAAGAGGGCGGTTGGAGCGATACAGTTACTAGTGCAGTCCCTTTAAATAGGTTTGGTGAAGCTGAAGATATTATCGGCGCTGCTATCTTTCTCGCATCGCCAGCGTCTTCTTATATCACTGGCGCCACAATTCCAGTGGATGGTGGAATGTCGGGGTCGACGTGATCCTTAATTAAGTTACTCAGGAAGAGTGTTCCCCGAGCCGCCCATCTCTTCTGGCACGTCTGCCATCTTAGGGAGGCCATCTTTTACACTTACCACTTTCTCGCCATAAAAAACGTGTACTTCAGGCTCGAATTTCAGATCAGGTAATATAGCAGCGTATACGTCTACCATTCCCATCTCGGGATGCTCTGTCATAACATGTCCACCACAATTTTTGCACCACTTACGATGGCTCGCATCCGTTTTAGCGAAGGTCTCTAGAAGTTCGGCGCCTTTCACAACTTTTACATTCTCAGGCGGCCATAAGGAAAAGGCATTTATAGGTCCGGCGGACCAATGGCGACAAGACTCACAGTGACAAAACCCCATAGCCGCGGCATCACCTGTAACAGATATCTCTACCTCACCGCAGAAACATCGTCCTTCATATTGGTTACCCATTCTCATACTCCCCTTCTATTTATTTTGTTAACCTCGTTATGTGATATTAATAGCGTATCTAGAAGATAAGCGCCAGCGCGAGTTAGTATTTTAGTTATCAAGCTTAGAACTGTTGATCTGTTATGACGGGAGCAACTATCTTTTATTAGATTATTAGATTATTAGATTATTAGATTATTAGATTATTAGATTATTAGATTATTAGATTATTAGATTATTAGATTATTAGATTTTTGAGGAGTGGGGAGTGGGGAGTGGGGAGTTGCGGAGTTTAATATCGTTAATTTTATTTCTCTTTATTTCGCCGGGGATGGCTACTGCAGAAAAGCTTAATTTAACTATTGCGACAACCCATCCGACGACGCTACCTTGGGCTGCTCTATTAAGGGATTATTTTGTGCCTGTATCCACTAGGAAGATTGAGGCAATATATCCGAGCATTGATCTCGAATGGCATCAAGCCTATGGCACATTATATAAATGGCAAGACAGCTTAAATGGCTTAAAAATCGGACTATCCGATATAGGTTGGGTTGGTTCTCTCTGGGAGTCTTCCCGTCTGCCTTTGCAGAATATAACCTATGATTTGCCATTTATTACTGATGACTTAAGTAGCTTACTACGCGTTATGAACGATCTGCATCATAATATTCCCGAGATGCAACAAAGTTGGTTAGATAACGACCTTAAGTTCCTTGCTGCAACTGGGACAGATACCTATCATTTGGTCACAAATTTTCCAGTACGGACGCTTGCTGATTTAAAAGGAAAAAAAATTCTCGCGCCTGGTGCTGCATCAATTTGGCTAGAAGGTACCGGAGCGACTGCCGTAAACGGTGCTTTAACTACCTATTACACTCAGTTGAAAACTGGAGTAGCCGACGGCGCTGTGACGATTCTAAGTGGCGCGTATCCTTTCCGGCTGCATGAGGTTGCACAGTATGTCACCTTGGTTGGGATTGGTGCACAATTTGTAGGTGCCTTAGCTGCTAATTTAGAGGTCTGGAATAGGCTCCCTCAGCCAGTTCAAGAAATTTTCGCAGAAGTCGCTCGGGATTACTCACGGCTGAGTGCGGAAGCCGCTAACCAACGTTATGTCGAATCGTTAGAAGCGTTGCAAAGCGAAGGGGCGATTCTGTATACGTTACCACTTATCGAGAAAGAGAAATGGATGAAATCGCTACCTCCGCTAGCATCGAATTGGGTAGACAGACATGAAGCTAGCAATCTGCCCGCGCAACTAGTCTTGAATAAATTAATGTTGGGGCTAAAGTCTGAAGGAGTAAGGCCTACAAATTCTTGGGGAGTGGATCTCCTTGGTACGGACAAATAGCTGAGTCGATTAATTTCATGATGAAAAACTATTTTCACATCCTATTTTTGTATCTCGGTAAAGTGAATGCTTTTGCAGCTGCTGGGTTGTTAGGCTTGTTAGTCGTACTCATTAATCTGGACATAATCTGGAGAACATTACTCAGTGGGTCGCTTCCAGGAGTGACGGAGATTGTTGCACTAGCTATCCCCGTATTAGTTTTTCTCGCATTGCCTTATCAGGTTTCTGGAGGATTATTGATCCGAAATAATTATTTTTTGAGAAAGGAAGGCGGTAATCTCACACTAGAATTCTTCTCAAATTTAGTTTCGATAGCCATCTCAGTTGGGATCGTCATCGCAACAGTGCCTTTGTTACTCACGGCAATAGAGAGTGGGGAATTTTTTGGTACACCGGATGTGTTCACTGTCTCAGTCTGGCCGCTGCGGTTGGCAATTCTTTTAGGGTCTCTATTAGCAGCTGTACTTTTCGCTTATAAGCTAGTCGAGGATTGGCGATGGTCTTTATTGAGTTCGCAAACTGCCGGTACCTTGTTTCTCCTTATCGTATCAATAGTCATATTGCTCAATATCGCTAGTTCTAACACCGCGATAGGACTAGTCTCTATAGCACTTTTACTTTGGCTTTTGATTACAGGGGTTCCAGTAGCATTTTCTCTTTTATGTGCTGGATTTGTTGGTCTCGGTATCATGAAAGACAATCTAGGTATCGGTATTGATGTGTTAGGCATGGTTTCCGCGAGTGCTATCTCATCCTATGTCTTTGCCGCGGTACCACTTTTTGTCTTAATGGGTTTGATTGTAGCGCACGCGAATATTGGTCGGGATAGTTTGAGGATCGCGTACTGGTGTGTTGGATATCTCAAAGGTGGGTTGGGTATTGCTACTGTAGGAGCAAATACGATTTTTGCCGCCATTACCGGGATCTCAATTGCCTCGGCTTCTATTTTTAGTAAAGTTGCAGCCCCCGAACTTATAGCTCGAGGCTTTACTCCTAAATTTGCTCTAGGACTAGTTGCGGGATCATCAGTACTAGGTATGTTGATCCCGCCTAGTATACTTCTGATTATTTATGGGATTATCGCTGAGGTCTCTATCAATAAATTATTTGTCGCTGCCATCATTCCCGGCTTGTTGGTAGCATTTCTATTATGCTTAGTCGTAGTTTTATGTGTGACTCTTAATTTAAAATTTGCTGTGACCGATGAATACCAGTTGACAGAAGAACTTCCTGTTATTTCTTTTAGTGAAATACTGCGTATCGGGTCGCCCATATTTTTACTAGTAGTGTGCATAGTCGGTGGGATTTATGGTGGAATTTTTACGCCGACTGAAGCCGGTGCTGTTGGTTCCGCCCTTTCTCTTATTATTGCTTTGAGTTTAGGAAGAATAAAACTAAAGAAATTGATTGAACTGGTTTTTTCCGCCACGTCTACAACCAGTTCGCTATTATTCATGATAATTGGAGCCTCTGCTTTCGGATTGATGCTGACTTTATCTGGCATCCCTGAGACCTTAGGCCAAGTCGCACAAGTGACAGGTTTAGGGTTAACAACCTATGTGTGCCTTTATTTACTGATTGTCGTATTTTTAGGGACTATTCTGGACAGTACCTCTATTTTACTTGTCATGGTCCCTATTGGACTGCCGGTGATTCACGCTATGGGAGGCGATCTCATTTGGTTTGGTATTGTCACTGTTATAGGGGTTGAAGTCGGATTACTAACGCCACCGTTAGGTTTAAGTATCTATGCCATCAAGGCATCCATCGATGACGAAAGTATTTCCTTAGGAGATATTTTTTTTGGAGCAAGTCCGTTTGCAATCCTGACTTTTTTAGTTTGCTTGTTGTTAATTTTCAATCCTAATTTATGTCTTTTCCTTCTTTGAAGAACTCATCCAAACTTATTTAAAAGCACTGCTAACAAAGTAATCTGGGGGAGTGTTACTGCTGGCAGGAAGAATGCGAAACGCCACGAATTACTCAATTGCTTCAGGATAAGTATTTCGGTGTAATCAGTTGATACGCCAGCCATTAAAAATGCAAATGAATTACCGGGCGCTGCTGCTCGCATGAAAAGGTCGCCAGCAATAGGTAAACTTCCTTCAGAACAGACTTCGATAATGGTAGCCGCAGCAGGGTCAGCGCTAGACCGGAGATAGTTGGACCTAACAGTGATGAAAAGTGTTCGGCATCCATTGTTGCTCGGATTATGCCAGCTAACACAATACCTAAAAAGATCCATCGTAGAATCATTTTTGAGTCGGTGAGACCAGACTTAAAGATTGAATAGAACATTTTCATATCGAACCTAGTCTGAGTGAGCCCTTTTTTAGCCTCGGGCCAGAACTGAAAGTTCTCAGGCATTGTCATTTCGTTCGAGTTTTTAGGTAGACGATTTTTGGCAACAAGATAGTCAAAAGTGAGACCAGTAAGTATCGCGATTAGTATGGAAAGTAATAAGAATAATATAGTCCAACCAACACCGATTAGAGTGAATAAGATGACTGTAACTGATAATCGAGTTCCAAGGAGAGGCGACCAGGAAAGCGATGACTTGCCCTGTAGACGTGCCTCTTTCATACAATTTTCCTGCAATCAAGAGTACTCCATGGTTACACATATCCAGTAGAACCCCAGCAAAAGACGCGCGCAAAATTCCGAAAAACCCTTTGGTTCCCATTATCGATAGTACAAATTCCTTAGGGACTTTTGAGAGTATCCCTACACCTATCATTCCTACGAGAACACCCAAATACATCGAATTGCAAATTTCGTAAATAGCGGTTGTAAACACTAAAATAAATTTTGGCAGCACTAGAAAATCGGCAGGGCCCAACGCGAGCGCATAAGATATCGCGAGCAGCAGTGACGTGCTCCAAAGAAGTCGATCGCGCTTGTCCTCCTCAACATGACAGCAATTGGACATCGAAAGTAGGGCCTTCTAATTTTAGCTTGGAATATTTTAGCTCAATTCATTAGAGAGGTGTTATTTTGCGGTAGTGTTCTAAAACACTACTAATGTCCTGATCTCAATACTTTCTCTTGGTATCGTGTTGGCTGGTGCAAGCGAGTTTTTGAAACCCGTATGTGGCGTGTAGCCATGAGTATATGGTTTGGCAGAATCCCAGTTTCGTAAAAGTAATACTTCGTCAGTTTGCATGTCAGGGTAGTAATACCATTTATGTTTTTGGTTGTGCTTGAGGGAGTATATCTGTCCGCTGTGACGGGGTGTTTCTAAGTTGGATTCGCTGAAATGATGAATATCTGTCTGTACGAGATCTTGATCATGCACGCTGGTAGAAGAGCATATCGCGAGAGGGAAATCTTGAGCAGGTCCTATAATCGGTCTCCATGCATTTATTAATGCTAATCTATTATTTTGATAATGGGTTTTTTTGTGCGTTTTCTAGAATTTCTTGGCTGCGCTTGGGTCCTGATGTCTTAGTGTAGTCAACATGAGCTGCTGCAACTGGAGTACGGACCTCAGATTGTCCCGCTTTGGCCCGTACCTTACTTCTCTGATTATGATCGAAAATAATCACGTCCTTTGCGTGCAACCGACCCTTTAACAGCGAAATTATTTCAGAGTAATATAGTTCTGTAATTTGGGTAGAATCGTAAAAATCTAATACCGATGACTCATGGTTAACGATAGAAAATCCTTCGTCGTCAATAGAGGGGCCTTTAGGTAAATGCCTAGCATCTTTAATAGGCATAGGTCGATAGTTAGTTTGCGGTCTAACGATTTTTTTTACCGCTGCTTAAAGGATAAACGAGATGCTCTGCTTCCAGTCCATTTACGTCTATATACGCTATATCACCAATGACATCATGTGAGGGGTTCGTCATTTTCGTTCTCCCTAATGTAACTACCTGTATTTATATAATCTTATAAATACAAAAGGTAGTATGAAAACATTACAGTTTATGCCTATTTTTAAGTCAATGCGGAACATTTTAAACTTTCAAGGATAATAGATCCTTTAGCTCTAGTATCGATTTTATCTCATAGGTCGGTTTTGGTATGTCTGGATTAAGACTCTGGCCTTTAGGATTTACCCAGGCCACATCTAGCCCAAATTCGGATGCTCCGATGATATCATCTGCAATTGAATCACCGATAAAAAGTATGTTCTCTTTATTGTCCTCGGTACTTTGGACCGCTAAATCAAATATCCTGCTATCTGGTTTTCTCCAGCCAACCTCGTCTGAGATGATTATCTGATGAAAATAAGAGGCCACACCATCTCTAGCCAAGATACTTTTTGCCGATTCAGCATGGTCAAAATTAGAAACAATTCCTAGTTTATGTGTACTTCGCAGGATGGTTATCAGGTTTTCGGTGCTCTTCGGGCACAAAAGCTGCGCCGATTAGAAGTTGCATGTGTGTTTGAGAAAGATCATTTGCAAGGTTGCTAACACTTAAACTGGATTGAATATCTAATTTTCTTAATATGCGCAGAAAGCGTTGTCGAGATGAAACTTCTTTCCTGTTGATACGTTTTTCTTTAGTCAATTCACGATTGACGGCGTCAAATGCATCATGGAAATCATCAAAGTTTAGACCTGGTAGATGGTCAGAAAGAACTAATTTGAGTTCACCTAATGTTGAATGTCTTTCCTTACCGCCAATTTTATAAATAGGAATCTTATTCGTGTCCCACAAAGCTACCGTATTAAATAGATCGAACAAAAGACTAGTGTATTTTTTTTTCATTTGTGGAGTGACAATGTGACTTAAATATTTAAGACGCTACTTTAGGAAAGAACGTACAATTTGATTAAATTTTTCTGGTTTCTCTAGCATGGCGAAGTGTCCAGTTTTGGGGCATCATGATTAATTTAGAATTTGGAATTTTTTTCGACAGCTCTTCTATATGTTCGGGATAGATAGCTTCTTCTTGTTGCCCGCCAAGTACAAGCGTTGGCACAGTTATACTTTGAAGCTCTAAATCTGAAAAATTTGGCTCAGTTGTCCACATGTTAGTGATATTCTCAAGGAATACCGACCATCTATTAGGTTCAGGTGACATTGCGTGGTAGTCCCTACTAGCGCGAGTTAGAAATTCACGGAACCTTGAGTTCTCGGCAACATTTGGCTGAACTCCTTTTGGGTGGAAATTCGCTCCGTATGCGATAATTTTCTTCAGACGCTGGGGTTCTCTAATAGCCAATTCTAGGGCAATAATGCCCCCGTCACTCCAGCCCAAGATATTCGTGGATTGTATGTTGAGCTTGTCTAGGAGTACTAAAAAGTCGTTGGCTAAAAGTTTGTAGGTGATGGGCTTGTTGGATAATGAGGACCGACCGTGACCTCTGCTATCTACTGCGATCACCAAATAATCTCGGGCGAGATCGTCTATTTGAGCGCGCCAATACCCTGCGTGGCTTAGTCCCCCGTGAATGAGAAGTATGGGCTCACCTCCACCATGTATTTCATAGTACAAGCTAACGTCCTGAACCTTTGCGAATGTCATAGCCTTGATCGGAGGTTCCTCAGGATAGGCATTGATTATTGCTGTGAAACCGAGGCACGCGCATAAAATGGATATAACAAGGGAATATTTCAAAACCAGGAGGAAAATCACGCCACGGTCCAAATTCAAACACATAATAAATGTCCCCAGCCGACTGATCTTTTTATAATTGCTCATATTTTTAGATTTTATCCTGTAACTGCATTCTGTTTTCTGGTAAATGTAATATATAGTACTAGCGAATAAATTAATTACTCGGTTTGTGCATTTTTGCTGATTGCGAGTAAATCGATAAAGATACCGAGGGGGCTGAAAAATGGCTACAGTGATGAATTCCGAGTTGGATATTAAGTCTCAGGTGACTGCTGATGAGTGGGAAACTAGAGTCGATTTAGCTGCGGCTTATCATTTAGTTGAGCACTATGGCTGGACTGACATGATTTTCACCCATCTTTCAGCGCGCGTGCCAGGTCCGGATGATCATTTTCTAATTAATCCTTATGGCCTCATGTTTGATGAGATCACGGCGTCTAATCTAGTAAAGGTAGATTTGGACGGTAACATAGTTTTGTCTAGCGGTTACGACATAAATCCTGCTGGATTTTGCATCCATAGTGCTATCCACATGGCTAGACATGATGCTCTAGCTGTTATGCATCTCCATAGCGATGATGGGGCAGCGGTCTCGGCGATGGATGAAGGCTTACTTCCTCTTACCCAGACTGCAATGGTCCTGCTGCCGCAGGTAGCCTATCATGACTACGAAGGGGTTGCGTTAGATCTAAGTGAGCGCGAGCGACTTATTCGGGATATAGGAGATAAAAAGATCTTGATGCTCCGTAATCATGGGACACTTGCGGTAGGGGAAACGGTCTCAAGTTGCTTTTTACTGATGTACCTTTTGGAACGATCCTGTTCAATGCAAGTGCGAGCAATGAGCAGTAAAAACTTAAGGATGCCGTCCACCGATGCTATGAATACATCCGCTTCACAAGGCAATCGACTGATTGAATCTGATGGCCTTCATACTTTGGCGTGGCCGGCTTTGTTGCGATTGCTCGATCGCAAAGGCAGTAACTTTCGAGAATAGTTTTCTTAGATACCCAACCGGCGAAGCGCTTGTTTGGTCATGTAGTTTTTGACTATATTTTCGTCAGGATCAAGTGCCGATTCCCAGTTGCCCTTACATTCTTTTGCATGATGAAAGCGTGTTACATTATTTTTTTGGACATCGTGGCTTATAGCCCACGCCCAACTCCACTCTGGTCTGCCATCTTTGGCATTTATAGATTGGGGGCCGGAGACTAATTGGCCTCCACCGCCCTCTAGTCCCTTCCAAACTTCGCCGTTTCGATCATAAGTTATACTCATTCCTCCGCCCATACTTCTGACGTCCATGTATATGCGTCTCTTACTTACGGGCGCGTTTGGATAACCGATTGGTTCTCCCTCAAAAACTATCACTTCAGGCGCCAAAGATTTGCCTACGTTAAAGTACGTTTCATTTTTGGCTCCCCCTACTAAATCTGGTCTCCAGTTCTCGTTTTCAGGAGTCCACTGCGAATGAGACGAAGTGAGCATCGGACCTCGGTGGATAATCTTAAAATTACCCCAAGTGAGCATTGGATCGCCAGATGACCATGCGTCTGATAAATACAGATTCATTCCTGGCATATATGCTTCAAATCTTTGATTGGATGGAAATCTTCTCACTCGCTTCAAGTTTGGGAGATAACCGAAAAGGGCAGGAATTTCTTTTTGGTTATATTTCCATTTACTCAAGAATGCGTGACCTTTGACATCTTGCGTGTGAGTAAACCAAATAGTTTGCAATCTAAGCAGGTCTTCATATCCTTTCAGATAAGGGCCGGAAGCATCCGGATGCACTAGCCCTGCACATTGTTGTTCTGCCCAGACCCAGTCGTACTCAAATTGTACGTCACCATCTGGATTCACTGTTTTAGCTGGTGTGGCATAGATACATTTATCATGTCGTCCCCAACTCAAAGTTATATTTGCAATAGCTTCATTTCCTGTTTTTGGTTCAGGAAATGGAAGTCCGCCTATCCATGGTTCACCGGATTTAGTATAGACATTACCATCGGTACCAAACTTAGCTTGCCCTTGGTTTCTAATACTGGCGTCTAAGAAGTAGGGAGGGAACATTGTTTCGGCATCGTGTTCTGATGACTGTATGTGGAACGTTCGCCCGTCTTGCATGACTTGCTGAAACGTAATTGGGTCTAACAGATCTTGCACTAAAAAGACGTTATCTTTATTAATTATGTCTCCGACCTTAACCTGACCGCGCGTAAAAGTTTCGATATCTAAAAGTTCGTCAGGATATGCTTTACTAGTATCGGCAGATGCACTGATGCTTGGCCACAATGCGGCAAGTAGTCCTCCGGAGGCCCCACCTGACGCAGTTTTTTCTAGAAATGTTCGGCGACTGTAATCAAAATCGTATTTTTTTATCCGCATGTCTTAGATTCCGTTGTAACTTATACCTTTAACATACGCAGATTGGAGTAACTTTGTCCAATCCGGTATCACGGTTTATTCAGATTAGCTCCGTATAGGCACTTTTAACTTTTTGCCGTGCCAACTTCATAGATTAGCATAACGAGAAAAAATGTAGAAAAATTCATTTTTTTCAATAGCTTATTTAAAAAATGACAATATCTCCTCGGCGCTATTTCGCGGGAACTATGGTGATTAATTTGAAGGCGAGGTAGGTCCATCCCCAGTAAATATATTAAAAAAACGACAATTTATCTTCTTGGAAGAGGTTATTTTTTTTAGATCATTCAATACCCCAAAGTTGTTCTTGCAACTAAGGTGTCGGATGCGTTAATTTGAGTGTATGGAAGCAGTAAAAAGAGTGTTTATAGCAATAAACTATTTGGTCAGTCCTCTATGGATATTGTTTTGGCTTGGTGGAAACGGGGTTGATTTGGAGCCCGTCTCAAGTTTGTCGGGTGCGCTCGATCATCTGACATTTCTGTCTATAATAGTTGCCCCTCCCCTAGTGATACACAGGCTTACGGATTATCTATTTGATGGGTTCAGATAAAGTGCGCCTTATCACTTCACTTTAATGTTGTAGTTTCTCATGCTGACTAAATGACTTCTGAACCACATGCCCACCTGTGTGGCTGGTCGGATGAGCGGCACATCGCCATTTTTATCAAAATAGTACGAGTTAGAACCAGAGCAATCTCCGTGAAAGACTAACTGATTTCTTCGCCGCTTAAGTATTTTGTTGAAATCAGTTTCTAGCGATTTTTGGGTTACTTCAATGTAATTAGCGTTTCGCTTTTTAGCAGCGCGAAGGCATCTGCTTAGATGGCGAACTTGAGTATCTATCATTCCGAACCAAGACGCACTAGCTGCGGAGTAGGGGCCAAATATCATGAAATAGTTAGGAAAATTTGGGACCGAGATGCCCTGGAAAGATGTGAATCGATTGTTGCTCCAGTAGGAGCCTAACTCCGTTCCTTTTAAACCGAAGGTTTTAAATGACGGGACTATATTTTCATCGAACACACTGAAGCCGGTCGCGCAAATGAGCGCATCAAGTGTTATTGTATGACCGTCACCAGTTTGAATATTATTTCCCTCAATATGACTAATGGGGTCGGTAACAAGGTTAACGTTGGGCTCATTGAATACAGGGAAGTACACATTAGAAAAACTGGGTCTTTTACAAAAAAAGTCGTACTGAGGGGTTAACTTTTCCTGAGTCATAGGATCCCTGACTTGCTTTCGGATGTGAGAAATCCCAAGTTTTTTTAGCCATCTGAATAGCCATGGAAACTGGCGATTATGAGAGAAGCCAATGCCGAATAATATTTCATTGAAAAAATGAGTAACTAGTCTTAGTAGTTTCTGAGTAAAGGGAAGTACACGAAATAAATTTTTTATACGCTCACTGAATATGATGTCTGGTTTGGGTAATAGCCAGATAGGAGTTCTTTGAAACACACTAAGATGCTCTACGATAGGCACTATTTCAGGTATTACCTGAATCGCGGTAGCCCCGGTGCCAATGATCCCCACTCGTTTACTGCTGAAGTCGTATTCGTGATCCCCACGCCCCCGTGTGCATGATATGACCTGAAAAAGTCTCTATGCCATCAATGTTAGGAAGTTTCGGCGGGCCAAATAGCCCAGTAGCACTAATGAAGTATCGAGAGGTGTAAGTTTCTCCACTGCTGACTTTAGTCACCCAGAGATTATTTTCTTCATCGTACGATGCAGACTCAACGCTTTTCGAAAACTCTATGTGATCTCGGATCTTGAATTTTTCGGCACATTCGTCGGCGTATTCTTTGACTTCTGAACCAGGGGCGTAAAGACGCGACCAGTTGGACTTAGGGGCAAAACCATAAGAGTACGAGGTGGACGCCACATCCACTGTTAATCCTGGATAGGTGTTGTCCCGCCATGTTCCTCCCAAATCGTCTGCTTTCTCTAGGATAATAAAATCATCTATACCGATTCTTTTGAGTTCGATGGCAGCTCCGAGCCCTGAGAATCCTGATCCTACAATGACTATCTCAGTTTTTTTCGCGCTATGCATTTCTAAAAATTTTTGCCTATTTTGCCTATATGGATTTGTCATTATGCGCTAAACTTATTTTATTAAAAAGCATCCTACTGTTATGAGCGAGTTTGAATCATCCAATTTGTTTGCCTACTATCTTAGTATCAACATAACCTTTTTTATGTCCTTTATTTCCGCAACTTCGGCTCTATTGGTCGCAGCCTACTTTTCGGGGCGTGTGATTCCTTCACGACTAGCTGCCGTTGTTATCTTTGTTTATGTTGCAACTTCTACCTTCTTGATTGGTGGGTTCCAGCGAACCTCAAAGGTTATCGAGGGTGTTAGAACCAAACTTCCGGCTTGGCATACGGCATCCTCAGAGCCGTCTTGGGTATTACCTACTATTACCGGCCTAGGAACTGTCACGATGATATGTGTCGCCATAGCGGCTTGCTGGTATTTTCAGTACGCCAGAAAAATGAGCGCAATTAAAGCATTAGATTAAGTCTCCCAAGGGATGAAGATATCGTCTTAGATATTCTGTCCTGCTACCCAGCCTGATGACCAAGCCCATTGAAAGTTATGACCTCCTAGGTGTCCGGTGACGTCTACGACTTCTCCCACAAAATACAATCTCGGCTGCAAATTAGATTCCATTGTCTTTGACGATAGTTCGTGAGTATTTACTCCCCCCACAGTGACTTCGGGCCGTTCGATATCCTTCGGTTCCAGTAGGACTAACTTGCCAATAATTTATTCTGTCACTTAACGTTTGTATCTCGATATTTGACATATTGGATAGAGATCCGGAAATATTCGTTTCCACGCAAATTTGTTGTACCAGCCGTTTGGGGAGGATGTTGGACAATATGGTTTGGATATTTTGTGAATTTTGGACGTTCCTTTTTTTCTTCAAAAAATTTTTGACATTGTATTCAGGAAGTAGATTTATAATAAGCGATTCCGCATCGCGCCAATAGGACGATATTTGCAGAATGACTGGGCCGCTAAGACCACGATGTGTGAATAATAGTCCTTCTCGGAAACTGGTTTTCTCAAAAGTAACTTCTGCAGATAAACTTAATCCGCTTAGGTGCTTACAATGAGCGAGTAAATCATTTTTCAAATGTCAGAGGAACTAAGCCTGGACGCGGTTTAATTATTTCGTGATTAAACGATTGCGCAATTTCATACCCAAATCTAGTAGCTCCAATTTTGGGTATCGATAAGCCACCACTGGCGATTACTAGCGCCTGACTCGTTATCTTTTTGTCAGCAGTTGTAATCTTGAACCCCGACTCGACTTTTTTTACGTCGATGATTTTTTCGGCCAAGGAGATATCTACGTTGTATTTGCTCGCAAGATCCTTGAGAAGCGCAAGTATGTCTTTGGCGCTCCGATCGCAAAACAGCTGGCCGAGTTTCTTTTCATGATAAGGTATATTTTGGGATTCAATGAGATCTATAAAGTTCTTTTGAGTATATTGGTTTAATGCGGATATACAAAATCTTGGGTTTGAGGATATAAAGTTATCGGGGGCCGCAGTGCGTGTTGGTGAAATTACATTTGCCACCACCAGATATCCTGATTTTTTCACCAAACTTTTTAGAATGGTCAATGAGCATAACCTTCCGGCCGCGTTTAGCCGCTGTTATAGCACACATCGATCCTGCTGCGCCCGCGCCAATAATTACTGCGTCATAGCTGAGATTAAGCATACGGTGAAGGTGAAGCTAAAATTATTTTACAAAGCACGGCTATCAACAAAGAATTTGCAATCGATTAATTCATTAGCGTCTGGGGATTACTTCGCAGGTTTATTTTACGATTTAACTTAATTGACAGGAGCCAGGTGCGCTGGAACCTGCTTGTGTCTTGGAGTTCCTGCGAGAAAATCCCTGTCAGAAGCTGCGGTTAAATCATTTGTCGCTGTTCCCGTTTTTACTAACCCATTTGCATCAGTCATGCTGTCGAGCCCAAATCCATTTGGGAGGGATATATGTCCAGGCAGCATTCTCTCAGAGATTTCTACTAGGACCTTGACCGATCCACTAGGGGTGCTCAACGTGGTACTGTCGCCAGTCTCTATATTTAGGTTACGTGCGTCATCGGGTGATATCCTAAGACATCCTTCTATGTCTTTTTTACGCCACTCTTTACCTCTGAGAATTGTGTTTGCAGTATATGGTCGACGCTCTCCCGCAGATAAAACCAGCGGAAAATCCTTGCTTGTGATGTTGATAGGTCCTTCGGCTAGCCGTTTAATTTCTGGGATTAAAATAGGAATATGTGCATTTATTTTCCCGTCAGAAGTCCTGATTCGATCCCAGGAACTGGTTTCATCATCAACCGAAAAAGTTACCCCGCGAGGGCTAGCTACTATTTTCTCAAAAAGGGCTACACCTAGAGCGGCGGAAGTTTCACCAGTGATTCCCGCGCGCCTAATAGAGTCACTTTCGTGATCAGCTACATATTGTGTGACCTGAAGAAGTGAGGCTGCTGTTTCACAGCCCTCTGGCAGGATGTCGTGTAGCGCTCGGTAAAGGATAACTGGGGCTAAGCGATTTAAACTCGGGTTTTCTCGGCAAAAATTACTAAAATGAGTTGAGAAATTTACCAACCCCTCTTTGTTAACTACGGTCTTCAAGGCAGCAATTTCTCTAGGGATCTCAACAATTTTTTCGACTAGTCGGGCGTGGATTTCGGCTTCGGTTAGTACGTCAGCATCTACGGGCGGTTTCACAATTGGTCTTCTCAAATGAAAGTAGTTTTTAGGATGTTCGAAATTAAAAAACGTTGCTTCAGCTTTTTCGTATTGAGTTTTACATGGCAATATGTAATCTGCTTGACGCGCGGTTTCGGTCATAGCTACATCGACTACTACAGAGAGTTCTAAGGCCCTCATGGCCTCTGAGAAGCTTTTCGAGTCAGCTAACGAGTGAGCGGGATTTGCACTTTCGATCAGCATGGCCCTATAGCGGTCAGGGTGATCGCTTAGAATCTCTTCCGCAATAACGTTGCACGGCACCATCCCGCCTAGTAGTGGCACGCCAAGTACGGGCGAACGCTTTGATAGGCTTGGATTACTACTCATCAAGGGGCGTAGTGTATTAGCAATGTATTGGGACCCCTTCTGTCCGAAGCTTCCGGTGAAAAGCCAGCAGAGGCGGTGCAAATAGCTGACCAGCGTAGAGTTCTGGCTCATTTGAACGCCAAGATCTTCAAACCAAGAAGTCTTCGCGGAGCGTGAAAGTATATCGGCAAGTTCTTGAAGTTGTTCTCGTTTCACGCCCGCCCACGCGCAGTATTGATCAATATCGATAGAGCTAAATAAACTTTTGATCTCTTCGTATGCCGATACGTGCTCATTTATCCATTCTTGTTTATAAGATTGGCTTTCTAGCATTATACCGATCAGTGCAGAAAGAACCCACGCGTCAGTGCCAGGCTTCAGTCTTATATGAATATCGGCTATATCGGCTGTTTCTGAGACGCGCGGATCAAAGACCACGAGTTTTCTGTCGGGATCTTTCGCTATTTCACGCAGGGTTACGCGGCCCCGTTGTAAGCCATGAGAATGCCATGGGTTTTTTCCTAAAAATACAGCCACTTCGCAGCTCTCGAAGTCACCTCGCTGGGCATAAGCCCCAAACATTGATGCTGATACCCAACCTTCACCAGTTTTCTCTTGCGCTAGCGCGTTCGAGCGGTACCGACCACCCAGTGCTCCAATAGTACTCATCCCATAAGATGCTGGCAGGTGATTACCTTGACCCCCACCTCCATAATAAAATATTTTATCACCACCAAAGGTATCTCGGACTTCTATAAACTTAGCTGCGATTTCGCTAATGGCATCATCCCAGCTTATTCTCTCGAAGCCGCCTGATACAGTTCTTTTTAGGGGGTATTTCAGGCGATCAGTGTTATTTTGGTAGTAATTAATTCGGGACGCTTTCTGACACACATACCCATTGGAAGCGGGATGGTCATTGTCTCCTCGTATTTTCTCGATTACTTCACCGCTGTCGCTGATCTTTGCTTCTATACCACAATTATTTTCGCACAGATTACACGCGGTAGGTTTCCACTGATCCATTGTTTCTTCCTTGTGACTTTTGATGGTTCTAGCCTATATCAACCTCAAAGCGACTGCTTTCTAAGTCTATAGTTTTGCGCGACTCTTAAATTAGCATTAGTTCTACAATTTCATCAATCGATTTGTATACAGGTATGTCATCCCAGTTTTGTCTATTCCCGTAGCCATACTTTGCTTTTACAAAGTTTAATTTGTTATTTTTAGCAGCATACCCATCCGTTAAAGTATCCCCAACAAAAAACGATTTTTTGAATAAAGGATACTGTTGAAGCATGCGGCTTACCATATCTGATTTAGTTTCGTCGCTTACAAATTGGTCAATACACGCAACAAATTCAAAGAAGCTTTCCCATTTATAATATTTCAATAGTGCTTTTGTGGGACCCGATCGTTTGTTAGTGGCAATAGCCATTTTGTCACCACGTCCGTGCAGAAATTTTATCACTCGATCGGCTTGCGGATAAGTCAGTGTTTCAAAGACGGTATTCGAGTCGTATTCACACTGAAATTTTTGTTTAAATTCATCTAGGAGCGGTAGATGTGAATCACCTAAGATTTCACGACTCGATTCATCTAAAGTCGGTCCAATTAGGATAGTTTGCGCACGATTGACTTGGGATGGAGCTAATTTACTAGTAACTGAAACATAACACTTTCTAATTGCAGACTCAGAGTCCACAAGTGTTCCGTCAAAGTCAAACATCCAAAATTTATTTGATCGACTTTTCATAGCTAATTTCCATTTTTTTGATATCGATAGGAGGGATAAAGTTATCTCCTCAAATACTGACTCTAAAATTATAACTATTTTATTATAAAAACTAACGAAGGGTGCGTAATTGAGGCCAAGCAAGTAATTTCTTTGACAGAATTATCTAGCTGAGCAATAGTAATCCACTGGGTAAAAATCAAATGCAAATGTGTGTAACCAAGGAAAGTGAATGGACCCAATTAGTAACATACCGATGGAACTGCGCCAGTCAGGTGCGGCGGCCGTGAAATGGCTGAATGAGAAGAACAATAATTCCTTCTACCTGACCGGTATCGTCGATTATGAATCTGCGCTAAACACTAAGAGTGGCCAAGATTATGAGTTCGGTCTGGTACTTTGTAATGGTGAGGTTTGTGTTCGAGAGCAGGTTAAGGTCTCCCTGCAGAAAGATGGCTATACATTCAATCTCGTAGATAGCGCGACTCCTGATATTCCTCCTTTGCTAGATCCCCCAGAAGGGATACGTTCCACTTGGCTCACAAATGTTTTACAAAAGCATGAGTTCATTATTTTGCTTTTCTATCGTGGACTTTGGTGACCGCCTTGTCGCTTCGAGTTACGAAGTTATGACGAAACGGGAGTGGTGGCAGATATTCGTGCAGCAGGAGGCGAGATATATGGCATTACTAGTGAGCCGAATTCTCTTGCTATAGAAGCAGAAGATGCCTGGAATATGACTATCCCTGTAGTCGGCGATCCTCACCATGAGATCAGGAGAGATCTAAAAGATCGCGGTTTGATCGATATCTTTTATAATTCTGATTGCGGTCATTTAAGAGCCCGCGATTGGGTTAGTCACCCTAAAGGTTACTATCAGCCTGCGGTAGTTGCCATAGATAAAAGTCAAAGGGTACTCTATAGATGGAGGTGTGTTCCTAAGTACAGTAACATGAGCGGTGCTGGTGCCCGCCCAGAGCCACGCTATGTTCGCCAGAAAATTAATCAGGCTGTCGTGACTTTTTCTGAAGAAAAAGCTTGTTATGATGAAAAACCTTTCATGGGCTCTGAAGAGCTATCCTGGTTTAAGTTTTTACTTGTTATGGTCGGACATGGATGGTTTATACGACCTAAGGCGTTCCCACTACTTCGAGATGGCAGCAAGGATAAGGTTTCTCCTAAAGACGCTATGAGGCGTTGGCAGTTCTTTTTGATCGCTTGGGTTTTAGCTTTAGTTGTATTCCCGGTAAACTGGGTCGCAGTTGTAATGGTTTTGTGGATGATTTTGCTATTACCTGGTCTGCGTGAGATCCATCGTCAGTTTCAGAACGAATAAATTCGGTGAACACTAGTGACTTAATCATATCTGCGGCAGGGGAAAAGTTAAATTGGTGAGTGATCTCTTCGGTAGGAAATATCTAAAAATGTCGGTCATTGTTGGCATGCCTCTACTATTTGCGGTTGGATGGCTCATAATTGACTCAAATCTTACGGATCAAAAGATAAGAATGTCAGGAGTCAGCAGCAACGAGTTAGATGGTACCGTTATTATGTGCCAGCTTTCATCTCAGAGTGCGTATAGTCGGTTTTACTACAACTTTGTCGATGGGCTTGTGGAGACGGTCGAGCTTACCGATGATTCAGGGCGATTTCGAATATTTTATTGGGATGATCCTGTGAATTGGACGATGCCCACGGTGTATGGAGCAGAGTATTTTGTGGCGTTGCCTTATTCCGTCACGGATAGAATTGTTGATATAAAAGAACTGATGAAAAATACGGATGTAGAGACAGAGACAACCAGTAGTTCATTAGATTTGAATTCTATGGTTCTCAGAGTAACTAATGGCGATTCGACAGTGTGCGAGGATAGCTCTGTACAAGCGAGAGATGCTGATATACGACGCAGTCGCAGTCTAGTCCGAGGAGCGGTACCGGCGAAAAGTAGCTAAGAGATCTTTAGTTGTTCGAACAGTCTATTAATACTCTCGGCTATTATTTTGGTTAGTCACTACGTCAACGAGCACTGCTACAATCAGATTTAATATTGTGATTGATCCTAGTGCAATAAATGAAAAAAAATAGATCCAGGCCCACCAGTACAATTGTTGCAGCGGGAGCATAACTTGTTCCCAGCTAGAAAGCGTCAATACCTGCACTAGCGTGATCATGGCAATGCCGAGATCTCCCCATCTCACTGGATCGGTCTCGGAAAACAAAATTGAGCCAAAAGAGGCAGTATATATATAGGATGATAAACAATAGTAGCGTGACGTAGAATACGCGACCAACCGAGAGCAAAAGGGCCTCTATTAATCGTTTTAATTCAGGAACCGCAGATATAAGCCGTAAAACTCGAAAAATCCTCAATAGTCTAAACAGTAGCACTGAAGAGTTCGGACCGATTGGAATTATCGAAACTAGAACGATAATGGTATCAAATATATTCCATCCACTTTTGAGGAAGTCGATTTTTCTGGGCTCTGCAATAAAGCGTACACAGATCTCTACGATGAAAAAAAGCGTGATGAAAATATCTGCTGCCTGAAGTAAAGTAATTAAAGGCGGGCTGAGATCAAATGTTGAAGCGCCTACCATAAGCGCAGATAAGATGATCGCGCCAATAACAATTAGTTGAAATAGCCTATGTTCCTTGATCCTGAAGAAAAATTTTTTCGAGAAAATAGTGCCTGACATGGTTAATCGCTAATTATATTTTGAACGGTATTATTGGATGGTAGCAGAAATATATTCAGTTATAGTATAGCACTTTGGGTTGTTTGAACTTTAAATTTTTGCCACAGTATGGTGTAGGTAGTCGGATTCAAGTCAAAGCGTCGAGGAAGCGAGCGCTGTCATCAGCAATAGCTGCTTTTTTTTGAGAGGGCATTCGGTCATAAGTCTTATACATCATGCTCACTCGATGATTTGATTTTAGTTTCTCCCTGTTACGCTCAAGGAAATCCCAGTATAGATAATTAAATGGGCAAGCGCTTTCTCCGGACTTTTCAGCAACCGAATAACTACAATTCTTACAGTAATTAGACATTTTTTTGATGTAATTGCCGCCTGCCGCGTAAGGTTTACTCGCCAAAGAACCGCCGTCAGCGAAAAGACTCATGCCAGATACATTTGGAAGTTCTACCCATTCGTAGGCGTCTGCATATACTATAAGAAACCATTCGTTGACTTGAACTGGATCCAATCCAGCGATCAAAGCAAAATTTCCGAGGATCATTAGTCGTTGTATATGATGCGCATACGCATTCTTTTTTGTTTCAGAAATGCACTGAGCTAAACAATTCAGCTCTGTGTTTCCCGTCCAGTAGAAGTCTGGAAGGTTACGTCTCGCATTCAAGAAGTTTATACTCTCATAGGAAGGCATTTCCGTCCAATATATTCCTCGTACATATTCTCGCCAGCCCAGTATCTGACGGATAAAGCCTTCAACGGCATTCAGGGGTGCTTTCCCTGTTCTATAAGCCTGTTCAGCCAATTGATACACTCTAGCGGCAGAAGTAATCCGCAGTTTAAATAGAAGCTAATATGTGAGTGGTACATCCATGGTTCTCCCTCAAGCATCGCATCTTGGTAGTCACCAAATTGCTGGAGGCGCTCACTCATGAAAAGTTTTAACGCGTTGAGGGCTTGAGCTCTAGTTACCGCAAAGTAGAACGGTTCAATGTCACCGAAATGTTCAGGAAATTTTTCTTCTATAAATATTTTTACTTCATTGGTGATTCTGTCGGGCTCATTAAAATATGATTTCGGCGGCGCCAGTTTCTCTTTAGGTGGTTTACGATTTTCTTTATCGAAATTCCATTGGCCTCCGATCGGCTTATCTCCTTCCATTAGGATCGAATATTTCTTACGCATCTGCCTGTAAAACAGTTCCATACGGAGTTGCTTCCGATCGGCCGCCCAGTTTTTGAACTCCAGTTCCGAGCATAAAAATCGATCGTCATCTTTTAATTCAACGCTAATACCAAAATCGTTTTCCCATGTGAGGATATTTTGAAGTGTGTGATATTCATTTGGCCGAGTCACTATGAGACGGCGTATTTTATTTTTTTTTACGACGTGTCCTACTTGTTCTTTGAGAGTGCTAGAGGTGGGAATGCTGTCGAACTTTATGTAGCTAACTTGATAGTATTTTTGTGTGAGCTCATTTGCAAAATGACGCATTGCTGACAAAATAAACACCAATTTTTTAAGATGGTGTTTTAACCTTTAGGATTTCGTCCTTTGCTTCACATAGAAGGACTAGATCCGTCGCACAGTCGCAGTCCTTTAGACTAGATATCGACATTGATAGTTGATCCGGAAGGATGAGCCGTAACGTTTTAATTTTGGATATCCTGAAAAATATTTTGTGCGTTTCTGGTTTTGATTATAGACTCATTTTTATGATCTCTAGTAGCTTATGTTAGTAAAATAACTTTTGAAGCTGAATGAAACTACCCACTTACATTTTGTAATTGTGCGGCGACGCTGAAGGCCATTTAATCCGCTGTATCGTCCTTGACGTAAAATTTGCGTATGAGAAAAGACAATTTACCGACAAAGGTGTGTATTATTTGTAGAAGAACTTTTACGTGGCGGAAAAAGTGGCGTAGAGATTGGATAGGAGTTAAATATTGCTCTGAGCGGTGTCGTCGCGATAGTAAAAAAATTCGCTTGGACTTTTAGGTCGTAATGTGGATATTTTTTATTTGATTGTAAGAAGTTCGTACCCAGGAAACCCTTCAGCAAGTTCCCTATAGCATGTTTCGTTATAGCGTTTGAACCCCCCGCAATAGACCATGAAAACTCTCGGTTTCCCTGGAATATTTGCTCCGGAATACCAGCTTTTCGTAGTAAGAGCGCCAGGTCGCAGTTTTGCGTAACGAAGAGTTTCTTCTCTCCAACGTTCTTGGGACTCGGGTAGGGGTTGAATGAGGGGCCGACCATTACTTTCAAGCCAATCGATAGTGTCAAAAATAAAGTCAATCTGTTGTTCAGCAAGAGTAGCCATATTCGACAGTACAGATGGAGACATCGCACTAGATGGTAGGAATAGATTCGGGAAACTGTGCACCATTGTTCCTAAGTAATTTGACGGTCCGTCGGCCCAAGCTTCCGAGATTGATTTGCCGTTGGTGCCACAAATATCTATCGCGAAAAGTGGACCCGATATAGCATCAAAGCCGGTTGCGTACACGATGACATC
>CALSND010000010.1 GCA_943787625.1 uncultured Gammaproteobacteria bacterium | reverse complement strand
GCACTCAAAAGCCGCCTCGTGCCCCAACGATTTATAGTGTGCACAAGTTTCTTCAAAATTGACCGGCATCATGCCGAAATGATGCACGCCAGTTCTTCCGGCATCTAGAAATTCTTTATATACCGACGGAGAGTCATCTTCGCAGTAGATCAATTCTATTTGTACGTCACCGGAGTTACCTAATGCCAACGATACATCCGCGTGCGACTCCCCACCTCGGTAAACTTGATTTTCTAAAGGACAGTGTTTAGCCAAATAAAAAGGGCCAACCTTCAAAGTGTCAGTCCAATATTTTAAAGCCGCATCTAAATCTTTCACTACGTACGCAACCTGGCGCACTGTATAAAGTGGTTGAGTCATTTCTTTTAGTCCCCATCAGGTTAATCAATCTTCGTGATTATGACATTATTCTGGGATTCCACCTAGAGTTGCTGTCATCGCTAGAAACCAGCAACGCAGCCTTCTTTCCGATGATCGGAACCCCCAACATAACCATCATCGGTCTTAATTATTAATTGTGCTCCTCCAAAAGACCAGCTATCAGAAGCATATGAAATTTTATGTCCTCTTTTCTCCAGATTAGAAACGATGTCTTCAGGAAAACCCGGCTCTACCGAAATACTGTAATCCCCAAGGACTTGCCACCTTGGAGCGTCACTAGCGGCCTGAGGGTTTTGCTTATGATCAACTAATCTAGTCACCATTTGCACGTGCCCTTGGGCCTGCATGGGCCCACCCATGACCCCAAAACTAGCCATGGCCTGTCCATCGCATGTTAGAAATCCCGGAATTATCGTGTGAAATGGCTTTTTAGACGGGCGCGACTTGATTAGGGTGTCCCGGTTCTAGCGAGAACCCCCACCCTCTATTTTGTAACGCAATACCAGTCTGAGGGAATTACGATACCCGAGCCAAATCCAAAATAATTCGATTGTATGAATGACACCATCATCCCGCCGGCATCGGCAGTACTCAGGTAAACCGTATCGAAACTACTAGGCAACGCGGCGGGCGGCAATATCGAAGCGCTAACACCAATATCGTTTGCTGCCCGCGCAAGAGAATCCTTATCAAGCAAATCTGAAACTGAAACCTGCATTGTCTCAGCGTCAGAAATATGATCAGCCGCCGCACGCAAAGCTATTTTCATGGCTTCGATTTGGAAATGATATGAGTCAGCCGAGTCAAGCTCACCTGGTTCCCTTGTGTCTAATATCCCTAACGCTATTAGTACGGCCAAACCCTGACCGTTTGGCGGTATCTCGTGAACTGTCGTATTGCGATAACTACAACTGACAGGAACTACCCAGTCAGTTTCATGTTCAGATAAATCCGAGACCCTCAGTGCCCCGCCGTCTTTAACCGCCTGACGCTCAATTTTCTCAGCGAGGCTTCCGGTGTATAAAGATTCAGGATGCACCGACAACTCTTGCAAAGTTTGGCCTAATTCGTGTCTGACAACTCGCTCGCCCATCTTCGGTGGCGGCAAAAAATGTCTGCCGAATTCATCGAAATCTTTGTACCACTCAGTAGGACCGTGTTGCCAATCGTAGGCAGTACGAAAACCAACCTGAAAACCTTGATAAGCGTATTCTATGGCCATTTCAAATAAGCTCTCGAAAGGTAACTTCCCATAAGCTCTTGATAGGTTAAGCCATAAACTAACAGCACCTGGAACCGTTACCGCATCCCAACCGAATTGAGGCATCAGTCGATAACGAGAAAAATATTCTGGATCCCACAATGCTGGCGAGCGACCTGATCCATTCAGACCAACAAGACTCTTGCCATCCCAAACTAAAGCGAACGCATCAGAGCCTATGCCGTTTCCGGTAGGCTCAACGACGGTCAAAGTGATCGCGGTGGCTATAGCTGCATCTACAGCATTACCGCCTTTGTGCAAGGCCTTCACTCCCGCTTGAGCTGCCAGAGGCTGGGAAGTGGCCACCATGTTACTCGCGCCCATAGAGGCTCGCTGGAATTTAATTGGTTGAGCATTATCAGTCATTCGAACTACTCCTTATAGCTATAGCAACCTTCCAGATAAAGTGGAGCAAAGGCAACGACTAGTATCACCATTTTATCCGGAAAAAGTAGTAAACTAATATCATTGTGCTAAAAAAACGCCAAGGACTAAGATTATGAATCTAAGATTAATCGTTTCAACGATGTTTATTACCGCTCTTGTGATCGGATGCAGTGACACTGGCACAAGCCACCCGGACAGCCTGCTCTCAGCCGCCAACGGTGATCATAGGTCAGCCGACAATATAAAACGAAATAGCTCTCGGCATAGTGTCGAGACTCTAAACTTTTTCGGAATTGAGCCGGACATGACCGTGATGGAAATTTGGCCTGGCAGCGGCGGTTGGTATACCGAAATACTAGCACCTTATCTCCGAGAGCAAGGGACTTTTTACGCGGCGAGCTATGTTGGTGATAAAGATACTCCATACTTCCTTAAAGGGGTTCAAAAGTTCGAGAAAAAACTTGCAGCCAATCCTGCCGTCTACGATAAGGTGAAGTTGGTTAGTATTATGCCCCCAGCGCATATCAATCCAGCGCCGCAAGGTAGCGTAGATCTCATTCTAAGCTTCCGCAACCTGCATAATTGGGTAAACAATGACATTGTGGATGAGATGTTTAGAGTATTCTTTAAAGCGCTGAAACCTGGGGGAGTGCTGGGAGTCGTGGCGCATAGAGCAAAGGCCGAAACTGTAGGTCTAGCCTCCGCTAAAACAGGCTACCTTGCTGAAAGCGAGGCGATAAAAATTGCTGAGACTGCTGGATTCGTATTAAGTGAAAAGTCTGAACTAAATGCCAATCCTAAGGACACAAAGGACTATCCTGATGGTGTTTGGACTCTGCCGCCTAACTACAAGAAGGGAGAAGTCGACAAAGCAAAATATGAGGCCATCGGGGAAAGTGATCGAATGACTTTAAAATTTTCTAAGCCTCTTTGAAGTAGCGAAAAAATCAAACCTAATGTAATTTGCTAGAAGTACCGGAAAGGGTCTCAATTTGTTTTTTCAATGCGGAAATTGCTCCATCATTCGGCGCTAAACTGAGCGCGAGTTCGAGCTCTTTGATCGCCATTGTAGGCACATCCAGTTTTACCCATAATTCGGCTCGTTCAAGGTAAAGCGAAAATACATCGTCAGCAACAAGGAGCTGGTACCCTGAAAAATCTAAGGCCTTAGGGAGATCCAATCGCATTACAGCAAGTGCTTTGAGATTATTGAGCATTCTCATGACTATCTGTAATGAATTCGCGCGAAGTAACGCTGCCTCTCTCGATGTGGACAGACGCTTAAGCCAATTTTCAAGCGTGGATTCTCTGACCAACGTCATAGAAAATGGGTCAACGAGCCGCTTATCAATATTAACCAAAAAATGCCCAGGAAAATTAATCCCCTCATGACTTAACCCCAACTCATCCGCCAAACTGAGGAGCACCACCGCAAGGCTTATCGGTATGCCTGTAAAAGTCTTTAAAACAGACTCAATATTGCTATTCGAATACTGATAATAATCAGATGCTCCGCGGAAGCCAGCGTCTCGCAATACTCTCAGCATAGTGTCCAAATGCATGACTTTATCGCTGGAGATGACATCAGTCGCTAAGCGTTCTATCTGTCTCAACACCCATGTTCTATCCAGATCAGCGTCAAGAGTCTTTCCAACGAGTATAGCTCCGCCGATAACTGATGCGTCTTCATTCTTATAGGCAATGAACTCTTCACTTAACGGCAATCGATGACTTTTCAAAATACTCGCTCTCCATTTCAACGGTAGACAGTAAACGCGGCAAACCCTAGGTGGAGAATATAGGCTAAATCTTTCTGATTCGCTAATGCGCTAACCAAATAAAAAAGGTAATATTGCGTTAACAATACTAAGTAAACTAATGAAAGGGAGAGAAGATGAGCGACCCAATAAAAGACGCAAGCGAAACAGGATGGATTGCAGCCCACCGCGAGCAATATCTGTCGGATCCACATTCGGGACATATGTGGGATTCATCGCCGGCAGGCGGCAAGGGGCCAATACCCACTCTACTGCTAACGACCGTAGGCAGAAAGTCAGGAAAAACTTCAATCATGCCCTTGATTTATGGGGAGCACGACGGAAGTCATGTTGTTATCGCGTCAAAAGGTGGCGATCCAAAGCATCCGGGCTGGTACCATAACTTGATGGCGCAAGACGAAGTCACCGTGCAAGTCATTGACGATGAATTTCAGGCCGAGTGTCGCATTGCAGAAGGAGCCGAAAGAGCGAAAATTTGGGCCGAGCTGGCCGAACTGTATCCTCCGTACAATGACTACGCCGAAAAAGCTGGTGATAGGCAAATACCCGTCGTCATTTTAGAGCGAATCAGTTAAAAACGTAGCGCTCGGTCGCCAACCTAGGCGATCGAGCCCACTGCTTCATCGTCCACTAGCTAATCCTATGACTTAGGTAAGCACCTAGTTATTCCTGACCTCAACGTCGGTAGATGTAGTGTGTAAGAGACTGGCCCACAAAAAGCGTTATGTTTGTCCATGACTACTTTTGTTATTAACCCCAACTCCGTTTAGCGTAGGGTTCTATTCTGGACTAAACTTTCCCGGAGACAAGCCTTCGTCCAATTGAACGCCGAGGCTATTCAACGCCATAGAGACCAAGTTGTACTGGCCGACCGTGAATATCAGATCCACTATCTGCTTTTGGTTTAAATGCGTACTCAAGTTACGCCAAGTACTGTCGCTGATGAAGGCGTCATCAAGCAACTCGTCAGTAGCTAGGAGAAGGCATTGATCTAAGTCATTTAGACCTGCCATTGCAGGCCCTTCGATAGCGCTTTGCACTGCCGAATCGTCTAATCCCGCTTTTCTACCAATCACTTCATGTTGCGCCCACTCGTAACCTGATTGACATCGGTGTCCCACGCGCAAGATCACCAGCTCTTTATCCCTTAACAGTAAAGTTGATTTAAAAAGCACATGATTGGCAAAAACCAACCACCGCTTGAATAAGCTAGGATGGCGCAGCAATGTTTTAAACACGTTATGATCGCTATCAGAGTCTACAAAAGGCTTCATTATTACTTTGTCGGCATCGTCCCATTCTGCCTGTTCTTTCGCACCGACTCTAGGTTCATTTAGGCGCATAGCCTTCTCCCTGATCATTCATTAATTTAGATAAAAACCTTATAGTATTCGCGGGAAAATTTGAAGCTGCTACAATCATTGATCACTATTGGGAGTTTGACGCGTTATGAGTGAGACAAATAATTGCAAAGTTATTCGGCAGGTTAAAGGGCAGGTCACGAGCGATGGCGCTGGTGTTAAGATCTGTCGGCTGATTGGAGGCGCGGAGCTACCAGATCTTGATCCGTTTCTTTTATTCGACGAATTTATCTCTGACAACCCTGATGACTACATAGGTGGATTCCCTGAACACCCGCATCGAGGCTTCGAAACAGTTACCTACATGCTAGCAGGGAAAATGAGACACGAAGACAATCAAGGGAACAAAGGAATACTAGAACCGGGTAGTGTGCAATGGATGACTGCGGGTAAAGGAATAATGCACTCGGAGATGCCTGAGCAAGAAAATGGATTAATGTGGGGATTTCAACTTTGGGTCAACCTCCCCTCGAAGTCAAAAATGACGCAACCCCGCTATCAGGATATCACGCCAGATAAGATCCCGACCGATGACAAAACTGATGGACTATCAATTCGCGTGATCGCAGGAGACCATAATGATTTAACCGGTCCGATTACCGATATTACTACTGCACCTTTGTATTTAGATATAAGCCTAGAAAAAGGATGTTCTACCTCTGTCGCAATCCCAACTACGCACAACAGGCTTCTATACTGTTACTCCGGTGCGCTGCAGATCGGCGACAGTACTGTTGAGAAAGGTTCCCTCGCAATACTGAGTAACGACGCCACCCTGTTGATGAACTCGGGGAAGCAATCGTCATCTGCTATCGTGATCGCAGGATTGCCAATCGGAGAGCCTGTAGTTCGCTATGGGCCTTTTGTCATGAATACTCATAAAGAGATCAAGCAAGCAATTTACGACGCTCAAAATGGGTTTGTCTAAATTTAAAGACTGAAACACTTAAAAATAACTGGCGCTTCATGCCGAGTGGATATATCTTTAGCTGACTTTTTATATCTATGCTCACCGAAACCGGTAGGAGAATAGCAATGAGACGTGATATCGATTTCAAAGCTGACGGCGTGACTCTAAGGGGCTGGATGTATAAACCCAACAAAGGTCCAAAGGCATTTCCCACCATTATCATGGCGCACGGTTTCTCTGGCGTTAAGGAAATGGGATTAGATCAGTATGCCGACGTATTTATTGAGAATGGTTTTGCGGTGCTAGTCTATGACAACAGGTGCCTTGGTTCTAGTGGTGGTCAACCTAGACAAGACATCGACCCGACAATGCAAATGCGTGATTACAGAAGCGCCATCACTTTTGCGCAGTCCCAACCAGAGTGTGATCCTGAACGTATCGGGATCTGGGGCACTAGTTATACAGGCGGCACTGTATGTGCGGTAGCCGCGCTAGATAAAAGAGTTAAAGCAGTTGTCAGCCAAGTTCCCTTTATGAACGGCCATCGCAACTTACAACAGTTCCTGCCAATTGGTGCAGTTGATGACTTTCACCAAATGTTAGATAAAGATAGGATAGGCAGGGTGTCGGGAAAGAAATCTAAATACGTGAAGATGTGCTCACTGGATCCTGAAGAACCTCACGTTTTTCCTGGCGAAGAAACATATAATTATATTCACCAGTTTGTTGATAAGGATCCAGAGTGTACCTGGGAAAACCGAGTAACGGTGAGATCTCTTGAGTATATGGTCGAATATGATGTCACTGGCTATATGAAACAGATCAGTCCGACTCCGCTCCTGATGATCGTCTCCGCAATTGACACCACAACTCCGTCAGATATTGCACTAGATCTATATAACCTAGTTCCTGGTCCAAAAGACTTGGTGGTGATTAACTCGAATCACTATGGCGCATACACCGAAAAATTCAAAGAGACCAGCGGTGCTGCCAGTAATTGGTTCAAAAATCATCTATAGAAATCTTAAACTTGTGCCGAATTGCGAGTCAGCAGTTTTCTTCTAGGATCCGTATGCGGTTTTGAAACCACAGCCCTAAAACAATCATTCCTAATCCTGCGCTTGTAAAAACAATGGTGTACCCATAGTTATCAATTATCTTGCCGAAAACTAATACGCCACATCCTTGACCAAAAAACAGCATGAATGCCCATAAAGACATAGTTGCGCCCCGAGATTCCACGGATATCTCCGTCGCACGGGTCTGCATAGTATTGTGGATCAAGTAAAAGCCGAATCCTGCAAATAAAAATATTGGAAGACAAAACCACCAGACGGGCGTGACTGAAAGTGCAAAGTAACAACACCCTACTATACCTCCGCCAGTCGCCACCATTTTACGTTCGCCTAGTCTAGGAACCACCCACTTAACACTAGCTACATATGCCAATCCCCCAAAACCATAAAATGCTAAAGTTAAACCCACAATGTCATAATCTAATCCAAAATTTTGGCGTAAATATGCACCAAAATATGCCATCGCGCCGAAGAGCAGGAATCCCTCTGCAGTTACAGCGATCATTGCAGTGCGCGGCGCAACCTCAACAAATAGTTTTGTATAAAGTCGAAGTACTTGCTTAACTGTCTGCGGAGTATCAATAACCCTCTCGGTCGTACACCGAGTCCAGAGGATGATTCCAATAACGCTACACAAGATCCCTAGAAAGAAAAATACTTGTCGCCATTCAAAGTACTGCACAGCGATTCCACCCAAAGTCGCTCCCGCAATGTTTCCCCAGATGATCCCATTAATATAGCGACCAATTACTAATTGACGTCTGTCATAGGGAATCTCATCAGCAATATAGGCCATAGCTAAAGGAATAGTCCCTGCCATAAATAAGCCAGAAAAAAATCTGAAGATAGTCAGTTGGCCTAGGGATTCGGACAGACCACACGCAATTACAAAAACCACTGAAAGTAAGACAGAAAGAGCTATAACACGTAATTTCCCAATTCGGTCACCCAAAGGGCCGCAAAATAGTTGAGCAAGTCCGTAAGGAACCGCAAATGCCGTCACTACAATTCCCGCTTGTCCTACTAGCACTGAAAAATCACTTGCAATTATGGGCAGTAAGGGCCCTGTGACCGTCATTACCGCAACCACAATAAAACTCATTAAACTTAATAACCGTATCGTGCCATTCATTATAATGAGCCTAATTAAATAAAAAAAACCGAAGGTAGCGAATACAAAAATAGGCTTGTATTATTTGTAATCTATTCGAAATAACGGAACCGACAGCGGTATCATGGACATCAGTAGCGCGGTCATCAACAAAAACTGAATTGAGTTAAATTAGAAAGGATTCAACACAATGAAAGCTGTTTTAAGTACGAGCCCCGGAGATCCGGATTCGTTACGACTTGAAGATATTAACATATCCGCCCCAAAAGATGGAGAAGTGCGAATCAGAGTTAAAGCCTGTGGCGTAAACTATCCGGACGCACTAATAATCGAAGACAAGTATCAGTTCCGTCCTGAGCGACCCTTTTCACCTGGGGGAGAAGTAGCTGGCGAGATCGATGCAGTGGGCGCCTCTGTGTCAAACTTTAAAGTCGGGGATAGAGTCATCGGCTATGTTGGATGGGGAGGCATGGCAGAGCAAGTCATTACCACGCCTGAGAAATGTTCGCTGATCCCCGATACTATGCAAGATGATGAAGCCGCTGCGTTCATGCTGACTTACGGGACTTCCTACCATGCGTTAAAACAACGCGGACAACTTTCCAAGGGTGAGACGCTTTTGGTACTTGGCGCAGCTGGGGGTGTCGGCCTCGCTGCCGTGGAATTAGGTAAGGCTATGGGAGCTAAAGTTGTCGCCGCAACCTCGAGTGAGGAGAAGACCGCACTCGCGCTATCAAAAGGAGCAGACGTTGGAATGATTTATCCGAGAGGACCTTTTGACAAAGCTGGAACAAAAGAGTTGGCAGGTCGCTTCAAAGAAGTTGTGGGACAAAATGGTGCGGACGTAATATACGATGCTATCGGTGGCAGTTATGCTGAGGCATCTCTGAGATGTATTGCTTGGGAGGGAAGGTTTCTTGTGGTCGGTTTCCCTTCCGGTATTCCAACCATTCCACTTAATCTAGCACTTTTGAAAGGGTGTCAGATTGCTGGCGTCTTCTGGGGTGCGTTTACCGAAAAACAACCAGAGGATAACGCAATAAATATCCGTGAACTCTATGCATTCTTTTCAGAAAACAAGATCCGTCCCCACGTTTCTGCTCGATATTCTCTTTCAGAAGCGGCACAGGCTATCAAAGATTTGTCCGAGCGGCGTGCTATGGGCAAAATTGTAGTGACTATTTAAGCTCTGTCTCCGTGTGAGGCAAAAAACTGCTACCGGAGACTAGGTTAATTTTGTAATAATCGAAGACACAGATATTCAAACGGGGAGATCACAGTGCGATTTTTAATATTGGGAATTTTGTTCGTAGGTATAAGTTCGATCGTTAGCGCAGGACATCACGAAGAAGATGAAGGGGCCTTAGTATATCAAGCGAATTGCGCGTACTGTCACGAAAGAGAAATGGTTCGAATGCCGAATCGCGAAGACCTCAAAAAAAGAGATGCGCTAGAGGTTTACTCTACGATAAGCAGTGGAGTAATGGCGCCTTATACAAGAGATCTTTCGCATGAAGAGCGACGATTAGTTACCGAATATGTCACTGGCAAATCGCTGGGTGACTACGCTTCTGGGGCGGCTGCAATTCCAGCTGAGGCCTACTGTGAGGCAGCACTTGATGGAAAGGTAACGCAGGCTAATTCTGGTTGGAATAGCTGGGGAAACGATTCGGCCAATACTCGCTACCAAACATCAGACAATGCTGGGCTATCGAAATCGGATGTGCCAAATCTTAAATATAAGTGGGCATTCGGCGTGCCTGGGGTCTCAAGTATGTCAGGCCAACCAGCGGTGGCCGATGGACGGTTATATTTTGGTACTTGGTCTGGCTTAGTGATCGCGCTTGATGCAGAGTCGGGCTGTGCTCTATGGGTATATGAAGCAAGCGGCGGAATCCGAACAGCCATGACTCTTGGCGAACTTAAAAATGGCACCATTAGCCTATTTTTCGGTGATTTATCGGGAAGAGCCTATTCGCTTGACCCAAACACGGGGACGGAAAACTGGACAATACAAGCGGATGATCACGATCATGCGCGGATCACTGGAACACCCGTTTATCACGACAATCGATTATATATACCATTGTCCTCTCTTGAGGAGGTTGCGGGCTCAATGCATGACTATGAGTGCTGTACCTTTAGAGGCGGTGTTATGAGCGTCGATGCCGATAACGGTAAAACACTATGGAAAACTCGGACAATCGCTGAGGTTCCCAGCAAACGGGGGAAAAATTCGGTGGGGACTCAATTGTGGGCACCTAGTGGCGCAGCAGTTTGGACAGCACCTACTGTAGACCCCGAAACCCGAAGCATCTATGTAGTGACGGGTGATAGCTATTCTGTGCCAGCCGCGCCTGAGTCTGATGCTGTGATGGCTTTCGACATGGATACCGGAGATATCAAATGGACGACCCAAACTCTTGCCGGTGATGCGTTCACAGTAGCTTGTATAACCTCGGGCGACGACCCAGGCTGTCCCGAAAACCATGGGCCCGACCTAGATTTTGGCAGCTCGCCGGTTCTAACTACTAACGCTCAAGGTGAGCGACTTCTTTTAGCGGGGCAAAAGTCGGGGTGGCTTTATGCTCTGAACCCTAATGATGGGAGTTTGAAATGGAAAATCGAAGTCGGCCCGGGCGGGATTGTCGGTGGGATCGAATGGGGCTTCGCGGTCGACAGCAATAAAGCATATGTTGCAATAGCCGGGGCATGGGAATTAGGCCCAGGTGAAGCCGGCTCAATAAGCGCAATCAATTTAAATACCGGAAAAATTGTTTGGAAAACTGGTCCCTCAAAAACCGTCTGTAATGGGATAGAAAAGTGTAATACTGGGCAACTCGCCGCAGTGACAGCGCTAGATGGCGTGGTTTTCTCCGGCAGCCTTGACGGACATCTCCGAGCGTATGACTCCGAAACTGGTAAAATAATTTGGGAATATAATACTTTAAACACCTACTCTACGGTAAATGGGGTAAAAGCCGTTGGTGGGTCAATTAATGGTCCCGGTCCGGCGATAGCTCAGGGACACGTTTACGTGAATTCAGGATACGGGATGTGGAACATGTGGATCCCTGGAAATGCGCTCATCGCGCTCAGTGTTAATGGAGAGTAATCAGATGTCAGATCGAATCGAATTTACTGATATAAAAAATGAATACATAGATGTCGAAGATGCTCGCGAAATGTCAGGTTTAAGAATGGTGCTAGGCGCTTACCCTATTCCAGGTCCTTGGCGAGAATCTTGTAAAGGCATCTTCTATGTAAAAGGCCTGTCCTATACGTCGGTAAAAACAGCCAATCGAGGCGAGTCAGATCTTGGGCTGGGAATGGACGGATCTCAGAGCGAACTAATATCATGGACTAGTCAATCAAGTGCACCGGTCGCAATTTGGCAAGACGAAAGACCACGATTCACTTGGAGCGATCAACTCAACCTGGCTGAGCGACTAGAGCCTGAACCTCGTCTGGTTCCCGAGAATGCGGCAGACAGAGTGCTTATGTTTGGTCTTATTAACGAGTTAGCAGGTGAGTTTGGTGCTGGCTGGATGGGAAGACATATTCTCGTAAAAACTGGATACCGAGTTGCGGCCGAAAGTAATGGCGATACAAGCCTATGGGATGCTTTAGCAGAAAAATATGGCTATTCTGAAAAGGCCGCAGAAGCCTCAAACGCGCGAATAGCGGGTGTATTTAACCAATTAAATGAACAGTTAGCGGCACAGAAAAAAATTGGTTCTAAATATTTAATCGGCGATTCTTTATCAGCCCTAGATATCTATCACGCATGCTTTTTTTGTCTCTTTAAACCCATGGAGCAGAAACGTTGCCCGATGGCGACAGACTTTCGCCCTTTTTATGAATGTTCAGAAAACGAAGTCCTCAAGTCCTTGAGTCCGAGTTTAGAAGAACATAGAGACTACATCTATAACAACTACCTCGAACTGCCAATAGTATTTTAAAAACGGAGAATAATAATGAAAGGCTATACAACACTGGGAACAAATGACTTGGGACGCGCATCGAAGTTCTATGATGAGCTTCTATCAGAAATGGGCGGCGGTCGAGTCATGGAAAACGATCGCATGGTGATGTGGGGGACCGGTGAAGATAAGCCAACAGTAGCTGTGCTGCTGCCATTCGATGGTCAACCTGCAACCGCCGGGAATGGTTCAATGCTAGGCATCAGTTGCGCTTCTCACGAGGAAGTAAATAAAGTACATGCCAAAGCACTTGCCCTAGGTGCTCGAGATGAAGGCGCGCCAGGTAATAGAACTGATGCATTTTATGGTGGCTATATCAGAGATCTCGATGGAAACAAACTTGTCTTTTTTAAGATGGGGTAACGTGATTCGTAGCCGGTTTTACCAATAAGTACTTTCATGAAAGATAGAGGATCTCTTTACTTTGAAGATATCAATGTTGGGGACCGACTCAAACTCGGTCCATACGCGGTAACAAGGTCTGAGTTATTAGAGTTCAATCGTAAATGGGATCCCCTGCCTATTCATCTTTCGCAAGAGAAAGCTATTGAAAAGGGCTATAAAGATATCACAGCATCAGGCCAATACACTCTTTGTATTAAGCAATGGATGTTGAATCAGGCGAACTGGACTAACGCAGTGATAGGTGCACTCGGTTTTGACGAAATGCGCTTCCCTCTGCCCGTTTATCCTGGAGACGATATCAGCCTTGAAATCGAGTGCCTCGCCACGCGGCCTTCGAAATCGAAGTCCGACAGAGGAATATTGACGTTCTTCTTCCAATTAATTAATCAAAACGATAAAGTGGTCTTGCACTATAAAGACACAGTGATGTTTTCCCGAAAGAATTCACGTTGACAGCTTTAGGGAAAAGCGTCAAACAGGGAGGATGTATGTCAACTGATCTAAACTCGCAGATTGCTGAACTCACCGCTATCGAGAACATAAAAAAGCTAAAAGCAATCTATTGCAGCTATTGTGATAATAATTATGATCCTGAGGGACTTGCGAGCCTCTTTGTCGAGGATGGTATATGGGATGGTGGCCCTGAATTTGGTCGGCACGTGGGAAAACAGGCCATTAAAAAGTTTTTTGACGGTGCGTCAGGCAGTATCGTTTTTGCCGCGCACCTCGTGATGAATCCGATTATCAATGTTCATGGCGACAAAGCGGATGGGAAATGGAGGCTAATCATGCCTTGTACAGTGAATAATGAACAAGGTGTCGCGGAGTCGAAATGGCTATTGTCTGCCTATAGTGAAGAGTACCAACAGCTTGATTCCGAGTGGCTTTTTAGCTCTTTGAAAGTAGATTCGCAATTCTATGCAGCTCACCTCGAGGGTTGGGCAGATCAAACAACATAAATTCCTAGGAGGGGATAATAATGGCAAGCAATAATTTAGAAGGCGTTTTTGAGACTTGGGCTAATGGATTAAACGCGGGCGAGTTAGAAAAAGTGTACGGCCTAATGGCTGATGATATGGTTATTTTTGATGAAGATATCCCTTGGAGATTCTCGAAGGCGGATTTCATAGACCACATCGGATTTCACGTGCCAAACTGGGAGTCTTTCCAGTGGGTCCCGCGTGAAATGAGATACCAAACCAGAGGTACGACCGGAATAGTATCTGGATACGCGACTTTTAGGGGCAAACCAAGAGACTGCGGCTTCCGACAACGTTTTATGACGTTCACGCAAACGTGGTTAAAGCGCAAAGACGAATGGAGCCTTATTTGTTGGCATCAGGGCCCGTTGCATGGCCAGATTGACGGCGCGTCTCCTAGTTAAACTAGCTATCTTTCACTACTAGAGAATCAAGTTCTAGAACCGCCCGTAAAAGACCGCCCATCGACTCGATATCTTTGCATCCTGCAAGCTCTCTAATCGAATGCATTCCGAACGTTGGAACACCGACGTCTACCGTTCGTATTCCTAGCTGAGACGCAGTCAAGGGGCCTATGGTACTGCCGCAGGCCATATCAGACCTAACAACAAAATTTTGCATATTCAATCCAGCCCGAGTTGCAGCAGAACGCAGTAACGCTGCTGATTCACTATTGGTCGCATATGCTTGGTTACTATTGATTTTTAAAACTGGACCTTGATTTATCAAAGGACCATGAGAAGAATCATGTTTGTCTGGGAAATTAGGGTGAAGGGCGTGAGCATTGTCGGTGGAAACTAACAATGATTTAGAAATCATTTTTTGAAAACCAACTTCCTCTTGACTTAATCGCTTTAGAACCCCACTTAAAAAATTACTTTTAGCTCCTACAAAAGATCCGCTACCAACCTCCTCGTGGTCGTTACACACTATTAGTTGATTAACTTCTGTTGATTCGGACGTAAGTAGAGCTTGAAGCCCCAACCAGCAACTCAGAAGATTGTCTAGCCTAGCACTTACAAGGAACTCATTATTGGCCCCCACTTCTTTGCCACCGTTGGTATCAAATAAAGACAACTCGAAATCTGACAAAAGATCTTGAGCATCGGATTTTCCATCATCTATTAGACGTTGGAGTATGAGTCCAGAGAAGTCAAACGATGAATCCCCAGCCATTCCTACCAGAGGTGGAAGCATGGTTTGCGCGTTTACCGAACGTTTGCTATTCGCGTCCCTATCAAGATGAATCGCAAGGCTTGGTATAAAAGCAACAGGTTCTTCTAAGTTCACCAACCTACTTATAAGGTCACCATTCGGCTTTTTTAAAACGACGCGCCCCGCGATCGATAAGTCTCGATCAAACCATGGGTTCAATAAGGCACCGCCGTAAACTTCAACGCCAAAAGTTACGTACCCATTAGTTAGGTTTATAGGATTCGGTTTCAGACGCAGACATGGACTGTCTGTATGTGCACCTATCATTCGAAAACCTTCGGTTAATTCATCACCGAGTCTAAACGCGATAATAGAGGATCCGTTACGAGTCGTGAAGTACTTTCCGGAAGACTCGAGCGACCAACTTTCATCTTCACGTAATTCGATAAACTTGTTTGTGAGTAACAGTTGCCTCATATTTTCAACGGCATGAAATGGCGTTGGAGATCTATCGATAAAATCAATGAGCGCTTGTGTGTGATTAATTTTAGACATAAGTTGTATTCTAACCAATTATTAGTATATGACCCACTCACAAATTTCGATTTGTCGATCGATAATCCGGAGTATAAAAATGACTGAAGCCGTCTTAATGGAAATAAACAGCCATATAGCTACTTTGACACTAAATAACCCAACCAAACTAAACGCCTTTAGTGATGAAATGCTGCTGCGCTTGGTAGCTTTATTAGACGAATGTGAAAGAAACGACGACGTCAGAGTACTCGTCTTAACTGGGGCAGGAAAGGGCTTTTGTTCCGGTGGAGATGTGACAAAAATGGGTCCAGACGTCGACAATAGACCGCATGTGACCAAAAGCTATATTTCAGAAGTCATTCAGGCCTTCCCAAAAGCATTGCAACATTTAACAAAACCTATCATAGCGAGTATTAATGGTGTTGCAGCCGGAGGCGGTCTCGACCTTGCGCTGGCCTGTGACATCCGAGTGGCTGGAGAAAGCGCTAGAATGGCAGAGACCTATTGTAATATAGGTCTTCTTCCAGGAGGCGGCGGTGCTTGGTTATTGCCGAGGATAGTCGGAAAGCCCAAAGCACTAGAAATGCTTCTCGCGGGTAATTTCGTTGATGCAAATGAAGCTTATCATATTGGAATGGTAAACCACGTATGGCCTGACCGAGAGTTAGCGGATCGAACATACAAATTAGCATCCGATATCGCTGGGAATCCACCATTGTCGGTCCGTCTAACTAAACAGGCTGTTATTCAAGGGATGGGCACTGATATGGTAAGTAACCTTGATCTCATCTCATCGCATATAGCCCTAGCAAAAAATGGTCCCGATCATAGCGAAGCGATAATAGCATTCAAAGAAAAGCGTAAAGGGAATTTCATTGGCTATTAATCAAGCCCTCAATCAGGCAACGAAAAACTTACGACAGCATCCCCCTTCGCATAGCCAAATAGTGCGTGCCCTCCAGACGCAACGGCCACGAACTGCTTATCTCCAATACTGTAAGTAATTGGAGGCGCATTCACTCCCGCTCCTGTATGAAACTTCCATAATCTCGACCCATCGTGAGCACTTCGAGCAACGAAATCTCCGTTGGATTGACCATGAAATAGTAGCCCAGTCGCAGTAGTCAGGGCCCCAGAAATCAATGGTAGATCAGTTTTCTTACTCCATTTTATTTTTCCGCTTACCGGATCAATAGCCGCAACTCTGCCAGAATTAGGTAAATGAGGTGCGAAATCGAGAACATTTAACAATTTACCTTCAGCACTTTTCTCTAGACGATAAATAGTAGGTCGGTGAGACGCCACAACATACATCCATTTGGTAAGTCTACTGTAAGCGGAGGGCGGCCAATTAGCGCCACCCGCCGCACCTGGAGCTATTTCAACACCCTGGAAGGTAGGCCTCGCAAACATATTGGCATTTTGTGGTATAAACGGCTGAGACCGTTTTAGAAGCTCACCCGTCGCACGGTTAAAAACATAAAGCCAACCAGATTTTGATACAACCGAAACTGCCTTCACTTGCTTGCCACTGGTCCTTGTCATTGAAAACAAGACCGGCGGAGCAGCCACATCATAACCCCAGATGTCATGTGGCACTACCTGGTAGTGCCATCTAAGCTTGCCAGTATTGATGTCCAACGCAACTAGGGAAGATGTATACAAATTATCACCTGGTCGTTCTTGGTCGGAATATGTCGGTGCGGGATTGCCTGTACCGATATAAAGTAATCCTAGCTCATGATCAATTGAGGGAGAGCCGTAAATCGATCCTCCGCCTCGTCTCCATCCGTCATTATTTCGTGCCGCGAGCTCTTTCTCTAAAGCAATATCGCGATCATAAATATCTCCAAAATTATTCGTAGTCGAGTAATCGCCTTCCCAGCCACTCGATGCTGTAACATACCAACGCCACTCAAGACTCCCAGTTTCAACATCATAAGCTGACATGAACGCCCTTAAGCCGGGCCTAACTCCTGGCTTACCAAGAACCTCTAAGTTTTCGTCACTGCCTTCGGCGGTAGCTAGATTGGCACTATAACCGGTACCACTAACTCCCACAAAAACTTTGCCATCGTGGACCACGGGGGCCATATTCCCAGCAAACTTAGTCATAGTGTCGAAGTTTTTCTTTGTATTCTTGGTGTAAGTCTTAATGAGATCGAGATCTGAACTATCCCCTGTCATAGGATCAACCATAGGTATGTCCCACATCAACCTACCGGTAGACCCATCTAATGCCACTAGCCTGGCATCTGCTGTAATCATGAATAATCGACCATGTCCCCAGGCAACGCCCCGATTGTGAGAACCACAGCACAATTTTTTCTGACTGATTTCGTGCGCGTAATGCCAAATTTTTACTCCAGTTAGCGCGTCTATAGCAAATACATGGTTAAAAGGAGTCGAGATGTACATAACTCCGTCAATCACTAATGGGTTAGTTGGGAAAGTGCCTAAAATACCAGTCTGGAAGATCCAGGCGGGACGCAAGTTAGCCACATTACTCTCTGTAATCTGACGTAAAGTACTATATCGTTGATTTTCATGCCCTTGACCATAGGTCATCCAATCGGTATGCCCCGCGTTTTTACCAGCGAAACGAGAATCCTCAGCAGAAATATCAAAGCCCCATAACAAAGCTAACAGCAACATGACAATTATTTTTCTAAACATTCGCTTATTCCTCCCTTACGATCCATCCCATAGCCCAGAAATCTCGACATTAATTTGTCGGAAAAGAGCATTGCACGCGGGTATAATAATCTCAATAGATACACTTAAATAAATGATGATGCAATTATGAACGATACGGTACCTGGCACGATATATTTAAAAGACTACACTCCACCTCCTTACTTAGTTAAAGAAATTGAGCTTGAGGTAGAAATATTTTCATCCTACACGCAGATAAAGTCTCGCTTAAATATCTCACGAGATGAGAAAGCTTGCGACAATCAGCCACTTGAGTTGAATGGCATCGATCTTGAGCTTGTCGCTGTGTCGCTCAACGATATTCCTTTATCCGAGGATAAATATGACTGTACCTCCGAATATTTAACCTTAGAAAACCTCCCTGAATCATTTGTGTTGGAGACCGTTGTTCGGATTCGACCGCAAGATAATACCCGTCTCGAGGGCCTCTATGGATCCAAAGATGGTTTGTTTACCCAATGTGAAGCAGAAGGATTTAGAAGGATCACATATTTCATAGATCGACCCGACGTGATGAGTCGTTACAGCGTCACGATAATAGCAGACCAAGCGGAATATCCAATTCTCCTGTCTAACGGAAATCTTGAAGAAGAAGGTAAGCGGGGCGATGGGAAACACTGGGTACGTTGGATCGATCCTTTTCCTAAACCGAGTTATTTGTTTGCTTTGGTCGCCGGTAAACTAGATAAAAAAGAAGATCAATTCACAACATTTACTGGTAAAGAAGTTACGCTCGCCTTTTATGTGGAGCCCGGCAAACTTGATCAGTGTGAATTTGCTATGGAAGCTCTCAAGTCTGCCATCCGCTGGGATGAAGAAGTATTCGGACTTGAGTTAGATCTTGACCGCTACATGATTGTCGCTGTCAGCGATTTCAATATGGGTGCAATGGAAAACAAAGGCTTAAATATCTTCAATACGAAATACGTATTGGCACGATCTGATACTGCCACCGACCACGACTTCATGATGATTGACAGGGTAATTGCTCATGAATATTTCCACAATTGGACAGGAAATCGAGTGACTTGTCGAGATTGGTTTCAGCTTAGCCTAAAAGAAGGCCTCACAGTTTTTCGAGACCAAAGGTATGGGGAAGATAAGTACAATAAAGCTGTACAAAGGATACAGGAAGTTAGAATTCTAAGGAGTGCGCAATTCCCTGAAGATGCTGGCCCAATGGCACATCCTATTCGTCCGGCAGCCTATATGGAGATCAGCAACTTCTATACAGCTACCGTCTATAACAAAGGCGCCGAAGTTGTAAGAATGATACATACTTTGTTGGGGGATTCAGGTTTTCGTAAAGGTATGGATCTCTACTTCGATCGCCACGACGGCCAAGCCGTAAGAACTGAAGAGTTTGTGTCGGCCATGTCCGATGCAAATAGTTTTGATCTAACCCAATTCTCTCTCTGGTACCATCAAGCAGGTACCCCAATAATAAACGTGGAGAGCAAATACGATATAAGTTCAAATGAATATACTTTAACGTTTAGCCAAGAAAGCGTGGGGGCAGATCCAGACACCAATAATTTACCACTACACATCCCCATTAAACTTGGCTTATTAAACGAAAATGGCGAAGAAATACAGGTCCCGATTGATGGCCATCACGAGGTGTTCGCTTTACGTGACGCGAGACAGAGCATTACTTTTAACAATATTAGCAAGCCACCTGTCCCGTCTCTGTTACGTAATTTTTCTGCGCCGGTTATATTAAAATACGACTATAGCGAATCCGATCTGGCGCTGCTAGCGGCTCATGACACAGACCCATTTAATCGATGGGAAGCTTCGCAGAAACTAGCAGTAGGTACCATATTAGACGCTATCTTAGCATTTCAGGAAAAACGCCTGCCAGACTATGGCCAAGGCGTTATAAATGCCAGCAGAATGGCTCTCGAAATGCCTCGAACTGAGTCGGCCTACGCTACGGAGATACTGACGCTACCGAGTGCGTCATATATTGCCGAACAAATGGAAACAGTCGATCCTGAGGCCATACTGCTGGCACGCACTGGTCTGAGAACACAAATTGCCAGTTCCCTAGAAGATCGGTTTGCTGAAGTTTATATGACCACCGACAACGGAAGCGACTACAACCCTAGTGCCAATTCTGCGGGAGCTCGAAGTTTACGAAATATATCACTCAGTTACATGATGGAATTGCAAAAGTCGGAGGTACAAAACCTCTGCCTTAGCCAACTCCAAAATTCAAACAATATGACTGACTGTATGGCCGCACTTGGTGCGCTAGCTAACAGCGAGTCTCCGCAGAGACACACTGCACTCGAGTGGTTTTACGACAAGTGGAAGACCGAACAACTTGTGATCGACAAATGGTTCTCGGTTCAAGCAACTGCGACCCTGCCTAATACCCTCGCTAACGTGCGAGAGCTAATGAAACATCCAGACTTTGACATAAAAAACCCAAATCGAGTTCGATCTTTGATAGGTGCGTTCTGTCAAGGAAATCACTCACATTTTAATGCCGCCGACGGAAGTGGCTATTACTTCGCAGCCGAACAAATCTGCGCAATAGACCCACTTAATAGTCAGATCGCTGCGAGACTTGCACGATCATTCGATCGCTGGAGACAATTTAGTGAACAACACCAGTCACATGCTAAGGAAGCTCTACTAACAATAAAAACCACTAACAATTTATCGAAAGATACGACAGAAGTCGTCGCGCGAGCCCTTTCTTGAAAATTACCGCGTCCTAATGCTAACGCAGAAATATTACTGAGAGTCTTTCAGCTCCGCTGCCGCTTTTATTACATCCTCAGCAATACTGTTAGGACAAGGCGCATAGTGGGAAAACTCCATCGAGAACTGGCCTCGTCCCGACGTCATAGTACGCAGGTCACCAATGTAACCAAACATTTCGCTCAGTGGCGCCGCAGACTTTATCCTCACGCCGGAAACTCCAGCTTCCTGCGCCTTAATCATTCCCCGACGACGATTAAGGTCTCCAATAACATCACCTACATGGTCGTCCTGGGGTGAAAACATCAATATTCATCACCGGCTCGAGTAATTGTGGGCTGGCTTTGGGTAAAGTCTGTCTATAAGCGGCTCGAGCGGCAGTCTCAAAAGCCACTGCCGAAGAATCGACGGCATGGAAAGCCCCATCCATCAATGTCACCTTAATATCTTGCATAGGATAACCAGCTAAAACTCCTTCAGCTGTGCTTAATTGAAATCCTTTTTGTACTGCAGGCCAAAATTCACGAGGAACATTACCACCGGTAACTTTTGACTCGAACAAAAAGCCGGTCCCCACCTCGCCAGGCTCTATCACATAATCAATTTTCGCAAACTGACCAGCTCCACCTGTCTGTTTCTTATGAGTATAAACATCCTCGGTCCGCTGTGTAATGGTCTCTCTATAGGCTACCTGAGGCTTACCAACCTCTACTTCACAACCGTGCGTTCTCTTTAAAATATCTACCTTAATATCCAGATGGAGTTCACCCATCCCTTTGATAATCGTCTCACCACTTTCCTGATCCGTCTCGACTCTAAAAGACGGATCCTCAGCAATCATTTTGCCGAGGGCTATACCGAGTTTCTCTGCGCCAGCTTTATCCAAAGGCGCTATCGCAATTGAGATCACAGGATCTGGGAAAACCATCGGCTCTAGGGTAGCTGGTTGGTTCTGATCACACAACGTATGCCCTGTTTGAACATTCTTCATACCAAGCACAGCAACTATGTCGCCCGCTTGTGCCGAATCCACATCATTCCTCGAGTCAGCATGCATTTCAACAATACGTCCAATACGCTCCGTCTTACCCGTAAAGCTGTTGAGCACGGTAGAACCTTTAGAAATCATACCCGAATAAATTCTAATAAAGGTTAATGCGCCGTAACGATCGTCCATAATCTTAAATGCTAGAGCACGCAAAGGCTTCTCAGGATCAACTAATGCTAATTCTCCCGTTTCTTCACCTTCTAAATTAACCTCAGGTTGCGGAGTTACCTCTGTCGGATTTGGAAGATAATCAATTACAGCATCCAAAATTAATTGCACGCCCTTATTCTTGAACGAAGAACCACAATAAGTAGGGAAGAAACTTAAATCGATGGTACCTTTTCTTAAACACGCTTTAAGAGTCTCTATGCTGGGCTCTTGACCTTCCAGGTATTGCTCCATCGCTTCATCATCCATTTCAACCGCGGCCTCAACAAGCTTCTCCCGATACTCCTCCACTTGCTCAACCATATCCTCAGGAACGTCAGAAATAGTATATTTCGTCGGGATCACCAGATTCATCCCAAACCCAAGCCTTGCGGGTCAAAAGATCCACCACACCCGAAAAATCATCCTCTATGCCGATAGGAAGCACCATTACCACCGGGCGTGCACCCAAAACTTTTTCCACCTGTTCAACAACTCTATAGAAATCGGCGCCAGTCCTATCTAATTTATTCACATAGATGATGCGCGCCACAGCTGAATCATTTGCATAGCGCCAATTCGTCTCCGATTGAGGCTCGACTCCGCCAGAGCCACAAAAAACACCCACACCTCCATCCAAAACTTTAAGCGACCGATAGACCTCGATAGTGAAATCAACGTGTCCGGGAGTATCGATGATGTTAAACCGATGGTCGTTCCAAAAACAGGTTGTGGCCGCGGACTGAATAGTAATACCTCGTTCTTGTTCTTGATCCATAAAATCAGTAGTCGCGGCACCATCATGCACCTCACCAATTTTATGTATTTTCCCAGTGAGTTTGAGAAACCGCTCAGTAGTAGTGGTCTTACCCGCGTCAACGTGTGCAAAAATCCCAATGTTTCGATAAAGCGTAAGATCTGTCATTTCAAGCCTCTAAAAAGCTGCATTACTATTTGCTCTCACAAATCGAGTAATTGTTTTAAATATTGTTGGAAAAATCCTGAGCGTATCTTTGTATTAAAACACCGAAACGCACTCATTAACCTAGAATCGGCGAAATTATATGAGCAAAATGAGTATTTTTATAGTTTTCATTTGATATATATACCCGATTCGTCAAAATTAGGGCTAATTTTTAGTATTATTTTAATTTCCAGACTTTTTCTTACAAAACTTTATCACTTGAACGATGTGCTAAATACGTAATCTCTTTATAATGAGGCAGCACATGCATTAAACATCTGTAAACAGAAAATAAAAGGGAACGCTTTTGACAACCTTCGTATTGGTACACGGCGCTTGGCACTCAGGCAATCATTTGGAGCCAGTAGCAGAGCATATCAGGAGCTTTGGTCACGAGGTCTTCCTGCCAACGCTAAGGGGTAATGGAAAAAATGATGATAAGTCGACGGGTTTGGAAGAAGCGGTAACCTCCCTTCTAAAATTTATCGACAAACAAGGCCTGTCGGACTTCGTTTTAGTTGGCCATAGCTATGCGGGAATGGTCATCACTGCGGTGGCTGATCGTATACCCCACTTAATCCGGCGATTAATTTATTGGAACGCTTTTGTCCCTGTAAATGGTGAATCACTCAATGATCTAGTTCCTCCTGAATTTTTGACATTATGGAAAGAAGCTCTAAAGCCTGATGGCTCTGTACTCTTACCCTACTCGATTTGGCGAGAACGGTTTATCAATGACGCGACGTCACGAGATGGCGTCGAGTACCTATGAAAGTCTGAATTCACACCCGTTAAAAACCTTTGAGGACAAAATTTCACTCTCCAAGGATCCCTCGGAGATGACAATCGGCAAGACTTACATCAACGCAACGGAGGATACATGTTTCCCGCACGCCATGAACTGGCATCCTCGACTGTCAGAGAAACTAGGGTTTTTCCGGCTTATTCAATTGTCGGGTAGTCACGAGGTATGTTTTACCAATCCTACTTTATTGGCAGAGAAAATTATTTTAGGTGCTGACGCTTAAATTACTCTAACGAGTCTACCAGCCGTTCCAATGTAAAACATCATCAAGTGGCAAACGAGACGCTTCACGAAAGCCCGAACCAGAATAATAAGCCACTGGCATCAGTACGGCCTGAGTTAAGTTATCCGGAAGATTTAAAACATCTGCGACTTTCTGAGACTCTTTAAGATGGACAGATGTCCAGCAGGTTCCCAATCCTCGTGACCTAGCTGCCAGCATAAAAGACCAAGCTGCAGGCATAATCGAACCATACGCTGACGCTTGTTCAAAGAGAGGCATCTCAGGCAAATTACCGGTGGCGCAGAAAAGAACATGCGCCGGCGCCTTATGAAAGTTATCTCTTAAATAAAGCGCCGAGTCAATCATCCGCTGATCTCCACCGGAGTAATTTTCAATACTGCCATCAGACTTCTCAGCAGACTCGGCCCAATACTTATCAAACGTATCACGATAAATATCACCTAATCTTTCTCTGAGCCCACGGTCCGTAACCACGACAAAATGCCATTGTTGTGTATTAGTTTGCGAAGGCGCCTGCAAGGCCACAGTGATGCAGTCCTTTAGCACCTCGTCAGGTACCGCTTTTTCAAAATCCAATCTGAGCCGCACTGACCGGGTAGTCTTTAGCAAAGCATCGGACTCTTTAATGTCAATTTTATCCGACATACTCCCCTCCGTCTAAAAAAACTAGTGAAAGCGCATGAGACTTTTCAGCCACATGCGCTTTCCTAACCGCGCTAGGCTACCGCGGCTTTTAAGCTACGGACCATAAGAGAAAGTGCTTCTTTACCTGCCTCCAATGCTCCAGGGAAAAGAGTGAAACCATGAATAGTCCCGTCAAAGCACTTGTATTCTGACGAAACGCCCGCCTCACGAAGTCTATCGGCATACGCCTTACCTTCATCTCTCAGAGGATCGTAACCCGCTGTGATTGTTAAGGCTGGTGCTAGGCCACTTAAATCTTTCCTCGCCATGACGGATGCAGTTTCTCCAAGTAAATCACTAGGCTCGTTCACTAACAAACCGCCAAACCAAGCCATATCCTCCATAGAGAGAAAGTATTCACCGCCTCCAAACTCTTCTCTTGATGCGATAGACAGTTTCAGAGAAATCTGTAACTGGATACACAAGTAACTGAAATTTGATTTTTCCTTTCAGTTGCTGAGCCACTACCGCGGCCATGTTGCCTCCTGCGCTGTCACCTGTGACAGCGACCTTAGACGCGTCACCTCCCAGAGTTTCTGCGTTAGCAATCACCCATTCGGTTGCATTGATACAGTCATTAACACCTGCGGGAAATTTATGCTCGGGTGCCAGCCTGTAATCCACCGCAACAACAATCATATCTGCCTCATTTGAAAGATACCGACATTGATTGTCATGCGTCTCCAAGTCACCAATCACCCAGCCGCCTCCGTGATATACGACGAGTACTGGTAGCTTTTCTCCTCCCACGTCACGTGGGGTGTAAACACGCACTGGAATATCGCCATCTGGCCCAGGAATAGTTCTATCGCTACTATCGTGAATTGGAATCACCTCACCCCCTAAACTTCGCACCAGTTGTAAAAAAACATCCCTACAAGTATCTACCGGCATTTCATGCAGTGCCGGACCGCCTTGGGCCGCTATGTTCTGTAGCAAGGCGTCTGTTGTTTGATCAAGAGCCATATTATTCTCTCCTTAAAATCGTAATATTTGATGGTAATTTTCAATCCCGCAGCAGTCTCTTAGCTTCAACTTAATTCCGATTGCGAAACTGTTTTAAAGGATAAAGTTAACAGAAACGAGGCCAGATGTTCCAATTTATTTTTAATCGAAGACGGATAAAGCTTATCCAACCGATGGAGGACGGCCAATTTCCCAGTTATACTGCAGCTTTTACGGGACAGAGAAAACCATAGGTGCCGACTTTATGCTCAAAATAATCAACTCACTACTGGTGATTTTCACGACAGTGGCAACTATAGTGTTTCATCTCAAGAAATAGCTCAAGATGATAGCTGAAAGGCTACTATTCATTGAACCAGACGGCTGGCAGCAAATCTTCACAGATAGAGTGGATAATCTTTCTACTACTGAATATGCCCCTAACGGTTCTACCGAAAAAGACTGGAAGGAATTATTGTCGGTCCAGCAATTGCTCAACGTACCCGATGCCGATCTCGACGAGATGGTAACGCGAGTGGTCGACCATTTATCAAGATCATGCTCAGATTTTGACATTAAGCCGATAGCGCTCAGCGGTGTTTCGCATCAATATCCAACTCTAGGTCTTATGGTTTTTTGTGGCGCTAGCACTCAGAACGGTCTTGGAGAATTTAGTATTATTCGCGCTATTTCAGGAAAAGAAAATTTTTATATTCTCCGCAAGAGCTGGCGAACAGAACCTTTTTCTACCGACGATGGAGCTCCCGTCGACATGGAATCAAGAAAATTCTGGCTCGGATTCCTGTCTTATTTATCTGTCTGTCAGCCCGAGCTGGGAAACTGCCCTCCTCGCTAATAGCTCACCCCCCCAGAAGGTGAGCCTATCTTATGTGTAGGATAGCATTTTAGTTTCTCAAAAAAAAAAACGCGCCCAAAGCGCGTTTTAAGTTTGTACATTGCTACTAAAGCTAGAATCCACTCACCGTTACCACAAAGTTAGCATCTACCGTCCGCTTCTCTTTCCTAATGAGGTTCTCTCTTCGTACTTTGGCATAACGCTCTTCCTTCATGCTCGCCAATTCCCAGGCAACATTCGAAACAAAAGGCTTGTCGCTAGCATTCGTAGTTAGCAAATCGACCACATCGACCTCTATAGCGGCAAATACTTCGTCGTTCATATCACTATAATACCGATGCCCCATTTTGAAATTCACACCATCGAGTATCTCGGACTCGAGCGATCCTTGCCAACCGTTATCACCTTTAGTACCTGGACTAGACGACCATCTGAAGTAAGTGCCGTAAATTTTTGTACGGGGCAAATACGGCAGTGGCATGCCGTATTCAATATCGAACCCATCCATCGCACGCTCTTGAGAAGCAGCGCCTGCACGACCTAACTTCCATCCACTAGTACCCCAATAGTAGTTAGCATTTATCTCCCATATGGTAGTCCTGAGTTCAGCACCGACCGACACTCGCTGATGGTCAAAAGGGAACTCGTGATCATAAAACGCATTCACGCCCATTAGTAACTTATCGCCCATAGCTAAATGCCGTGCTCCGAGGCCAAGGTTGACCGTAGTTCTGCGATCAAACTGTGACGCACTGGCTTGCATAAACATCAACTCGGTGTTATCTGCACTTTCAAGCAACGGTGTCAAGATTAACAAACTACCTTCAAGCTCCTGCTCATCATTCCAAGTAATCTCGACTTCAGCAGTTGGAAACAGGCTAAGTAAAGTACCCTCGGCCATAGTTTGAGCCTTACCAGTTAGATTACTTGTCCCTGCCTGCAACACCTGATTAACATCACCACTAGCCGCCGCACGAAACAACTGTTTCCCAGCTTCTTCCGCAATACCAGGCTCGTCAGCGCTTATTGAGCCGATAACTAGAAATGATAAAAAGCCGATGACCAACCGATTTAGTGATTTCACCCAGTAACCCCTGTATTTCGTAAAAACTTAATTGCTAATCATAACCTGAAATTCCGCCAATGTAGACCACTTTATCTCCGCTCACAAAGCTTTAATTGGCCTCACCCTGATTATTTTTGCGGCAAAACATTGAATCGCTATGATTGATACTCACCTCATTTCCTTGGCTCAATCATGAGTCCCTCATAAGTTCCCGATTTTTTCCAATTTTGAAGAAGGTCAAAAAAGGCCACTGGTCCTTTCCCATATGCATTAGACAAAAATCCGTTACTCTTGTCATGGTTACCTTCGTTGTTGTAGTAACCTGGGGTACACTCAGCGAAAAAACGCTCTCCTCGGTGCGCATTTCGCTTGATTAAGGCGACCCACTCTTCTTCCGCCTCTAAGGTTGGTTCTACTAAATTTGTGTTATCTTCCCCGCAATACTTTACAACGTGTGCGATGTGCTTAGTTTGTTCCGTCAAAAGGTGAACAAAGTTAGTGGTTAAGGCACTCTGAATAACTCCCAAAAAATAACAATTAGGAAAACCATGAGAGAACATACCTTGAAAAGTTTTCGGTCCATCCTTCCATTTATCGCTGAGCTTCAGATCATTTTTCCCAATAACCTCATATCCGGATCGTCGAGTGTAAGAGGTTCCAACCTCAAATCCTGTAGCAAAAATCAGGCAATCCAGTGCGTATTCTTTGCCGTCGACCACCACACCATTTTTTGTAATTTTGTCGACCCCTAAACCCCGAGTGTCTACCAACTTAACATTTTCCCTATTGTATGTTTCAAGATACTCATCGTGGAAACAGGGACGCTTGCAGAATTGTCGATAGTATGGTTTTAAAGCGTCAGCAGTCTCTTTATCTTCAACTACACTATCAACTCGATTTCTAATAGATTCCATCTTTTTGAAATCTGCTAATTCAGTAGCTAGTCCCATATCTTTTCCCGAAAGCTGCTCAAAGCCTTCCGGCGGCAGCATTCCAGTAAGATTTCTATAGATTTCTGTCCACCCGTCGCCAACCATGTCCTCGTTCTCTAAACCGCCACTTACCAAACTATTGAAGTTTTCCATTCTTCGCTTTTGCCAGCCAGGCGCAAGATTCTTCGCCCATTCTGGATCTGTCTTTCGATTATTTCTGACATCGATTGATGATGGGGTACGTTGAAACACAAAAAGTTCTTTGGCCGATGCACCAAGATGAGGAATACACTGCACCGCGGTTGCGCCGGTACCAATAATACCTACTCGCTTATTTTCCAACCCGATTAAACCACCCTCTGACGATCCACCCGTGTAGTCGTAATCCCACCGACTAGTATGAAAAGTATGTCCTTCAAATTCATTTATCCCTTCAATACCAGGTAGTTTTGGTCGATTCAGCGGGCCATTGGACATAACAACGGATGTCGCAGTCATAACATCTCCGCGGTTGGTGTTTATCAACCAGACAGCCGAACCTTCATCCCATTTAATTTCCGTTACCTCAGTTTGAAGGCAAGCATCTTTGTACAAGTCATAGTGCTCTGCCAGTTTTTTACAATAGGACAGAATTTCCGGCGCGTGGGTATACTTTTCTATCGGCACATAGTTCATTTCTTCTAACAAAGGCAAGTAAATGTAAGATTCCACATCACACATAGCCCCAGGGTATCGGTTCCAATACCATGTTCCACCAAAGTCACTGCCTTTCTCAATAATACGGACTTTCTTGGTACCAATCTCTCGAAAACGCGCCCCTGAAACTAGTCCGCCAAAGCCACCCCCAATAATCACTACATCAGAATGATCAGTTAGAGGGGCTCGATTAAATTCTTTATCCGCATACGGATCATCCACATATTTAGAGAAATCTCCAGCCGTCTCCGTGTACTGACTGTTACCGTCCTGCCTGATTCGTTTGTCGCGCTCGGTCTTATACTTTGCACGAAGCTCTTCAGGATTAAACCCCAAAGATTTTTCATCGAAGGCAATTCCAAAATCCCGCAATTTCGACATCCATTTCTCCTCACCAAAAACAAAAACTATAAAAAGAAAAATCACCGGCACGAACTAAATCTTGCGCAACGCTCGGTAAAAAACCATACTTTTGCACGAACCATGAGATACGGTGAAATTAACTCATTTGATCACATAATGATTCCAAAGATTAGCAAAAACTCATCTCTTTGCGAAGGAGAACTTCATGTTCAAATCACCACTATTAATTATTCCCATTTTTGAGGTGATACCATTCACTAGTAAGTCCGAAGCAGACCATAAAGAAAATCAACCGGAAAGCAATAGAGGAATGGCAGCATATGCAGCATGTCCATGATCGGATCCTTTGGGGGATAGGAACACCGCGAACATTCCGAGTTCACTGGGCTCTTCTTGAACTCGGTCTTCCTTACGAAACACGAGCATTACAAACTAGAACCGCGCCCACAAAGGGCGCTGAGTACAGAAAATTAAACACAACCGGCAAAATACCCACGTTGGTTGATGGGGATATCAGGGTTAGTGAGAGCTCGGGAATAATTAACTACTTGGCTACTAGATATGATTGTACTGAAGGGAGACTCATGCCGACAGATATCCAGTCTATAGCCGAGTATCATGAGTGGATGTCATTCATTTCAACGGAGCTAGACGCGACTTCGCTATATGTGTTGCGACGCCATGAAGGGCTACCCGACATATATGGCCACGCAGATACCGCTTGCGTTGCGGCACGCGACTATTTTTCGCGGATGATCTTAGCAGCTTCAGAAAAGATAAAAGACGGTCGACCGTGTCTTGTGGGAACGACCTTCACTGGAGCAGATATCATGATGGTCAGCACTTTGGACTGGGCTGATCACGTCGGTTGCGACTATCCGAGTGTTTTTAAAGCGTACCGTGAACAAATTACCGTTAGAGCGAGCTACTCTCTGGCCTTGCAAGCGAACAAAGCCAATTAAAAAAAGCATATCCACCTGAGTTACCCACCAACCAGTCAAACACCTTCCGCCCCCTGTAAAGGGCGGTCAGTGTAAGTTTAATTGGCGTCCCCAAGGGGATTCGAACCCCTGTTGCCGCCGTGAAAGGGCAGTGTCCTAGGCCTCTAGACGATGGGGACTAATTTGGTGGAGCCAGGCGGGATCGAACCGCCGACCTCTGCAATGCCATTGCAGCGCTCTCCCAGCTGAGCTATGGCCCCTGATTCACGCCTATCACGAACAGAAGCAAGCATTCCGGTAGTTGTCTAATACGTCTTAAGCTGGCGCAGATTACGGCACAGCACTCTAACTGTCAAGCTGACTGTACTCTGTTTCTGATATAAGCGAGTGCTAAATCGAGTCGCTTTACACATTCCTCGCGCCCGATTAGAAATAGAGTTACGTCAATACCTGGCGATGCAGCGATACCTGTAACAGCAACACGCAGTGGTTGAGCAACTTTACCTAGCTTCATATCATACTTACTTGCAACTGTTTCCACTAAAGCATGCAATTCAGTCGGCGTCCAAGGGTTTTCATCTAACAATAGCGCTCGTATGGCTTCCAAGGGTTCCTGTACAGCACCTCGCAAATGTTTTTTTGCCGCACTCTCCTCATGGCCTAAAAATGGTCCATAGAATGGAGTACTTTTTTCAGCCATTTCCACTAAGGTCTTTACACGAGTCCTTTGCGCATCGACCACTAGCATAAATTTCTCGTTATCTTCTATGTGTAAACCAGCCTTCGCGAAGTAAGGTCGTGCATATTCGGCTAATTCTTCAAGCGGAGTCTCATGTATATAATGCTGGTTGAACCATAGCAGTTTCTCCTGATCAAAAGCAGACGCTGATCTATTTATACCGCCTAAATTAAACTGTTCAATCATCTGATTGATCGAAAAAATTTCATCATCTCCCTGAGACCATCCAAGTCTCACTAAGTAATTCAACAATGCATGCGGTAAGATACCCTCATCTCGATAACTCAGAACACTTGTCGCACCCTCACGCTTCGAAAGGCGCTTACCATCTGCGCCATTTATCATAGGTATGTGTGCGTAAGTCGGACGCGGCGCCCCTAAAGCGTCAATAATGTGTATCTGTCTAGCGGTATTATTTAAATGGTCATCTCCTCTTATGATGTGAGTAACATTCATATCGAAATCATCTACCACAACTGTCAAGTGATAAGTAGGCACTCCGTCAGAACGCATAATGATTAAATCATCGAGTTCAGAATTATCAATCTTCACTACGCCATGCACTTCGTCATCTATAGTTATAATTCCGTCAAGTGGGGTACGGAACCGAACCACATAACTTCCATCTTGGACATCGCTATACCTATCACGGCAGTAACCATCGTAGCGTGGCTTTATTTTCGCCGCGATTTGTTCCTCCCGAAGTTTATCCAACCTTTCGCGATCGCAGTAACATCTGTAAGCACATCCCGAGTCGAGCAGTTGATCAACAACCTCTTTGTATCGATCAAATCTATCAGTCTGGTAGAAAGGACCACTATCATAATCCAGACCCAACCAACGCATTCCTTCCACGATGACATCAACAGCTTCCTGAGTTGACCTTTCTCGGTCGGTATCCTCCAGTCGGAACACAAGTTCACCATTGTGTTTCCGTGCAAACAGCCAGTTGTAAAGTGCTGTACGAGCACTCCCAATGTGTAAGTCGCCGGTAGGGCTAGGAGGGAAACGAGTAACTACATTCATAAAATTAGCGCGCTATTTTGATCTGTAATCATTATATTGCATTGGGGGACTGCAACGCATTATCAATTTTTATTTTATTCAGTACCGATTAGACCAGTACTGAATGCAGATAGCTTGTCGCTAAATGCTAAGCAATTTACTATATTATTCTAAATACACTTTGCTACAGTTGTGGTACTAAGTTAAAACCGCCAAGGGCTTAACCAGAAAAAAGGGAGCTATGAAATGGTCGCATCCAATTTAAAAAGCGCAAGTAATTTCCTATTCGATGACAGCAGAATTGACTGGGGACCATTCCCTTATGTCGAAAACGCGGAATTCTCGCTTTACGATTTCGATGAAGAACGGCAAATTATCGACCTAATATTTAAATTTCAAGCCGACAAAAAGATAACTGTCCATACTCATATTGCACAAACTAACATGCTCATCGTCTCCGGAGAACTAAGAATTTACGAAACCGACGGAGCAATCAAAGAAATTCGACAGGCTGGACAATACTACAGGGGGAAAAAGGACGATACCCACAGCGAAGGAGGTGGTCCTGATGGCGCAGTAGTTTTCTATAGTCTTAGGGGGGATGGTCGACAAGAACTGCTCAACGTCATAGAAGAAGAGGAAATAATAGCGACGATCAAACTTGATGATGTGCGTGCCATGTGGGCTCAAAAACTAGCCAATTAAAGATGAAAAACTATTGGTAACTGGTCGAGCGCGACGCATAAAATGAGTTAGTGCGCGGAGCTGGGGTTTTCGTTTAAAATCTTCCTACTATGAACAATCCTACTGAAACCAAAAGCAGAAGAGTCCTAACCGGAATTACCACAAGTGGAATACCTCATCTTGGTAATCTGGCCGGAGCGGTACTCCCGGCCATCTCGGCGAGCCGAAAAGTGGGCGTATCCAGTTTCTTATTCCTAGCCGATTATCATTCTCTGATCAAGAATCTAGATCCCTCCTTGACCCATGACTCGAGTTTTGAAATTGCTGCCTGCTGGTTGGCCTGCGGACTGGACCCCACAAACGTCACTTTTTACCGACAGTCTGACATTCCTGACATTTTCGAACTCAACTGGATCCTCAGTTGTCTCGCCGCGAAAGGACTGCTGAATAGAGCGCATGCCTACAAAGCGGCAGTAACAGATAATGAACTAGCTGGATCGAAGGATCCAGATAAAGGCATCACGATGGGCTTGTATAATTATCCCGTGCTCATGGCTGCAGATATATTAATGTTCAAAGCAAATGTGGTACCTGTGGGACAGGATCAAAAGCAGCACATCGAAATGACACGAGACATAGCGATGCGTTTTAATCATCACTATGGGGAGCTCTTTACTATACCTGAACCTCAAATCGACGAAGTAACTGGAGTATTGCCTGGAATCGACGGTCAAAAAATGAGCAAAAGCTATCGCAACACTATTCCAATATTTGCCGAAGACAAGAAACTTCGAAAAGCTGTGATGAAAATCAAGACAAACTCGTTAGAGCCTGGCGATCCAAAAGATCCGTCAACTTGTTCAGTTTTTAAAATCTTTAAAGCTTTTGCAACAGAGAGTGAAGTGGCTGATTTTCGTCAAAGTTATGAAAATGGAATTGCTTGGGGTAAGGCGAAGGAAACACTATTTTCATTACTTAACGAAGTGCTGACACCATATCGTGACGAGTATCAAAAACTTACTCTCGATAGAGGATTCGTAGAAAACACGTTACAGGAAGGTGCTGGTAAAGCGCGCGCTGTGTCCGGACCACTTTTGCAGGATATAAGAAAAGCGGTCGGAATTAAGGCATTTAGTCAAACTAAAATCTAGTTGCCTAAGCACCTATTGACTTCGCCACCCCTGTCCCCTCACCCAAATGGGAGCTATTCGAATAGCGTATTCAGTTGGTATCTGGGCACGGAGCTGACGGGCTATCGGGCCCTCAGGATCGGAAATGTAACGAGCAATCATCAAATTGGTCACCCTTTCACCATCGGACAAGTCGAGTACTGCATTCCCTTGCCCTCTTATCACTTTATATTTGGCGTCCCCGCCTAAAGCAATCTCAAAAGCACACTTTCGGTTAGCCGCGAGATTTCTGCAAAGTAAAGTACTTTCCTGAGTGATACACCAAAAATAATCGTCGTGATATAAAAACCATAGAGTCGAAATGAGCGGGAACCCGTTCGGTGATTGTGACGCTAGACGCACCGGCTTTTTCAGACCCCTAAGTAACTCTTGGATCGTTGAACTGGGTAAGGATTTTACTCGAGCTGTACTCATGTTTTGCATATTACCCTGAAAAAAAAATAAAAATAACTACTTTAATTACTAACGACGCTTCACCGAATACATTAGTATTAAAAATCCGCAAAAAAACTGTTGCGGGTATTAGACACAGTAACATGAGAGGCACAAAGAATGACGGGGAACTTATTAGACCAACTCGGTAATTTATCAGATGACGATTGGGGAGGCTCTAATCCTTTATCCTTATCTTTTCGAAACAACCCCTACCCAGGCCTGAAGAAACTCCGCGAAACCGACCCCATTAACCAAACACCTCTCGGAGTATGGAGGCTAACCCGTTACGCAGATATTAGTAATGTTCTAAAAAGTTCCTCTGTGTCAATGACACTAGCTGATGGCAGTTCTCCCAGCTTCGATCCGTTGGACACTAAAGGTGACTTCCATAACTTCATGTTAAACATGGACGGTAATGAACACCTGCGGTTACGCCGACTAGTGATAAAGGCGTTCACTGGCAACGCGATCAAAATGATGCAAACAGCTATTGACGAGGCTGTTGGTGACGCTATCACAAAGGGGCTGGCAGATGGCGGGATGGATATTTGTGCCGATCTGGCGGTCGATCTCCCAAGTAGAATGATATGCCGCATTATGGGGATACCTGATAGTGACCGTCTTATTTTTCAGAAATGGGCCGGAGAGAGAACTAAAGCTTTTTGGGCCAAATTTCTCCCTGAATCTGAGCAACTGAAAGTCCGACAAGCTGGTGCAGAGCTTGCAAACTACTTCGAAGACCTAGTTAAAGCTAGACGCGCATCTATGAAAAATGATTTGATTTCCGAGCTCATCAGAGCGGAAGATGCGGGCGATCGTCTGAGAGAAGGCGAGCTTGTTGTACAGGCTATAGGGCTATTAGTAGCAGCATATGAAACAACTACAGGCCTGATTGGAAATGGCCTTTTAGCGTTTATTAAAAATCCATCACAAATTGCTCTGCTCCATAGTAAGCCGGACCTTATTGATAACGCGGTAGATGAATGTCTTCGATACGACACACCTATTCTTTTCAATTGGAGGGTGCTAGAAAAGCCATTAAATATCGGGAACAAACAGCTGATGAAAAACTCTGTTCTCTGGCTAATGTTGGGTGCCGGAAACAGAGATCCCGAGCGCTTTCCAGATCCAGACAGGTTTGATATCACTCGGTCTGATCGCGGTCATCTTTCATTTGGCGGAGGATCACACTATTGTCTTGGAAATCAGTTCGCGCGAATGGAAGGAAAAACGGCAATCAGAGAATTTCTCACACGTGCACCAAACATCAAACTTCTTGAAGCCGAAATGGAGTGGTCAAATTCGTTTTTTAGAGTACTGAGTAAACTGCCAGTCGAATTCACGTGAGGTTCACAGTCACATTTGTCGATATTTGTCGTGCGCGAGCTAACAGGCGTCTTCATTCGTGGGGCTCGTACTGGTATCATACTTGTTATTCAATTTAGCCCAGATAAAGGATTTAGATCGCTATGGATGTCGAAGAAGCTATCCGATCTCGTCGGTCGATCAGAGCGTTTACCAAACAAACCGTTAGTAAGGAAAAAATAGAAAAAGTACTGTCAATTTCTCAACGCTCACCAAGTGGAACAAATACGCAGCCATGGCATGCTTATGTTTGTACGGGGAAAGTACGCGACTCAATCGTGAAAGATGTGTGTGAATTGTTTGATTCTGGGCAAGCGCGTAGCTATGCCGAATACGACTACTACCCCGAAAAATGGAACGAATTACATACCTCACGACGACGGAAAATTGGTTGGGATTTATATGGCTTAGTGGGTATTAAAAAAGGAGATCGAAAACGAACAGCAATACAAGCACGAAGAAACTACTGTTTTTTCGATGCGCCAGTAGGAATTTTCTTCACGACCGATGCGTATCTAGGAAAAGGGAGTTGGTCCGATGTAGGGCTTTATATGCAAACGGTCATGTTAGCAGCCAGAGGTGAAGGCTTGCACACATGTCCCCAAGCTGCTTGGATTACTTTTCAGGAACCAATCTTTAAACACCTCAATATACCCAGTACCCAAATGCTAGTCTCAGGAATGGCACTTGGGTACGAAGACACCTCTGCGGTCGAGAATACGCTGGTAAGTGTAAGAGAAGAACTTGAAAATGTTGTTCATTATAGTGGATTTGACTAAAGAATAAGAAAGGTATTTTATGAAACTCGTACGATGGATATTAGGGAAAATAATTATCTCGCTCGATTTAATCACGCGCTCCACGCCCGTAAAACGAGACATCGCTGCTCAAGAAAAAATTGACGCAATCAGCAGGCAATTAAGCCTTTACCACTTCAATGCGTGTCCGTTTTGCGTAAAAGTTCGACGCCACTTGCACCACAGAGCAATCAACATTGAACTCCGAGACGCTAAGAATAATTTGGAACATAAGCAAACTCTAATTGAAGAAGGGGGTAGGCATAAAGTTCCCTGTCTTCGCATTGAGCAGAAGAACTCTAAAGCGAACGTGGCTCTACGAATCAAATGACATCATAGCTTATCTTGATGAGGAGTTACGGTCTATCTGAGGGAGCACTAGATAAACGCGAAAACTTATTGATCTACCATTTGACCGTCTTGATAATAAACTTTTTTAACTAATACACCATCTCGATCAAAATATTTCCAATTTCCATGCTCTCTGCCATTTTGATACAGAATCTCAGCTTTCCGCTTGCCGTTGTCATAGAAATACTCAGTCAAGCCACTAAGCCGTCCATCGGAGTAGGTTACTTTTGCGATGACTTCGCCGTTTAAATTTCGCTCAATTAGCCGCCCATGCAGCGGTTCGTCTGTTCGCCAGTCATAGGCCACACCATCCTTCATGGTGACTTTTCTCAACTCGCTGGTTTCAATATCAACCATCTCGTCCCTTGATAGAAAGTAAAACCCAAAGGCTAGCGCGAATACTAGCGGATATACGATCAAACGTTTCATTTGCTACCAGCCTTTCTTTTTGACGCTTCAAAGCGCTTCTTACTAAGTGCCACATAACTAGATTCAGACTCTATCCCAATGTATTTCCTCTTTGTCTCAATGGCGGCAACTCCAGTTGTACCACTCCCATTAAATGCATCCAAAACAACGTCACCCTCTTCTGTGCACGCAAGAATCAAACGCCCCATCAGTGAAAGAGGCTTCTGGGTAGGATGTTTGCCATGGACCTTCTCACGTCTACTAGGCGCAGTCATTGTCCAAACATCCTTCATTTGTTTACCATCATTGATTTCTTTCATGAGTTGGTAGTTAAACTTATGTTTACTATTTGCATTTTTAGCCGCCCAAATAATTGTTTCAGTACTGTGAGTTAAGTACCGGCAAGAAAGGTTCGGCGGCGGATTCGGTTTTTGCCACGTTATATTGTTGATCAGTTTCATCCCGAGCTCTTGCATCGCGAACCCGATACTATAAATTGAATGTAACGTGCCTGACACCATCATCGATCCATTTGGCTTCAACAGCCTCTGACATTTTTTGATCCAAGCGCGATTAAATTCAACATTACTTTCAAAACCAGCGGAGCGATCCCATTCGCCTTTATTGACCACTGCCATTTTTCCATTTTGACAAGTTACGCCATCATTCGATAAGTGATAAGGCGGATCACAAAAAACTAGATCGACGATCGCGCCCCGTTTCTTGTACAACGCATCCAAGACTTCCAAACAGTCGCCTTCTATTAATTCCGTATTTTTTCGAGGCATATCGGCTCAACCATTGACGGGGTCAAAAGACTTTCACTCACTGATAACTTTCCGCTTAATAGTCGCTAAAATCGCATGCCACATCTAGCCAGCATCTTTTTTTGCACATCCCTAAAATAAGCGAATTGCCCAAACGGTATAGAAACTATAACTAGAAGACATTGATAAAAGAAGAAGATTAAAAAGATTCTTACCACCCAGTAAACTATTTCACCGTAACTACTGGAGCCAATCCCTAAAAGTTCCATTATGGGCCCAGCAAGAAGCACTGATAAGGTGCCTGTTATTGCAAAGACGATATTAACCAGAATGAATTGATGCATTGAAGTGATGTTAAGTTTGGCAAATAATTTATTTAGCATGCGTGTAGTATAGTCTTTTTGGTAAGCGACGCGAAAAATAATATAGTCCGCTTGCGAGAATCATCAATCAATCCAAGGCAGGAATTAAATCGTCTGAACAAATATTATAAGTACTACTTGCACCTATTTTAACTTTTCCTGACAATACGAGCAGAACGAAATGTTTGGAGGTGCGATGATGAGAAATCAGGAAGACTACACCACGGAAATGACTGGCACGACTTACAAAATCGAAAGCGGTATTGCAACCATAACTTTGAACCGTCCCAATCAGTACAATACCCTCACTAAACAAGTTATTTTAGACTTGATGAGTAAACTCGATGAGATCGCTCATGATAGAGAAATAAAAGTCTTGATAATCGCATCTAATGGAAAAGCATTTTCTACCGGGCATGATTTAAAAGATATGCTTAAAAACAACAATGAAGCCTACTTTACCGACCTGCTAGGGACTATGTTCCTCAATGATGCAAAAAATCGTAACCCTCCCTCAACCCGTGATAGCGCAGGTTCAAGGTATTGCGACGGCAGCAGGTTGTCAGTTAGTCGCAACTTGCGATCTTGCGGTGGCAGGAGAATCCTCAATTTTTGCAACTAATGGCATAGTAAACGGTCTTTATTGCGCCACTCCCTCGGTCGCAGTGAGCCGGGTAGTCCCTAAAAAAGTTGCTATGGAAATGCTGCTTACTGGCGACTTCATCTCTTCAGAAAAAGCGGAAAAGATTGGCTTAATAAACAAAGTCACACCCGATAAGAATGTAGCCGAGGAGACAAGACTGCTCGCCCAAAAAATAGCGGAAAAATCGCAGTTTGCAATAAGGTTGGGTAAGGCGTCATTCAACGAACAGTCTGGCAAGCCTCTCACTGAAGCGTACGCGCAAACATCTGCTGATCTCGTGTGCAACCTACTCGCGCCAGATGGGCAAGAAGGACTTAACGCGTTTTCAGAGAAACGACAACCAAAATGGGAAGACGCCTAGGGACAAGAAAAATGACAGAAGAACATACTAACCCATACGAAATAAATCTTGATCAAACTCCCGCTAACCACGTCCCGCTGACGCCATTGACTTGGATCGAACGTGCCGCCGCCATATACCCTGAAACTGAAGCCGTCGTTCATGGCGCTCGGAAGTATACTTGGAGCGAAACATTCACACGGTGTAAAAAATTATGCTCGGCACTGACAAAAAAAGGAATCAAAAAAGGAGACGCTGTCGCCGTTTTAGCAACAAATATTCCTGCCTTCTACGAATGCCTTTTTGGAGTGCCGGCGGCCGGTGCAATCATTAACCCTATTAATATTCGACTAGACAGTGACGCTATCGCTTTTATACTCGACCATGGTGAGGCGAAGATCTTGATTACAGATACTGAGTTCTCTTCTGTCGTTAAGGATGCCCTTAAAAAATGTTCTAGTAATCCACTTGTAATAGATATTTCCGATGAAGAATCGCCTTCTGATGATCGACTTGGTGAGATTGAGTATGAGGAGTTTATAGAAACTGGTGATGCCGATTCACCGTGGACTCTGCCGGATGATGAGTGGCAAGCAATGGCCTTATGCTATACCTCTGGAACCACCGGTAATCCGAAAGGTGTTGTTTACCATCACCGGGGTGCCTATTTAAACGCTATTGGCTGCGCAATGTCATGGAATATGACTCATCATCCGGTTTACCTATGGACTCTTCCGATGTTCCACTGCTGCGGCTGGACGTTTCCTTGGACAATTGCCGCGATGGCCGGTACCAACGTTTGTTTAAGAAGAATCGCAGCAAAGAATATTTATGATGCTATAAGTGAACACAAAGTGACCCACTTTTGCGGTGCACCTATAGTATTAAACTTCTTAGCGAATGCCGATCCCTCAGAGAAAAAGGAACTTCCGCATACAGTCGAAGTCATGACCGCTGGTGCGGCACCCCCAGCGGCAGTGCTCAAAGCGACAGAGGCAGCTGGCTTTCACATAACGCACACTTACGGATTAACTGAAACCTATGGTCCCGCCGTGTTCAATGCGCCTCAAAAGTATTGGAAAGACCTTAATTCAGACGAGTATGCTGAAACCCTTATACGACAAGGTGTTCGATACGTCGTGCTCGAAGACTTAGATGTCATGGATCCAGACACAATGACCCCAGTGCCACGTGATGGCGAGACGATTGGAGAGATTATGTTTAAGGGCAACGTAGTTATGCGTGGCTACCTAAAAAATAAAGCCGCTACGGAAGAAGCACTCGCTGGTGGCTATTTCCATTCTGGCGATTTAGCGGTCATGCACCCAGATGGTTACCTGCAGATCAAGGATAGGTCTAAAGACATAATAATTTCTGGCGGAGAAAATATTTCGTCGATAGAAGTCGAAGAAACGCTCTACAAGCATCCGAGCATACTTGAAGCAGCAGTAGTTGCCCGCCCAGACGACAAGTGGGGCGAAACCCCTTGCGCCTTTGTGTTCCTGAAAAGTCATGAAAAATCAGTTACAGAAGAAGAAGTAATTGCGTATTGCCGAGATAATATCGCAAAATTCAAAGCTCCGAAAACTGTAATCTTTATGGAACTGCCAAAGACCTCAACTGGTAAAATCCAAAAATTTAAGTTGCGAGCTTTGGCAGATGATATGGGTAGTCTGTGATAAATTTCAGACAAACAAAACTAGTTGAAGAGCCACGGAGCAATTTTTCGCTTTTCTTCTTCATGATTCTTAATTAAATCAGCGTGCTCTAAAGAAACGCTGATGTCGTCCATCCCCTTCAACAATCGGTCACGTAATCCTGCATCAAAATCAAACGAGATCACTTGGCCGCTGGGTGTTCCTACAGTAAGTTGCTCCAGATCTATGTTTAACTCATAACCCGGGCATTCCGTAACTTCAGTAAATAATTGATCAATAATATCTGCGGGCAGTGCTATTGGTAGCAGCCCGTTTTTACAGGAATTACTGAAAAATATGTCGGCAAAGCTCGGTGCCAGCAGGGCTTTAATACCATAATCAAAAAGAGCCCAAGGCGCATGCTCACGTGAGGAGCCGCAGCCAAAATTTTCTCGAGCCAATAAAATTCCTGCGTTCTGGTACCTCTCTTGGTTTAAAGCAAAATCAGGATTTAATGGGCGCAGCGTATTGTCTTGATCTGGGGAACCATGATCTAAATACCGCCACTCATCAAACAAGTTTGGTCCAAAACCAGTTCTTTTGATCGACTTTAAGAACTGTTTAGGTATAAGAGCATCTGTATCGACATTTGGTCTATCAATCGGAACCACAATACTTTTCAACTTGGTGAACTTTTTCATGACCTAGAAGTCCCTTATATCCACAAAATGTCCTGCAATACCCGCAGCCGCAGCCATTGCTGGGCTAACTAAGTGTGTTCGGCCACCTCTGCCTTGTCTACCTTCAAAATTTCTATTTGAAGTACTCGCGCACCGCTCACCCTCTTCAAGCTGATCGGCATTCATGCCTAGACACATAGAGCACCCTGGTTCTCTCCATTCAAATCCCGCATCCAAAAACACCTGATCCAACCCCTCAGATTCAGCCTGGGCTTTAACAAGACCTGAGCCTGGAACTACGAGAGCAGCCTTCACAGCAGCTGAGAGTCTTCGACCTTTAACGACCGATGCCGCACTTCTTAAGTCCTCGATGCGGCTATTGGTACAGGATCCAATAAAAACCTTATCAACAGTAATGTCCGTAATAGCGAGTCCAGGATTGAGATCCATGTACTTGAGCGCATTACTCATGCCTATCCTTTTCATCTCATCCTTTTCATTTTCCGGGTGCGGAATAACCCCATCAACGGGCAGCACCATTTCCGGCGAGGTTCCCCATGAAACCTGCGGCAAAATATCTTCAGCCGCTATCTCAATTTCTTTATCAAAAAACGCTCCATCGTCCGAGACTAAATTAGACCATGCGGATAATGCTACTTCCCATAAGTCTCCAGCCGGGGCATAAGGCTTTCCTTTTACATAGTCTCGGGTGACTGTGTCAAAAGAAATCAGACCAGCTCTAGCACCCGCTTCTATAGACATATTACAGACGGTCATACGACCTTCCATCGTCAGGTTTTGAATTGCCGAGCCGGCATATTCGATAGTATAACCTGTGCCGCCGGCAGTCCCGATCACTCCTATCACGTGTAGGATAAGATCTTTGGCAGACACGCCGACTCCTAGCGATCCTTCTATGCGTATACGCATATTTTTTGCCTTTCGCTGCACTAAGCATTGGGTAGCCAAGACATGCTCAATTTCCGACGTACCTATACCAAAAGCTAACGATGCAAGAGCCCCGTTGGTAGCAGTATGAGAGTCACCACATACGATAGTCATCCCAGGCAAGCTCCATCCCTGCTCGGGCCCCGTTACGTGAACAATACCCTGACGGGGATCTCCTAAGCCATGATGTGTGATCCCATAGCGCGAGCAATTTTCGGTAAGCGTATCTAATTGCAATTTAGCGATCGGATCAGTGATGTTGGTAATATCCTTTGTAGGAACGTTATGATCGGAGACTGCTTTCGTTGCCAAAGTCCTCCACAACGCTCTGCCTGCCATCTCCAAACCTTCAAAAGCCTGCGGAGTCGTAACTTCATGAGCGATATGTCTATCGATATACATTAGACACGAACCGTCATCGGATTCGTGAATCAGATGATCTTCCCAAAGCTTGTCATACAGTGTTTTCACAGACATTAAATTTACTTCTTACTTCTCAAGAATTTCAATTATTTTAGCCGATCGCCCTAACATATTCACCTGCGCCGAAATCAAAGTGCATAATGCAATATAATTCTATTTGAAATTAATCACTTGCGACAATCGAAACGTATTATGCGATGAGATAAACTTATTTCCTCAAACAAGATGCAGAATTACCTATGGCAAATGTAGACGAACGTGAAAAAGAAAAGTTCAATTCCAAATCACTCGATTGGTGGGATAAAAATGGACCTCTAAAAACACTTCATGACATTAACCCTTGTAGGTTAAAGTATATAAAGCGCCATTTGGAGTTGAAGAGCGCATCGGCATGCGATATTGGCTGCGGAGGTGGTATCCTCAGCTCAGAGCTAGCACGAGAAGGCAGTCATGTCACTGCTATAGATGCCGCTCCAAAACTAATAGAGGTTGCGAAACTTTATGCTTCGGAACATAACTTAGATATCAGATATAAGGTAGACTTATCCTCGAATCTTGTTAAAACTCATGCTAATAGTTTTGACTTAGTCACCTGCATGGAGTTAATAGAACACGTTCCCGAACCCGCAGCTTTAGTTGAAGACTGCGCAAAATTATTAGCGCCGGGGGGGATATTAATTATGTCTACTCTTAATCGCAACTTAATTTCCTATGCGCTAGGTGTGCTCGCGGCGGAGTATTTGTTAGGACTGATCCCGAAAGGTACGCACGAGTACACAAAATTTCTAAAGCCCTCAGAATTGGCTAAGCTGGCCAGATCTACTGGGTTAGAAACCCTAGATGTGAGTGGGATGTATTACAACCCCTTTACTCGTCACGCCGCGATTGGAACGCCTCCACTAATAAATTACGTAGCAAGTTTTCAGAAGCCGTGTCTCGATGCTTGAAAAACTTCCATCCGCTATTCTGTTCGATTTAGACGGAACCCTTGTCGATACAGCCGAGGAGTTTTTAATAGCAATAAATAGGTTACTCTATAGAGATAATTTACCCCTGATGTTGCTTGAATCAGTGCGACCATTAATATCGAAAGGCAGCAGAGCATTAGTAAAAAAAGCGTACGACCACAAATTAGGACCCGATCAGCTAGATTCCTATCATGTTGATTTTCTGACGAGCTATAAAGAAGAACTTGGCAGTGCAGCGCGTCTCTTCCAAGGTATGTCTAACGTGCTTAATGCTATCGAGGCGAGCGGCCGTATTTGGGGAGTCGTGACTAATAAGCCAGCAGAGTTTGCCGTTCCACTTCTTAAAAAATTAAACCTGTATAACAGAGCCGCCTGTGTTGTGTCCGGGGATACAACCCAACACCCTAAACCTCACCCTGCTCCACTGTTAAAAGCTTGCAGTCTGATTAATCAGGAGACTAGAGACTGTGTTTACATTGGGGATGATAAAAGAGATATTCTCGCAGCAAACGCCGCTAGCATGCAGTCAATCATTGCATTATACGGATACAAAGATCCTAAGCAGAACCCTGAAAAATGGGGTGCGTCAGCAATGATTCAGAATCCAATGGATCTCATGCCCGTTCTCAAAACTGCTGCGTTGCAAACATTAGAGGAGTGATTTAATTGTTAGATGACGCTATTGTAGGTACCGATCTCTACTACGCCTCACTCTATTATCCCACACATGTCCGAGAATCACTGTGCGCTTTAGAGGTCGCTCGTAGAGCTATAATTGGTATAAATCAGCAGAAAATTGATCGCAGTGTTGCGAACATAAAACTATCTTGGTGGTGGGACGAGGTGGACAGATATCGAAGCAACAGACCCAGACATCCCGCTTTACGACAACTTAGAAAGTATGGCGTCTCACCCGAGACGGTTGGCGTTGCCTTACATGCTTTAGTAGAAAAAGTACAGACACAAATTAGTCAGCAGTCATCAATTGAGCAACACGTGCGGCTTGAGGATATTCAGTCCATGAATGAACCTATTTTCCGACATATCGCACAACTATCTGCAGATAAAGAGAGTGACCATGATCTGGTGCTGAAGATCGCGTGTTTAAATGAAATGGCTAATCAGCTCCTCTCATTCTTATCGCAACCTCAATCAATATCGCTACTCACAAATGCAGTGACGTCAGTACTCCTAGATTTGTCATCTACTTTGTCAATATGCTCCAGGACACTGCGGAGGCAGCAAACTTTTTTTTTTACACTAGCGCTCATCAATAGACGAGTCCTTGAGATCACAACTAAAAATATTACCCATAGCCGAAGTAGGTCAGAACTACTGCCCATAACCAAGCTTTGGATATCCTGGCGAACAAAGTTTTGGGGGTGACCCGATTATCGAAAGTCTAAATTAAATAACACTAACGAATTAGCACTTAAATTATGACAAATACGGCGATGAAGGTTACAATAATGACACCAATTCTAAAATGTATATCGAATAGCTAGGGCCTCATATGGAATCTGACGTAGCTGAAGAAGAAAAAGTCGAAAACTCTGCTGAGAAAAACGAAAAGCGTCCCAAAGAATTCGGAGGCCCCAAAGGTCCGGAACCAACGCGATACGGTGATTGGGAAAAGAAAGGACGCTGTATAGATTTCTGAATACTTTCAATAAAACTTAATTTAACATACCGAAAACAAGGTCCACCGGAGCATGGAAAACACCCCTCTTTCGCCACATCTACAAGTCTATAGACCTCAACTAACATCTGTGCTGTCCATTACTCACAGAGCCACAGGAGTGGTGCTCAGCTTAGCCGGTACCATCATCATGCTCTACTGGTTTGTCGCAGCCGCGCTGGGTGCGGAGGCGTATACCCAAGCCCAAGTACTACTGAGCTCTTTGTTTGCCAAAGCCATCATGTTCGGCTGGACATGTGCCTTTTACTATCACCTCCTCAACGGAATTAGGCATCTCTTATGGGACACGGGATGGGGCTTTGATCTCGTAACAGCGTATCGTACCGGATACCTAGTAATTTCTGGTACCGTGTTGTTAAGCTTTTCAACGTGGGGAATAGTCCTCTACCTGAGCGGAGGTTAACTCAAGCAATGAAAATATTTGGTCCAAATTCTAAGCTATCGGGTACACACCATTGGTGGTGGCAACGACTCAGCGCTATCAGTCTAATTCCTTTATCACTATGGTTTGTCTTCTCGATACTATCGCAGCTCAATAGTAACTATTCCGACGTGATACAGTGGATCTCTTCTGCTCCAGTAACAGTACTCCTAATATTATTCTTCTGCGCTGTTTTTTACCACGCAAAATTAGGTTTAGAAGTGATTGCTGAGGATTATATACACAATCCGTCAATACTGGCGGTGTCAAAGGTCCTTATAAAAGCCGCAGTGATCCTTGGAGCACTGGTAAGCGTTATAGCTATTGTAAAGATTTCTTTCTTCATAAGTTAACGAGAAAAAATATGCCCGCGGAATATCAGTTAGTAGAACATGAGTACGATGTAATAGTGGTAGGTGCCGGAGGAGCAGGACTTAGAGCCACCTTTGGTATGGCAGCTCAAGGCTTGTCAACCGCCTGTATAACCAAAGTCTTCCCTACCCGAAGTCATACAGTAGCAGCGCAAGGCGGAATGAGCGCAGCGCTTGGTAATATGGGTGAAGATGATTGGCGTTGGCATATGTACGATACCATCAAAGGTTCGGACTGGCTCGGTGACCAAGACGCTATTGAATATATGTGTAAGGAAGCTATCCCCGCGGTAATCGAACTTGAACACTACGGAGTTCCCTTTTCAAGAACTGACGCAGGTGAGATATATCAAAGACCTTTCGGGGGTATGACAACTAATTATGGTGAGGGTACGGCGCAAAGAACATGCGCGGCTGCAGACAGAACAGGCCACGCAATACTCCATACTCTTTATCAACAATCACTGAAACACGATGCTAAATTCTTAATCGAATATTTCGCGATAGATCTTGTGATGGATAAAGACGGAGCATGTAAAGGAGTAATTGCATGGAACCTTGAAGACGGCTCAATGCACATATTTAGGGCGCACTCGGTAATCCTAGCTACGGGAGGGTATGGGAGGTCCTATTTTTCGTGTACGTCAGCGCATACGTGTACTGGAGACGGGAACGGCATGATTCTGCGAGCTGGATTGCCTTTACAGGACATGGAATTTACTCAGTTTCATCCTACAGGTATATACGGGGCTGGCTGTCTTATAACTGAAGGGGTCAGAGGAGAAGGCGGTTACTTAACAAATTCTAATAATGAACGATTTATGGAGCGGTACGCCCCTAATGCAAAAGATCTTGCGTCGCGAGACGTGGTTTCTCGGTCGATGACAATGGAGATAACGGAGGGACGGGGAGTTGGCAGTGAGGGAGATCATATATTCCTGCACCTCGAACACTTAGGCCCAGAAGTAATTAACGAGCGCCTGCCTGGGATCGCAGAATCAGCGGAGATCTTTGCTGGCGTGGACGTTACCAAAGAACCAATTCCTGTGCTGCCCACCGTGCACTACAACATGGGAGGTATCCCGACTAATTTGAATGGAGAAGTTGTAACATTAAAGGACGGTAATCCTGATGCAGTAGTCCCCGGAATCATGTCAATAGGGGAAGCAGCATGCGTATCGGTTCACGGGGCGAATAGACTTGGCTCAAACTCGTTACTCGACTTGGTGGTTTTTGGGCGAGCTGCAGCGATTCATTGTGGAAAAGAAATAACTCCCGGTAAACCACATTCCACTCTCGATAATGATGCTACGGATAGAGTGTTGTCCAGATTTGATGCGTTAAGGTACGCTGACGGCTCTGAATCGTCTGCAGCAATACGTCTCGAAATGCAAAAAACGATGCAGAAGCATGCGGCTGTGTTTCGTACCGGAGAGCTAATGAGTGAAGGTATAGATAAGTTAGAAGATATCTGGGAATCGTTCAAACACGTTAAGGTCAGTGATCGCTCGATGATCTGGAACACTGATTTAGTGGAGACGCTCGAGCTCGAAAATCTGCTCGGGAGCGCGATGGTCAGTATAAAGGCGGCAGCTAATCGCGAAGAAAGTCGCGGTGCGCACGCCAGAGAAGATTTTCCCGACAGGGACGATGACAAATGGATGAAGCACACGCTTACCTGGCTTGATAAGGCTGGGAAGGTAAATTTTGATTACAGGCCCGTCCACATGTATACAATGACAGACGAATGTGAAGTCGTTCCTCCGAAAAAACGTGTTTACTAAGGCTGGTGACTGACTATGGCTCAATTTAGATTACCTAAAAACTCCAAAATCGCTAAGGGAAAGGTGTACGACCACGCTGGAAACAGCAAAAACAAAAAGACCTTCAAGGTATACCGCTGGGATCCCGACAGCGGCGAGAACCCTCGCACTGATTCTTATGTGATTGATCTAGACAAATGTGGTCCAATGATTTTAGATGCCATCGTATACATAAAGAACGAAATAGACCCATCTCTGACGTTCCGACGCTCGTGTAGAGAGGGAATTTGTGGTTCATGTGCTATGAATATCGACGGCACCAATACACTTGCATGTACCAAATCAATCAAATCAATTAAAAAAGATGTAAAAATATACCCTCTTCCACACATGCAAGTACGTAAAGATCTGGTGCCAGATTTAAATAATTTTTATGAGCAATACAGTTCAGTGCAGCCATGGTTGCAGTCGAATACTCCACCACCTAAAAATAAGGAACGCCTTCAGTCCAAGGAAGACCGAGAAAAAATCGATGGCTTGTATGAGTGCATATTATGTGCGTGTTGTTCGACAAGCTGTCCTAGCTACTGGTGGAATAGCGATAAATACCTAGGACCAGCCACCTTGTTACAGTCGTACCGATGGCTGGTTGATAGTAGAGACGATGCGACAAACGAAAGACTTGATTCCTTAGAAGGCTCTTTCAAACTGTTTAGATGCCACACCATAATGAACTGCGCGAAGACATGTCCCAAAGGACTAAATCCTGCCAAAGCTATTGCTGAAATAAAGAAAATGATGGTAGCTAGAGAAACTGCATGAGCCTGGCCATAAAAAAAAAATTGAAATGGAGGTGCAGAAGAGGAATGCGCGAGCTAGACGTAGTATTGGAAACATACTTAGACTGCGATACCAATTTTCCAGACGAAAGGAGTCTGACAATTTTCGAAAGTTTCCTTGAATCTACTGATACTGACCTGTATGAGTGGCTAACTAAGCGCAGTCGTCCTTCTGACAATGATTTTGCGACCATAGTTGATCGTGCACTAGCAATGCAGCAATAACTCTCTGAAAAATATTGGCGGCTTTGTACAGTCTCCTACTAAATCTAGCCTATGACAATCAAGATTGCACAAAACAAAATCCAAATCACAAATCTGAGCCTGATTGAAGCTACAGGTCCTGACTCGGCTGATTTCCTTCATGCCCAGTTTACAGGCGACTGTAAGTCACTAGCTGAAAATCAGATGATGCTCACGAGCTGGTGCTCTCCGAAAGGTAGAGTTCTGTACCTTATCCGCGTAGTTAAAAGCGAACATAAACTCCTACTATTAGTTTCAACTGAGCAAAAAGATGATTTATTAAAGCGCTTGAAAATGTTTTTATTCCGATCAAAGGTAACACTCAATGACTGCTCTGAAAGTCATTCTATTATCGTTTGTCACGGGGAAAGTTCGCTCGACTCAACTTGTCCTAGTGATACTACCAAAACTAAATTTACCGATGACCAACAATGGGTCATCACGCCAAAGCACCGCCAAAAGGTGGTTTGGGATTCTCTTAGTGTGGAGGCAGCGACTCCGGATCACATAAAAATACACGACCTCCTGTATGGAATCCCTAGCCTTCCAGAAGAGCTGTCTGATCAATTTTTGCCACAAGAAATAAACCTAGAAAATCTCAATGGACTAAGTTTTGAAAAAGGTTGCTATCCTGGGCAAGAGATCATTGCAAGGGTCAAATATAGAGGTAAAGTTAAACGGTCCTTAAAACGATATAGTGTTAAAAAGTCACAGCCGATCGAGGTTGGATCCAAATTGATAGATGGCGAACAAAAGTCCGTTGGTACCGTGATAGAGTCAATAGAAGTCTCGCCCGATCACCAACAAGTATTAGCGGTCGTCAACATGGATTGTAATGAGGTGCGGCTTGCTCATAAACCCGACTCGAACCTAACTGCGATAGCCACAAAAATACTCTGATCTGGACTATTCACCCCATGAGCCGAAGAATCGGGATTGTCTCAAATCATGTATTAAATACCGGGCTATTTTTCGGTAATCCCCACGTACAGACTATCTGGGCCAATATTGTGAAACGCTATCCCAGAATTAAAAGTACTAGAGAGCGGATAGAGCTAACTGACGGCGACTTTCTGGATATTGAACTCTCTCCACCAGGAGATAGAGGAGTGATCTTGCTATTACACGGACTAGAAGGTGGCTCAGATTCAAACTATATAAAAGATATTTTTGCCCATCTTTCTAGCGCAGGCTTTCAATTAGTCGTGTTACAGTTTCGAGGCTGCAGCGGTGTGCCTAATCGGTTGCTCAGAACTTACCATAGCGGCCACACCTCAGATCTAAACTATGTGGCACAATTGATCAGAAGTAGATTTGGTAAATTAACTGCTGTTATAGGATATTCTCTAGGAGGTAATGTATTACTCAAATGGCTGGGAGAAAGCAATAGAAATGATTTGTTGAGAAAGGCGATAGCGGTTTCGGTTCCGTTCGATCTAGCAAAAAGTGCAACTCGGCTGGGACAAGGCTTTTCCCGTATATATCAGGATAGGCTAATAAAAAGTCTGCAAAATAAATATCTCCTCAAGGCTGAAACTCATAAATTACCTTGCAATGAGAGCGAGATCCGTCGCCTTAACTCATTTTGGTCATTTGATGAGAAGTTAACCGCACCAATACATGGGTTCTCTAATGCTGAGGACTACTACCGAAAAAGTAGTTGTCGACAGTATCTAAATAAAATCAGTCTTCCAACATTGATTGTCCAATCAAAAGATGATCCGTTTCTCCCGGTGAGCGCTATCCCTGTAGCTAGTCACCTAAGTAGTAACGTACATTTAATGATAACTAACAAAGGTGGTCATGTAGGATTCCTTGGAAGAGGTCTGGATGCATCTTTTTTGAAATCAACTATTACGAAATTTGTTAGCAGCTTAGACTAATCCAGCATGAACGGCCTTATATCGAAAAAAATAAGAGGACTCTCCCCTGAAATTAATATCGCGACCTCCTGTGCAGTATTACTATCGTTCGGTTTTTACCTAGAGTATTTCCAAAGCTTAAGTCCCTGCCCCCTTTGTCTCTTACAAAGACTCTTCTACTTTATGATTCTTTTGATAAATATTTCTTCTTTTTTCTTATTACGCGCTGTCCGTTACAAGTTTGTTTTCCTTAGCACGTCGACTTTTTTTTCACTTTTAGGTGCTATCACAGCAGGAAGACAAGTTTGGTTGCAGCATTTACCTAGCGACCAGGTTCCTGAATGTGGTCCGAGCGTAGCATACCTACTAGAAGTTTATCCGTTTCAAGAAGTAGTCGAAATTATTTATCGTGGAAGTGGAAGTTGCGCAGAAACTTTATGGGAGTTTTTAGGCCTATCCATCGCTGGGTGGTCCACTATATTCTTTGTCTTCCTACTAACATACTCCTTCGCTTCAGCGAATCGTCTCTATACAAATCAATAAATCTCTGGCTGTACATGGACTGTTCTATTGAGGAAAGTTAGGAGGCAATTGCCCTCCCATACCTCTCATTAAATTTTTGATTCCGCCTTTCTTAGACATTTTTTTCATCATTTTCTGCATCTGAGTGAACTGCTTTAGGAGCTTATTGACGTCTTGAATTATAGTTCCTGAGCCATTAGCGATACGACGTTTCCGAGACCCTTTGATCAGTGCAGGGAATGACCTTTCTTGAACTGTCATGGAATCAATAATAGCTGAAAACTTAATCATTTCTTTATCGTTCGCTTTTTCCTTTATAGATTCACTCATTCCCTGCATACCAGGTAGTTTTCCCATTAGTGCTTGGACACCTCCCATTTGTCCCATTTGTTCTAATTGATCTCGAAAATCTTGTAAATCAAACTTGTTTCCCGCCTTAAGCTTTTTAGCAACCTTTTCAGCTTTCTTTTTATCTACCTTCTGTTCAACCTCTTCAATAAGAGATAAAACATCACCCATACCCAATATTCGGGACGCTATCCGATCGGGATGAAACACATCAAGATCGTCCATCTTTTCACCAGTACCCATAAACTTAATTGGTTTACCAGTAACCGCTCGAGCCGACAATGCAGCGCCTCCACGAGAGTCGGCATCAATTTTGGTCAAAACTATACCAGTTAGAGGAAGCGCTTCATTGAAGTTTCTTGCAGTCTCAACAGCGTCTTGTCCCATCATCGAATCAATGACAAATAATGTTTCTAAAGGATTAAAAATGCTATGTAAATTAGCGATTTCTTGCATCATATCCTCATCAATTGTCAGCCTGCCCGCAGTATCGACCAAAAGAACGTCATCAAATGCTCTTTTTGATTGATCAATCGCATTTTCAGCTGTCTTAGATAATTCATCAGCCAAATTCGTCTCGTAATAATTAGCTGACACCTCAGAGGCTAAGATTTTGAGCTGCTCAACCGCTGCTGGCCGATAGATATCACAACTCACTAATCCAACTTGTTTCTTTTCGAGCTTTATAAGTCGACGCGCGAGTTTAGCGATTGTGGTAGTTTTCCCCGACCCTTGTAGTCCTGCAACGAGTATCACTACAGGGGGTTGAGCCGAAAAACTAAGTGCTACCGAAGTGTCACCCATAAATTTTGTCAGCTCATCTTGCACAATTTTGACCAAGGTCTGTCCAGGTGTTAGTGAACCCACGACTTCTGCACCTTCGGCCCTAACTGCGACCTGATCTAAAAATGATTGCACCGCGTCATAGCCGGCATCCGCTTCTAGCAGCGCATTTCGGATCTCTTGCATGGATGCTTGAATATTGTCCTGATTTAAATGAGAACGACCTTGCAAATTTTTTATTAAAGAACTAAGGCTACCTGTTAGGCTCTGAAACATCACATATCTCTCTGATTTTGATAAATAGTCAATTCTTAATAGTCGCGCTCTTCATAAACACGATCATCTATGTCATTATCACATATCAGATGTGCCAAAAATATCCCTTAAAATGATTATAATATTTGCGACAACTGCAATTGTGCTTTACTTTCACGTCACCGTGAGAGCAATCCAAGCCACTAAAAATGACTCACAATACTTACTCGATAGTGGGACCATTGCTATTGGCGCTATTGCGACTATCTGCCACGCTATAACGCTGTACCATACGATTGTAACTGACCAGGGATTAAATCTCGGAGTTTTTGCAGCTGCATCCTTGGTGGGCTGGATTGTGTCTCTACTAAGCGGCTTGATAGCTACGCGTAAGCCAATCGCTAGCTTAGCGACAGTAGTGCTTCCCGCTACTGCAGTCATCCTCGTTTTGCCTATTATCTTTTCTAGTCAGAATTTTGTCTCTAATAGTATAGGGATTGCGTTCCATGTAGGTATCTCTTTAGTTGCCTATAGCCTGTTCGCTCTTGCTGCACTTCAGGCGGTTTTTTTATCGTTTGCTCGGGTGAAACTAAAGAAACATACGCCCGTGCTTGGATTTCTTCCTCCTCTTCCTGTCATGGAAATTATGCTATTCCAGATTACTGGTGTAGCATTCGTACTCCTCACTATAGGCTTAACTACTGGCGTAGTTTACGTTGAAAATATCTCAGACCAGAATTTGGCTCATAAAATAGTTTTCTCAGTCCTTGCTTGGATAACTTTTGCCACGTTACTAGCCGGTCGGCATTACAGAAACTGGCGGGGTACAAGCGCAATAAATTCTATCGCTATTGGTTTTGTGCTGTTAGCTTTAGGCTTTTTCGGTACTAAAATAGTCCTAGAACTTGTGTTACAAAAAATATAGAACCGAATATGGACGAACTTTCGCTAATCTATCTCGTGCTAATTCTAGTTATACTAGTGATACTCTCAGCGTATTTCTCTAGCAGCGAAACCGCTATGATGTCGCTTAATCGATATCGTCTAAAGCATCTAGCCGACCGGAAATATAAAGGTGCAAAAAGAGTGCATCAACTATTAGAGCGGCCCGATCGCTTGATAGGACTTATTTTACTTGGTAATAATTTTGTTAACATCTTGGCAGCAATGATAGTCAGTCTTATCACGCTTAGAATATACGGGCCTGATGGCTTATTATTTTCTTCTATAGCACTCACTGCGATTATTTTAGTTTTTGCCGAGGTTATGCCAAAAACAGTCGCCGCAATCCGTCCGGAGCGAGTCGCTTTTCCTTCGTCAATTGTATTAAAGGCTTTGATGTTGATTTTTTACCCTTTGGTTTGGGTGCTCAACAAAATTTCTAATGGCTTGCTTGGAATTTTTGGCATTACTAATATTAAACGTTCCGAAGATCCTCTCAGTAGAGAAGAGCTAAGAACCGTAGTAAAAGAAGCGGGAGGCGTTATTCCTCATAAGCACCGTCAAATGCTCTTCGGTATTTTAGATTTAGAGAACGCGACAGTTGAGGATATTATGATCCCAAAGTCTGAAATGTACGGTATTAATTTGGAAGATGACTGGGTAGTCATACGAGACCACATTCTTTCTAGTCGTCATACTCGGTTACCATGTTATAAAGGGAATCTATCTAATGTTAAAGGAATGTTGCACTTACGTCGCATCACTAAACATGTGGGATCTCCTGACTTTGATCTTCACACAGTCTTGTCTGCTTTAGTGCCACCCTACTTTGTCCCTGCCCAGACCGACCTTTATATGCAACTGGTCAATTTTCAAAAAGAACGTGAGAGAATCGCATTTGTAGTAGATGAATATGGTGATTTAGAGGGGTTAGTTACCTTGGAAGACATCCTCGAAGAAGTTGTTGGCGAGTTTACCACTGATCCCGCGGATCAAATTAAAGATGTAATCAGGATCAATGACGAGACGTTTATAATTGATGGGAGTGCCAATATAAGAGAGGTAAACAGGGAGCATAACCTAGGACTTCCCGAAGATGGCCCAAAGACACTAAATGGCTTAATCCTAGAAACGCTTGAAGACATACCGACTCCCGGTACTACGTTTAGGCTCGATCACATAATTATCGAGGTAATAAAAACATTGGAGAGATCTGTCAAAGCGGCCAAAATATCTATAACACTTCCGCCAGACACAGAAAAAGAAACAACCTACAAAGATACCGAGTAACGGTTATTTTAAAGCTAACGACTAGTGATTAGTTTGAGAGCATCTTCAAGTCTCGTAACGACCTTAACCTCCATACCATCAGGGATTGGTTTTGGCACATTGCCGGCAGGGATGATTGCGTAAGCGAAGCCGTGCTTAGACGCTTCCTTGAGACGTTCCGTACCACCAATTACAGGCCTGATCTCTCCGGCTAAACCGATCTCTCCGAATACAACCATATCTGGACGGAGCGCTTTATCATAAAGACTCGACACAACGGCTATAGCAATCGCTAAATCAGCACCAGTTTCACTAACTCTGACTCCCCCAACAATATTCGCGAAAACATCACTTTCCCCAGTAGCAACTGAACAGTGTCTATTTAGCACGGCAAGTAACATTGACAGACGATTTTGATCAAGGCCAACAGTTACTCGCCTCGGATTTCCCAACTGACTCTTATTTACCAAAGCCTGTACCTCAACTAACATCGGCCGAGTTCCTTCTCTAGTAACCATCACTATGCTGCCAGGTACTGGCTCCTCATGCCGCGAAAGTAATATCGCACTCGGATTAGTTACTTCCCTTAAGCCACGGTCTGTCATGGCAAACACACCTAACTCGTTAACCGGGCCAAACCGATTTTTTATCGCCCTAATCATACGATAAGGGCCATCGGACTCACCTTCGAAGTATAAGGTTGTATCTACCAGATGCTCTAAAACCCTCGGTCCGGCAATCGATCCATCCTTTGTGACGTGTCCGACTAAAAATATAGCCGTACCATTAGATTTAGCAAAACTAACCAATCGGCTAGCGCACTCTCTTACTTGCGCGACACTTCCTGGGGGCGACTGTAAAACATCAGAGTAGCTCGTTTGAATAGAATCGACTACCACAACAGAGGGTTTAACGGCCTTAGTTTCGGCTATCATGCTGTCGATATCGGTCTCGGTGAGAATATCTAAATGTTCTAACTCTAAGCCCAGCCTTTTCGCTCTGATAGCTAGCTGCGACGCAGACTCTTCCCCACTGATATAGAGAGTGTCGAGTGCGCCTATTTTGGCAACTGCTATCAAGCTTTGTAACAGCAAAGTAGTCTTGCCTATGCCAGGATCGCCACCGAGCAAGACGACGGATCCAGCGACCAAGCCTCCCCCAAGTACTCGGTCAAGCTCACTGAGCCCTGTAGACAGTCTATCTTGGTGCTCAAGCTCAACAGAACTCAAATTCTTTACCCCAGAACCGGATTTACTCATTCCACTAAACCGTTTACGAGAGTCTGTACCATCCGACAGTACCGATTCGACGAGCGTATTCCAAGCCCCACAGCTCAAACATTGCCCCATCCATTTGCTGGCAGTCGCGCCACAATTTTGACATTGGTACACAGTCTTCGTTTTCATGACGACTCTAAGTATTTTGCACGCATCTTAACTCGGCACAATAATTCATAAGGCACCATTCCTGACTTTTCCGCGACCTCTTCTACCGGCAAGCCAGCGCCCCACAAAGTCACTTCATCACCATAACTTGCCGAGATATCTCCCAAATCAATCGTTGTCATATCCATTGAACAATCGCCTACAATATTCGCTCTTTTCCCTTTAAAAAGAACCGGCGCGTTGGTTTTCCTAGGGTAGCCATCGCCATAGCCAATCGCGATAACTCCAATATACATTTCCTTTTTGCTAATATAGTTCTTTCCATAGCCTATGTATTCACCTGCTGATACCCCTTGCGTCGCAATCAATCGAGACTTAAGTGTCATAACTGGCCTTAACCCATACTCACTAGCAGTCGTGCCAGTAAAAGGCGAGACACCGTATAACATCAGACCAGGACGAACCCAATCTCTGTGTGTACTGGGTAAAGCCAATATGGCAGCCGAGTTTGCCAGACTTTTCTCCTCGCTGGCTCCCATAACAATGTCGTCAAAAGCCTCTTCTTGCCTAACAGCACTGACGTCATTGGACAGCTGCGCGCAAGAAAAATGTGTCATAAGAATTATCTTCATTAGAATACTTTCGAATAGTTTGCAAGTTAGAGCGCGCGTCACGTGGACAAAATCCCAATCGATTCATTCCCGTATTTACTTTGAACCATACTCGAAATTTTCTATTCTGATGGGTTAGCAGATCAATTTGATAATCCGAATGGATCACTATATCCAAGTCCAAATCAAAAGCTTGTCGTAGCTCGGAACTGTCCAACACTCCCTCAAGAAGCACAATTTTGTTCCTATATCCCTCCTTACGCAAAACTACTGCCTCATCTAAGCGCGCGACTCCAAAGGCATCAACATCTTTTAAAGCTTGTGCTATTCTCAGCACTCCATGCCCATACGCATCAGCCTTCACTACGGCCATAATCTTGGAATGTGGGGCTAAACTTTTAACTATTGAGAGATTATGAGTGACTGCGTCTAGATCAATAGTAACCTCCACCGGTCGACTCACCTACCAACATCTCCATCGACATGAATCAAATCTAAATTCTCAAACATAGTATGCTCACCAAGAAACCGTAATTTCTTCATACCAATAGGGCCATTTCGCTGTTTGCTGATTAAAATTTCCGCGATCCCAGCTTGATCTGTATCAGGGTCGTACACCTCTTCTCTATATATAAACATGATCACATCAGCGTCCTGCTCTATCGCGCCAGATTCACGCAAGTCAGACATAACTGGTCGTTTATCCTGACGCTGCTCTAAGCTTCTATTTAACTGTGATAACGCAATCACTGGCACCTGCAACTCTTTGGCCAAAGCTTTTAACGATCGTGATATTTCTGAGATCTCAGTCGCGCGGTTCTCCTTTGTTCCAGCAACCTGCATTAATTGCAGATAATCCACTACTATCAAACCAAGATCTTTCTGCTCGCGCGCTAAACGGCGACACCTAGCCTGTAAATCTCCAGGCGTCAGTGCCGGGGTGTCATCTACAAACATTTTCATGGAGTCCATCATAGATACTGCGCTACTTAGCCGCTTCCAGTCATCGTCACTCAACTTACCGACTCTCAATCTACTTTGATTGATCCGACCAAGTGAGGCGAGTATTCGCATAACAATTTGTTCACCGGGCATTTCCATACTAAATATCGCAACCGACATATCTTCTTTTAAGGCGGCGTGTTGTGCGATATTCACGGCAAATGCTGTTTTCCCCATTGAGGGCCGGCCAGCCACAATAATTAAATCAGAACGCTGCAACCCAGAAGTCATATCATCTAGCTCATAAAAGCCTGTCGAAACACCCGTTATAGGGTTTTCTTTTTTAAATAGCTCTTCAATCCGATTTAACGTTTCACCCACCAAATCACCTATCGGAACAAACCCTCTTTTGCCACGTGCTTCTCTTTCTGCTATGGAAAACACCAACGCCTCAGCAGAATTGAGCAACTCGTTAGCCGAACGGCCTTCAGTACGAAAAGCGCTTTCTGAGATTTTACCGCCGGCACTTATTAGCTCGCGCAATACTGATCTTTCGCGCACAATATCAGCATAAGCCGCTATATTAGCCGCGCTTGGAGTATTCTCAGCCAGTTGCGCTAGGTACGCCATACCGCCGACATCCTTCAGTTGCTCTCGCGAGTCTAAAAGCTCAGCCAGCGTTACGATGTCATAGGGTTTACTATTCGCCGCAAGATTAAGCACACCATCGTAAATGAGCTTATGGTCGCTCCTATAAAAATCCTCAGGTCTTATCCGCTCAGCCACACTGGTGTAGGAGTCATTATCGAGCATCAGTCCACCTAATACCGATTGTTCGGCCTCTATAGAGTGAGGGGGAACCTTCAATGCATCAGTGTCAATATCCGAAATATCCATTTGACCACACCCTCGTCATTAGGTTACAAGCACATATGCTTCCTTCGACACAAAAGGTACCATTTAAATCCGACCAAAGTTAGGTGTTTTGTTCACCCTCTGAAGCTACGATGTGCACCTTGACACTAACGCTTAAGTCCGCATGTAGATAAATGGCGACGTCGTATTCTCCGACTTCTCTTAAAGGACCATCAGGTAGACGGATTTCACTTTTACTGACTTCATTACCAGTTTCGCTTACCGCGCCCGCGATTTCCGCACCGCCGACAGAGCCAAATAATTTACCCTCTGCACCAGCATTAGCAGTTATCGTAATCTCTACAGCCGATAGTGCCTCTTTTCGGGCTTCAGCTAGTGCAATCCCCTCAGATTGGACCCTTTCAAACTCCGCTCTTTTTTCTTCAAACTCTGCTATGTTATCCGCGGTAGCAGGCACTGCTTTTTTCTGTGGGATAAGATAATTCCTACCATATCCCGGTTTTACATTAACCTTATCGCCCAGATCTCCCAAGCGATGCAATTTTTCCAATAAAATAACTTCCATCCGATCCCTCTTCCTTTAACCAATTCTGTGTGACAAAACAGATTTTTTGTCAGAACTTCCCGACTATAGTAACCTGTTTAAGAAACTTTAGCTCGCCGAAAATCGGCCAAACTATCCGCAACTCCTGTTGTCGCGAGGACTAGACCTACCAACTGAGGTACTATTGCCGACAACAGATAAAGACCAACCAACCAGCCGACAGGCAAATTATTTGTATAAATCTTTGCATGCACTACTGCCAACCCTTGAAACGAAAACAGTAATACCAAAATTATAAAACAATCTGTCACAAAAGCGACGTCAAAACTCGAGACCGTATTTAAAGCGACCATAACTCCAGCTATAGCTACCCCGTACAGAGCACCTTTAGGCATTCTCAAAACTCTGAATTCAAAACCGAAACCGCCTGGGTTATACAATTCTGCTTGCCACCATCTCGCCAGAAAAATTATTGCGGTATAAAAAAGAAATATTAGAACCAAAAAGATATGATGCATCTGTGAAGATATTTGCATTACAGCTTGTTCACTTAGAATTGGCCCGTTAGCCTCCTGCAACGCGTTGAGAATCGGATTAATCTGCTGATACCAGAATTGATCAGCGTCACCAGTCAAGATTCTAAACGCTAAAGAAAATAAAATTAGACCACAAGCGACTATTAGTAGCGGTAAGGCCTGATTACTTGAGCCATCTAAAGCCACTCCAAGTAATACGGGGAGACCCAAAACTATAACGCTGATATATAGTGCGACGAGCGGGGTATCGCCGGTCATAAAAAACTGAAACAAACAAAAGAAAATGACCGAAGTTAATGCGAGCTTCAAACCCGCCAGCCAACCAATTCGCATAGCCACTAATGCCACTATGGAACCGCTAATCACACCAAAAATGCTTATAACAGTGGAACATATCAGGCCTAAAACAGTCAGCGCTACTGCATGCCAATGTCCTCGCATCGCAAAACGAGCTACGGCGCGCATAATTAATTAAGTCTCCGAACTCTAACTAGTGGGCATCACAATAAGGGATGAGCGCTAGGTAACGTGCGTGCTTAATCGCGGTCGACAATTGCCGCTGAAAATGTGGCTTAGTTCCCGATATTCTGCTGGGAACGATCTTACCATTTTCGGTCAAAGACCCTCTGAGAGTTGCTAAATCTTTATAATCAATGGTCTCAAAGCCCTCAGCAGTGAATTTACAAAATCTACGCCTTCTAACAAACTTAGCCATGTCTAATTCTCCTTCTCTATTTCTTCGTCAACTTGGGCCTCATTCGAAGATTCAACGACCTCATTTTCTAGCTCAACAGGATCATCGATTGATGGATTTGAGCCGTCCGAATCAACTACTGACTCAGAGGCCTCAAGGCTATCAGTACGAGGCGCGTGATCACGCTCTCGGCTATCTCGACCGGTGTTTTCTTCTTTCGACTGTGCGATCGGCGAAGGCTCAGTAATCGCTTTTTTACGGGCTAGGACTAAGCTTCTAAGAACGGCGTCGTTGAAGCGAAATGCCGTCTTTAATTCTTCGAGAGCTTCCATATCACATTCAATATTCATCAAAACATAATGTGCTTTATGAATTTTGTTAATCGGATATGCTAGCTGACGTCGGCCCCAGTCTTCTAGTCTATGTATTGTGCCTTTCTTACTTTCAATGATCGCGCGATACCGATCAATCATAGCTGCGGTTTGTTCACTCTGATCAGGGTGAACTAAGAATACGATCTCATAATGTCTCATTGGTGCGTCCTTAAGGTTATAAGCTTTCCGCGTCTAATTTAACGACCAGTGAAGCAAGGAATAGATTTCACAGCGACATGATAAAGGAATACTCCCGACTTAGCAAAGGCGGTAGCCGAACTAAAAGTGGTTTAATCGCGTTGGCGTAAAGCCTCAAAGAGGAAGACTGAGGTAGCACTCGCCACATTTAAACTACTGACCTTACCTCGCATGGGTATGGCAGCTAGGTGGTCACAGCGGTCGCGTGTTAGTTTGCGCAATCCCGCCCCCTCATTTCCTACGACAATCGCTGTCCCGACAGTAAAATCAATGTCATAAAGAGAAGTACCTTCATCATCACATGCACCGGTAACCCAAATATTGGCGGCGCAAATTTGTTTTATCGCCGCAGCAATATTCGTTACGGGCACCAAAGTAATAGCATCCAGGGCGCCACTCGCAACTCTAGCAACAGTATTGCTTATCTGGGCACTATTATTCGTTGAGAACACTACGCCATCAACTCCGGCACCGTCCGCGACTCTAAGACACGCGCCAAAATTTTGAGGATCTTGCACATTATCTAGGATTAGAATCAACGGAGTCCGCTCCTCGTTTACAATATTCTTTAGTAAAGTTTTTAACGCTACCGTACCGGGAGGCCTTCGCTTTAAAACAACTCCTTGGTGACTCTCCACTCCGTATAGTTTATCAATAGCGTTGGCAGTGACAATTTGTACGCTCACGCCTGTTATTCTGGCTAGATCTATTAGTTCCGCGGCTTTACCGAACTCCAAGCCGCGTCTCACCCATAACTCGACGCACTTTTGCGGCGCGGTATCCAAAGACGACCATACAGCATGAAAACCACCGACTAAAAGACTATGATCGGACATTATTTTCTTTTTTTCTTTGTCCGAGACTTGGATCTCCGAGCCTTCTGAGAAAAAGAAACACTGTCTCGATTACCCTTAACACCTTTCTTAGAGGTCCTCGAAATCTACTAAATCTATTTTTCTCTCGTCTACCGACACACCACTAACAACTACCTTCAATACTTGACCGAGGGAGAATATAGCCCCCGACTTCCTACCTCTGAGCGAATGAGCTGCTTCTGAATATACATAATAATCTGAAGGTAATGCGGTAACGTGAACAAGTCCTTCTATAAAGATATCAGCAAGCTCTACAAACAAACCAAAATCGGTAGTTGCTGTGACCAGTCCTGAAAATTCTTCGCCGACTTTGTCTCGCATATACTGACATTTTAGATAGGCGATGACGTCACGAGACGCCAGTTCTGCGCGCCGCTCAAAGTTAGAACATTGTAATGCCAATTCTTCGATACTTTTCTTATCATGTGCACCCCCTCCTGATTTGATAGCCCGATGGACCATCAAGTCAGGATAGCGCCTTATCGGTGAAGTAAAATGCGTGTATGAGTCTAATCCCAAACCAAAATGACCAGAGTTTTTTTCACTGTAAGCAGCCAACTTTAGGCTGCGAAGCACCATGGTTTCAATCACCCGTCGCTCTTTTCTGTCTTTGGCAATTTTTAAAATAGACGCATATTGCCGAGATTCTAGCTTTTCGGAAAAACCGGGGTTGATACCCATCAATTTTAAAAAAACAGTCAGTGCTTGAACTTTATCCTCTCCAGGCAACTCATGAACCCTGAACAAAGAGTTACTATTTTTCTCCAATAAAAAATTGGCAGCGACTGTGTTAGCAGCGATCATACATTCTTCAATAATTTTATGGGCATCTACCCTAACGCTCGCCTCAATGTTTTCAATCTCACCCATAGAGTTCAGGGTAAACTTTGGCTCCACCGTACCTATCTCTAGCGCCCCTCTTTTATCTTTCGCTTTCTTGAATGAATTAAATACTTGATGTAAGCCTAGCAAGTTATTTTTCACTGCCACCGAAGTAGTACCTAAAGCCTGCTCGTCCCCATCCAGCCAGTCTTGCACGTCCTCATAAATCAATCGTGCATGCGAGCAGATAATCCCCGAATAAAATTCTGAACTAATAATTTCTCCAGCGGGCGTAACCACCATTTCGCAGACTAGTACCAAACGATCCTCATCGGGCACTAAAGAGCATATCCCATTAGACAACTCTTCAGGAAGCATCGGAACTACACAATCAGGAAAATATACTGAAGTGCCTCTGTTCTTCGCTTCATTATCTATATAGAGATTCAGGTAGTACGTAATGTGAAACATCCGCTATTGCAACATATAGCTTTTTATTTTCAGCAGCGCTTTGTACAAAAACAGCATCATCAAAATCTCGAGCATCTGCACCATCAATCGTTACAAAAGCCAGATCTCTAAGATCATGACGAGTCACAAACTCTGTTTCCCCAATTTGTCCGGCTATCTTGCCTACCTCTGTTACCACCGATTTCGGCCATTTATAGGGCAACTGATGTTTACGAATAACTATATCAACTTCTACCTTAGTCGATAGATCATCGCCCAAAATTTCTTTTACTTCACCAATAGGATCTGAGAATTTCGTGGGCTGCGTCACTATTACCACATTAACTAGCACACCATTAACCACGTCAGCCAGTTTCTGCTTTAGGACAATTTTCTGACTTATTCGTCGGTCCTTAGCCTTAACGTACGCAACACTTTTTTCTTCAAAATATTCGCCTATAAATTCTGTGGCACCTCGTTCCAGAACTTCAACTAGTTTCCCGGATGGTCTACTCTCTCTATCCTTGCCTGTTACTTTCACAAGAACTTTGTCGCCATGAAAAACGGCGCGAGCCTCTTTTTGCCTCAGATAAATATCTAACCCGCCAGACTCGGGCCTGACGAATGCGTACCCATCACGATGGGCTAAAACAGAACCACTAATTAACTCAGAATACCTATCTATCTCATACTTCAGTTTTTTGTTTTGAATCAGTTGACCATCCCGCACCATAGCTTTTAAACGCTTGCCTAACGCGCTACTAAACTTCTTTTCCTCTAGTCCCAAAATTTTACTGATATCCCGTAAACCAACAGGCTTACTAGCGCGCTCTATTACCTCCCGTATTTGAGTCCGGGATGGCAAATTCTCATGGTACTTCCGTGTTTTTATTTGATATCTCTCGAATATTTATATAAAACTATTTGACTCGTGCCTGGCTACTCGCTAGATTGCGTTTCCATAACAACACAAGCCGAAGTGGCGGAATTGGTAGACGCGCTGGCTTCAGGTGCCAGTGGGGGTAACCCCGTGGAGGTTCAAGTCCTCTCTTCGGCACCACGCTCCAACCAAATTTTTCTAGCACTGTTTCTTCCACTTAGCGGGGAATAGTTACTATACACTATTTAAGACGATCCCGTTTGCGAGTCCCATAAACCTTGGGCTTGCTCCCATCCAACAACTGCTCTTGGACTACCGTCATCATTAGTAAACTGCAGAGGTCCCATGAACGTCATGTAAAACTGACTCTCCACTGGGAAGTATGTCTTGTCGTGCTGCGCTCCGCAAGATTCGTACCCGTAACCCAACTCTAGTGCCGTGGCGCCGCCCTCTTCAGTTCCTCCTCTGACCTCCATTTTCCCCTTGGTAAGAAGATACTCACCCGGTCCAACATGGATATGACGGTCAAAAGAAGAACCTTCTGGGCAATCAAAGATAGCCGTCCAAGCACCCATCTCAGGTGAGGTATGCAACAATTTCCACCGAATCCCCCCTTTCGAAAAGGCGTCAGGAAATGGTTGCCAACTTATTTCATCAATCTGAACGTAATCTTCCTTAATTTTAGCCTTCATTCAAACAATCCCCCTAAATTTATCTTCATACATAGTCGTTAGTAAGCTAAAGCTAGCACCTCACACGTCAATATGCGATAAATTTTATTGTCGAGTAAAATGCAATCCAGAGAATAATTTTTAGCATATAATCTGCAGGTTGCAAAACTGCGTAGCTCGAGCACTAAGTTATTATGATAAAAATTGCCGAAGTAAAGACTAAAAAGCACTTGGACGATTTCATCAAGGTTCCTTGGTCTATCTATGAGCATGATAAAAATTGGGTTCCTCCGTTGATCATCGAGCGAAAAGATGCGCTAAAAGCTAGTCAACCTATTTTCAGGCACCTAGATTGGGCGGGTTGGGTAGCTTATGATGAATCGAAACCGATCGCGAGAATTAGCGCTCAAGTTGACCGAGCACATCTCGAATATTATAAAAATGCCACAGGTTTCTTTGGAAACTTTGAATCACCCAATGACTCCACAATATCAAAGCAACTTTTTCAACTAGCCGAGCAATGGCTTTTGAGTAAGGAAATGACGAGGGTGAGAGGTCCTTTCAATTTAAATATAAATCAAGAAGTGGGATTACTAGTCGAGGGCTTTGATACACCCCCGTATTTCATGATGACTCATGCAAAAGATTATTACGGAAAGCTTGTAGAAGACTCCGGCTACGCAAAAGAAATGGATTTGTCTGCATATTTGATTAGTCCTAAATTCGAACCCCCTAAATTTATGAAAGCTATCTTGAAGCGATTAGAGAGGACATAAGTATTTGTCCGCTAAACAAACAGGATGTGATGGCAGAATTAGAGACTGTCAGAAACATCTTTAACGATGCTTGGTCTGACAACTGGGGCTTCGTGCCGTTCGAAAAAGATGAGTTTGCAGCCATCGGGAAAGAAATGCTCATGGTAATACCTAACGACTTCATACAAATCGCCCGAATTAATAATGAGCCTGTGGCATTTATTGTATTGCTGCCTAACATTAATGAAGCTATCCAAGATCTAGATGGCAAACTTTTTCCTTTTGGCATATTTAAGCTAATAAAACGTCTGAAACTGGGATATCCAAAAACTGCGCGCATACCGCTCATGGGTGTTAGGAAACGACTGCAGAATACTAGGTTTGGTCCAGGTTTGGCACTTTCCGTGGTTAATGCGCTAAGAAAACCAGCAATACGGAAAGGCATAGAGACGGTAGAAATGTCCTGGATCCTCGAAAATAATGCTGGTATGAAAAAAATTATCGATATCCTTGGTGGCTATCGCTCGAAACATTACCGGGTATATGAAAAGCCACTCAAACCTATTTCAACTCTCCTTTAGAATGAGTAATCATAAAGTAAAAATACCTTCGGTGATTCTAGCTGGAGATAGACCCGGCGGAAATAGTTTGGCTCGTATGTTTGGCATTAAAAATGGAGTTTTAGTGAAGATCCTCGGTAAAACCTGCATCCAACGAGTCTTAGAATCACTAGATAATTGCGGAAAAATTTCCGACATGACTATCGTTGGATTACATGAGGACAGTAGACAACTAGGAAATTCGCTTCAAAAAGTTACTCGTAGTCATAATTGTACCTGGTTCCCTCCCGAAGCGGGGCCAGCCGCAAGTGCGGCGAAAGCTATTTCGGCCGGAGGAGAGTATCCCTGCCTGCTCACAACAGGAGACCATGCGCTCCTCCCCTCCGATACAATATCGGAATTCCTCGAAGCAGCAGGGCATATAACGGGAGACTTCATCGTTGGCTTGGTGCCATATGCAAATGTCCATAAAGCATTCCCCGAGAGCAAGCGAACTCTATTGAAATTCTCAGAAGGAGTCTTTTGTGGAAGCAATTTATTTCTCGTTAAAAGCCAAAAAGGAGTTAGAGTCCTAGAGTATTGGCAAAAAGTGGAGGCTCTGAGAAAGAAGCCGTGGAAAATTTCACGTTATCTAGGCATTCGATTTTTGATCGGATATATTTTGGGCAGTCTTACCCTAGAGAAGGCGCTAAAAACAATTTCCAGAAATGCCGGAGCGAAGTTATGTCATACTATCGTCGCGAATCCTCTAGCTGCAATAGACATTGACAGCAAGGCTGACTATGACCTTGCCGTCCATTGGTTAACTAATGAAAACTAGTCAAGCGGTATCGGCTACAAAAAGAAAACTCATCCACATCATAGGCAAGCGATTCCTGAGACTTATCGCTAACGTTCAAAATCAGTGCTCAATAGTTCCAACATCGCCCTTTTTGCCAAATGAGACATTCTCATGGATCTCGGTACTTGAAGATCAGTTTCCAAAAATACAAAAAGAGTTTGACGAAGTATGGAAAGACCCATCTAAAATTCCAGCATTTCATCAAATGTCTCCCGATCAAGCTCGCATCTCGAAAGAAGATTACTGGAAAACATATGCTTTCTTTATATTCGGAAACGCTGTGATAGAAAACTGTAGCAAGTGTATACAAACCGCAGAAGTGCTCAATAAAATACCGAACCTACAAAATGCTTGGTTCTCTATCTTAGCTCCTAAATATCACATACCACCCCATCGAGGACCTACCAAAGCCTTAATAAGGTGTCACTTGGGCTTAAAAGTACCCGGTGACGTAAACAGCTGTTGGATAAGAGTAGATAACGAAGTGCGTGGATGGTCTGAAGGTCAGTGTATTCTCTTTGATGATACTTTTGAACATGAAGTACAAAATGATACGTCCGAATATCGTGCTGTCCTTTTTATCGATGTGGAGCGCCCCATGAACCGAATAGGACAACTGATAAATACTCTTGTTCTGAATATGATGAAAGCAACACGCTATGTAAAAGATCCTTTAAGCAATATAAAAAAATGGAATAAGAATTTGTCCCAAAAGCATAAGGGGTTGTGAATCAGAGCATATTAATTCCCTGACTTGCACCATGGATTACCTATGCGCCGCATGCTAAAGTGCGTGCACGATGTAAATCCACATAACTCAATTCACAAGGTATTAAATGAAAGCAATTATTTTGAGCGCCGGTCAAGGAAAGCGCCTACTCCCCCTTACCGCAAAACAACCGAAGGCCGCTATTAAAATACAAGGGAAATCCGTGCTCGAGTGGCAACTACAAGAGCTATCTAAATGCGCCATTAAAGACGTACTTGTTGTTACCGGATTTGGGGCCGACAAAATAGACTCTATTGTTAGAAAACAAAATTTTATAACTGCAAGAACCTTGTATAACCCATTTTACCTCCAAAGTGATAATCTCGGGACCTGCTGGATCGCCCGGCATGAGATGGAGCTGCCGTTCATGCTCATCAATGGGGACACACTATTTGAAGCCGCTATTGTCGGACAGTTGTTAGGATCTAAAAACGAAAGCGAAATTACACTCGTAACTGATTCAAAAGATATTTACGATGACGATGATATGAAAATCACCTTAGAGAAAGACCACATCTCAAAAATAGGAAAGACAATCGACCGATCGAAGGTAGACGCTGAATCTATCGGGATGATGTGCTTTGGGCCCAAGGGGGCAAGTACTTTTATAGAACAACTCAACACCATGATGCGGGCAGATGGCGGGCTACAAATGTGGTATCTTTCTGCAATAAACGCTATCGCTCAATCACATAAGGTTGCTACTTGTCCGATTGATGGATTGCACTGGTGTGAAATCGATAGTCACGAAGATTTGAATATTGCTGACAAAAAAGTCGCTACGTGGTAAGTTCCATCACCTATTTGATCATTTTTTTCATTTTGACTCTTGAGGTGCTTCCCGCAGACCAAGTGCCAGTGTCTAAGAAGTACTCAATCATATCGCTTTCCACACTTTGATTTCCTTTGAGCAATTTCGCCGAGCCAGACAGCTTAACCACGTTGTTTGTTGTAGAATAGTTTAGAAGCGCCGCCGTACCACTTACGGTACTCTTTGTATCGCTACGATACTTGATGTCGGCTGGGGTACCTTGAACTTTGACGAAGTCCGAATCGCTAATTCTACCTTCAACTAGTCCACTATCCCCTCTGATGACCCACATCCGTGTATTGACTCTAAGCTGGCCGCTCAATTCAAAACCCTGCTCGCCAATACTCTGACTAGCTCGCTCTGCAGATATCACTATGGGGTCATAAATAGACTCAGCGTCCTCTGCGGCATAGGCAGACATTGACACTATACTTATTGAGCAACTGACTCTTAAAATAATTGCCAGAAAACTAAGTTGCACTCGACGCCCTCTCCAGCGATGATGTTCTTCTAAATTGTTTAACAATGAGTCAGTTTCCCACGGATTGGTAAATAGAAAGTGCTTCTAAATCGTTATCTTATACGCGAAATACTTGTAAATCTAATTTCAGTCGTATTTGTACTGTCTGTTATCTTTTTTTCCTATAGCCTCACGAGATTAATGACGGATGCTGCTAGTGGCCTCTACAAAATGAGTGAAGTATTAATTTTGAACTGGTTTAAACTCCTGGTATCGCTAGAAGTACTATTACCGCTCGCACTTTACTTTAGCATCATTTTTGCAATGGCCCGACTCGCTAACAGTAACGAACTAACCATATTAAGAAGCGTCGGTTTGTCAGATCTTAAACTTAAAAAGATTGTCCTCGTGTTTGGCATTTTAGTGTCGGTGGTTGCCGGTGCTTTATCTATCTATGCTAGACCCTGGGCCTATCAGCATATTTATGATATGAAAGAGCATGCCCAATCATCTTCTGAAGTCGAACGTATTAAAGCACGCCAATTTTATAGCCTTAATAACGGCAAGCACGTCGTGTATATCGAAAAAATTACTGGCCCCCAAAATAGCCTATCAGATATTTTCATACGGACGAGAGATGGAGAAGATATACAAATTATTGCAGCACCGAGCGGAAGTATAGAGCTCTTAAGCGCAGAAAATATACATACCCTAACCTTAAATGAAGCTAGTGTATTTAAGCAATCGTATGAGTCTTCCGATCTAATTGGTAAGTTTCAAACTCTTACACTGGAACTGCAGGCGTCTACCGAAATCGATCTTGAGTATAAAGCTAAAGCTGCGAGCAGTCTTGCATTAATTGACGAGGACTCACTTTATGACAAAGCTGAACTTCAATGGCGACTTTCAACGCCTATCTCCACTATAGTTTTAGTACTGATAGCACTAATGTTTGTCGATTATAGACCGAGAACTAGTCGATTTTCCAAATTGCCGCTGGCTATAGCATCGTATGCGATCTACTACAACATTATGACTGTCTCAAAGACTTGGGTAGAACAAGGAGTGCTATCCTACTTATCGATCCCTCCAGTCGTTGTAATTTCAATGGTGCTGATGATCTACTTCATTCACCAAAAACGGTCGTCTCTATGACTTATATAGTTGGACGGTATATCTCAACCCTTGTGCTAAAAAATGGCTTGTTTGCATTAACTCTATTACTAGTCCTATTCAGCATTCTTGGTCTTGTAGATATACTAGAAGATGTCGGGAAAGGATCGTTTACTGTCGTCAACGCAGTATCAGTCATTATGCTGGAAGTACCAAATAGGGTGCTTGAACTGCTTCCAATAAGCGTCCTATTAGGATGTGTTATGGGACTTGGGACTTTGGCTAGCAATCAGGAGGCATCCGCGATGCGTGCATCAGGATTAGCTGTCATATCCTTTTCTAAATTAATAGTTTATGTAACCTTAACTATCTCTTTATTAGCAGTTCTTGCGCAGAACTATGTAGTGCCCTCCACCGAACAACAAGCTCAACGAATCAAAGCGTATACATTAGAGCAGACGAATTACACTGCTGACGGGTTTTGGAGCAAGAAAAATAATCAATTGATCAGGATTGAAGCGTTTGCTTCCAATAATATAGTCGGTGCACTAGAAATCTACGAGCTATCTCAATCTGGTAATGTCCTGAGAGCCATTAGAGCTGAAAATGCACAGATCCGTTCGGACGGGCTATGGGAGCTTAAAAATGTCACAGAAACTAGGCTAAATTCAGTCGAAGCTCCGTCTAAGAGAACCTTGCCGTCTTTAATATGGAAAAGCTTTTTTACCTCTGATCAATTAGGTGCCTTAGTCACTCCTCCGCGCGCGTTGTCGACGTTCGATCTAATCAAGTACATCAGGACAAATCAAAATGATGGAGTAGGCACTCGGACACATCAGCTAGTTTTATGGCAGCGACTGGCCTTCCCTCTAATGCTGGTTGCCATGGCTTTAATAGGTGTTCCTATCGCCCTATCATCTGTTCAATTCCGTTCAACTAGCTCCAGAAGTCTTTTGGCTGGAGCCATCGGAATTATTTTTTATCTACTTCAACAGATTTCAGGCCACTTAGCGGCACTACTCGAACTGAGCCCGGCTATGTCTGTCTTGGTACCTCCGATCATAATTCTATTACTTGCTATTCAGTATACGAAAAAAATCTAACGTACCATTGCCAACTAAAAAACTACCAAGAATGTCGTGTAAGTTCCTTTGTTATCGAAGAACCGAAAACCTTAAGCGATGCCAAAACCTCCCAGCCACGAACTCCAGCTTTAATTTCAAATAATCTATATGATGCAGGCGCATGTCCTGCCACATTGGAAGCAGAGGCAGTGGCAAATACTTTAGTCCGCTCATTCGCAGTGTAAATTTGATTTTGATGTACGTGCCCATGCAAAACCATCTGAACATTTTGCTCTTTCAGCAAATAAGAGAGTAAAATTGCATCTCTCAGCGACTTTCGCTTCGCGCACATACCAGGCATCGGCGGGTGATGCAGGAAAACACACTGGAAAGTATCAGAACTTGTTTCCAAAATAGATTTCAATTTTTCTAGTTGCTCTCCTCCCAACATACCTCTAGCAGACCAAAAAGGCTCTGCCTGAGCGGAGCAGAGTCCGATAAAAGTGATTCCTTGATGCTGAAAAACACTCGGGAATCCTTGAACTTTATGACGTTCTTGAAAAAAATAAGGACTCCAATATCTCTCGATTAGTTGATATGACTCTCGCTGGTAACAGTCGTGATTACCAGGAACTAAAATTACCCTGCATATACTGGCAAGTTCATCAAGCCAATCTTTCGCCTGAATAATTTCCGCCTCCGTTCCTATTTGCACCAAATCTCCAGTACATATAAGCAAATCAGGAGCTTCAGACCGAATATCTTTCACCAAGAGATCTAGCTGCGATCTGAGGTGATACTTCTGCCTACGTGACCAAGACATTGCGCCAAGAAAACGTTTGTTAAATAAAAACCTACCTGCAGCAAAACTAGGCAAGGTCGTCAAGTGAGGATCGGTTAAATGTATAATCCGCATATCTAATTAATTACTCATTTTGCCCATGCAACAAGAACTTATTATACTGCATGCCTATCTAATTTTTTAAGCATGAGATTTGATTATGTCCCAATCTGCTACAATAGTCTCCGACAACTGTACGGTCCTGTGGGGACTTAAGTCTGCAGATAGAATCCAGAAACAATTGGCCTCTATAAATATCCCATTATCCTCCGAATGCTCGCTTACAGAAAGTCCTGAAAGCTTAGTATTATTAATCGACTCAAACTTTATGTTCGATACCCACACCATTAGAAATTTCGTCGAATCGAGTTCTGAATTCCTGATTTGCGATGATACACATATCATTGCGGCTCTCAAATGTGACATCGGAAAAATCGAGCAAAATAAACAGACCGTTGGTTCTATCGCGCCTCCCCAAATTATAGGTAATAAGCAAGCCAAACTTGAACAATATAATGATAAACTCAGACGATCGAAGCCTCCGTTACTAAAACATATCCCAAGTTTTTCGGTCGAGGAGCTGGAATCTCTACTGTACGGAAATTCTTACAAAGGAATAACTGATTTTGTGACTAAGTGGTGGTGGCCTCGCCCTGCAAAAACTATAGTCAGGTTATGTGTGCAGTGCGGTATCACACCAAACATTGTCACTATAATTGGGGCATTGCTAATGCTGCTCGCACTTGTATGTTTTGCAAAAGGGTTATTTGCCTTGGGGCTTGTCAGCGGTTGGGTCATGACTTTACTGGATACTGTCGATGGTAAATTAGCACGTGTTACCGAGTGCACTAGCAAAGCAGGACACATTTTAGATCATGGCATGGATATTATTCACCCACCAATATGGTACTTTTATTGGGGCATCGGTTTATCAGGAACTACTTCTCTTTTTGGCTACAGTCTTTCTGACCTCAGCATAATAATGATTTGCGCGTACATAGGGGGCCGTATCGCGGAAGGATTATTTGAAGGACTGGGAAACTGTTCGCTATTCGCGTGGAGGCCAGTCGACGCGTATTTTAGACTATTCGTCGCGCGACGAAACCCATGCTTAGTCATTCTCACGGCAGCTACCATACTGGGCCAACCGTCTTTGGGATTTCTCAGTGTGGTTGGATGGACTTTGATCTGTACAGTCCTACTTTTTTTCAGACTGAACTACGCAGTCTTTGTGCGAGTGAGCGAAGGTCACCTAAAATCTTGGCTGCAAGATCCCCGCGCCGCAGAGCTATCCCCCAAAGCATTCAAAACGTTTTCTCAAACCAAACAAGCCTATGACTCTTAGCAACCAACCCCTTGAAGACTGGTGGCCCAATGAGTTCCTAGCGGCAATAGTAGAAAAATACGGTGATAATGTCGAAGCTGTGGTACTTTATGGTTCGTGGCTTCGTGGAAAACGAGACACACTCCCAGACTTCTACGTTATTTTCACTGATTACGACCAACTCCCATCCCTCTGGCAAAAAGTAGCTAATCAGTTACTCGAACCAAATGTATATCAATTAGGTCTTTCAAAACGAAACGTGCAATGCAGTGCTAAATACGCAACTATCTCACTAAAGCACCTTGAAAAAAAAATAACAACAGGATTTCACCCCTATCTATGGGCGCGTTTCAGTCAACCCTGCAGTATTCTTTATGTGAAAAATGAAAAAGTTCAGAATACTATAAATATTCTTATTGGGTCGTCAGAAAAAAGAATGATGAGAGAAGCATTAGGTATGTCTCCGAAATCATTCACTAGTACACAATTGTGGGAAACGGCGCTAACTCTTACCTACGGAGCCGAGCTAAGGGCGGAAAGTCAGGATAAAATAACTCTAATAGTGAAGCACCATCAAGACTACTTTGAGTCAAAAGTTACTGAGCACTCAGATACTTTAGGACTGTCAGGAGCAGGAAATAATGAATGGACTTTCGAATGCTCTAATAAATATCGTCTAAAAACTAAATTACGATGGAAGGCCCGAAGGACACTTGGAATCTTTTTATCGATAGCCCGTCTACTGAAAGCGACAAGCACATTTAACCAGCCTCTTGAATATTTACTTTGGAAAATAGAAAGACACACTGGGATAAAAGAAAATGCTACTGCATTACAACTCAAATACCCGCTTATCTTCTCGTGGCCCCTTATCTGGAAAATTTTTCGAAGAGGTGGATTTAAGTAGTGCACTACCAAATCAACCGCTTCCTCTAGCAGTCAACTATTTTTAATCGCGTCGAAGGCGTCTAGTATGACTCTTATTTGTTCCTTACTATGCGCCGCGGTCACACTGCAACGAATCAAACTCCCGCCATCTGGAGCTGCTGGCGGTAATATTAGATTTGTATAAACTCCTTTATTAAATAAATCCTGCCAGTAGGTAAGAGCAACCTCTCTATCTTCAAAAGGGATTCCAATCACAGGACTAACGTCTGCCCCTATTTGAAATCCTAGTTGAGACAAGCCAGAGTGTAAGAGTTGCGCATTTGACCAAACTATTTCTCGCAATTCAGGGCAATTTTTAATCTTTTTTAAAGCCTGTCTAGTCGTCGCTATAACCGATGGAGACGGCGATGCCGTAAAAATATATGGCCTACTTGCGTAACGAATTAGACTTAGCTCCGGATGATTACTTACACAAAAACCCCCAATCGAACCAAGACTTTTGCTGAAGGTTCCAACTATAAAATCTACCTCGTCACTTACACCTTGATCTTCGGCCAAACCGCGACCATTTTCACCATATAGGCCAAGTGAATGAGCCTCATCTACCATCAAATAACTTCCAAACTCGTTTTTGACGTCTACATATTCTTTTAACGGCGCGCAGTCACCTCGAACACTATAGAGTCCCTCTACAACAATAAGAGCGTCTTTACCTGCTTCCCCCAATCTGCTCAGCCTCTTGCGCAGACCTTCTGGGTCGTTATGCTTAAATCTATATATTTTTGCACCACTCATTCGACACCCGTCAAAGAGACTAGCGTGTCCTTCGGAGTCAATAAGTACCGAGTCCTCAGTATTGAGAAGTGCAGTTAGCATTCCGATATTGGCCGAATAACCAGTCGAAAAAACCATCCCGTGGGAGAAATCAAAGAATTCTGCAATCTCTGTCTCTAAATACAAATGCTGCTGATACGTACCGTTAGCCATACGAGACCCAGTGGTACCTGTGCCGGCCTCAAGCAGAGCTTGTTGTCCTGCGGCCACGCAGTCAGCATCAAACGTAAGGCCTAAATAATTATTCGTACCCGCCATTATCTTCAGTTGGCCGCCAATTATCGCTTCGGAGGCTGACACGACTTCGCTAATAACAGTGCCGGTCGGATTGATTGGCATTTCCATCAGCGCTTGCTCTAATGCGCGAGCTTGAGAAAACTTTTCAAATAAACTCATGAAGATTTACCAAGATTAATTTTCAAAATAGTTTCTGCGAGATCCCCAACTGTGTTCACATAAGAAAGAGCTTCCTCGTCGATAACTATATCAAAATCATCTTCGACCTCGCACAAATATTCAATAACCTGGATTGACTCCAAGCCAGCATCTCCAACTAGCGCAGTTTCCTGATCAAAGTTTTCGACACTAGCAACTAAACTCTCAAGAAGTTCAATTAGTCGCGTCACAATTTTTGCATGTGTCATCTAATTCTATCACCGAAATATTGTTAATTTTTTTACAGAATTTTTCGCATACCCTGCTGAAGATTTACTCGCGGTTTCCAGTCACAAATCTCACTGATCTTGGCATTATCACAGACCCAAGCCGTTTCCGAAAGTTCCCTGACTTTACCAGGTGAAAGCATAGGCAGGTATCCAAAGAGAGAAGCAAGCAGCATGTTTATCTTCGCGAAAATAATCAAGACAACTTGCGGTAAGCGTATCGTAAGAGTCACTCCACGAGGCCTCACAGACTTAACGATCTCACTCCACAGATAGCCACCCTCTTTGCCATCGTGAACCGTCATCTTCCGACTCCTAAAAGCCAATGACGACCTAACCACCGCACAAACCGCTCTTGCTAAATCGTCGACATGTAGTAACGATAGTCTTTGGTCTTTTGGCCCAATAATTAATGCAATACCTTTATTCATCAATTTAAATAAAGGTCTAAGCTCAGTGTCAGACGCGCCATAGACCGCCGGTGGTCTTAGAATACACCAACGCAGACCTTCTATACTTTCAAGAACAGTTTCACCGAGGTACTTGGTATTTGCATAGTCAGAGAGATATGGCCGTTCCGCTGCTAATGACGATATAAGCAATAAACGACCTCCAGATTTTGCCAAAGCCTCACCAAATGTCTTTAGACCAGCCACATTTGCTTCAAAGAAATCTTTTGGCCGCGCACCTCGGACGCTACCAGCGCAATAAATCACGAGATCACACTCAGACATTAATTGATTAATTTTCTCCGAATCAGTCAGCGAACCTTCTACACTAGAACAGCTTTTCAGGATATTAGCGTTTCTGCCGCGGTGCTCTCTGGTATACACAATGACTGTATGACCAGAAGAAACTAAAAATTGTTGCAACTGACTCCCGATAAATCCGGTTCCGCCAGTTAAAACAATGTGCAACTTTCTAGCCTAAATCAAGCGTTGGCGCTTATAACCTGAGTATCGTTGTCAATAACTTCCAAGCGCGCTAAAAAGTCTTGTTTCGCTTTTGAACGCGAAAGTTTTCCCGAAGAGGTTCTGGGGAGCGTCCTAGGGGGTACAAGATCTATATGGCAGGCCATCCCAAAATTTTTCGATATTAAACCAGACAGTTCATTAATTAAGCTTCGTACTTTTGCTGGATTCGACTCTCTCGACTCTACTACCATCACAACTTGATCAGACCCCGCATCATCAGCAAAGGAAAATGCAGAAACATTACCGAACCGAACTCCCGGGAGCGTCTCAGCCAAATACTCTAGATCATGCGGCCAAATATTACGTCCATTAACAATAATCACATCCTTACGACGCGCAGTAACTATGACATTCTCACCGACTCGATATCCTATATCACCAGTATCTAGCCAACCCTCCTTAGAAAGTGATTCATCAGTAGCGGTAGGATTTTGAAAATAACCAGTCATGACACTGGGTCCTCTCAAGCATATACGACCGCACTGATAATCCGGCAGATCATTCCCAGCGTCATCTCGAATCGCCATTTCAAAACTCGGCAAAATTTTCCCACAGTCAACGAAGGTTAAAGAATTAAGCCCATCCGCATCCTTATCGTGTAAGGGTTTGACTAGACCTTCTCTCGACATACTATCTTTATCAACCTGTATCGAAGTTATACCAACATCTAGTTCTTCAAAGCTAATGGCTAATGCGCACTCAGCCATCCCGTAGCACGCTACAAAAGCCTTAGCATCGAAATTCGCGGCTTTTAAAACATGCGAAAATTGTCTAAGCGGCTCAGGGTGAATCCTTTCAGCTCCGACACATGCAACTCTCCAGGAACTTAAATCATATCGATCTTGATCAGTGAGGCGAAGGCGTTTTGCGCACAGCGCATATCCAAACGGCGGACTCGAAGAAATCGTCCCACGATTTTGGGATATCAACTTCAACCACAAACGTGGTCGCATACCGAATGTGCGCGGACTCAAATAATCAGCTGAAAGCTGGCTACCAAGAGGCAATAAAACAAACGCCACCAAACCCATATCATGGTACAAAGGCAACCAAGAAACCATTCTGTCGCTTTCACTTATTCTCAGTCCATGCACTGCAATATCACGTAAATTTGTCATCACAGCATTTTGAGATATTTCTACTCCGCGAGGAAACCTCGTGCTGCCTGATGTGTATTGCAAGTATGCGATGTCATTTTCATCTAGCGGCTGCATCGAGATATTGGTCTTACTCAAAGAATCGAATTCTTCTGGAGTCCCAGCTTTAACTAAATTTAACCGCTCTACGGCCTGCTTTAGAAAACCGATATGAGATTCCGGGGCAACCGCCAAATCAGCCCCGCAGCTATCTAACATTCGTTCCAGTTGCTCCACGTAGGCTTTTCGAGCACCTATTTGAAATCCCGCGGGTAATGCTACCGGAATAAAACCTGCATACTGACAAGCAAAAAAGAACCTGTGAAACATCGGATCAGTTTCAGCCACGATAGCGACTCGTGTACCGCGTCGACAACCCAGTCCTAAGAGCTTGCCCGCGAGTAATTTCGCTTCTACACGTAATTCTTTGTAACTAAGAACACTCGACAAGTCCCCACGACCATCGTAGAAATTGTAACCGGTATCTCCCTTCGCAGCGTATTCAAGCGCTTCGGTCAAAGTATTGAATGAGGCATTCCTCAATGGTAATGCACTATTCAACGGCGTAACTTGCATGGGAATCTGATTATTTTTATTCAAGCTGACTCCACGAGTCGTTTTGCTGCGACTCGGCCCCTTAATTATTCAGTGTTTAACATTATAACCTGCTCGTAACATAAATGAGGTTTTTTGTTTAACTTTCGCATTTATATAGCTTTTTTTAGCAATTTGCACTTTAATTTCGATAGTATATCCGCACATTACACTAAAGTCATCATGCTGTCATGGTTTCTATGTTTTTTTTTGAAGGTAAAAGTTTAGTGTAGATAAATGTATCGTAGCACCTCTGATTATAGCCTTAGTATACCCAGTCACGGAATAAAATAGGATAATTTCTTTATAACGGGAAAACCACTAGTCAAAAATTCCCTGTAAGTACCAACTATCTAAGACACCTAACTCTTTATATATCCAGATGCGCCGCCCGCAAGCAGTGGATGCTATAAAATAATCCCTAGCAATTATATTTTTTTCCCACCAATTAGTTAAAATACGCTCACGCTCTGATTTAATTATTAGTACGCCTTGATACTCCGGCCATCGATTGGTAACCGAAAGTTTTACAGGTTTTTTAACCAACCATAGCGGCCTTTCAGGATGGTAGTGAGAACTAGGACTTAACCGATGACGACTAATACTTCTTCGAGAACAGTTATCTTCAGCCTCATACGAAGAACCTTCTTTTAAAAAATAAATAGCATTCTCTCCCAACCTTCTCTTTAGTCCAGAAACAAGACTTTCGTATCCTGCAATCTTCTCTCCCCTGAATTTACTACTAAAGAAATCCATTCTAGTACTCGAATCTTTTGGCGCATCAAGTACTTTCAATCCAAGAGAAGACAAATACCTACCTGCTAGTTTCCGTTTCGATAGATAGCTAACTAATGATTTTATAATTAACTCTCGACTCGAACTATCGTCACAATATATAGATAAAAAATCTCGATAGTTATCATTACCTTCTAGCCGCCAAATTAATCGAGAGGGCATACTTTGTCTTCGGAATAAATAAAGGCTTAATTCGCGCAAAAGTTTCTGGGCCGCATGTATTACTGATTTAATTTCAGTCACTTCGCTGCGGAAATGAAAAGTGGATTCAAAAAATTTCCTGGGAGTAAACTCTTCCACGCACTCCGGCTTATCGCCAAACAAGCAATCTAACATGTCTACAAAATCAGATGACAATCTTTCTCTCAGTCCAATCCGAGGGAGGCGCCTACAGTCACCTAAATTTCGTATACCTAAACCTTTAAGATTTTTTTTCTCTTGACGACTAATTAATAACGCAGTGACAGAAGTTGTAGACAATACTTTTTTTAAATTCGTTTTATCTGATATGACTATATTGGGCTTATCTTTACAAAGTACAACAGCAGCAGAAGGTATCGGAGCGACGGCAAATTCAGGCCTATAACCTAAGGATTTCAACTCAGTCACCATCTGCTTCATAAGACTCCCGATCCCACCGAATAATTTCAGACTTCCCTCAACTTCAAGTAAAAGTCCTTGATAGCCTACCTTTGACATTCTCGGAGTAAATTTTAAGGCCCAGTCGCACAGAGATTCTAAAGCGAAGTACTCTACTTCCTGATTACGCTTTAAAAGCTTTACCCGTTCATTTATATAAAACGACTGCACAGACATCCCTGACTTTATACCTAATGCCTGAGCTTGAGGGTTGGCTGCCTCTACTGTGATGATCCCTTTAGTTTTTGTAACTGAGGCACACGGCTGTTTAGCAATCGTATTGCCTGCCAAAACTTCGATTGAAAAGTAAGGGAAATATAAATAAACCCACAAATTCTCCGTGCTTCCGATAAATTGTGAGCAGTTGATTCTTTTATTCTTTTTAGTATCAAACGACAAATTATTTTTTGTTGAAGAAGCTACTAATGAATCAGAGTTCATATTTCTAATAAAAACTGTTGTCCTATCGAATAGCTAGAACCTTTAATAATGGTTCCTTTGAATTTTGTTGACGATAGATTGTTCGAAGTAAAATGGCATTTACTTGGTGGTAATGTGTCTAACCGTATTCGTAAAGATGCAGGAGAAGAATAATTCGCAAACTTAGTAGATCTAAAAACAATACCCCACGTATCTCCCATCTCTGCAGCAAGGTATAATTTACGCAGTTCCGCGGTACTCATTTCGTCTCCCCAAAATAATGCAGCACCACAGTCATCGAATCTTAATGCTTGTTCATAAGCCCAAAGGGTATTTGTTCTATTACTAGAATCAGATTCTGGCAAATCAATAACTAAAATTTTAGAGACATCAGCACCAGCTTGTCCCCATGCTAAGGAAAAAGGGGTGTATGGAGGACTGACCAAAACAACCCATTTTTTATTACTGATTTCTGCCAACGCCGGAATTAAAAGACGCAAAGCATTTGCATTTATAGTGGGGATTAGAATTTCAGTTATCCCAACGCGGGGCCATCCACCGTCGGGTAGTACCCGATCTAGGACGTCAAAAGTACTTGAGTAGGTTTCTTTATTAGTAGTAAGTGTATTACCATAAGTTAATTCAACTCCATCATGAAAAATTTCATTTTTTTTCATGACACTTCGACTCGAAGAACGCCAACGCCTAGACCTTCAACAAAGAAATCTACTTTATCTAAATCAATTTTTATTGTGGGGAACATAGGGTTTTCGGCGGACAAATGAATAATCGAACCGATTCTCTTAAATCGCTTTACAGTAACCTCATCATCAATACGGGCAACAATAATTTGCCCATCTGTTATATCGCGTGTGGATTTTACGGCAAGCAAATCCCCATCTAATATGCCCGCGTCGCGCATACTATCCCCTTTGACACGAAGTAAATAATCCGGACGTGTATGAAATACCGAAGGATCAACAGAACAATATTGCTCTATATGCTCGATAGCTAATACAGGATGCCCTGCAGCGACCTGTCCAACGACAGGTATTTTGTAACTATCGAAAGAGTTATCTTCTATGAGTTTAATTCCTCTTGACGTGCCTGGAATCAACTCGATAAAACCCTTCCGCGCCAACGCACGCAGGTGTTCCTCAGACGAATTAGCGGACCGAAAACCAAAGTGCAGTGCGATCTCTGATCGAGTAGGCGGCATACCAGTGCTCTTGATATGCCTTTTAATAAGATCAAAAATTTCTTGTTGTCTAGATGTCAGTGATAAAGCCACGGCAAATTATCTTGTATAAATAAACATACTGTTATTATATACAGTATGTTTATTTATACAAGATAATCACACATCAAACAAAATCGTACGTAAATAGTCAATATAATAAACTATAGTTACATCAGTGCTTTGCGCTATAATAGTAAAGTTAGTAGTCTATTTGGCAAACCTTGAACAAACAACACTCCCAAATCCTATGATTAATGTGTCCCGCTCCAAACCACACGGAATTGCCAGACTAAAAAACGCATTTGGTTATTCTATAAAAGGCCTCCAACTTGCTTGGCGACACGAAGAAGCCTTTCGATTAGAAATTTATATTTTACTTTTCGGAATTCCTCTAGCTGGGCTAATTGGTAATAATTTGACAGACTATGTACTCTTAATCGGTTCATTGCTCTTGCTAATCATAATCGAACTAATCAATTCCGCTATCGAAGCCATCTGCGACAAAATTTCCATTGCAAACGATGCACTGATCGGTCGCTCTAAAGACTTTGGTGCAGCCGCTGTATTTGTAGCGATTATTGGTACGCTTGGAACATGGATAGCCACCTTGGCCAAGAATTGGTCCTAAAAATTTTTATCACTTCGTTGTGATGTGCGCCTCATGTAGGTAGCGATATAATGCTAAGTTAAACAACAAATATTTAGAATACTCAAATGTCAAATAACGGGAATAGTAAATCATCAAATTTCATTAGACACATAGTGACTAACGAAATAGAGTCGAACAAAATCCAGCAAGGAATCATCACTAGGTTTCCGCCGGAACCTAATGGTTTTCTTCATATCGGACATGCAAAATCTATGTGTTTAAACTTTGGGCTGCCGCTCGAATTCTCAGGCTATTGTAATCTACGCTTTGACGACACAAACCCTGATAAAGAAGAAGAAGAATATGCCGAAGCCATAAAAGCAGATGTCAAATGGTTAGGTTTCGATTTTAAAGGGCATCTACATTATGCTTCTGACTACTTTGAACAAATATACAAATTTGCTTGCGAACTAATCGAACACGATAAAGCGTATGTAGATGACCAATCAATTGAACAAATACGCCTAACTAGAGGGACTTTAACCACAGCAGGAACAGAAAGTCCTCATAGAAATCGTAGCGCGAAAGAGAACTTAACTTTATTTCAAGGAATGTATGACGGTAAGTTCGAAGAAGGATCTCACGTGCTGAGAGCAAAAATAGACATGGCCTCCCCCAATATTAATTTACGCGATCCTGCGCTATATCGTATCAAGAGAACCACTCATCACCGCACCGGTGATCAGTGGCACATATACCCACTTTACGATTTCACACACTGCATTTCAGACGCTATTGAAGGAGTTACTCATAGTCTTTGTACTCTCGAATTTGAAGATCATCGGCCACTTTATGATTGGGTACTTAATAACATCTCAATTGATTGTCATCCTCAGCAAATAGAGTTCGCCAGACTAGAATTAAACTATACGGTAACCAGTAAAAGAAAATTACATCAACTCGTGACGGAGGGGTATGTAAATGGCTGGGGCGATCCCAGGTTACCTACCCTCAAAGGGATGCGTAAAAGAGGATACCCAGCCGAAGCAATAAAAGATTTCTGCGACCGAATAGGCATTACTAAGAAGCAAGCGGTAATCGATACCGCTGTCCTAGAAAATTGTGTTAGGGAAAATCTAGACACTAACGCAGCCCGAGCTATGGTAGTTCTAGATCCAATCAAAGTAATTTTAACAAATTTCCCAGCTGAAGAAACTGAATGGATAGAAGTACCAAACCATCCGAAAAATGATGCTTTTGGTAAGCGAAAAATTCCTTTAACCCGTGAGATATACATAGAAAGAAATGACTTCATGGAAAACCCGCCGAAAAAATTTCACCGTCTCAGTGAACAAAGTGAAGTTCGCCTTCGTTATGGGTATGCGATCACCTGTGAAGATATTGTTAAAGATAATAACGGCAACTTAATCGAGCTACATTGTAAATACGACTCACAATCTGGCGGCGGAAAGACTTCTGACGGTAGAAAAATAAGAGGTATCATACATTGGGTGTCAGCCACCTTAGGGCAGCCAATGGAGGTCAATTTAATTGATAGGCTCTTCAATTCTGAAGATCCAGCTAGCGCAGACAACTTTCTTGAACATATCAATTCGAACTCGCTCATTAAATGCGACAAAGCCGTCGGCGAGCCCAGTCTCGGGAAAGCCAAAGAAGGCGACACATTCCAATTTGAGCGGCTAGGATATTTCTGTCGCGACGAACAAACGAATGCCGAAAATACTGTTGTTTTCAATCGAACTGTTACACTACGTGACACGTGGGCTAAAATCACACAGTCATGATCGCAAAAATTTCTAAATTCACCGTTTCTGTATAGGTTTCTAAGGCCCGGTAGTTCAGCTGGATAGAACGGTCGCCTCCTAAGCGACAGGTCGCAGGTTCGAATCCTGCCCGGGTCACCACCTAATCTGAATCAAAATAAGGGAAAAATATGAAATACCAATGTATCAATTGGGAAATCGAGGACAACATTCTTACATTAACCTTAAATCGGCCAGAAAAACTCAACGCTTTTAACCCTCAAATGCTAGACGAATTACTAAGTGCTCTGGATAATGCGAATCATCAAGATGAAGTCCGAGCTATTATTATTACCGGAGCTGGCAAAGGGTTTTGTGCTGGCGCCGATCTTTCAGGAGGACAAGAATCTTTTGAAAAAATGGGCGCAGCAGAGAACCACAGAGACGGAGGTGGTATTCTTGCTTTAGCGATGTACAACTGCCAAAAGCCTTTAATTGCCGCAGTAAACGGAGCCGCAGTTGGAGTCGGAGCCACAATGTTATTGCCCATGGATATCCGAATTGGATCAGAGGATTCTCGCTTTGGTTTCGTGTTTGCGCGTCGTGGTATTGTCCCCGAGGCTTGCTCAAGTTGGTTTTTACCGCGCGTAGTTGGAATTTCTAAAGCATTGCACTGGTGCTTCTCAGGTCGCATTATCGATGCTCAAGAGGCGCTCCAAAGCGATTTGATATCGGAGGTGGTCCAAAAAGACGAACTTCTCATTAAGGCTAAGACAATCGCGCGGGAAATCGCCTGAATACGTCGGCCGTTTCTATTGCCCTAACTCGGCAAATGATGTGGAAAATGTTGGGCGAAAAAGACCCAATGGCCGCACATCGCATCGACTCAAAAAGTATTTTCGCCTTGGGAAGATCTAATGACGCTAAAGAAGGTGTACAGTCGTTCCTAGAAAAAAGAAATCCAAATTTTATCGACAAAGTTTCAGTAGACATGCCAAAATTTTACCCTTGGTGGGATGATGATTCCTTTTGAGATACCTTCTTCTCTATTAAATTACTCCTACTTCTCTGAGTGTTATTCATGAAAAAAACTAACGGCAATAGACTAATGAACATCAGCGCCACTAACCAAAACACATCATTAAACGCCGCCATTTCGGCATGCCGAAAAAGCTCTTCCCCTAACTTCACGGCGGCAGTCGGCTCATCGATTACAATGTCAGCTTTTTCCATCCAACTATAAACATTTGGATTCACTTCGCTAATATTGGTTCCGAGGTTATGCCAATGGATCTGCTCTTTTCGCACTAAAAATGCACTAGTAATTGCGATACCTACTGACCCGCCTATTCCTCTAACTGCGTTGTAAATTCCAGCAGCATCTGAGCTTTTTTCTGGGGCAATCGTTGAGAATGTCGCCGTAGAGAGTTGCGCAAACACACAAGCCATCGCAAGGCCCATCAGCAACCCCGGTGCAACAAGGGAAAATGTGCCGGCATCGCGAGACAACCCTGCCATCATCGAGGCTGCATAAGCTGAAAAGATTAAACCAATTCCAATAATCCAACGCATATCTACACGAGGGGCCAGCCACGTTCCAATAGTAATCATCATTATCGCACTTACCACGCCTCTGGGAGCTAAAATCCAGCCAGCTTGGTCAGCAGGATAACTAAAAACTGATTGAGCTAGAAGTGGCCACATCACTATGTTCGAGTACATAGCCATGCCATACCCCGCCATAAGAAGGCAACCAAATGTGAAATTTCGATCTGCAAACAATCGTATATCGATAAAATTATCAGTTCTACCGTGCGCTCTCGCGATGAAAAGTAAAGCGAAGCAAATAGAGATCCAAGACAATATCCAAATAAACCTAGACTCGAACCAATCTCTCATATGCCCTTGGTCTAGTACTGTTTGAAAGCTAGCCAAGGCAATTGCTAAGTACAAAAGCCCCCACCAATCCGCATCTACTTTATTGCCTTTAGGAAGAGACTTATCTCTATCAATGACTAAAAATAACGCAATACAACCCAAAGGAATATTAATAAAAAACACCCAAGGCCAGCTCCAGTATTCAGTAATATATCCTCCTATAACAGGTCCCATCACTGGAGCAACCATGATAGCTAAGCCCCAAAGGGCCATAGCCTGATTCGCCTTCTCACGCGGGTAAGCGTTAAGTAAGATTGACTGAGATATAGGTACCAATACTGCACCAAATGCTCCCTGAAAAAAACGGAAAACTACCATTGAAGTTAAGCTCCATGAGAGACCGCACGCCAAGGATGTAGCAGTAAAACCAACAACACCAACAAGCATCGTCCTCTGGCGACCATAACGAGATACAAAGTAACCCGTTAGCGGCATCACTATGACAGTAGCGATAAGATAGGAGGTGATCATCCAAGTCACCTGATCGGGCGTCGCCCCAAAGCTGCCCATGATATGGGGAAGTGCTATATTCACTACGGTGACATCAAGCACTTCTAACGTGGCGACAAGCATTACCCCGACGACTAAAGCGACCGAAGGCTTTTCCTCGTCACCTTCAAGCCTAGCGCTCATTCCCTAACGTCAACTGTGACCGTCGCACTAGCCCCAACCCGCAGTGGCCTAATATCATATGGATCATCGTGTCGCGACTTAATAGATATACGGACTGGGAATCTCTGTGTAACCTTCACCCAATTTCCTGTGGCATTTTCAGGAGGGAGTAACGAAAATACAGCTCCTGATCCAGCACCTAGACTTTCAACATGTCCTTCGAATGTTAGATCCGGGTACATATCCACTTCGATGGTAGCCTGCTGCCCAGGTCGCATCGACTTTAAGTCTGTTTCTTTGAAATTTGCTTCAACCCACCACTCGCTATCTTCAACAATAGAAAACTGCGAGCGACGAGCTATCACCATAGCCCCCTCTCGTAAAGAAAGGTTAGTGACCCAACCCGAAACAGGCGCAATAACCTTGGTGAAAGCTAGATCGAGTTCCGCGGTAGTCCTTTCAGCAGAAGCTTCTCGGAGACGTGCGTTATCTTCACCCTTCGCACCCAACTCACTTTCTGCTCTTCGAAGATCAGCACTTGCGCTCGCTACAGATGCTTTTGCTTCGGCATATGTCGCAGTCGCGTCATCAAATTCAGCTTCAGAAATTAATTTTGATTGCGCCAGCGAAGTGGCTCTTTCTAATGCTCTCTTCGCTCTAGAAAGAGTTACCTTACGTTCTTCTAATGTGGACTTAGCCACTCCCACTTCGGCGTCGCTTGCCCCAGTCGACTGAGCAGCAATCTCATAATTAGCCAACGCTCCTTGAACAATGGCATCAAAAACCGAGGGATCAATTTCAAATAACACATCGCCCTTATTTACGTAATCATTTTCAGATACACGTAATTTAATAACAGGACCAGACACGCGGGATGCAATATTGACAATATGTGCTTGTACGTAAGCATCCTCGGTTGAGGGGTGCGAATCCTTATAAGAAAAGTATTGAATAAGCGCGACTCCACTGAGTAAGGAGAAGACCAAAACTGCCGAAAAACGCCTAAAGCGCATATAAGATACTCCGATTAACACATAACTTGACGAATAGATTATTTTAACTCTATATGTAGATAATAACGACCAGTTCAACTAATGTTGAAATACAGCAAACTGCTGGGGAGATATAAGTCAAAAAAAATCCTTACAAACTGAAGAGTACTTAGTAGCCCATGGGGAGAAACAACTTGTCCAGTATAAGCAATAAAAACTACAGTCGTGTCCAACGTTGTCTAAAAATTGGTAATCTTCACATAAAAAATAGAATTATGATGACTGGGCACACCCAGCTGTATGGGAAAGATGGGACACTTAGTGAACGTCATATAAATTATTATCGAGAACGCGCTAAGGGTGGAGCAGGATTACTCATTTTAGAACAACAAGCAGTGCATCCCACCGGTCGAAACTATGCCGCAGGCTGCATGGCTTGGGATAAGCGCTGTGTTCCTTGGTACAAAAAATTAGGTGAAGCAGTCCATGAATTCGACTGTAAGCAACTAGTCCAGCTTTTTGCCTGTGGTGCGCAAGGCGATGGCACGCAATACATGGACGATTGGAGACCATTGTGGGCTGCATCCCGAATTCCATCGGCTGTTACCGAGGAGATGCCAGTCGCCATGGAGTTGGAACACATAGATGAATTAATTTCTTACTTCGTAGAATCCGCGACTAATGTTTCAGAATCAGGACTCGATGGAATCGAAATACATGCGGCCCATAGTCAGTTACTGGGGGAATTTCTAAGTCCAGCTTTTAACAAACGTACTGATATGTATGGCGGTACCATAGAAAACCGCTGTCGTTTGATAATTGATATCGGCAAAGCTATTCGGAAAAAACTTGGACCAAACTTCATCATGGGGCTTAGGCTGTCTTTTGATGAATACTTAGGTGATGCTGGGATCACTGCAACACAGGCAGAGAAACAACTAGAAATTTTTAAGTCGAGTAATCTATTCGACTTTTATGATTTGTCAGCAGGTGGTTACCACACTTTACACGTCGCTGTAGCTCCGATGGGAACCATGAAAGAAGGCTTTCTAGCTGAAAGTGCTAAAAAAGCCCGAAAAATTATTGGAGATGATATTCCCCTATTTATAGTTGGTCGTTTCCTGACTTTAAGTCACGCGGAAAGGATGCTAGCTAGTGGCGATGCTGACATGGTAGCGATGACGAGAGCACATATGGCAGATGCTCATCTGGTGAGTAAAAGTTTGGATAATAAAGAGAAAGACGTCACACATTGTATCGGTGCAAATATTTGTATAAGTAGGCTAATCAATAATAGAGAAGTGACGTGTTTTCAAAATCCCGAAATGGGGCGTGAAGGATACTGGGGAAAAGGAAGTATATCGATCGTAGACTCGCCGAAAGAGATATCTGTCATCGGTGGTGGGCCCGCAGGTCTTCGTTTCGCCGGAACTGCCGCCCTGAGAGGGCACGCAGTGACGGTATTTGAATCTGACGCTGACCTAGGCGGCAGACTCAATCTACTCAAAAAATTGCCAACTCGAGCAGCTTGGCAAAAAGCAATAGACAACCTAGTGACTCGCGCGATAAATGCTGGAGCGAAAATTAATACTTCAAGCGAGATGAGTGAAGTAGAGATACCGGATGGTCTATCTGTCTTTGCAACTGGCGCTCGTTGGGCCACAACAGGTTATAGCCCATACAGGCCTGAAAGAAATAATATCCCAGGGTGTCATCTTCCGATAGTTACGGATATAAAGACCGCAATTGAGGCAGTTCTGGCGTCTCCTGATAGCCTGGGAAAAAACGTCATTATTCTAGATGAGACCGGAGAATATCTTCCTCTAGGCCTTGCTGAGTTGTTAGCTGGTAGTAAAATTTCCGTAGAGATCATATCTCCTAGATCGTTTATTGGAGCTGATACACAGCGAACATTGGACATGCCCTACGTAATGCCGCGCTTAAAAAATTTGAATGTTCGACTTAGTCCGCTGCACTTTATCGAGGAGATATTTGAGGATTCTATTTCGGTTTACGATATTTGGGGGGGGGAACCCGAATATCGGACGAATGTCTCCGCTGTAGTTATGGCGATGACTCAAAACCCCAATGATGTCCTATATTCTGCGGTTAAAGAACGCGTCCGCGCGTACAAATTAGGGGATATGATCGCGCCCCGACGCATTGAAGCAATAATTTATGAAGCAGAGAAACTCGGACGCGACGTGTAACACGGGTAACATCACAAACCAAATACCCACAAACACTTGTCGACTCCCGAATAACCTTTAATATACAAGCGAGTCAAATTACAGAACAACAAAACTAACTCCGGAAAATAAAAAATGACTGGAAAACCAAAGATTTTTATTGATGGCGAGGCGGGAACAACTGGCCTTAAAATCTCTGACATGCTTCAGGCCCGACAGGATATTGATCTAATTCAACTGCCACTTAGAGAAAGGAAAATAAGAATCTCGCGTAAAAATGCAATTAATGCTGCCGATATAGTTATTCTTTGCCTTCCTGACGAAGCTGCGAAAGACGCGGTATCCTTAGTAGAGAATAGTGCTACGACCATCATAGATGCGTCTTCAGCACACCGAACAAATAGTCATTGGTCCTATGGCTTTACTGAATATGATAAATCTCAAAGAGATGAGATTAAATCAAGCAAGCGGATAAGTAACCCGGGTTGTTACGCCATCGGGGCCGTTTCTATCATTCACCCTCTTATATCATCAGGTCTCTTCGATGGCTCTGAGACTTTTTATGTCCATGGATTGTCGGGTTACTCAGGAGGAGGTAAAAATCTAATCTCACAATTTGAGCAAGCTCCCAAAGAAGGATCGGTCACCTTGAGCGGTTACGATTACTCACTAAACCTCAATCACAAACATGTGCCAGAGATAAAGCTCTGGTCCGGGATAAAAAAAGATCCCACCTTTCTGCCAACTGTGGGGCCATACAAACAAGGAATGCTGGTTCACGTGCCTTTGCCACTGTGGCAAATTGGAAAAAAAGTTACCGCTACTGACATTCGTCAAATATATTCGGAACATTACGAAAATGAAAAATTTGTTAAAGTTATAGAATCAAATTACACCGAAGCAGATGACTCGCTGAACCCGCAGGCCCTAAACGGCAGTAACCAACTGCATCTTCATTTGCTCTATAACCAAGAGAAACAACAAGCCATCATGGTGGCTCAGTTGGATAATCTAGGTAAAGGTGCCTCGGGCCAATGCGTTCAAACTGTAAATTCACTTATTGGCGTTGACGAAGACACTGGCCTCACGTAATTACAATTAATGAATTAGTTTTGAACAAACTTGTGAGGCTATCTCAAACGAGGTCAGTCGTGCCTTGTGCTCATATATTTGCCCTGTAAGCATTAGCTCGTCGGCGCCAGTAAGCTCGATGAACTCCTCAAGTTTCTCACTCACTGTAGAAGATGACCCGACCACAGAATGAAGTAGTGCTCTCTCCACGCCCGCTCGTTCAGCAGGGTTCCAATAGGCGTCCATAGAATCTACCGGTGGTTGTAATTTGCCAGGGCTTCCTCTAAAAAGATTGGTGAATTGCTTTTGTAACGAGGTAAAAAGTCGCTGAGCTTCAATATCTGTTTCCGCCGCAAAAAAATTTACCCCGACCATTACATGAGGTTCTGCTAAATTCCGAGATGGCTTGAAATGAGAGCGGTAGGTTTGTATCGCCCCTAACATAGAGTCGGGCGCAAAATGAGATGCAAACGCAAAAGGTAAGCCTAATGCTGCAGCAACTTGAGAACCAAACATACTCGAACCAAGTATCCAAATTGGGATCTCTAGTCCAGAACCAGGGACAGCTTGCACGCGCTGAGATTCTCCAGGAGGAGAAAAAAAAGCCTGTAACTCACCTAAATCTTGAAAAAAATTGTCTGGATTGCTTTCTAGGTTTCTTCGAAGTGCGCGCGCCGTAACCATATCACTGCCCGGGGCACGACCTAATCCAAGATCTATCCGTCCAGGATACAGGGATTCAAGAGTTCCAAATTGCTCCGCGATTACTAAGGGAGAATGGTTAGGCAACATAATCCCCCCCGCACCGACTCGAATTGTTTTGGTACTCCCAGCAACATGCCCTACGACCACTGATGTTGCAGCGCTAGCTATCCCAGGCATATTATGGTGCTCGGCCAGCCAGTATCTAGTGAACCCCCAACCTTCGGCATGCTTCGCCAAGTCGGCTGCATTCCGGAAAGCATCTGCTGGTTCAGACCCCTCATTGACAGGTGCAAGATCTAATAGCGAGTAATTTTTTATCGTCATATTTTTTTAGGCAAAGCCCAATAGTCTAAATCAAAAAATTATAATAAAACTGACCTACTAGCTGCAGTCTCTATTCTGCTCTCCGGCTTTTGTTTTAGTCTTACAGATCGTTGCCTCGATCAGTCGCGAAGCATCGATTTCGATTGTCGACAAATCGGCACCTCTTAAATCGGAACGTAGCAGGTTAGAATTATATAATTCGGCACCACGCAGATCAGCATCAACGAGCACAGAGCCATTCAGATCTGATTCCGATAAATCAGCGTTGGTCAAATTTGCTCCAGTCAAATTTGCACCACTCAAATCAGCGGCTTTCAAGTCTGCTCCTGATAGATTAGCGCCAACTAGCATCGCATTTTTAAGATCAGCGTAGCGTAATTTTGCGTCACTCAAGTCGCATCCCTTACACATTCTTAGCAACTTCAGTCTCTTGACGTCTTTTACATTTGCCGAAAATACAGGTTGAAGACTAGCAGATAATGCCACTAACAAACTTAATAGTATTAAATTTTTCATATTGTCATCATGCCAGATAAAGAATGTATTGAAAACAGGCTCTTCGCGACTATTTTGGAGTATTTTAAATATCACTTCCAGAAAACATCGGCGATCATTGCCAAACATGCGTAGTTAAACTTATGAAATAAGTGTTAAAGTGTGTTTAGTCTAAATTTGGAATAGTAAATGAAGTTATTTGACTGTGGAATGGCTCCAAACCCAAGAAGAGCTAGAATATTTATTAAAGAGAAAAATCTTGATATCGAAATGCAGGAAGTCAGCATTATTGATGGCGAAAACTTGCAGCCCGAATATATAAAGATCAACCCCTGGGGTACTTTACCCGCATTACAGCTTGATGATGGTACTGTAATTACAGAGGCGACTTCTATTTTCCGGTATATAGAAACATTATATCCGGAACCAAATTTACTAGGCGAGAATCCGATTGAAGCTGCAACCATAGAATCGTGGGAAAGGTTCTCGGAGATGCAAGGCATGCAAGCCGTTGGTGAGTATTTCCGTAATAGCAATGAGCTATTCAAAAATCGCGCAATGCCCGGTTATTCTGGCGTATCAACTATCCCAGAGCTTATTACGCGCGGAAAGGCTCGTGTTGCTTGGTTCTACCAGCAATTAGAGTCCCGATTAACAACCGAGCAATACTTGGCAGGAGAACGATACACAGCTAGCGATATAACTGCTCTATGTGCAGTTGATTTCGGAATTCGAGTGGGCTTAGCAGTCCCAGATGACTGCTCGCACACTAAAAATTGGCATTCTAAAGTTTCAGATAGGCTCGGCACTCAGGTCTAGCAAATAGTTAGTCCGCGCCTATTGGCACCCGTAAGCCTTTTCTCTCGAGACGAGGGATCACTTCCTGAATAAAAAAAGGAAGTTCTCTATTGTAATTGACGAATGACATTGAAATGCCGCCGAAACCCGCTAGCGAGATTTTTTCAATCTCATCAGCCACAGTATCAGGGTCTCCGATAAGCGGATATACCCCGTGCCCTGCGGCAAAATTTGTTCTAAGTGATTCAATTTGCTCTCGAGGGAACGAATGAGCGTGCATCCCCATCAAACCCATTAATCTTTCAACGGCTTCGTGATCAGCCATGTCCTTTGCGTAGTAATTATGATAATCAATAGCTTCCTGAGCAGTGGACCGGCATACGACATATGTAGTTGTGAAAACATCAATATCTCGCCTGTAAGTTCTAGCCGCTAGCTCCTTAACAGCTTGGACAGTTGCTTTGCCACTTTTAATATCTAGCATCACCGTGAAAAGAAAATCGCAATTCTTTGCCGCAAAGGCCTGCCCTTGCGGTGACGATCCCGCGTTCATAATAGGCGGTAGCGTTTCCAAAAATGGATTTGGAGTGCAACGGCCATTCTTGATTTTAAAAAATGTATCTTCCCAATCAAATGGCTCAGTCGAGGTCCAAGAACGACGGATTATATCCCACCAGGATTGCCCCAACTGATAACGCACGTCATGGCTTTCTGATAGATCCAAATTAAACATTGCGTATTCTGGTTGATTCCAACCACATACGATGTTCAAGCCAAAACGACCTGCGGCAATTTCACCAATAGTCGCGAACTGCTTGGCCGCAACAAGAGGATGGAAGAATGCGCTGTGTGCCGTAGCAAATACGGTTAGCTGCTCAGTTTTTCCGATTAAACCTGTGGCCCAAGTAATTGTTTCTAACGACTGTTCCTGAAATGCTGTATCGCCTCCGTAACCTACCCAGCGGGCGATCGGTAAAGAAAACTCTAAGCCTGCGCTATCCATCATCGCAGCTAATGTCATGTTATTTTCCCAAGTTGCATCCCAACGCTCTTCAACTTTGGTAATAGCCATTCCCCCAGAGCAATTCGCGGAAAACACGCCTAATTTAAAATGCTGCGGTTTATACATATTAGAAATTTGATTCCGCATTCATCGCCCCTTGTGATTAATAAAAAAGTGGAACATGTTAGTATCCCAATAGAATAACATTAGACAAGCGGTACAAGGGGGAAACGTTGAGTAGCAAGGAAATCGAATTAGCATTAGGAGCGAGTTACGGTGCGGTCACTGCTAGAGCACCTGAAGACGCGCACGGTCCGGGAATCTTGGTATTGTACCCAAAGGGGTATGATCAAAATATCATTATCAAAAATACAACACTATACGCAGCCGAAGGCTATAACTGTATATCGCTGACAACCGAAAATTCGGACGAGGACATAATAAACTCGCTTATCAACAAGGTCACATCATTAGAATCACTTGTTGGTCAGATCGCAGTAATATCGTTCGGTCAAGCAGCGCCCGTCGCGATTGCTATGGCCAAACACTCCTCTATTAAATGTGCCGTCTATTACGAGCCCCCGCATATCGATGTAGCAAAATCCAGATGTGACGTCATTGTACATTCAAGTACCCCCGAAAAATTTAGTCACCTAGAGAGTCATGATAACTTAAAAATCTTCTCTTATCCGGACGTCTCAAATGACTTCTTTTCGCCGACAAGTGCGGGCTACAACAAGCCAGCGACCTTGATTGCTTACTCCAGAACATTGGAAGCTATCCGAAATAAAATAGGGCCTATATATGACCTGACTGCACTTTGGGAACTTCATACGCAGTATGAGTTCGGTGAGCGTAATGTAGAGGCGACGATGTCGACGATGGTTGATGAGCCTTATGTCAATCATATCCCAACAATGACAGGTGGCGTTGGGTACAAAAATCTCAAAAAATTCTACACAAACTTCTTTGTAAATTCGAATCCACCGGATACGAAACTAGTACCGATCTCCCGAACAATCGGGAGCGATCGATTAGTGGACGAAATGATATTTTCGTTTACTCATACCTGCGAAGTGCCCTGGATGCTTCCTAATATGGAACCGACTAATAAATTTGTGCAGGTTCCGCTGGTGGCCATTGTGAACTTTCGAGGAAACAAACTGTATCACGAACATATCTATTGGGATCAAGCATCCGTACTCGCACAAGTCGGAGCCATCGATCCTAAAGACCTTCCGATAGTGGGGTCACAGGCTGCAGAAAAACTCATGGACGAAGGCCTTCCCTCTAACGAACTCATGGGCAGCGCGTGGACTAATATTCCCGAGTAAAAAAAAGGCCGTCGTTCAGACGGCCTTTAAAACAATTGTTTTTAAATAATTTAACGACCTTCAGTTAGGTAGTTAACGTCAAGTACACGTTTAGCTCTTCTCAGATCCTGATTAGGAGCTTCTGTTCCCCGACATGGAACAAGTGTTCCTCGGTTATTTTGTAGATCAATTACATTGATACTTTGAAACAACTGGAAGTTGGTTCCCTTAGGACTGAACTGACCTGGTTCCTTCCATGCAAAAGGGCTACCCTTTCCATCTAAAACAACCCAAGGATCTTCAGTCCAAACCTTAGTCAACTGCCAAACTTTCCACAGCTCACCTGCTTTATCAAAAGCGTTAGCGTAGTAAGATTCGCCAGTCGCACGGTCTACATGGATAAATTTGAACGAGTAAGGATGAGCCGAACTCTTAGGAATTTGTTTTACAACATCTGTTTTCCTTAAAGCATAATCATCTTTTACCGCCCAGCCATTAGGACCGTAGTAAACAGTTTCACGATTTCTTGACCGCGCAACTACGAGAATGTTGGTAGCACCTACGTACTCCCAATCATGCTCCATTGGTCGACCATTGAAACCATAGAAATCTTCTAAAGTATGATCTGTTCCTAGCAATGAGTCAGATTTTACCTCGACGGAGATTCGTCGTACGCGTCTCAAACTTGGAATATATGCCCAAGAGTCATCGGCTTTACGAGGATCGTCGTATCGTAAAATCAGGAATGCAGTACCAGCGATGTCAAAAGGAGATACGAATCCGGTGTATTCACGGAATTCTGTTCCTTTAGCAAAGCCTTTACCACCATTCACGCGGTAATCAGTCGCACCGTGTTTAGCGTTGTGTGCCATTAAATAGCGCTTATAAGGGCCATTTAACACACGCTCGAATGCACCACCACCTTCATAGTACTGAGCATATTTACCGCCTGAACGAGTCATGATTTCATGTTTGTTATGGTTGCCACCGCGACGTACCCAAACCCACTCAACTTCACCAACGTTCACGCCATCATTCTGCCAGCGGTAGTTCCAGTTCCAAATCATTTTCCATCCGCTATCAGCGCCTGGAACAAATTTTTCCGGATCAAAAGGACGACCAGCTTGATAATTTTCGATCGCGCCATCAGACGCTATCGTAGCAGTACCATAATGCTTTTTAGTAGCATCTAGGTAAACTTGGCCATTCTGCATATCACCAGCATCTTTAATGGTCATTTCCATTCCTTGAAAGATCCACTCATCTTGGAATTCTTTAGGAATAAAAGGCCGCACTAAGTCAGCTTTATCATAAGTAATTACGTCGCCGTCAACAAACTGGGGTTGCGCTGATTGGTTTGCATTAAACCATCCCATATAGTCAGATTCGCCAAAGGCGCTTACGACTAAAGGTGATACCAACGCGAAAACCAGAGCCACAGCACTGAATTGATTTCGCATATTTTTCTCCCTCTTTGTGCGCATGGAGCGCACAACTCAAAAATTAACAAAAGTTATAGTCAAAAAAATTCGACGCAACAATTGCCTCCCCTAATTTTTTTCGCCGAAAACAGTTTATCCAACGTAAATTTAGGCGTGCAATGACGTTACCACAAGATTTGTGAAGTTTATGTGAATTCGCGGCAATGGTAACTTAAGAAAAAAACATATGTAATACAATAAGTTAAGGTTATAAAGCTGCGATAAAGCATGCTCTGACAGGAGCAGGATATCCTTCCACAGTGCGACTACAATCGGTGGGGTCAAGGAAATCTTCTAGCGAAAACGAGTCAATCCAATGGGTTGCGCGCTGTTCTTCTATCGTAGTCTTAGATATATCAACACATGACACATCTTTGAATCCTACACTTTGAAGCATCTCCTCAATTACCGGTGGTGAGTTCAGTTCCCAAACGTTTCTCATCTGAGCATAGCGACTCTCAGGAATTAACTTTTCTTTTTCACGGCTATCAATGATCAAAGTTTCTAATACTACTCTACCCCCAGGCTTCAACATATTTCGTAATTCGATTAAGTGAGAAAGAGGATCACGTCGATGATACAAAACACCCATCGAAAAGACGACATCAAACCATGACATTTCTTCTGAAAGGGTTTCAGTGCCGACCGGAATCATCCCGAGGGGCGCATTCCGAGCATATTTACTCAATGAACGAAATTGTGCTAAGCACAAAACACTAGGATCAATTCCCAGCACCAGAGAAGCTCCTTTCTCCAGCATACGCCACATGTAATAACCATTGCCACAACCCACGTCGAGAACCTTTTTATTTTGAAGTGATCCTAAAACTGGAGATATCCGCGCCCACTTCATATCAGAACGCCATTCGCTATCAACGTGAATTCCAAAATAATTGAACGGGCCTTTCCTCCAAGGTTTCATATGTTGTAAGACAGTCTGTATATTGTTGATAGCCAGCCGGGATGAAATATCAGAACTTTGAGCTTTAACCACACTGCCCGCGTCGATGCTGCTATTTTTGATGCTCGGTAATTGCGAAACTTGGGCCTCCCAAAAATTAGTCTTTCCACTTTTTCTGAATGTATTGAGCAGATCGGGTTCTATCCTCTCCCACCAGCCATTAAGTTCCGCAGACGAGAAATGTTTCTCCAATAAATCTCGAACCGAAAACAAATATGTAGCTAGCGAACTTCCCCAAACTGCCTCTAGTTGTTGTTTGAAATCGCTCATTTGACCATGATCGCTTAATTCGTATTCAAAAAGAACCATCTTTTACGAACTTGTTGTAAAATAAAAGACAATACTACAACCATTACGTTGAGAGACTTCCTTATGGCAAAAATCGGCGATGTAATAGACGCAGAAAATGCGCGTTGGACGTTCGCAAACAAAACTAGAACACAATTTGAGCAACATATTGAAAAGTCTGTCCCATTTTACAATGAAGGTCATAAACTTGCTTTAGGTCTCTCAGACTTTTTTTTAACAAAAAACAGTGTTTGTTACGACATAGGGTGTTCAACTGCAACTTTGTTGAAAAATTTGGACTCACACCATGAAAATAAAGGGATTCAGTTCTACGGAGTAGAATCTGAAAAAGACATGGTCACCATTGCGCGTGAAAAATGCAAAGATAATGAGAAAATATCAATCATAGATGACAGTATAGAAAATATCGAGCTGCTTAAGACCGATCTTGTGGTGTCCTACTATACGATGCAATTCATATCGCCGCGCTACAGGCAAGATGCATTCGACAAGATATACCAGGCCCTAAACTGGGGAGGCGCATTTTTGCTCTTTGAGAAAGTTCGCAGTCCGGATGCTCGCTTTCAAGACATAATTAGCTCTTTGTATACCGACTACAAACTCACTCAAGGCTACAGTGGCGACGAAATAATTTCGAAGTCACGAAGTCTCAAAAGTGTACTGGAGCCATTCTCACATTCGGGGAATATGGGATTATTGGAACGAGCCGGATTTAAGGATATAACATCAGTATTCAAATATCTCTGCTTCGAAGGGTTTTTAGCAATTAAGTAACATTTTTTGAATAGCAATGATCACACTCGCGCATTCCATGAAAGAAAATGACATAACAACAAGTTTTTATCGGTTTATTCAAATTGTCGACACTAATCAACTTAAAATCGATCTCACTAACTTCTGTCAAGGAAATGCAATTATTGGAACGATCGTAATTGCTGAAGAAGGGGTGAATGGTTCAGTATCTGGAAAAAATGCTGCCATCAAAGCGCTCCTTTCCTATATTAGGAAAAGACTGAATATTGAAGAAATAATAATAAATAGTGCCACTAGCGCAATCCCCACCTTTAAAAGACTTAAAGTTAAAGTTAGAAAAGAGATAGTGAGTATTGGATTAACGAACGTGAAACCAGAACTAAATACTGGAATACATGTGTCTGGCAATGAATGGAACGACTTGCTTAATAACCCCGATGTGTTGGTAATTGATACACGTAATAATTACGAAATAGATGTGGGTACTTTTAAGACCGCGGTGAGAGCTAACACTAAAAACTTCAGAGAATTTCCGGAGCAAATCCAAGAACTTTTAGAAGGCGATAAGGAAAAACCAATCGCAATGTTTTGTACCGGGGGTATACGGTGCGAAAAAGCATCAGCACACCTCCTAGAACTTGGTCATAAGCGGATCTTTCAACTCAAAGGCGGAATTCTTTCCTACCTACAAGACAGCACCAAGGAGTACTCTATGTGGGAAGGGGACTGCTTTGTATTTGATGATAGAGTAGCGGTAGACGCGAACCTAGAACCAGCAGACTACGAAAAATGCCACGGTTGCCGTAAACCACTCTCCCCTGACGACCGACGATTAAAAGAATATGAATACGGAATCTCCTGCCACAACTGCATAGACAGTCTTAACGATAGTCGAAGAGCTGCGCTAATGGAAAGAAATCATCAAACGCGGTTAAGTGAAGTGCGTGCTGCCAAAGCCTTGAATCAAACGCGCAAATTACTATGAAGTCTCAAAAGCAGGTAGCCCAACTCCGCAAGTATGCGACACACCTTCAAAATACTTCTATTATCGATTTATTTTCTGCGGATCCAAATAGAGTAAGCGACTTCACTTTCGAAGCCGCAGGGTTGTTTTTGGATGCCTCTAAAAACCGTCTAGACAAGCAGACACTTTCCTCATTACTTGAGCTAGCGAACAAGTGCGATATAAAAGAAAAGATAACTAACTTGTTCACTGGAGTCCATGTCAACGTCACTGAGGATCGGCCCGCTCTGCACGTGGCGCTTCGCGCTTCATCAGATACTGAAAGCTGGGTTCCGAAAAGTTTTATCGCTGAAGCGGAAGGATCAAAAGCGCGGTTAAAAATACTGGTGAATGCCATCCGCTCTGGAGAGAAGTGTAACGATTACGGTGAAAGTTTTTCTGATGTGGTGATGATTGGGGTCGGAGGCTCTAATTTAGGTCCTAAACTTGTAATCGAAGCCTTGCGAGAGGAAGCAACATCGGCGATAAACATTCACTTCTTGGATCATTTGGACGGAGAAAAATTCAGGAACTTAGTCTCATCTCTATCAGCCCATAAAACTCTTTTCGTAGTGGCATCCAAGTCATTCGGCACATCCGAAACACTTAGAAACTATGAGTCCGCAAGGGATTGGCTAAAATCCACATTATCTAAAGAGACGTCTCTAAAAAACCAATTTATAGCAATCACAGCGAATAGTGCTAAAGCCAATGCAACTGGAATCGAGAAAGAAAATATATTAAGGATACCTGATTGGGTTGGGGGTAGATACTCAGTATGGTCTGCCATGGGTATGCCTATTGCATTGAAATATGGCTATGACGTGTATGTGGATTTCTTATCTGGTGCTGCTGCGGTAGATAGCCACTTCAAGACGGCACCTCTAGAGAAAAACCTACCTGTAATCCTCGGCATGGTTGGCATCTGGAATACAAACTTTCTCAAAAGTACCAGCTTAGCAATAATCCCTTATGAACATAGGCTTAGCAGTCTGCCGATGTACCTCCAGCAACTAGAAATGGAAAGCAATGGAAAAAGTATTTCATTGGATGGCACTACTATTGACTATCACTCCGCACCGGTCACCTGGGGTGCCTCAGGCACCGATGCCCAACATAGTTTTTGCCAACTACTGCACCAAGGCACTCACCAGATACCTGTAGACTTTATACTCGCTCTAAAGGCATCTCCGGGATATGAAAAGCACCAAGATATGATCGTAGCTAACTGTCTTGCGCAATCGCGCGCGTTAATGTTGGGCAATGAACGAGAAAATAATATCGAAGATTATAAAAAGCTACGCGGTGACCGTCCCTCATCGCTAATTTATATGGACGAGCTTAATCCTAAAACTCTAGGTGCATTAATATCACTTTATGAACATAAGACGTTTGTACAAAGCACCGTCTGGAATATAAACCCTTTTGATCAGTGGGGTGTTGAGCTTGGAAAAGCTTTTGCTTCGTCGATTATCGATGACATAGACTCAGAGGCTAGCTGCAATCAAAGTGATCCTTCAACAGCTGCGATTTTAGCGCGATACAAGGCTCTCAAAACTGGTCGAATCACCTAATCTATAGCGCATGAGTATTAAAGTCTTCACTATTTTAATTGCAGTTTCTATATGAGCTCAGCCAAGATCAAAATTTTATATATAGTTTATGCCAGCATATTAGTAATGGCGTTTTTATCTGGAATACTGATCTCCAAAACTATGACTACGGAACATAATAGTCCGCATATGGAGGGGATACTTTGGCCCGATCCCCCGTTGATAAAGCCGTTACAACTGAATAACCAGTATGGTGAAACATTCACCTTAGATAATTTCAAGAACACATGGTCCCTCGTCTTTTTCGGATTCGCGAATTGTCCTGATATCTGTCCTATGGCTCTTCAAGCTATGACCAAGGCGGCTAAAGCGCTAAGAGCAGAAAGTGGTTCGGATTTCGCACTACAAACTGTCTTTATATCGGTAGACCCTGAGAGAGATACGCTTCCCAATCTAGCTAAGTACGCAAGCTACTTCTCTCAAGATCTCATCGCTGTAACGGGGACTACCGATGAATTAAAAGCTGTAGCCAGATCCTTCAATACGCTCTTCATGAAAATTGATGAAGTAGGTGACGACTACACTATTGAGCACTCGTCCGGTATTTTCTTTATAGACCCGTCTGGACATATGGCAAGTGTACTCACCCCTCCGCACAACTCGTTACAGATCACTGAGCGATTCCAGAATATCCTTTCGTTTTACCAAGGAATCTATGATGAGTAAAATCCAATTATTTTTGGCTTCGTTCATGATAGTCCTATGCCCAAATATAATTATTGCGTGCGACTCGCTGGAGCTCCTAGATGGGTGGGTCAAAAAGCCACTACCGGGAACTAAGTACACAGCTGCCTACTTTTCAATCAAAAATAATAGCCAAGAAACTCAAATCATAAATAAATTTAGCGCCGATCAGTTCGTAAAAGTTATGATCCACTCATCCCTCACAAATAGTGATGGAATCACAAGAATGCACCCGGTAGGCCGTTTGATGTTATTACCGAATCAGGTACTAGAGGCTGAACCTGGTGGAATCCACTTAATGTTAGGCATAAAACAATCAGAGCAATTCAATACTGATCAGCTGATCTCATTTTCTGCATTTTGCGGAGAAAACAGCGATTGGCAATTTTCGTTACCCATTAAAAACTCCTAACTCAAGATACCAGCTATGTTCGTCCTCCTCCAAAAAGTTCTACCAAAAAAGGCACTGTCAGCATTATTCGGAATAGGTTCGCGCTTACAGCTTGGTCACTTAAGCAGCCTGATCATACGTCTCTATATTTATGTTTATAAGGTCGATATGTCTGATGCGAAAATAAAAGATCCGTCGGCTTACTCGACATTTAATCAGTTTTTCACCCGAGAGCTTGCAAAGAACGCGAGACCCCAACCCTTTGATCGAAGAAAAGTAACTAGTCCAGCAGACGGAACTATTAGTCGTTCCGGAGATATAAAGGGTGAAACGCTTATTCAGGCTAAGGGGAGGCAGTACTCGTTAAAGAGTTTACTGGGCGATGAGAAGTTAGTCGCGTTATTTTCAGACGGTACCTATCACACAATATACCTTGCTCCCTATAATTATCATCGAATTCACATGCCAAGTGATGGTGAAGCTCGCTTTTTACGCTACACCCCCGGGCATCTGTTCTCGGTCAATAAAAATACAGTAAACAACATCAACAACCTGTTCTGTGTGAATGAGCGCGCGTCGATTGTATATGAAAGTGATAGTGGCTACTTCGCGCTTGTGATGGTCGGAGCGCTAAATGTTGGAAGCTTTGAGGTCTACACACACTTACAAAGTAGGTTTATCAATAGGCCAAAACACAATTTAAAACCCGATACTTTGCACCCCCTGCAGAGTGAAAAGATCCTGAGAGGTACTGAATTGGGGCGCTTCAACATGGGTTCAACCGTCATCTTACTGACAAGCAGAAACTTTGCATCTTGGGAAAAATTTGAGACACACGAAAAGAGTATTTCGGTAGGGGCCGAGCTAGGAGGCACTATTAACCTATAGACCTTACCTCCCCCTTAGTTCTCGTTCGGAATTATCTAGTTCAGTACGCCTGCATGGCGACTAAGCAGTAATGCATAAGAACCCCTGGGAACAAGCCGAGAAACAAAATAAGAGCACCATTAAGAGTGAAGACATACGTGCCTAATGACGGCTGATTACCAGCGTGAGAGTCTGGGGCTGGCTCATCAAAATACATAATTTTGACCACCCTCAGATAATAGTAAGCACCTATAAGAGAAAAAATAACCGCGACGGCTGCGACAACCACACTCCCTGAAGCAATCAATTCTTTCAGCACAAACCATTTAGCCCAAAAGCCTGCAAATGGAGGTACGCCAGCCAGTGAAAAAATAACCACCATAGAAATAAAACTTATCCAAGGTCTCGTTTTCGCCAGACCAGCAAAGTCATTAATCAATTCAGGTGCCTTTGACTTACTTACCAAAAGTATAATTATACCAAACGCGCTCATACTCGTTATCGCGTAAATGATTACGTAAAACATTGATGCCGCGTACCCTTGTGCGGTTGCAGCAATGACCCCCAGGATCAAAAATCCCATATGAGAAATCGTCGAATAAGCTAACATGCGTTTAATATTTGTCTGAGCAATAGCCACTATATTACCAATCGCGATAGATGTTACAGCCAGTATGGTTAACATAGCGCTCCATTGGATGGACAAACCAGGCAAACCATCCACCAATACTCTTATCGCCATCGCAAACGCAGCTATCTTGGGGGCGGAACTTATGAACAAAGTGACGGGAGTCGATGCTCCCTGATAGACGTCGGGTACCCACATATGAAAAGGTGCTATCCCCAACTTAAACGAGATACCGACTAGTACAAACACAAGACCAAAAACAAGCAACAAACTTTGATCACCTCTGACAGAATATTCTGCTAGTTCCGCTAAGTTGAGTGTTCCGCTAACGCCATAAAGCATAGAAATGCCGTACAACAGCATCCCAGAGGATAACGCTCCTAATATAAAATATTTCATTGCAGCTTCGGAGGCTAAAGCCGAATCTCGTTCCATCGCCACCATCGCATATAATGAAAGAGACAATAACTCTAACCCCAGATACAAGGTTAATAAACTTTGAGCGGATATCAGTACCATCATGCCCAACGCCGAGAATATTGCGAGGATATAAAATTCAGACTGTCCTTTGCCGCTTCGTTTAAAATATTCGCGCGCGTAAAAAAAGTTGAATAGCAGTGAAATTAAAAGGACCAGCTTAAGCAATATAGACATGGGGTCTATAACCAGCGTTTCAGAAAATCCAGTTGATTTTTCCGCGGGCCAGTAGGTGACGATGCTCACTAGGACAATACCGACCGACACTACCGCAGTCCAAAAAGTGACCCCACCCGAAGAAGGCTTGCGATAAACATCTACCATGAGCAACAAGCAGACAAAACCAGTGAGAAGAATTTCTGGCATTATTAAACTAAGATCGTTCATAAAATCAGCCTAAGGAAGTTTAGATACCGATATATGTTGCGCTAACTGCTCAACACTCGCGTGCATCATCTCAAATAAGGGATCGGGCCATATGCCAAATAAAAGCACCATAGCTGCCAGCGATGCCAGCATAAAAAACTCTCGTTTATCGACGTCTACCAGTTCCATCACTTTCGGATTTTTTATTTCACCAAAAGCAACCCGTTTGTACATCCATAATGTATACGCTGCGCCTAAAATCAAAGTGGTAGCTGCTAGAAATGCGTACCAAAATTGAGCCTTGAATGCAGTGAGTATCACGATAAACTCTCCTACAAAACCTGAAGTACCAGGCAGACCTGCATTCGCCATCGCAAACAAAAGCATAAATGAGGCGAATATTGGCATCGTATTCACTACGCCACCATAATCACCTATCTCTCGGCTATGCATTCGATCGTATAGGACACCAACGCATAAGAACATTGCGCCGGAGATAAACCCATGCGAGATCATCTGAATCATTCCTCCTTCGATTCCAGCACTCGCTTGCATCCAATCTCCAGTGTTAGTCGCAACCTGAAAAATCACAAAGAAACCGAGCGTCACAAACCCCATATGCGAGATTGAGGAATAGGCAATCAATTTTTTCATATCCTGCTGCGCCAAAGCAACAAAGCCAATGTAAACGATAGCAATTAGTGACAAAGCGATCATCAAACCATCAAAAGCCATCGAAGCATCGGGAGCTATAGGCAGACTAAAACGTAAAAAGCCGTACCCCCCTAGTTTGAGCATGACAGCAGCCAATATAATAGATCCACCGGTCGGCGCTTCGACGTGAGCATCGGGTAACCATGTGTGCACGGGCCACATAGGTACTTTAACCGCGAAGGCTAATAGAAATGCAATAAATATCCATTTTTGCTCTAACATTGTCAGACCAAGACTGTGCAGAGCTAATACGTCAAAAGTCCCACCTTTAAAATACAGGTAAAGAAGTGCGACTAGCATGAAGAGTGAACCCATAAAGGTATACAAGAAGAATTTTATCGTAGCATAGACTCTGCGTGGTCCTCCCCATATCCCAATGATCAGAAACATAGGGATTAGCATTGCCTCCCAAAACACGTAAAACAATACGGCATCCAGAGAACTGAAAACACCTATCATTAGCCCTTCCAAAAGAAGGAATGCTCCCAGATAAAACCCTTGCCTATCCTTAATAACTAGCCAACCAGCCAATACAACTATACAAGTGGTAAATGTGGTCAACATAATCAGCGGGAGAGCTATACCGTCAATACCTAGTGCATACTGTATTCCAAAAGCTGGGATCCATTGAGCTAACTCCGTGAACTGCATGGAACCAAGATCATTGTTGAATCGACTCCAAATGAATAGAGAAATAGCGAAAGTAATCACGCTTAAGGATAAAGCGAGGATTTTCGTGAAAATTTCAGAAAAGCGTACGCCCGAAAAAATAACAGACATACCACCTAAGATAGGCAACCAAATAAGTATGCTTAAAAATCGTATTTCGTCACCCATATATAAGTTCTTTCTTTATACAATTATTTTAAAAATCAAAGGATACCTAATTCGCGAGCAAAAATTGATGCACGAATACAATCAAAAGGAAAATCAACCCAAGTATCATCGCGAAGGCGTAATGATATAGCAATCCTGACTGTAGTCGGCGAGCAATTTGAGAGGTCCACGATACAACTTTTGCGCTACCATTAACGACTGCCCCATCAATAATTGCTACATCGCCCACTCGAAAGAATAGTTGCCCAACGCGCCTTGTCCCTCCGGCAAAAAACCAGTCATTAAATCGGTCAAACCCATATTTATCGAGCAGCAACCTGTGCAACGCACCTACAACGGTAACTGCTTTGGCGGGGATGTCAGGTCGTCTAAGGTAGCAAAACCATGCAGTGAATACGCCAGCCGCTGCCAACCAAAATGGAGGTTGGGATAATCCATGTATCATCATCCCTAGCACGCCGTGGTAATGCGTGCCAAGCTCGGCTAGGACATCATGACTAGCAGCGACATATATCCCCTCACCGAAAAATCCATCAAACAACATAGGCGTAATCGCTACCGCTCCCGAACCAACAGATAGAGCGGCTAGCAGCAGCAAAGGGATAGTCACAACTGACGGCGATTCATGCAAGTGAGACCTAGTTTTCTCGTCGAAACGTTCTTCTCCATGAAAAACTAAAAAGACTAATCTAAACGAGTATAACGCAGTAATAAAAACTCCAGATAGTATGGCGTAATACGCTATTCCGGCACCAGGAATATGAGATAGGTGCACAGCTTCTATTATCGCATCTTTCGAAAAAAAGCCCGAGAAGCCGGGAAAGCCTATAAGCGCCAAAGACCCTATCAAACTAGTCCAATAGGTTATCGGCATATACTTTTTCAAACCACCCATTTTTCGCATATCCTGCTGATGATGCATGCCCATTATCACTGAGCCAGCTGCCAAGAATAGAAGTGCTTTAAAAAAAGCATGCGTAAACAGATGAAAAATACCCGCGGCGTATGCTGAGACACCAAGAGCCACCGTCATATAACCTAATTGGGAGAGAGTTGAATACGCGACGACGCGTTTGATATCACTCTGGACCAAGCCCAAAAGCCCCATAAAAAAAGCAGTGATTGAACCAATGATAAGTACAGTGGTAAGTGCAACCTCCGACAACTCAAATAATGGAGACATTCTTGCAACCATGAATATTCCGGCGGTAACCATAGTGGCGGCGTGAATCAGGGCTGAGATTGGAGTCGGACCTTCCATTGAATCAGGCAACCACACATGCAGGGGCACTTGCGCAGACTTACCCATAGCACCAACAAAAAGAAGTAAACACATAACGGTCATCACAGACCATTCATAGCCTGGCATTACTACCATTACGTCATCTTCTATTCCAGGAGCCATAGAGAATGCTGTGCCATAGTCAAGACTGCCAAAGTACATGAATACGCAGCATATACCGAGCAGAAAACCAAAATCACCCACACGGTTAACCAAGAATGCCTTTAAATTAGCGTATATAGCAGTGTCTTTCTTAAACCAGAAGCCTATCAGCAAATAAGAGACAACTCCGACAGCTTCCCAACCGAAAAAAAGTTGAAGGAAGTTGTTGGACATAACCAGCATCAACATGCTGAAAGTAAAAAGGGATATATAGGAAAAAAACCTCTGGTAACCTGAATCGTCACGCATATAACCAATGGTGTAAATGTGGACCATCCATGAAACAAAGGTAACGACTAACATCATCGTTGCGCTCAATTCGTCTATCAAAAAGCCAACATAAAAATTTAGCCCGCCAGTCGACAACCAAAGATATAAATTTTGATTAAAGACCGGCTCATCCCAAACTACTAATTTACAAAAAACAATTAAGGAGAGAACAAATGACACTCCCACGCCAATAATAGTGACCCAATGAGCTCCAGCGCGACCTATCTTTTTACCAAACAGTCCCGAAATCAGAGCTCCAAATAATGGTGACAGTACTATAGCTAAACACAGGTTCTGCATTATCAACTATTCCCTACTTCAATTGAACACATCAGTTTCATAGAAATCATCAACCCTTCATTACATCCAGATCTTCGACATTAATTGAGTTTTTATTTCGAAATAGTACTACAAGAATCGCGAGTCCAATGGCAGCTTCTGCCGCAGCTACTGTTAAAATAAAAAATACGAAAACTTGGCCCGAAACATCATCAGCGAACCGCGAAAACGCAATAAAATTGGTATTCACAGCTAGCAGCATCAGTTCGATACACATCAGCAGGATAATGACATTTTTTCGATTTATAATTATTCCGGCGACACTCAAACAAAATAAAATTGCTCCTACGGTCAGAAAGTCTGATAGTGCTAACATTTGCTAAACTCCTACTCTTCTTCCTCGGGCACCACTTTGATGACCCGCAATCGATCTGTACTTCTTACTAACACTTGATGGTCTGGATCCGCTGCCTTGGTCTGCCGAGTTGTTCTTAGAGTTAGCGTGATCGCAGCAACAATGGCTACCAGTAAGATCACAGCAGCGACCTCAAATGGCCAGATATAATCTCGATACATCGCCAACCCTAGAAACCTAGTATTATTATAATCACTCGGGTAAGGCTCAATTGCGGCAATTTTCTCGAGACCGAAATTATCACTACCGACAATAGACCCAAGCGAAATTAACAGTCCTACGGAAACTAGAAGCGCGACAGGTACATAGCGCGCAAAACCCTCTCTCAACTCTGCAAGATTAATATCTAGCATCATCACAACAAATAAAAATAGCACCATAACCGCACCGACATACACTAACACTAACGCAATCGCGAGAAACTCGGCCTCAAGCAACAGCCATAAGCCGGCGCTTGAAAAGAACGCTAACACTAAAAATAGGGCGGCATGAACAGGGTTCTTAATACAGATAACCATGACGGCAGACAGGACAACCATACTCGCAAAAATATAAAATAGCACTTGTTCAAACATTTATTTTTTGTGCCAGCGCAGAAATTTCGTATGCCCCACCACATCTCCCATAAATAAGTAACACATTACCGGTATCTAGCTTCGGCTTGACGATCAGACGCGATCTGTTCCTCAAAGCGGTCGGCATTCGCTAATAATTTTTCTTTCGTCATTAAAAGGTCACCACGTGCCTCTCCATGGTACTCAAAATGTCGAGTTTCAACTATTGAATCAACTGGGCACGACTCCTCACAAAATCCGCAGAAAATGCACTTAGTTAAATCTATCTCATATTTAGAAGTGCGCCTACTGCCATCGTCTCTCACCTCCGACTCAATGGAAATAGCTAGAGCAGGACACACTGCCTCGCACAACTTACATGCAATGCACCGCTCCTCTCCATTGGGGTAGCGTCTCAACGCATGCAAGCCTCGAAACCGCGCAGATTGAGGTGTTTTTTCTTCGGGATATTGAACCGTTACTTTTCGGGTAACAAGCCTCTTACCGGTCAGGCCAAGTCCTTTGAGAAGCTCCCACAAGGTCAGACTTTTTAAAAAATTAATACATTTACCCATCCACTATCCCCGAAACTAATTTACAAACCAAGGAGGTAGTTGCCAGACGACCATCGCGGCGACTAGCATTACCCACACTATTGTTATTGGAAGAAATATCTTCCATCCTAGTCGCATGATTTGATCATAGCGATATCTCGGGAAAGTTGCTCTAAACCAAAGAAATAGAAACAAAAAACCCCCAGTTTTTAGCAAAAACCAATGAATTCCGTCAGGGATAAAGCTTAAAGGAGACAACCAACCACCAAGAAACATGATCGCTGTTAGTGCCGAAATCAAAATCATATTGGCATATTCAGCTAAGAAAAATAGTGCGAATGCCATTCCTGCATACTCAACGTGAAAGCCCGCCACGATCTCGGATTCACCCTCGCTGACATCAAAAGGCGCTCTATTGGTTTCGGCAACTCCAGCAATAAAATAAATTAAAAACAAGGGGAATAATGGTAACCAAAACCAACTAAAAATACCTAGAGTGCCTCGTTGAGCTTCGATAATATCACCTAAATTTAAACTTCGCGCCGCAACTAGAACTCCGACTAGTGCGAAACCCATGGCGATTTCATAGGAGACGATTTGTGCGGCTGATCTCATAGCGCCTAAGAACGCATATTTTGAATTAGACGCCCAGCCCGCGATAATAATTCCATAAACCCCAAGCGAAGTCAGGGCCAAGACGTAAAGTAACCCAGCGTTGATATCAGCAAGGACCATCTCGGAACCAAAAGGGATAACTGCCCAAGCCGCCAGTGCAGGACCCAGAGCCAAAATTGGAGCTAGCAGAAATAAAAAGCGACTCGAACCAGTTGGAACGATCAACTCTTTACACATTAATTTTAAAGCATCGGCAATTGGCTGCAACAACCCTCTCGGGCCAACCCGATTAGGGCCAATCCTTACCTGCATGTAACCTATAACTTTTCGTTCTGCCAAAGTTGTGTACGCAACAGCGGCCATTAGAGGAAGCATGATTGCCAAAATTTTTAGAATAATCACTACCACGACCACTAAAGAAGGATAAAGTAGCGGCTCAAGAATCTGCTCTACCAATGCTATAGGACTCATGAAGCACCTATCAGAGTTTTCTCTAGAGAAACTTGAGCGCAATTATCAAGGACATCTAATAATTCAGGGCAAGCTCCTAACACGTGCACCGCCCCCTGCGAAATCGCATCATCTAAAACAACTTCCGCAAGTGCAGCCCTATCACCAAGACGCACAGTGACCCTTTCTCTGTCTGCCAAGCTCAACGATGAAGCCGTATTTGAACAGATCCTCACCACCTTTTCGATCCCTAATGTCTTCTGTAGTGAATCAGCGTGACGAACCAAACTATCGCCCCGGTACATAGGGATTTCCACAATCATTTCTAAACTATCAGTATCAAGGACTAAAGGTGTTTCTTTTTTGTCGCACTCGGGAGCCACAAATCCTCTAGCCATCCAGCGGTGCAACGAATCCCCTAGTACGTCTGCAACTTCAATAGCATCAAATCCTGACAGGCTAAGCCTAGACCCCAAAACTCTCAAAATTTTCCAGGCTGGCCGCGATTCCCCAAAAGGCTTTACCGCTGAATTAAAATTTTGCACTGTCCCAGTAGCGTTAACGAAACAACCCTCATTTTCGGCATAAAGTGCCATAGGAAGTATAACGTCAGATAACTCTAATAAACTGTCGGTAGCAAATGATGAGATAGAGATGACAAATTCCGCCTCACTTAGAGATTGTCTCGTTTCACTGGGAACGGCAGTATCCATCAAAGGGTCAATGCCCATGAGAATGTATCCACGGTTTGTGGAAGTAAGTGCCTCACGTGAGTCCACGCCGTGTTCGGGAAGAACTTCTCCGCCGGCTCCACGGTGAGGTATCGCACCAGCTAGCCAGGCTCCTGCCGAGTTGGCACCGCTTTCAACCGTGAATTTTTTAGCACCTAACTTTGAAGCAATACTATTGATATGTTCAATTAAAATGGAGCGATCAACATGGCATTGAATTGTCGAGCCACAAACCAAAAAAGGCGCCTTAGAGTTGACAAGCAAACCAGCCAATGAATCTATTTCCGACGGCTCGCCCTGCTCAGAAGTATCATCTAGTCTAATGATACTCTCCGAAAGCTCCTTCAAATAAGAAGCTAGTTTGGAGGGCTTCATTATTACTTCTTTGCTAACGGAGTAATTGAATGGCCGGCCGTGAGTATCAATGTAGATAACTTTAGCACCTTTCAATACAGCTTTTCGAATACGTAAGTTTAATAATGGGGCCTCATGTCTGGGATAAGAGCCAACGATTAATACCGCGTCTGCCTGCTCTAGGCTACTTAAGCTATCATCCGCATTTGGGAAAAATGGCTCACTAATCTGCTTCCTGAAATCAACTTGTCGCAGCCGATGATCGACACTATTTGAGCCCAAACCCCGTAACAATTTCTGAAACAAATAAAACTCTTCAGTGGTGGAAGAAGGAGATGCCAACCCAACCAGGTCATTGGCATTCTCAAGAGGATGTTCTTTCAGCAGACTAGTAACTCGAGAAAATGCGGTCTCCCAGTCACAATCAATCCACTGACCATTTCGCTTTATCCTTGGGCTAGACAGCCTACTCTGGTGATGCATACCCTCATGACTGTATCTATCTCTGTCAGAAAGCCACGTCTCATTTATATCGATATTTTCTTTAGGGACGATGCGTTTTACCTGCTGTCCTTTTACATGAAAATATAAATTTGAGCCCAAGCAGTCGTGCGGCGCAATACCAGCTACCTGTTTCAACTCCCAGGCTCTGGCAGAAAATCTATATGGCTTGTTAGTTAAAGCTCCAACAGGACAGAGATCAATGACGTTACCAGATAGTTCAGAACGCATCGCCTTTTCTACGTAGGTTCCAATTTCCATATTCTCGCCACGACCCGTAGCGCCTAATTCCCGCAGACCAGCGATCTCTTCTCCAAACCTTACGCACCTCGTACAGTGTATACATCGAGTCATCTCAGTTTGAACTAGTGGCCCTATATCTTTGTCCTGAACAACCCTTTTCCCTTCGGTGAACTGGGATACCCCACTTCCATACCCCATAGCCAGATCTTGCAACTCACATTCGCCACCTTGGTCGCAGACAGGGCAATCGAGAGGATGATTGATAAGTAAAAATTCCATTGTAGCATGTTGTGCGGCCGTCGCTTTTTCTGAACGAGTGAATACTTTCATTCCTTCTGACACCGGCGTCGCGCACGCTGGCATCGGCTTGGGGGCACGTTCAACTTCCACAAGACACATTCTACAGTTTGCCGCTACCGTTAGGTTCTTGTGATAGCAGAACCTAGGCACGTAAATTCCCGCAGCATCAGTGGCCTCGATCAACATAGACCCCGGATCGGCATCGATTTCACGTCCATCTACTTCTATTTTGATTTTATCGGTATTACTCATAATTATTATCAGATGCTTCAAGCGGCGGCTGAGTCGTCCTTATTATCTAAAATGCTATATCCATGCTCGATGTAATGAACAAACTCATTATAAAACTCTTTCACAAAACTCTGGACCGGCATAGCCGCGGCGTCGCCTAAAGCACAGATAGTATGCCCTGCTATCTTCCCCGCTACCGCATCGAGACGCTCAATATCTTCGGTCTGTCCCTGTCCTTTAATTATTCTGTCCAGCATTCGATACAGCCAACCAGTACCTTCTCTGCAAGGCGTACACTGCCCACACGATTCGGCATAATAAAATCGAGAGACGCGGCGCAATACCTTAACCATGTCAGTGGTATCGTCCATTACAATCACTGCGCCAGAACCAAGCATCGACCCTGCTTCAGCTATCGAGTCATAGTCCATATCAATGTCAAGCATCTTTTCACCCGATAGAACCGGAACCGAGGAACCACCAGGAATCACTGCCTTCAAACTTCTCCCTTCGAAAAGCCCCCCTGCAAGCTCCAATAACTCTCTAAAAGAGGTACCCATGGGCACTTCAAAATTACCAGGCTTTTGCACATGCCCGCTGACTGAGAAAATCTTTGTGCCACCATTATTAGGTTTTCCTAGTTCCGCAAACCAATCAGCGCCTTTACGCATAACAGTAGGCACAGTAGCCAAGGACTCGGTGTTATTAATGATAGTGGGTTTTCCGTAAAGACCATACATAGCGGGGAAAGGGGGCTTAAATCGTGGCTGTCCTTTTTTCCCCTCCAAAGATTCGAGAAGAGCTGTCTCTTCTCCGCATATGTACGCGCCCGCACCTAAATGGTCGTACAACTCGAAATCAATTCCTGAACCATTAATATTTTTACCAAGCAAACCTAATTCGTAAGCTTCCGCTAGTGCATTCTGAAAGCGTATGGCTGGCTCATCCATAAACTCTCCTCTCATATAGTTATATCCAACTGTAGCGCCAACTGCATAACCCGCAATAGCCATGCCTTCTATCAAGGCATGTGGGTTAAATCTCAATATATCCCGATCTTTACAGGTGCCCGGTTCACTCTCATCAGAGTTACACACCAAGTACTTTTGCATATCACCTTTACCGATAAAACCCCACTTTACTCCAGCTGGAAAGCCGGCTCCCCCACGACCGCGCAAACCCGAAGCCTTTACAGCCTCAACAATCTCTTGAGGAGAGGTCTTTTTTTGGAGGATATTTTCCCAGGCAGTATAACCACCTATTTTCCGATAACTTTCTAGCGTCCACGGTTGCTCAAATTGCCGAGTTTCATAGCACGTCTGATTTAGCTGAATATTATTCTTCATTTTAGATTATCCAAAATCTCGTCAACGCCATCAATGGTAAGATGTTCGTGATAGACATGATTGACCTGCATCATTGGAGCGCCACAACATCCTGCAAGGCACTCCTCTTCTCTTTTCAAGAAAATACGACCATCCGGAGTAGATTCGCCCAAACTAATACCTAGCTTATTTTCAATGTGCTCAACTATCTCGTCGCTTCCGCGCAACATACAAGAAATGTTTGTACAAATAGCCACACAGTTCCTTCCACAAGGCTTTGTCTCAAACATTGAGTAAAAACTAGCGACTTCATACACCGCAATCCTAGGCATATCCAAATAATCAGCTACTGCATCCATTAAGCTTTCTGTTAAAAAGCCCTGATTTTCGTGCTGCACCTCAGTTAAAGCGGACAAAATAGCCGACTGTTTCTGGTCTTCAGGGTACTTTTTCAAGCATCCATCTATTAATGCTCTAGCGTGTTCAGATAATATAGTGTCCACAGAATCTTCCATCACAACTTTGCCTAACGGTCTACTTCCCCAAAAACAATATCCATTGTACCTATGACCGCTACAACATCAGATAACATGTGACCTTGAACCATTTCGTTCATGGCGGACAAATGCGCAAAGCCGGATGCGCGTGCTTTAACCCGATAAGGCTTGTTCGCTCCATCTGACACTAAGTAGATACCAAATTCTCCTTTTGGATGCTCCACCGCAGCATATGCCTCGCCCCTAGGCACACAATAACCTTCCGTAAAAAGCTTAAAGTGATGAATCAGCGATTCCATATCTCCCTTCATAGACTCACGATCAGGGGCTACTAGTTTGGGATCTTGCAGAATTACAGGACCAGGATTAACCTTAAGCCAATTTATACACTGACCTATAATTTTGGCAGACTGCCGCATTTCTTCAACACGAACTAAATACCGATCATAGCAATCACCGTTAGTACCAACAGGAATATCAAAATCTAACTCTCGATAAACCTCATAGGGTTGTTTTTTTCGCAGATCCCAAACAACCCCAGACCCTCTTAACATTGGGCCAGTAAAACCCAATTCGAGTGCTCTTTCAGGAGTGACAATTCCTATGTCTACTGTTCTTTGCTTCCATATACGATTGTCAGTTAGTAAAGTCTCATACTCATCAACGCACGCAGGAAAACGATCGACGAAATCTTGTAAGAAATCTAATAAGGAACCAGAACGGTTTTCGTTAAGCTTCTGGACCTCTTTCTCGCTACGCCACTTTGACACTTCATATTGAGGCATCGTTTCGGGCAGATCGCGATAGACCCCACCTGGCCGGTAGTAAGTCGCGTGCATTCGAGTACCTGATACTGCCTCATAGCAGTCCATCAGATCTTCCCTCTCCCGAAAACAGTAGAGGAACATTGTCATCGCCCCAATATCTAGTCCATGCGCCCCTAGCCACATCAAGTGGTTAAGTATACGCGTCACCTCGTCAAACATCACTCTGATATACTGCGCTCGAACAGGAGGTGTTATTTGAAGTAATTTCTCTATAGCAAGCACGTAAGCGTGCTCATTACACATCATTGACACGTAATCTAAACGATCCATATAGCCAATACTTTGATTGTACGGCTTATTTTCAGCTAATTTTTCAGTACCTCGGTGCAGTAAACCAATATGGGGATCTGCGCGCTCAATAACTTCACCATCCATTTCAAGAATCAATCGCAAAACACCGTGGGCAGCCGGATGCTGAGGCCCAAAATTCATCGTAAGATTTCGGATCTCAGGCATCTTCTACCTCGCTTAGGGACTTAGAGGAATGCAACCAATCTTCTTCACGTATCACCTTAGGAACTAAAGTCCTCGGTTCAATGCTTACGGGTTGATTCACAACACGTTTTTTCTCAGGGTCGTATCTCACTTCGACATAGCCTTCCAACGGAAAATCCTTTCTAAATGGATGCCCTATGAAGCCATAGTCAGTAAGTATCCGCCTCAGATCAGGATGGTTATCAAATAAAATACCAAATAGATCAAACGCTTCTCTTTCGTACCAATCTGCGACTGCCCAGATCTCGGCTACAGAATGAAGTCTCGGAGATTCCTCGCCTAAATAACACTTAACTCTCAACCTATAATTGTGTTCTACGGATAAGAGATGGTACACCACGCAAAATCTGCGGCTCTTCTCAACGCTATCGGATATTTCTGTAGCACCTACGCCTCGGCTAAAGCCATCCGACGAGGCGCTTTGTGTTTGCCAATCAGCCTTCCCGTACTCTAAGTAATCTACCGCGCTTAGATCGATTAACTGATGGAATTGCAGGCTCTCTACTTCCTTTAACAATCTCATTACACTTAGCAAATCATCTGATAAGATCTCTATAGTAATCTCATGCAATGCGTCACTTGAGGATACCAAACGCTCACCAAGTATATCGGCCAGTGTCGTTAACAATGCTGTATTTTTCTTAGACATTCTAGCCTTAACTCTTGCGACTAATAGTGTTAGTTCGCTTTATCTTATTTTGCAACTGCATCACGCCGAAAAGCAAAGCCTCTGCGGTGGGGGGACATCCGGGAACATAAACATCAACAGGAACAATTCGGTCGCACCCCCGAGTGACCGCGTACGAATAGTGATAATAACCACCACCGTTGGCACACGAACCCATCGATATGACCCATTTTGGCTCAGTCATTTGATCGTATACTTTGCGCAGTGCAGGAGCCATTTTATTAACTAACGTTCCAGCTACAATCATCACATCAGACTGTCTTGGGCTAGGACGAAAGACCACACCGAAACGATCCAAATCGTATCGAGCGGCCCCAGCATGCATCATCTCAACTGCACAGCAGGCTAAGCCAAAAGTCATCGGCCACATAGAACCTGTCCGCGCCCAATTAACGATAGTGTCAACTGAAGTGGTAACAAAGCCTTTTTCTTGAACTTCACTCATTCCCATTCTAAAGCTCCTCTGCGCCACTCATATACGAACCCAACAACAAGAATACCTAAAAATATCATCATAGCCCAAAAACCATAAGCGCCAATATCATCCAAAACCACGGCCCAAGGAAAGAAAAATGCAATTTCCAAATCGAAAATAATGAAAAGTATCGCGACAAGGTAATATCGGACATCAAACTTCATTCGAGCGTCTTCAAATGCCTCGAACCCACATTCAAAAGGCGAATTTTTTTCACTATCTGGTTTGCGGACACCCAATATTTCACCAATCCCTACACTAGCCGCTAGTGACGCTACGCCGACGCCGACGCCTATGACCACAAAAATTAGTATAGGTAAATATAGCTCTAACACTTTTTAAGCAGCTCCCTTAAAAATTCAACTTAGCACCGACCGAATTTTACCAAATTCATGCCATATTTCTTTCCACCCGTCACACAAACCTCTACGCACCTAAACTTCACTGCCCAAAGCCAACATTATCAAGATCAAACATTACGCGAACAGCCTATAAGTCTGGTGCCGATGCCCGGACTCGAACCGGGACGCCTTTCGGCACTGCCCCCTCAAGACAGCGTGTCTACCAATTCCACCACATCGGCTAGATTTCGGTAACAGGGCAAAGAATAAAAGAACAAACCCGTACAAATCTGTGAACGCTTTTGAACCGCTGTTAATTATATCGCGTTTTTAGTCTCTAATGTTCTAAATTACAAAAAAAATCTTACTCTGGAATGACCGGCGCATCTTTAGTCGAGTTTAAGCCAGGTAACACGACATTGTCACTATCAGAGCTAACTTCCGTCGACACTTTATCTAGCAAACTATCAGATTGCGAATTGTTCGCATACAAGTACGCTAAGAACAGACTATTCAACAGAAAAAACGTGGCAATAACAGCTGTCATACGAGTTATGAACGATCCCGAACCTCGCGAACCGAACACGGTACCAGAAGCACCACCTCCAAATCCAGCACCAGCAGTTGCACCTTTGCCTTGTTGAATCAGAACTAATCCCACCAAAAGTACCGCCAGAACAACCTGCAGTACCAACAAACCAGTTAAAAGTAACGACATAAAATTTCTCTAATTTATCAGTTTAGCCGCTGAGCAGCATATTTTTAAAAAGGACTCGGAGTCTAACGACGCGCCGCCAATCAAACCACCATCTATATCCGACATAGAAAATAACTCATCCGCATTATTAGGCTTCACACTGCCTCCGTAAAGAATACGAAGATCTGATCCATTAACGGGAGAATGCACAGCCGAGTACTTCCGTATATTCTCGTGCACCTCTTGCGCCATTTCCGGCGTAGCCGACTTCCCAGTACCAATGGCCCAAACAGGTTCATAGGCAATAACAAATTTATTTTCAATCATCTCAAAAACGGCACACAATTGTCTCTCAATCACCTCTATCGTCTTACCGCTATCTCTTTCTTCTAAAGTTTCACCAACACAAACTATAGGACAGAGCCCTTTAATCTCAGCTTTTCTTGCTTTCCGAGCGACTCGCAAGTCATCATCACCGAAAAATTGCCGGCGTTCGGAGTGACCCACGATCACATGAGTGCAACCCAAATCAGCTAACATATCCGCGCTAGTCTCACCAGTGAAAGCGCCTTGATCGAACTCAGAGCAGTCCTGTCCAGCTAAAAGAACATTTGTCCCGCTAAGAATTTCATTAACACTATGCATATGCGCAAACGAGGGTGCAAGCATTATGTCAACGTCATTCCGTTCTGTTTGACAGATCTTAGAAGTCAGTTCTTTAACATCATTTATAGTCCCGTTCATCTTCCAATTGCCAGCGACTAAAGCCTTTCTCATAAAACCAACCTAATTTGAAAATGTTGCTATTTTTCAATATTATACCCCTAAGCCAATAGCAATCTCATCCCTTGTGAAAGGACAGCCCATTTGAGCGCTAATTGCTCTCAAACTCGTCGCTACCCTCTAAGCCAACTAAAGCACATAGTTCTTTTACCAATGGTGTCCCTAATTCCAAATTTCGGCCCGGACGCAGATCAGTTGGAAGCATTATGTTGCCGAATCTAACACGCATTAAGCGACTCACGGTGACTCCTTGAGATTCCCATATCTTACGAACCTCCCTGTTCCTACCCGTCTGTACAACGCAATAAAACCATTTATTAGAACCACTCCCTTCTCCTGCCACCACGTCATTAAAAGAGTAGATTTCGCCATCAACTTCCACTCCTTTCCTTATAGCGAGTAACATTCTCTCACTTACATTCCCAAACACGCGAACAGCATACTCTCTGTCAATTTTATATTTGGGGTGAGTTAAGCGATGAGCTAGTTCGCCATTATTCGTAAACAGCAAAAGACCAGTAGTATTTATGTCAAGCCGTCCAATATTTAGCCAACGACCATGCTTTATTCTCGGAAGCTTTTCAAAAATTGTTGGCCTTCCTTCTTCGTCACTCCGAGTGCAAACCACACCTGCAGGTTTATGGTAAAGCAACACTTGCAACTCTTGTTTATCGCGACCAACCTCAACGATTCTACCATTATCTAACTGGATAGAGTCTCCGGGTCTTATACTTAAACCTAAGACAGCCAAATTATTATTTACCTTTATCCGCTGGTCTCTTATTAGCCGTTCAATTTCCCGCCTAGAGCCCCAATCGGAACGGGCCAAAGCTTTTTGAATTCTCTCACCAGTAGATTTTGCTATTGGTCTATCTCGCTGAGTCCTCCTCACTCAGCTATTGCGCTTTCATCAAGCTGTTTTCGCTCGTCCGACGCCTCCAACTCATCCGACTCATTGGTGCTTGTGTCATTAGGCTCCCCCTCATTCACAATAAACTTTTCATGCGTAGCATCCAAATCGGTCATCTCTGGCAGTCCCGGCAATTGATCTACCGCTTTTAAACCAAAATAATCTAGAAATTCTTTCGTGGTGGCAAAAATTACTGGTCGTCCAGGCACATCTCGGTGACCAACCGCCTTAATCCAGTCTCGCTCTAGCAATGATCTAATTATGTTAGAGCTCACTGCCACCCCGCGGATATGCTCGATCTCCCCTCTAGTTACCGGCTGGCGATAAGCAATAATTGCTAAGGTTTCGAGAAATGCTTTAGAGTACCGCGGCTTCCTCTCTTCCCAAAGCCCCCCAACAAAACTGGAATACTCTGCGCTTGAACGAAATCGAAAACCAGCAGAAACCTCCACTAATTCGACTCCGCGCCCAACATAATCAGATACTAGACTCTCAATGGCTAGACGAACTTTGTCTCGGGGAACTGCTTCACTAAGTTGTTTCTCAAGAAGTGCCGCAAGCCGACCTACTGATACTGGCTCATCCGCGACCATAAGCATCGCTTCTATAGCTGACTTAAGTGTTTCTTGGTTCATAGGATCATACCACTACCTTTATATATATAAGACCGTCCTTCTCCGCCTCAACAATTTCAATCATTGACTCTTTAAGCAACTCTAAGACGGCGATTAGAGTCACTATCGCCCCGGGCCGTCCTTCTTCGGCGGTAAAAAAATCATAGAATGCAGTAAACATCCCAGCTTTGGCTATGGAAAGAACACTGCTCATCCGTGCACGAACCGAAAGAGGTTCCCTTTCAACCAAATGCGCGGACTCCATATCTAAACGATGTAGCACATCCTGAAATGCTCTCACCAAAACCTCTAGCTTAACTTCGGGAGGGGGATGAATTGATTGAACTCTCTCAAAGTCGACTGTTAAATTTTGCCATTCTCGCCCCATTCTAGGCAAGCTCTCCAATGTCGCGGCTGCTTTTTGGTATCGCTCATACTCTTGGAGTCTTCGCACCAACTCGGCCCGCGGATCCGTTTCCTCTTCTTCCAGCTTCTTCTGAGGAAGTAGCATGCGTGATTTAATTTCAGCAAGCATCGCCGCCATCAAAAGATATTCGGCGGCCAATTCCAATTTCAACTCTTGCATTACATCAATATAGGACATGTATTGTTCTGTTATCCCGGCTATGGGGATATCGAGAATGTCCAGATTCTGCTTTTTTATAAGATACAGCAATAAGTCTAAGGGGCCTTCAAATGTCTCTAAAAAAACCTCTAGCGCTTCTGGCGGAATGTAAAGGTCCTTAGGCGCTTCTGTCAGAAGAGTACCCTCTACTTTGGCAAACGCCTGAGAAGATGCAAAATCGGGTGACTCATCCATAGAAACTCTACTACCCCCCTAAAACTGTAAAAAAAAACCGGAGATTTAAAGACATTCCCCTCTCTGCTTTCGCAGACAAGAGAACACAAAAATTTGTCGCCAATGCTTACCGAGAAATCGCCGTTCAGAAGTATTTATTTTCTTTTGCAAAACTATAGTAGCCTAGAAATTTTACCCTCAACAGTTTAACGCGTTATGCTATAATAATCAGTTAATTATTCATTAAAATGATGATTTTTCGCAAGTTGGTTAAAGTAAGTGTTCGAAGTTAAGGAAGTTAGTATTTTGAGCAATAACGACATGGCGTCGCAGAGAGTTGAGCTGATTCAGAAACGCTTGGAAAGCGAATTGTCCCCAGACTCATTAAAAATAGTCGACGAGAGCCATTTGCATGTCGGTCATGCTGGATCTCGTGAAGGAAAAGGGCACTTTAAAGTAGTTATAAGTACCCATCAATTTCAAGGTATAAGTCTGATCGAGCGCCACAAATTAGTGTATGGTGCCTTGGCCAGTCTGATGGAAACTGATATTCATGCCTTAAGCATCGAGACGCACATTCCATAGACATACCGCAGTCGAACCTGAAAAAATATATAAAATCTATGAAAAATAAAGTCCTAGAACTAACGATGGAGTTGATAAGACGTCAGTCAGTCACACCCAAAGACGAGGGGTGCCTGGAAGTGATAGGCTCCCGATTGGAAGCCTGTGGTTTCCAGTTGACTCCTATAAATGCAAATAATGTTAGAAATTTACTAGCGACAAAAGGTTCAGGCGAGCCATGTTTCGCGTTTGCTGGCCATACCGATGTGGTACCTCCCGGCGATATAACAGACTGGACGTCACCTCCCGTTCGAACCAACCATAAGAAACGAACGTCTATATGGACGCGGAGCAGCTGACATGAAAGCGAGTCTTGCGGCTATGGTCGTCGCAGTAGAAGAATTTACCTCGAAGTACCCTGATAACACTGGCAAAATAGCATTTTTACTTACTTCTGATGAAGAAGGCGTTGCCACAGATGGGACGATTAGGATTGTCGAACATATTAAAAACGAAACCGATATAACAATCGACTATTGTGTTGTAGGTGAACCAAGTAGCAAAGATAATCTAGGCGATACAATCAGAATTGGTCGGAGAGGCTCGCTTAATGCTGTGTTAAGGGTGAAAGGAATCGAAGGGCACGTCGCCTATCCTACCGAGGCAAAAAATCCTATTCATTGCGCCTTGCCTGCACTTGATGAGCTTGCGACCTATGAATGGGATGCCGGAAACGAGTATTACCCGCCTACCTCAATGCAAATTTCTAACGTAAGGGCGGGAGCTGGTACGGAAAATGTCATACCCGGTACGATGGAATGTCAATTTAATTTTAGATTTTCAACCGAGCACACTGCTGAATCACTAAAACAGATCACCCAACAAATTTTTGACAAATACTCTCTCGACTATGAAATTGATTGGCGATTATCTGGAAATCCGTTTTTAACCGCCGAAGGCAGGCTGACTGAAAACGTGAAAGCGGCAATTCAGCGACAGATTAAATGTTGAAACAGAGCTTTCTACCGGGGGCGGAACATCTGACGGAAGATTTATCGCACCGTTAGGGACAGAATTAATCGAGTTAGGGCCACTTAACAATTCCATTCACAAAGTAAATGAAAATATCGTATTAACTGAAATAGTCGAACTAAAAGATCTATACTTCAGCATCCTCGAAAGGATGCTGAAGTAAAGGTTAACCAGAGCTTATTGGTCGAACTGCTCCTCTTCGGTAGAGCCGGTTAGGGCAGTAACAGACGATTGCCCGCCTTGGATAACGGTAGTCACGTCATCGAAATATCCTGCGCCGACCTCTTGTTGGTGGCTAGCAAAAGTGTACCCACGATCAGCCGCCGAAAATTCTTTTTCTTGAACCATTTCGACGTACGCTGTCATTCCATCTTTCACATAGTGACTTGCCAAATCGAACATGTTGTACCACATGTTATGTATACCCGCGAGTGTAATGAACTGATACTTATATCCCATTGCGCCTAACTCTCGCTGAAATTTAGCAATCGAGGCATCATCAAGGTTTTTCTTCCAGTTAAATGACGGCGAACAATTGTAGGCTAGGAGTTGATCGGGGAAATCCTTTTTGACCGCTTCAGCAAATTGGCGAGCCTCTTCCATATCCGGCACTGCAGTCTCACACCAAATCAGATCCGCATAAGGCGCATAGGCTAACCCTCGAGCAATCGCCTGGTCAATACCGGCATTCGTTACATAAAAACCTTCAGGCGTTCTATCACCAGTAAGGAATTTGTGATCATTGCTGTCTACATCACTAGTTAGCAATGCAGCGGCATTCGCATCCGTCCTCGCCAAAACTATAGTAGGGACTCCCGCAACGTCGGCCGCAAGTCTCGCGGCAACCAACTTTTGTACTGCCTCTTGAGTCGGCACCAAAACCTTACCGCCCATATGACCACATTTTTTTGCAGAGGCCAGCTGATCCTCGAAATGTACTCCAGCAGCTCCAGCCTCGATCATTGCAGTCATTAACTCAAAAGCGTTTAAAACACCACCAAAGCCTGCCTCAGCATCCGCTACAATGGGAGCGAAAAAGTCTATTTCACTTCCGCCTTTATGCCATTGAATTTGATCTGCTCGACTAAAGGCATTATTTATTCTTTTAACCATTGTAGGCACTGAGTCGACCGCGTATAGAGATTGATCTGGGTACATAGTTTTAGAGGTATTGCCGTCAGCAGCAACTTGCCAGCCGGATAAATAAATTGCTTTAATT
>CALSND010000009.1 GCA_943787625.1 uncultured Gammaproteobacteria bacterium | reverse complement strand
GCGCTTACTAAATTCGTATAAGTAATCAATACGAAAACAGCAATAAGACCTAGTAGTTTCGAATTCGATATTCTGCTCACGGTTTAGTCCCCTTCCGCCATCTTTACAAGTTGCGACACATTTGGACTTGTAAGTGATTCAAGAAAGGTTATTAGATTCATTTTTTCCTCTTTAGACAAGTTCAGGGGCTTAATTAAAGGATCCAAAAGCCCATTACGATTCTCGGCTTTGTCGTAAAAGCTCACTACGTCATCTAACGTCGCTAAACTTCCATTGTGCATATAAGGAGCAGTAAGAGCAACGTTTCGCAAACTGGGGGTGCGAAATTTCCACCGGTCTACCGGATCTTGTGTGACCTCGTATCGGCCCAGATCGCTGGGCACGGGTTCGGATGAAGGCTCGACATGTGTTCTATCATAAGTTACCGAGACACCTTCCGCTAAGCGAGCGGTGAACAATCTTTGTTCTCCAGCAGGGAATTTTTCAGCTAACCCGATTCCAGTATTGTGTACTTTTTCGTCTGTAAACAAAGCATATTCCCCATTGATCTGATGGCAAGAGCTGCAGTTTCCTTTTCCTGTAAAAATTGATAAACCTTTGATCTGAGACGATGTCAAAGCTTTCCGCTTACCAGAAAACCAATACCGATCGAAAGGACTATCCGCAGCTACAAGTGATCTTTGATAGCTGGCCAAAGCTGCTCCAATTGTTGACATTGAAACATCTTGCTTAAAAACCTGTTTAAACTGACTCACGTATTCGGCATTACTTTTTATTTTATCAATTACAAATCCGATTGATGGGTTCGCCATTTCATTTTTAGCAAGCAAGGGAGACCAAACCTGTTGCTCAAGCGAGTTCTCTCTAATGTCATAAAATAATTGGTTTAGGTAGCCTACATTGAGGAGAGATGGCGCGTTTCTCTTCACCGTTCTCCCCTCAACACCTACAGCAGTTGCCAACTCATTTGAAGTAAAGCCTTGTGTTGGCACATGGCACATTGCGCAGGAGATTGTATTGTTATGCGACAAACTGCGATCAAAAAATAGTCGTCTGCCTAGCTTAATAGAGTCTGGGTTTAGGGCGGGTAGAGTGGATTTTTCCGGCAGGCCCAAAGTTGCTATCGCGTTGGTTTCTATGGGAGCCTGGGAGCCCTGCCCAGAGTCCGAGGAGCGTAGCCCCCCCGAATTACTTTCATTTAATAAAGTTTTGATGTCACTCATTATTGTCTCTGAGTGCAAAAATCCTGTGCTGTAGATATTTCTGACTTTCAGTTGTTGATCAATCAAAACAACGCGTAGGATGTGAGAAAATGTATGTCCCTCAGACACCTGCATGGACTGGCCGTACGCATTCAAGGCGCCTGATAATTGGGTTTCGTTCAATGGCCGAACAAACGACCAGTCACTGCCCAAGGGTTGAAATGATTGTGCATATTTTCTTAATACCTCAGGTGTGTCATTAGGCATATCAAAGCTATAACTAAGAAATTTTACATTTTCAGAAAGGCTTTGGATGGGTAGTATTTTTTTTGCAAGTTGTCCTAAGACAAACGTTGCCAAGGGACAGCCGTTTATATCCGGACACTGCGTATAGATGAAACTCAACACCGTGACGCGTCCTTTCATGGCCTCATGCAAAGTCCCTTGTCGCCCAAAAGAGTCTACAAATTTAGAATCTCCAGCCGCCTTTATTACAGGCAGCGTATAAGAACCTGCCTCGGGAGCGGTGTAGCTTAAGTCGCTGTAACCTGGAGCCAATACAACAGGCTCTACGTCGTGCTTTTTATCTCCATGTGCATCGCATACGGACATAAAAAATATCAGAGATATCGTTGTTAAAGTAGACCTCATACCAAAGCCTATTTTTTCTCGCAATATAAAGCCCTACTCTTGCAGCGACGCCACACTGTTTGTTTCAACGCGAGGGAGTAAATTCGCATAAAGGGCCTCAGCACCAAATCTCATTTGATGCGGGCGTCCTAAATTTTTCTCCAAAAAATCAATTGAGAATTGTTCAATCAAAGCTTCACCATTCCAATTATAAGCTTTGAAATACTGCAACTCGCCTTTACTACCAGATTTTTTGTCCCAGTTTCCTAACAGAGATGATGTATAGTAAAGTCGCTTGCCGTCCCAGCTTTGTGAAACCATATTCACTTGGTCTCCGATTGTTTTAGTGAAGATTTCTTCAGGTTTATGTGGATTGGATATATCGAAAAGTCGAGTTTGACCATCATTCCAGGTATTGACCCACAACTTTTGGTCGTCGGCACTTATCGAGATGTCTACGGGCAATGGTATTTTGGAAGCATCACCTATATCTGCCACTTCTTTAGCCTGCCAAACGCCGTCTGCTTCATATATTAGCCATATTTTGGAAGTTAGAGCGGTGGTAGTGAAACAGTACTCACGCGCTGGATCCCAAGCACAACGGATCTCGAGAGGCGCTCCGGGCACATCTAAGATGCGCTTTGGCTTCCTAGTGTGTAGATCCCAAATAACTGCGGTATTCCCGAACTCTGCCATTGCCTGAGGATCGGCCATCATTTTTCCGAGATCCATCATGTAGTTATTCCAACCAGTGAATGAGCTCGTGACAAGTACATTTTTTTGTGGGAGCGCACGAATATCGTATCCAAATCCATCCGCGTATTTCCCAGATTTAATCGCGCCATTAAGGGCCCCATCTTTTGGCATCCAGTAAGTAGCGATATATTCTCCCTCGTTTGTATATTCAGCCATTGCTGTCTCGCCACCGTGATCTCGCTCATTCGATAGTGCTGTAACCAACATTCGACCGGGCATAGCATAAGTGGTATGAGGTCCTACAGCGCCTCCAGTTTTAGCAACAAAATCGGTGATTGTTTTGTGCAATCTTGGCTTCGCCGGATCTGAAGCCACATCAAAAATAAATATTTTGTTTGTATCTAAGCCTGCGGCCCACAAGTACTGACGGTCATCGGTGAGACCCGAATGGTGGGCTTCATTTCTACCACCAACGGATAATGATGCGACTATTTCGCCGTAGTTACTTGAGCGAGGATTAACATCAATAGTGACTAGCTTATCTTGCGCATCCCCCATACCCTCTATACCAAGAGTCCAAACGTAGACATAATCCTCTTGACCAACAATTTTGGCCATATAGGGCGACATACATGTCTCATCACTGGAGACACCTTGTGCGCACAACAAGAAAAAGGAACCGATGAGCGCGCCGAAAGCTGTTTTAGAGCTAAATACATTTTTCATATTAACCAATCTCCCCAGTAAGCCATATGTATCTGTGAACGGTTTGTGCTCCTAGTCTAAAATATACGCTATCTGAAAAGTACCATTGATAGTCATTTATTGGCATGTAACCACAGGTTTACACTTGATACTAATGTAAAGAGATCAAATTATCCAGCAGGATAATTGCGATATTATTTGTTGAAGAAGTTACTTTTTATCGGGGAAAGGACTGAGGAGTAATATTAATTTTGGCATGAGTGTTAAGGCGGCGAGCAGGGCAATAACCATTGCCACCGCGGTTAATGCCCCAAACAAAATTGTTGGGATGAAATTTGAGAAAAGAAGTATCGAAAAACCAATCGTTATAGTGAGTGTTGTATAAAAAGCGGCCCTAGCAATATTATCATGGCAATAGTGCATAGTCTTGATTGGGTCGGATAGTTCCGGTAGCTCAGTTTTATATCGATATAGGTAATGGATGCAGTCGTCTACGGCAATCCCAACGGTTATGGCAGCAATCGTTATAGTCATGATGTCCAGAGGAATTCCTGACCATCCCATGAGCCCTAGGATACTCGTCGCGGCCAACGCATTAGGCAGTATACCGACCAAGGCCACCTTAACCGACCAAAACAGTATCATTAGCATGATCATAATGCCCACCATTACAGCGCCCAACGTCATAATTTGGGAATTAAACAATGTTTGTAGAACATTATTGTAAAGTACTAATAACCCTGTGATTTCATACTCCTCAGAGGTGAGTCCAATGACATTTGTCAGATCTTGTTCTATCTCTTTTAGAAGTTCATTGCGTCTTAAATTTGGCATTGAATCAAAGATTCTTACAGATATTCGAGCCTGATCATCGTAGATAGAAATATAAGGATCGATTTGTGTGGATTTGACAGCTTCGGGGATTTTTTTATACAAAATATTTAATTCAAATGGAGTGAACTCTTTTCCACCGTTAAGCTGTTCGGCTATTCTCAATCCGGATGCTAGAGATAAAACTTTACCTATTTCAGGACGACTATCAAGATAGTCATGAACAGCTTTGATTCGGTCCACTTTATGATACGTAAACCATGAATCAGCTTTATCGATTTCTCCAGATACTTCGCCAAAAAGCGCGGCCAGATCATCGTCCATAATCCCATAGTCGGATTGTTCGAAAGTATCAGGAAACTTTAAGATAATGTCTAGGGGAGTCGTCCCTCCTAATTTTTCATCTATCAGTCTTAACCCTTGGTAGATTTCAGTATCCTCGTGGAAATATGAAATGAAGCTATTTTCCACCTCAAGTTTCTGCATCCCAGAGACGCCCAAAACCCCCAAGACCGCTGATATCATCAAGACGGCTTTACCGTATTTCTCAGTTAATTGACCTAGTTTTACTGTCAGGGGATAGTTTATGGAATCTCCGATTCGGAGTACTCGCTTTTTAGTCATTACTAAGAGAGCAGGAAACAATGAAAAGGAGGTCAGGAAAACAACAATCAGCCCAATCGTCATCATTAGACCGAAATCAATAACAGGTCTGATACCACTTATGACGAGTGATGAAAATGCAATAATAGTCGTTATCGCCGTATAAAAACATGGTTTCAGCATATGCTTTATGGTCATTAGTACTAATTCCGACTGAGAAGCATTAGGTTGATCTCGGAAAAGTTCACGATACCTAACCACAAGATGTATATTCATCGACATTGTGATGATTAGCATAAGAGCCAAAAAATTAGAGGAGATGATTGTTACTTTCCACCCTAAGTGGCCTAGCAGTCCTAACATGAATGTGCCTGAGTAGATACAGCTCGCAAAAGGAAGGACGACCCAACGTGCTTCCCTAAATATAAGGGTCAGCATAACAATTAAAAAACCAAAAACACCTGCGCCGAATGTGACTAGGTCGTTACCTATGAAGGTGATTAGGTCATCAGTAATCATTGGCAGTCCGCCTAAATACAGTTTTGCGGATCCTTCGTCTTCGTACTGCTCTAAAATTGCTCTAATACTCGCGATCGCATCGTGGGCTGATGATTCCGCGCTTGCTTTGGCTGACTGATAGTCGGGTTCGAGCTGGGCCAGTTCTTCAATCTGTGCTTCCGTTAGCCCTTGTTCGGAGTGTTTATTGAAAAGTAATTCATCTCTAATTTTTCGCAGTCGCGGAAGCTCTGGGTGAGGATTTAAGAAGATTTGTATGGCGGTCACGGATCCATCCGCGCTAGCTATAAGATTGCGATAGACCGGACTTTCAGTTAGCTCTTTCCGAGCTTTTACAACGTCGACTGACTTCATGCGCAAAGTTTGAAAATTTGTCGCAACTTCTGCGAGAGAGCCTTGCACATTGTTGACTAACGGAATATCCAGCATAGATATGACGTCATAGACTTGTGGGACGTTAGCAAGATCGTCTCGCAGGCGTTTTATAAAGTCGATATTTTCGTTTGATACGATGTCTGAATTCGGCTCAACGGCTACAAATAGAAATTCACGAGTTTTATAGCGCATCCCCATCTCACGAAAAGACCGTAAGTCGGCATCGCTCTCTAATAAAAGGGCATCGGTGGTTGCATCTAGTTTAAAGTCTTTTATTCCTAATCCTACACCAAAGAGAATTAACCCCAGGGCGAGGACAGTTATTAGTGGGAATTTTAAAATCAATGTTGAATAAATTTTTTCTATTACTGAGGTCATTTAGATACTGTCGCACGTTTTGTATTGTTCATGAACACATATAGTAACCCTATCCATATTTGTGCGGGAAGTTATATTTACTGATTGGCAATTTTCCTTTTCAATGCGATCATTGTTGTGTAATAGCAAACAGAGACTTAAGTTAGCCCATTATGAATGATGTTGTTCCAGATCAGATTTGGCTGTTTTTAAGAGAACTGGCAAATATTGCCGCACAACAGACTTTGCCTAGGTTTAGGCTCGGTTGTGAGATCCAAAATAAAATCGAGGGCAAAGGGTTTGACCCGGTGACGGAGGCTGATAGACAGGCTGAGCACGCTTTACGTCAGGCAATAAAAGAACGATTTCCTTCGCACGGGATAGTTGGAGAAGAGTTCGGGGAGACACGTGGAGCTAGTGAGTGGTGTTGGATTCTGGATCCGATAGATGGCACGCGGTCTTATATCTCCGGAATGCCGACTTGGGGCACTCTAATAGGCCTGCTCAAAGACAACGTGCCGATGTACGGCATGATGAGTCAGCCTTTTGTGGGCGACTGTTTTATGGGCGGGAATGGGCTAGCACAACTAGTCCGTCCAGAGGGAGTCACTAACCTTAAGTCTCGTGTTGGGGTTACTATTGATGAGGCTACGCTATTTTCCACAACTCCGGAGATGTTTGAGTTGGGAGATGAACTGGATTCCTTCCAGAGAGTTTCTCAGAAAACAAAACTTACTCGATTCGGAGCAGACTGCTACGGCTACTGTTTACTTGCTGCAGGGTTTGTGGATCTGGTGTTGGAGGCAAATTTAGGTTACTACGACATAGCACCCATGATCCCCATTGTCGAGTCCTCTGGTGGCGTTGTTAGTGATTGGGAGGGTAGGCCTCTGCGCTCGGGAGGTAGAGCGTTAGCCGCGGCGACGGCCGAGCTGCATAATTCGGTCTTAAATTTACTACACAGTTAGGTTTCGAGTGAGTTTTGGTGAGATGAGCGAAAGTTCCATACGCATGGACGATTATGCTGTTCTCAGTGTAACCTGTAGATGTAACGGACGAGGTTTGTATTTTAAAGAAGGTGGGGAGAACAATCATGCCTAAGTTAAAGGATGAAGAGCGAGATGAGTTTCTGGCAAAGCTAGGAGTCATTATGAATATTGCGACTGTGGATGGAGACGGAGCTCCGTTAGTGACGCCTATTTGGTTTGTTCATGAAGAGGGGCGTATTTGGTTTACTCCTCGGCAGCATAGCGAATGGTTGAAGCATATTCGTAACGATAAGCGGATCGCTTTAAGCATGGACGAACCTGACCTTCCCTATCGAAAAGTAGTGGTGCGCGGGACTGCTACTATCGATTATGAGGTAGGGAATGACGATGCGTGGCGAGATCGTTACCGACGGATTGCACAACGCTATATACCTGAAGAAGATGCTAACAATTACGTAGATGGTACAGATGATCAGCCGAGGGCACTTTGCTCGATTAAACTGTCTGAATCGGAGGTGCGCTCTTGGAGGATGCCTTTGGAAGATGAGCCTTATCAAGGGATTTGGGCTAAAAGGTATTGGACTGCCAGCGCTAAGGTGAAGGATGAAGCGCCTCAGTTGTTTGAGAATAGTGTTGAGTAGCATAGTAGTTCCTTCTCACGACCTCTTCGATTCTATAGCCTGAGATCGCGGCACTTGAAAGTTGCTTCGATAGACTCCTCCTATGCTTGGTTACGCCTGCTTGCAAGCTTAGGAATTGCGACTGTAGGCAGTGCTGGCATGTATGCCGTCGTGGTTGTACTGCCTGCTTTTCAGGCAGATTTCAATATAGGCCGAGGCGGGGCTTCCATCCCCTATACAATGGTGATGGCTGGTTTTGGGTTTGGTGGATTAATTGTTACCCGAATAGTTGATAAGTATGGGATAGTGAGGCCACTCTTAGCCTGTTCGGTTGCTTTGGGACTTTCGTATATTCAGGCAGGATTAAGTACCAGCTTAATATTATTGAGTTTAGCTCATATACAGATCGGCGCATTTGGCTGCGCGATAGTATTCGCCCCATTGCTAGCCGATATCTCAAAATGGTTTACTAAACGTCGAGGCTTGGCTATTGCAATATGTGCTTGTGGAAATTATTTGGCGGGGACTCTTTGGCCAACGGTGATGCAATCTATGCTAGTGGATATAGGTTGGCGAGAAACTTATTTTTTTATAGGTATCCTCAGTACAGGTTTAATGTTCCCACTCATTTTCTTTCTAAATCGCAAACCGAACGAGTCGGTGAGTCTTGCCTCAGGAGGGAGTGAGGGAAGTCCGCATGATTTAGGACTAACCCCAAATAAATTGACCGCTTTATTGTGCGTTGCAGGTGTTTCGTGTTGTATTGCTATGGCGATGCCTCAAGTACACTTGGTAGCTCTGTGCGGAGATCGTGGTTATGGTTCTGCGGTGGGAGCGCAAATGCTGTCCTTAATGCTAGCATGTGGATTGGTATCGCGTCTGAGCTTTGGATGGCTGTCCGATCGCTTGGGTGGGTTAATGACGTTACTTATAGGGTCGTCGTTGCAATGTCTAGCATTGGTGTGTTTCCTAGGCGCGAACTCATTAGTATCAGTTTATGCCGTTTCTATGATGTTCGGTTTGTTCCAAGGAGGTATCGTGCCGTCTTATGCGCTAGTGGTTAGAGAGTTCTTCCCAGAGGCGCAGGCAGCGAGTCGACTCGGTATTATTATTCTAGCGACCGTATTTGGTATGGCTTTTGGAGGATGGATTTCCGGCGCTATTTACGATTACACCAGTTCCTATCAAATAGCTTTTGCCCATGGCGCTGGCTGGAATCTAGTCAATGTCGCGATCATATTAATGTTGCTAGTGAGATCAGGACGATTGAAAAGTCTCGCCTGGAGCACCGCATAATAGCTTCACATATTCTTACGAGTTTGATGACATTGCAGCTACTATAGCGTCTTTCGCCTCTCTGAGTTCTTCCCGTGGCGGAGGGGTGAAATACCGATCCGGTAGCTTCCATCCAAAGCCATCTTTTTCAAACCGTGGAAATATATGCAAGTGCACATGGAACACCGTTTGACCCGCCGCAACTCCGTCTGCTAGGAACAAATTTATTCCTTCGCTTGGGATATCACTAGCCTTTATAGCGTCGGCGATCTTTTGACCAATCCTGAACATCTGTGCCCCAGTTTCTGGCGGTAGATCAGAAAGACCTATGGCGGGGATATTTGGGATTACTAACGCATGACCACGAGTTATGGGTTGTATGTCCATAAAAGCAGTAACTAAGTTGTCCTTATATAGAAATTCCGCTGGTAGCTCCTCTGCAAGGATTTTAGAGAACACAGTGTGAGGATCGAAATTTCCGCGTTGAACGGCATTTTCCTTATCGCTTTCTCGCATAGTAACTATACCTTCTCCAATATATACAGAACTTCAAACCCGGGCTGATCTTTAACCATGGTAGTTTGGCGTTCTATCTCTTTTATGTTCCAGCTTCCTCCATATAGTAGCTCAATGTCGTCTTTTGCTAAAGAAAAAGGGGGGCCAGATAATAAAGATTTGTCATATTCTAGCCCGATTAAAAACATGTAGCTTCCCGAAGACATATTGTCTGCTAAACTCTTTACATATTTATGTCTCTGGCGCGGATTAATAGCAACAAGAGCGGCTCGGTCGTAGATTATCTCATGGGACTCAAGCTCGACGTTTGGAAGATTGAAAATATCGGCTTCCCAGATCGTTAAACCTCCCCCCACATAACAGTTATTCTTGTCCCTCTGCTGGATTTTAGCCTCGATTTGGTTTTCCTCAAAAAACGATGAGATCGCGGTTCCACTTAACTCTACTCCAGTGACCTCGTGGCCAGACCTTTTTAGCCACAGCATATCGATAGATTTTCCACACAATGGGACTAACACTTTTGATGTGTTTGAGATTTTGAGATGGCTCCAAAATTGAGTCAGCAAGTTATGTGGCTCAGACTCATGGAATCCAATTTTATTATGCTTCCATTTGTCTAGCCAAAACTGATTGTCAGTAGTAATACTCATCAATAATAATTTATTCAGCGTAACAAGAGCATAGTCATTATTTGATGGACTCTTTGACGCTTGACTGGTATTTCTCGAGTCCTTCAACTAGTAGTTTGATCGCCGCAATTTTAAATAATTCCATATTTTTCTCCCTATCACCGTGGCCTGTCTCTATTTTAGTCGTCAGGTTTATAGGGCCTACTAACGCTAGAACCGCTATTCCTGGAGGATGACCGTAAGGAGTGCCAGCAGGTCCGGTGGCGCCTAATTCTGCAAGTCCCCAAGTAGTTTTTAGCCTAGCTTTTATCCGCTCAGCGCATAAGGTAACGTAGTTTTCAGTCAGAGGTGTTTGGGAATTTAGCTGCTCCTTGCTTAAATCTAGTAATTCACGTCGTGCTCTCATGGTGTAAATAATTGCTCCGCCACCGTAGTAAGCTGACGCGCCAGGCACTGCTAGCAAGGCCGCTGAAATCAGGCCAGCCGTTGAAGATTCAGCGACGCTTATAGTTTGCTTGGTGGCTGTAAGTGTATGTGCGATTATTACTGAATGCTCTGTCGTAATTTCCATGTTTTTCTCAATATGTTTTAAATTAGGTAAAGAATAATGAAGCATAAGGACACATTTCAAGCTTGGACGTGTCATGACTTTGACCATCATGCAAATCTTAAGATAACTGAGGAATTATTAAAACCGCCACGTGAGGATGAGGTTTTGATCAAAGTCGCTGCGTTTGCTCCCGGTTTTCCGGACATGCTGATGGTGAATGGAAAATATCAGCTCCGACCCGAGGTACCATTCACCCCTTGTATGGAGTTTGCCGGAACTATTGAAAGGTTGGGGTCGCACGCGAAGCATTACTCTATAGGGCAACGCGTCATGGGGACCGTTAGGTATGGCTCGGCTGCGCAGTTTGTTACAGCCAAAGAGTCTGATTGCTTTCTGATCCCTGAGAGATTTAATTTTTATGAAGCCGCTAGCTTTTTAATCGCCTATAAAACGGCGTACGTGGCTTTGATATCCCGTGGTGCCGTATCTGAAGGAGAGACCGTATTAATTCACGGTGCGTCTGGTGGAGTTGGTCTGGCAGCTTTGCAATTAGCTAGGCACCTCGGGGCGAAGACAATTGCTATAGTATCTTCGGAAGAAAAAGCAGAGTTATTATCTGACTACGCAGATACGGATATTCTAGTGTGCCCAAAGGGTGGGTTTAACAGTGACGTCAATAGAATCACATGTGGCGTTGGCGCAGATGTTATTTTTGATCCAATAGGCGGCAATGTGTTTGACGAGTCGACTAAATGTATCGCGCCTTTTGGTCGGTTACTGATAGTAGGGTTTGCTGGCGGGCGGATAGCTAATGCGGCTACCAATCATATGCTAATTAAGCAATATTCTGTCGTGGGTGTCAGGGCTGGAGAGTTTGGACGGATTGATCAGGTTCGGGGCGAAGAGGTTATGAACGGATTGCTGGGGATGGCGGAACGGGGCGCGTTTAAACCGCATATACATGAAGTGCGTAATTTTAAAGATTTAATTCATGCCTTTGATGCGATAGCAGCGAGGGAAGTTGTGGGTCGCATCGTAATAGATGCGCTATCATAAGTTTTTTTATTGAGTCAGGGAGAGCGGTATGCACGATCGGGTAGAAATGTTTTTTGATTGTTCTAGCCCTTGGACTTATTTGGCTTTCGAAGCAATTTTAGAGCTTAAGAAAGAATTGGACTTCGATATTGAGTGGCGACCTATCTTAGTGGGAGGTTTGTTTAACACAATAAACCCCAGTGTTTATGCTGCGCGGGTCAATCCGGTGCGGCAAAAAGCTGCGTATCAAAAGAAAGATTTACAAGACTGGGCTTCTATAAAAAATCTTGTGATCGGCTTGCCAGATCCTTTCCCCGTAAATAGTGTAAAAGTGATGAGAGGTGCTTTTGTCGCGATAGAGAAAAAATTATTGGTCGATTATGCTAGGACTACTTTCCAATATTACTGGTCACAGTTAAAAGATATATCCGAGGGTAAAGTAATTAGAGAGATAGTGAGAGAGGTCGGGCTGCCGGAGGATGAGTTTTTCGAAAAAATTGAAGAGCCAAAGCTAAAAGAACAGTTACGGCTGAATACGGACGAATTGGCGGATAGAGGGGGGTTTGGTTCACCAACGTTTTTTTTGAACCGACACGATATGTATTTTGGAAACGATCGGGTCGAATTACTGAGACGAAAATTATTACTTAATTAAGACTGGAGATCAGAGCATGACTCAAGAATTAGTGAGCTTAGAGGTTTCAAATGGGGTAGCTGAGATCGTTTTTAATCGAGCTGAGTCACATAACTCACTATCTTTGGAAATGTTTCATGCGATTGCAGAGTGCGGCGAGTCTTTGCAAAAAAATGAAAATATTCGGGTAGCGATTCTGTCTGGCAAAGGCCCTAGCTTTTGTTCGGGACTTGACCTCGATATAGCGAAGGCTCTTGCAGAGATGGGCCTAGGGTGTGAAGTTGCTAGTGAGTTGCTAGAACATCGAGGTGCGATTGCAAACTTGGCACAAAAGGTATGCTGGGTTTGGCAGGAATTGCCATTTCCGGTAATCGGAGCTCTTCACGGGGTGGTCTTTGGTGGAGGCTTTCAAATCGCGATGGGTTGCGATGTACGTATTGCAGACCCTGAAACTAAATTTTCGATAATGGAGTCGCGTTGGGGGCTAATACCAGATATGGCTATAACGCAAACCATACCCAATATTTTACGAAAAGACCAAGCGCTCGAGTTGGCATTAACGGCACGAATATTTGATAGCACTGAAGCCGAGAAAATTGGAGTGGTCACTAAAGTTTCTAAAGATCACCTGGGATCAGCTCGCGATCTTGCCGCGACAATAGCCGAGAAATCACCGGATGCGACCAAGGCCTGCAAACGATTGTTTAACGAAGGCTGGGACAGCGGTCCAGAGGAAGGGTTTAGGCTTGAGGCGGAGTTACAAAGCGCCCTTTTAGGAAGCGATAATCAGAAAGAAGCGGCATTAGCAGTATTTGAGAAGCGCCCAGCGGAGTTTAGAACTGAGTTCAATAATAGATGCTAATCCCTTTGGACAAACTCTACCGTGTTACCGTCCGGATCATGGACCATGGCTATGCTGACACCAGGACCAAGCTCAGTTTTTTCTAGTTCAAATGGAACTTGGTTGCTCTTACATATCTCACAGATCTCATCTAAGTTAGATACTTGAAGAGTGAGATAGCGTATTCCCAAGGAAGACGCTAATCCTTTAGTAGTCTGGGGAGGATTTTCTTTCGGGTCGACGAGTTTCACAAAACTATCTCCAAAAGCAAGTCGATGCATTGTGCCTATCCACAGTGGCATTTCTTGAACTTTCTCAAGGCCGATAATGTCACAATAAAAATGAAGGCTAGAAGCTATATCATTTACAACTATACCGACATCGATTGCATTTTTTCCAGGTACTACAGCCATTAATTTCTCCGTTTAAATATGTCTACGCGGCTTTAGTTGAGTCCATCCAACGACGTACTTCTGGTATTACTTCTTTAGCAACTAACCGCATGGAGTTTTCCGCATCAGCGTAAGCAATACCCGCATGTCTAAAACCAAACATCAGGTCAAAGTCGCCCATGACATCGTGCCATGCTTCTAGCTTGTCTATTATTTGTTGAGGTGTTCCCCAAGCTTGCGCATTCATGTAGCTTTCTGCAAGGCCCTCGAGGCCTATGTCTTGTAACATGTCTACAGCTTCTCCGTACGCTTCGTATCCTTTAGCATTTTTAAAGTGTTCGCCAGCTAGCTCATAATGATGCATGACCGTCACAAGATAACCCGCTATATGCTTTCTAGCGAGCTCGGCTGCTTTATCTTTGTCTTGATGACAAACTGATAAGGTCGCCATGAGGGGAGGAGGGGGTGCATAGCCATGCAATTGAGTGAATTTTTTTCGATAAGGCTGTATATCTTCGTAGTGCTCTTTAATATCTTTTTGGTTGAAGATCATTATTTGCGCAGCATGTGTCGCAGCTTCGAGGGCTGAGTCAGGTGACATGGCGACTTGTGTTACTCGCCCTTTGAATGATTTTGTCGGCGTTGGTCGAATGACGGCGCGGGGTTGATTGAAGTGGGGACCTGAACCTTCAATGAAACCATCTTCTAGTGCTTTTAGAATCATGGGCGCGGCCTCATCGAATCTCTCTCTAGAGTCGTCCAGTTCTACCCCAAATTGATTGTACTCTCGCCTGGATAACCCTCGTCCCATTCCAAAAATGACTCGGCCGTTTGATAGCTCATCTAACAATGCTATCTTTTCTGCAACTCTTAATGGCTCATTCCACGGCAGGATGACTGCGGTTGTCGCAAGTTTTAGGTTTTTTGTTATTGCCGCGATATGACTCAGGTAAACGGTATTGTCGGGACAAAACGAATAGTCCTCGAAGTGATGCTCGACGGCACAATGCCAATCATATCCTAGGTCCTCTAACTGTTCTGCCAACCGAAGCTCTTCCTTATACACTTGAGAGTCTGTTACTGACTCGTCATAGCCAAAACTTTGAAATAGCGCAAGTGATCCTATATTCATGATTCTCCTCCCGTTCGCGTTTCCACGGATTAACTAAAGTTAGGGATTACTTTTTCCCCAAAGAGTTCTAAAGAGGTTAACACTTCGTCGCGGTTATGTAACCCCTGCGGAATTATTAAGAACATTTCATTTATATCTACTGCTTTGCTCGCTTGCTCAATTCTTTTGTTGAGCGTGTCCGGTGATCCGAAGAGCATTTCTGGGAAAGGCTGGCCGAATGGTACCGCCCATTTCTCCCAAAACCACTTCATATCGTGCGCAAGTTGCTCGGCCTCATTATCTGTTTTGGCACATATCATCAAGCCACCCCACGCAGCTTCGTCCCCAGGAGTCGGTGTGTAATTGTATTTCTCTTCCGCTTCTATTTTATATGCATTCCAGAGTGCTTTTAGAAAGTCTAGGTCGGACGCCATTACTATCGGCTTGCCCTTATATCTGGCCCAAAATTTTGCGGTACGCATGGAGGCTGAAAAACCGCCATAAATTTGGGGGTGTGGCGTTTGAAACGGTCGTGGGGCGATACCAATCTCGTTTATTTCCATGGCGTCGCTTACGCCTTGGCCCAGTTCAGTGTACACGGAATGAGGGTGCGGATTTACAAGTCCTTTCTCTGGAACTGTCCAGTACGATCCTTGATGTTTAAAAGTATCATTGGTTAAAGCTTTTACTACGAGTTCGACATACTCAGCAAAATATTCACGATTGATATTATCTTCCTCGGTACCTTTGTTCCAAGGTCCAACCGGGTGAATATCATCTCTAATTTTTAAGTTTTCGACCCATCGTGATTGATAGCCTCTAACTAAGCCAAAAGCGAACCTTCCTTTCAGCATGTTGTCCATGGTGGAGATTGCTTCGGCGGTCCGGACCGGGTTGTGGACGGTCGAGACGAATCCACAAGTTATTACCTTGAGTCTCTTGCTATGCATTCCTAACCACATGCCCATTAGCGTGGGATCGTTTGAAGCTTCGCAACCTTCGATTTGCAGATGATGCTCTGGATGCCCCCAACCTGCGTATCCTATTTCATCAGCAAAAGAAACGTACTCAGCGATTTCATCGAGCATACGCTGATATAATAGGGGGTCTTTTCCAGCCATCCCCTGTTCTAATTCCTCACGCCGTCCGACGGTACAATACATAAACGGATTAAAACGTATCATGACTTGATTGCTCTTCGTCCAATTTTTAAAGGATCAATTTGCCATCTAAGTCGAATCTCTGCAAGTGGAAATACTGTGCTATAGCGCTGGCCGAAAATTCTTCCAAGGACGGGATTTCTCGAGTGCGGTAGCAATACGGAAGACCGTCGCGTCATCAAAGGTTCGACCGCAGATTTGCAGCCCAGTAGGCATATTGTCTTCGCCAAAGCCACTAGGTATGCTCATTACAGGGCACCAGTTTAGGTTGTTAAATGGGAACGTTAGACTCCAACCGATATAATTGTTTATCGATTTACCGTTGATAGTGAAGTCTGTTGCGCCTTCGTCATGCGAGTTAGGCAAGGAAGACACAGCTAGTGTTGGGCAAATCAGCGCGTCAAATTTCGCGAGTATAGGTCCTAACGTTTCCCACTGTGCAGCTCTGCCAGCATTGGTCTGATAGAACCTAGAAGCACTATGCGATAGCCCTCTTTCCGCAATACCGGCACAAAAAGGACTCATTTCATACTTCCACCGAGGTAATAGATCGCCCACCAGACCGCCAAAAGCACCTTCCCACCGAGTATACCAAGTATCAAGAACCCCCCAATTCCAACCCACATCTACTTCCTCAACAGTTGCGCCCATCCGTCGTAAAGCAGTAGCCATGGATTTTGTGTTTCTCTCAACATCTGGTGATATTTCATAAAAGCCCAAATTCATTGACAGGGCAATTTTCATACCTTTAACTGATTGAGGACTATCTGTTAGCGCTTCCGTTTTTGGCAAAGAGCTCATGTCTGCGACATGGCTTCCCATAGTAACATTTTGCATCAATGCGGCGTCAGCAACTGTGCGTGTAATAGGCCCGTATACAAGTAGGGATTCAAGCGGGTGCTCTCGATCTCCCGGGTTTCTTCCATAAGGAGGTTTGTAACCAACACAACCTGAAAAAGCGGCGGGAATTCTGCAAGAACCTCCTCCGTCAGTTCCATCGGCTAAAGTAGTCATCCCGGCAGCTATGGCGGCACCGGCGCCACCCGAGGAACCTCCAGGAGTTTTTTGAACATTCCATGGGTTACTTGTAACACCCCATAACGGACTTCGAGTTAGCCCCGAATAAGCGAACTCTGGTGTTGTGGTTCTGAATAATAGATTTGCTCCTGCTTTGAGAAGTCTCTCTACAGTCGGTGCGGTGTTGTCAGCGATATGACCTTCATAAGCTTTTGAACCGTAGGTTGTTAGCTTGCCCTTGATCGAATGAAAGTCTTTGATTGCTATAGGTATTCCGTCTAGGGCTTTTAGACGAGATGATTTCGTCTTCATGTATTTTTTTTCAGCCACTTTTGCTTGTAGCCGAGCTTCGTCGAAGTAGGTTTCTGTTATAGCATTGAGTCGAGGGTTGACCTCTTTGCATCGCTTGATCAGGAGGTTTGTTAGTTCGACGGGCGACAGGTCTCTAGATTGGAATTTTGCCAACGCGTCGGTAGCCGAGATATAGCAAAGATCGATATCACTTTCTTTCATTACATTCTCCCCAGCACTGTTTTAATCAGTGCGAAATAATAACGATTAAAATGTTCTCGCAAAATTGACCTTATCATTGGCGCAGTTAGTATGCCACTTTTTTGTATGAGATCGTGTCTGCCAGCTATCGGATAGGCTAAAGATTCGAAACTTTGTGACGTGAACTAGGGGTAGGCGGGTTATGACAAGTCTCTGCAAAGTCGTATGCCGGTATAAGGCCAACGTTGGCGCGGGTAAAAGAAATTTCGATACGCGGGCCTAGAGTGGTTTTCTGGCGTAGCAATTGAACTTCCTTTTAGTACCATCTGGTTGCTCATGAATTTACCATTGTATTCGCCTATAGTGCTCTTCGAGGCACGAAAACCTGGGTAGGGTGCATACGACGATTGCGTCCATTGCCACCGAGATTTAAACAAATCAAGAATATTACATTGAGGGCTGTCCGCGCATCTAGCTGCTACTTCCCATTCTTGTTCTGTCGGTAACCGCGCGTCCGCCCAGTTTGCGTAAGCATCGGCCTCATAATAACTTACGTGACATACCGGAGCTAACAGGTTTAACGGTTGTAAACCTAATGTAGTAAACTCAAACCACTCGCCATCAATTTGTTCCCAATAAGCCGGTGCTTTCCAATCATTCTCCAGAATTGATGTCCATCCGTCGGCTAACCAAAATTCTGGTATCTGATATCCGTTATGTTCGATAAACGCGAGATATTCTCCATTACTCACCAAGTTTTTATTAATTTCGAAAGCTTTAAAATAAGTTTCATGTCGAGGATGTTCGTTGTCAAAACTGAAGGCCTCCATCGTACTCCCTATCCGATGAAGTCCGCCTTTAATTTTCTCCCAACCCAGGTCGTCTCGCAGCCCTACTTTTTCGTGAAACTTCATATAGGCCGGTTTCAGTGGGTTGCATGAAAGGAGATGTTTGACATCCATTGCTATAAGTTCTTGATGTTGTTGCTCGTGATGACACCCAAGTTCGATTAACCTTTCCACTTCAATATCGCCGAGCGATTCCAATTCGAGAATCCGAGAAGTAACGTCTTGCGCGTACGCTTGGATTTCGTCGAGGCTTGGCCTCGTCAGTAACCCGCGCTTTTCCCTAGTGTATTGCTCTCCTATACCGTTATAGTAAGAATTGAACATATCTCTAAAAGCTTTATTGTAAGGCGAAAAATTGAGCTCAAAATTTTCCAAGATAAACGTCTCATAAAACCATGACGTGTGGGCTAGGTGCCATTTTGCGGGGCTGGCATCTGGCATGGATTGCGCACACGCGTCTTCCGGAGTCAGCGGCTTTATCAACTGTAAAGTGCGAGACCTGACCTCTACAAAGAAATCATAGCAGTTTGATATATTGGCGGGCTTTGTGACCATGTTATTTTGTCTGTATAGCCTATTTGCCGAGTTCAACGAAGAGTTTATGGTTCCCACATACGTTTCCAACGCGGTTATAGGAACGCTCATAGAAGCTCAATAGTCCTTTGTTATCAATTGTAATAATGGACGTGCATCTGGTGCCGTAGTGCTCGCCTACAACAAATATTGACGACAGTTGCTTTTCCATCTGCTTACTCACTCCCGTCGCAGGCAACATTTTATCGGGGGCTTGCTGGTCATCGCGCATGATGCTGAACAAATTTTCTGAGAAATTTACACTCGAGGTACTAATGAGTGACTCAAAATTCCTCCTTACTCGCTCAGTTTTAGGCCAAGAGGTATGAATGTCAGCGTTACTCAAAGTGTAGATTCCTGGGGCAAGCTTTTCTAACGATTTTGTAACGTTATTAAAGCAACATAGCTGAGATTGATCAAACGTCAATAAGTTATATCCCGCATAGTTGTCGGCACTGTGAATTAATTTTTGATTGAACTGATCTATGCGCACGCTGGTTTCAAGAAAGTCGGTCACAAGTAATCCTCGTGATCTGAGAGCGGGCACATCTGAGTTGGCTTTTCTTACGTTTGTAATGGTCGCGACCTTCCCCGCCGTTGAGGTGGCGAGCCAAGTCCCTCCGGCTTCGATATCTTTTCCTCCCAGAATATTTGGGTTTCTTTCCCAGTTGTGCAGTATTTTGCTGGGACGACTATGAAATTCATCTCGATTAGCGATCAAGACTAATTTGTAGTCGGGATGGCTGTTATACGCGGCGAGGACTAGGCACATAAGTTCTAAGCATTCACGGTTTCTGAAAGTACAGTTTAAGGACCTAGGAGGGATTCTCCAAATATTGACTGGATTGTCATAGTTTACTCGGCTTCTTGACTAGTTTGTTTTTTGTAATTAGACCCGCCAGAAGTAAGAGGCCGAGGAGTGAAAGAGAGAAGATGAATTTGCCTTCTAGCAGATCCGATGTACTGTCGATGTGTTCTAGTTTGTCGCCAATATTAACAATGACATATGTAGCTGGGATCATACCGACGAACGTATAAATGAAAAAGGCTCTTTTACTTATCGTTGTGAGTGTCATGGCTATGTTCAGCGCATTAAAGGGAATTAGAGGTATAAGACGGAGAAATAGTAATGAGACAGGCTTATCTAACAGAAAATATTGAGATGCATTAGCTAAAATATTTTCCTTTGTGCGCTGAAAATAAGTACTAAGAAAGTTACGATAGACGATAAGCGTTATACTGGCCCCAGTTGTACTTCCTAGGATTGCTAGCAAAAATCCGATGCTGGTCCCAAATAATAATCCAGCCGAGAGCGTGATAAACGCGGTCCCTGGTAAGAGCAGAAGGCAAGCAAGGCTATAGGTAACCATATAGATGGCGTATGAGAGAATGGGACGAGTTGCCACAAACTGTTCTATTAATAACTGATTGGACCTAAACGAAGTTATGACTCTGTTGACATCTGGAAGACCGTAGATGTAAGCGCTACAAATAACGAGGAATAGAATTAAGTAGCATAAAATTGTAAAATTGTTACGATTCATTTTGCTTACCGTTACCTGCGAGGAGTACAAAAATATTGTATCAACAATACCTAATCATGGACGTTTTTTAATCAAAATACCCAACAATTTAGGATATCATTTGCATGTCGCGATTTGTTCTCTGATTTAGTGAGGCTGGTTAGAATAAAAATGTTTAGAAACTACTACAAATTACTCATAAATGTGGTCTGTGTGATTTGCTTATTATCTTTTTTTCCCGCATCGAGTGCTAAAGACGTTCGGTTGTTAAACACGCTGCTAGATTCGGTTTTGAATGCTCACGTTAAAGATGGGTATGTTGATTATCCGCGGCTGAAAAAGAACTCTCGATTTCAGAAATACCTTACCCTGTTAGAATCCTTCGATCCGTCGGTCTTGGAAACTAAAGATCATCAGGCTGCATTTTGGATTAACACGTATAATTCGCTCGCATTGAAGATGGTTATAAATGGTACCACTCCTGTCAACGCAGTTGGCCGAATGAAGTTTTACAGGACGACTGAACACAAAATAGGAAACAGAAAGTACGATTTAAATTCGATTAAGAGCATTCTTGAAGCGTTTGAGGATCCGCGAATACTATTTGCAATAGTCGACGCTTCTTATGCGGCGCCTGTTCTGAAAAATGAAATATACCGAGCATTAACCATAAGTCAGGAATTGGATGATGCAGTGTTTGCATTTGTAAACGATAATCGAAAAAATCGATTTTTACCAAATCTGAGGATCGCAAAACTCTCAAAAATTTTCGAGCGCAATCAAAGTATGTTTGGGCAAGAAGATACTGATATTCTAAGATGGATTGGCCAATATCATGAGAATGAAGACGTGGCCGACGATCTTATGGACGGTCGCTTTAAGGTAGACTATTTAGACTATGAATATAGTATTAATGGACGTCCGCTATAAATTCTATTGCTAGCATTTTGAGACTGCTGTGATCAATTTTCCCTGTTGGCAGGTAGGGTACTTCGTCAATATAGAAGACTTTTTTAGCGAAATAGATCGGAGCTAGTCCGCGTTTTTTTCCGGCTTCGATCAATTCAGACTTTTGTAGGTCGACTTTAGTCGTGAGTAGGACGATTTGCTCGCCACGTTGAAGATCTTCTAGTGCCACCGCAACGTGGTCGAACTCGGGCCATGTATCTTGAACGAAATTCTCGATTGTCGCTAGGGATACCATTTCACCGCCAATCTTCGCAAATCTTTTTTGCCGGCCAATGATGGCGATGAATCCGTCATCGTCTACTTCAACAATATCTCCTGTATCATACCAGCCCAAACCGAGTTTTCCGGAAGTTGGTGAGATCCCTCCGTTTTCGTTCAAATATCCAAGCATAATGTTTGGACCTTTCACGGCAAGTTCACCTCCCTCAACCAGTCCATCTACATCTATTAATCTGTGTTCTATGTTCGGTAACAGTTTGCCTACTGTGTTTTCTCGGTGATACAAAGGGTGGTTGACTGCGAGTACCGGGCTTGCCTCAGTTACGCCGTAACCCTCGAAGATACGCACTCCAAACCTAGACTGCCATAAATTTTTCGTTGACTGCGTTAGCTTTTCCGCACCACTCAGCACCCATTTTACATTATAGAAGTCATACTCAGAGGCATGTTTGGCGTAGTTAGCGAGAAAAGTATTAGTCCCGAGAAGGCAGGAAATATTTTGTTGGTAACATATTTCAGGAATCTTGCGGTAGTGGAGAGGACTAGGATATTGATATGAAGGAGTACCTTTAAGCAGAGGCGTGATTAAGCCGATGACTAATCCGAAAGCATGAAAAATAGGGAGTACGTTGAGCACATGATCATGTTTGTTTATGCTGATAAGTACTTGAGCCTGTGCATAATTTTTTAGGATGTTAGCGTGTGAGAGCGCAACACCTTTGGGGCTGCCCTCGGAACCGGAAGTAAATAAAATTACCGCGCATTGCTCGGGCCCAGGATTATTGGTATGAGTTTGATTAGAATATTTCGCTAGTATAGATAAGGCTAAACCCTTTACCTTAGCCTTAAGGGTAATGCGCTCTTTTATATCTTCTAGAAAAACGACTTTAGTGACCGTTTCTATTGCAGAAATTTCTTTATGAATCCCAGCAACATCCACAAATGTACTCGACGTAATTACAAATTCAATTTTAGAAATAGAGATCGCCTTCATCAGAGGAGTTAGTCCGCCACTAAAATTGAGTAGGACGACTTCTTTACCTTGATGTTGTAACGCGAAAAACGCGGTAGCTGCCGCTACTGTGCTGGGCAATAATATACCGACTCGGTTTACTGTTAGTAAATCAGGTTCGAGAAATTCACTGAGTATGAACGCGCGAGCAATTAGACTTCGGTAGGTCACTTTAGGGTTGTTAGGATCAGATATGATGGGAGTTGACTCACCGTGTTTTTTCGCGGAACGAATTAATGACTCAAATAAGTTTTCATTTTCATATGTGTTTTTAAAACTAATTTTTTGCATTATCTGAAACATTGCCTGCGATCTTCTTGCTCTCCGGGTCTTTACAGGAAGGCTGTCATATGGCTCGAATAGCTCTGGGGCAGAAACCGTGATTTTTACCGCGGGTAGGATTTTTAGGCGCAAACTTGATTTTAAGTATGAGAAGCGTGAATGCTGTAAGCCTTCAATACCAATTGGTATGATTTTGGCGCCACTCTTTGCTGCCAACATCGCCGGGCCATCATATATCTTCATCAAAACTCCGGTAGTAGTGATTCGTCCCTCTGGGAAAACCACAATTGCATCTCCTGCTGCGAGGTGCTTCACTGCTTTTTTTAAGGCCATAGGATGCAGATCGTCTATAAGCAGCTTCGCTATAGGACAGAGAAAGATTTTGAAATACCAAACTTCTGCTGTCGTTTTATTAACCAAGAAAAGTGGAGTTTCTGGCAGGAATGCGTAAAGCATCACTCCGTCTAATAGTGAAGTATGATTACAAACTATTAAGGTAGGATCTTTGGACGGTTGGAGATGCTCCTCTCCCTCTACACGTACCCGAAATAATATTTTTAGAAGCGTACGAAGCCCTGAACGGAAAAGCTCTTCGAATGAGCGACGTAAAGTGTTTTTATTCTTGACTGATCTCATTGAACCCTAATGACTTGCCCTATCTTGAGAATCGATTCATCCTGGAGTCGATTGAGGTTAGCAAGTTCTTTTACCGTTGAGCCAAACTTGGTTGCTATCGTCCACAGAGACTCGCCTTGTTCGACTGTATGGTAATTAGTGTCCTCTCCATTAGGTAATCTGCGTGGAAGGATAAGTTTCTGACCTATCTTGAGCACACTGCCGGGAGACATATTATTTTCTTCGATCAGCTTTTCGATAGTTGTCTTGTAGTAGGCTGCAATTGCCCATAGAGTATCATTGGCTGCTACAACATGCTCTGTTGCGATCAAACGTTTAGTAAGAATTGTAGGATCAATAGGGGGTGCGATGCGAGGCATGGGAATGAGCAATCGTTGCCCGATACGGAGTCTGTTACTCCTTAAAGAATTGAATTTTTTAATTTTCTCAACTGATAGACCGGTCAGGAATGATATCTCGGAAAGAGTGTCATTTGGTTCGACTGTTATGATTCTTGGTCGGTAACGACTAGCAGGATCAACTAAGGCAAGCTCATTTCTTATAATATTAGCGATTGCAATCGGAACCAGTACAGTAGGTGGGGGACCCTCGATAGTGAGCTTTTTTAGATGGGCAGGATTAAGAATATCGAATGTCTTTTCGTCCAAATCGGTCCAGATTAGAATTCTGTTTAAGTCTAGGCCCACACCTACATTGATTTCCTCGAAGGGCTCGCTGTTGCTTATTTTGGCTAGCTCCAAACCGAATGCTTGCGGATTCGCGATAATCTCGGTCACAGCTAATAGTTTCGGCACATAGGCCTCCGTGAGTTTTGGAAGTCTAAGAGAATAGAAGTCTGTGCTCAAACCTTGCTGCAAATTCAACTCGATCGCTCTTTCTATGGTGCGTTCGCCTGAGTGGTAGGCGGCAAAAATTAGCTTCCAGTCTCCGCGAAAACGATCTCTCAACTCTTCAAAATAATCCAAAGCGGCTCTAGTGCTAGCAATTATATCTCGCCTACCGTCATACCATTTCGACTGATGAAGTCCAAAACGATTAGCTGTTGCAGGCATTAATTGCCATAATCCCGCTGCACCAGAAGACGATGTCGCATGTGGTTTATAACCACTTTCAATGATCGGGATGAGGGCTATTTCTGCGGGGAGGCCACGTTTTTGTATTTCCTTGTTTATGTGAGCGAGATAGGGAGCAGCTCTCTCGCTCGCAAGAGTGATGTGTTTTAGGGGGCCGATAAAATGATCAAGTGGATTGATTGGCCTACCAGCATATTGTGTCGAAAGAGTAAATTCTCGAGCTATGTCTCGCCATAGATCTGGTTGTAGTTTGGCTTTTTCAATGATCTCATTTGAGGTGTTTTTTGATCTTTGCTCTAAAGCACCGATTCCACCAGGCTCTTGCGCAGATATTGTTGTCCCATATATTGTAAAGAACCAGAAAAAATTAAAAACTATTTTTAGCATTCTATCTCGCTTTAGATGTCCCGCTGCTCCGGAGCGATAGACATGTTATTTGAAATTTCTTTATTCTGGTGATTGTAGGTCATTTCATTATGATTGGGATAGAGTTAAAGGTGCATTTTCAGGCTAGCAAGTCGTGTTGGCTAGAGCTATACTTTTTTCATGGTCAAAAAAAATAAAATCACCATCTATACGGACGGGGCGTGTCGTGGTAACCCTGGTCCAGGCGGCTGGGGGGCGGTGCTTACTAGTCGTGATTATGAAAAGACGTTAAAAGGATTTGAGCACAACACAACGAACAATCGGATGGAGCTTACCGCCGCAATCATGGCACTAGCAGCTATTAAAACGTCCGCGAATGTGGAGTTGTTCACAGACTCTACCTATGTGAAAAACGGAATCACAGAATGGATTGCGGGCTGGAAGGCAAAAAATTGGCGGACGTCGACCAGAAAGATGGTAAAAAATGTCGATTTGTGGAAGGACCTAGACGAGATGTCTGCTAGACATGAAGTTGAGTGGAAGTGGGTGCGGGGACACTCGGGTGACGTAGGGAATGAATTAGCGGATCAATTGGCCAATGAAGCAATAGACGAAGCCCTTAATAAAGTATAATTTTTTGGAGTCGTATTTATGAGACAAGTGGTATTAGATACCGAGACTACTGGGCTAGAACCGCAAAGTGGCCATCGTATAATTGAGATCGGTTGCGTAGAAATTTCGCATAGACGACTTACCGGTCGGCGCTACCAACAATTTCTTGATCCGAAAAGAGATGTGGACGAAGGAGCTTCTGAAGTACATGGGTTGACTGCTAAAGACCTTATGGGAAGACCAGAATTTGTCGGGATCGTCGATGATTTCATGGAGTTCGTTAACGGAGCTGAATTAATAATACATAATGCGCCGTTTGACTTAGGGTTTATTAATATGGAACTTGGGAGAATTGATTCCAAATGGGGTGCTATTGAGAATTACTGCAGTGTATTAGATACCTTAAACTACGCTAGAAAGCTTCACCCAGGCCAAAGAAATAGCTTGGATGCTTTGTGCAAACGATATGACGTCGCAAATAGTCATAGGGAGCTGCACGGCGCTTTATTAGATGCAGAACTTTTGGCGGAAGTCTACTTAGCTATGACTGGGGGGCAGGAATCTTTAGACCTTGAAAGTAGCGAGCAAACAACTCAAAACATCGTCTCATTAGTTGCACAAAAAGCTATAAATGAAGCTAATTTGGTCGTTGTTGCTGTGTCAGACAACGAACTTAAAGATCACGCGGAAACATTGTCGAGCATGGGGGTTGCCTCGATATGGGGAAATTCACAGTCAGATTAGGCTTTGAAGATAATTATTCGCGAGACAGTTATTGACTGTCATTAGTTTCAACGACTTGTGCGAAAGAGCCTAAGCGCCTACCGCATCCGCGAGTGACTGCTTTAGATCGCCATTTTGAAACATACTCATTACAATATCACATCCGCCAATGAGCTCACCATTAATGAAAAGTTGAGGAAAAGTTGGCCATTCAGAGTATTGTGGTAGAACCTGTCTAATGTCTGGTTCAGCATAGACATCGACTGAATGAAATTCGGCATCACAAGCTTTCAGTGCATCTACAGTTCTCGCAGAAAACCCACATTGAGGGAATTGCGGACTACCTTTCATAAATAAAACAACTGGGTTGGTCTCTACAATATTTTTGATTTTTTCCATAGTTTCCATGGTTTAGTGTCCGTTATAGGTTGCAAAACTAAACACACATATTATATGTTTAGCAGGTGAAAAGGAATTAGTTTTTTGTTTTTGAAACTCGACCCCAACCTGCGCCGCCAGGTGTTTCGAGCTTCAAAACATCTAACTTTTTAACTTGGAAAGTTGCTTTACCCGGTATCACTTTCCCGTTTAAACTATTTTGTCCATGAGTACCGTTCCCACCCCCATGGTGCCCGGGAGGACAGCTTTGTCTTCGCTCGCTTAAGATAGTAACCTGTGCAGGTTCCTCGAAACAGTATTCTCTAACTAATCCATTCCCACCATTGGTTTGCCCTCGGCCAAGCGAATTACGTCTGATTGAATAGCTTTGCACCATGACTGGAAAATTTTTTTCAAAAATCTCTACCGGAGTATTTAACGTATTAGTCATATGACTTTGCACACCACTTAGTCCGTCGCCCGCTGAATGTCCTCCAGTCCCGCCGGCTATCGTTTCATAATAACCCCAATACTGGTTTCCCATAGCTAGATTATTCATAGTACCTTGGCTAGAAGCGGGAATTCTATCGGGTATGGCGTCACTTAGAGCGAGCAATAATACATCGACTATACGTTGACTTGTCTCGACATTTCCGGCTGCGCAGGCTGATGGCGCTATCGCGTTAACTAAGCAACCTCTGGGTGCCTCGATGACTATTGGTTTGAGAGAACCATAGCATGCAGGTGTGTCACTCGGCATCAATGAGTAAAATACATAATAAACCGCAGCCGCGGTAACGGACACGGGGCAATTAATGTTGCCTGAAACAGACTGGGCTGTTCCTCTGAAATTGACTTTTGCACACTCACCATCAATGGTAATGGAAGCTGAAATCGTTATAGTGTTGTTGCCTAACCCGTCGCCATCCATAATATCTGAGGCAGAATAAACACCATCGGGTATTAACTTGATAGTTCTTCGCGCTAAGAGCTCTGCATATTCACTCATCTCATGTGTGGCATTAAAAAAACTATCTATTCCATACTTGTCTATCAACCGTTGTGTTCGCTTTACGCCAGTTTCGTTTGCACTTATTTGAGACAAGATGTCGACCAAAGTTCGATCTGGAGTCCGTAGGTTTTCACTTAGTAGTTCTACGGTTTTGGATTCTAGTTTGTTGTTTCGACAGATATATTGGGGCGTTATTATCAGCCCCTCCGCGCTTAAGTTGGATGCCAAAGGCATTGAGCCTGGCGTATCACCGCCTATGTCCGCATGATGGGCGCGACTTGCACAAAACGCGGACAGCGTGTCACCAAAAAATATGGGTGTAATTATAGTTATATCAGGTAAATGGGTACCTCCGAGATATGGGTCGTTAACAATCACAGAGTCATGTGGCGCCCAATCGAACAGACAGACTAAGTCTTTCATGGCATAGGCCATACTTCCTAGATGCACAGGTATATGAGCAGCTTGTGCTAGCAACTCGCCTTCGCTACTAAAGAGTGCACATGAAAAATCGAGTCGATCAGCGATATTGGGTGATAGTGCAACCCGTTTTAGCGTTATCCCCATTTCTCTGCATATCGCCGTGGATTCGCTCACAAAAAGACTCAATTGCACTGGATTCATTGTACTCTCTAGTTAATCTATCTGGTTTAACGATACACAATATCTATAGGAGTTTAAATGCACAGTTTGCTCGTTATTGCTATAGAATATAAAGTTGAATGTCAAAAGCGGTATCCTTGGTGCTAGATATAAGCGCAGGTTCGTGTCTATGGGATGTTTTTAAAATGGAAAATGAAGTTACAACGTTAATGGCCAACTACGGTAGGGCCGAAATACAGTTTAGCCGAGGCGAGGGCGCGTATTTATACACCGCTGATGAGGAGCAATACCTTGATGCCTTGTCAGGTATCGCTGTTTGTTCATTAGGACACGCAAATCCAGAAGTAGGGGCAGCTATTTCGAAGCAGGCTATGACGTTGCTTCATACATCTAATCTCTACCGTATAAAACTCCAAGAGAACTTATCGGATCGACTAACTAATATTGCGGGCATGGAAAATGCGTTTTTCTGTAACTCCGGAGCCGAGGCTAATGAAGCTGCGATAAAAATCGCCAGAAAATACGGGCATACCAAAGGTATTGCGTGCCCATCTATTGTAACCATGAATGGGAGTTTCCATGGTCGTACAATGGCGACTCTTAGCGCTACAGGGAACTCAAAAGTTCATGAAGGTTTTGAGCCGTTAGTATCCGGGTTTAAGCACGTCAACTATAACGATATCGAAGTGGTGGCTGATGCCTTGCAAGATTCTGAGTGTGTTGCTGTGATGGTTGAGCCAATTCAGGGGGAGGGAGGCGTGGTAGTGCCGAATGATAATTATCTTCGCGATTTGAGACGCCTATGTGATGTGAAAGATGCACTTTTAATTGTAGACGAAGTGCAGTCAGGTATCGGGCGAACCGGAGAGTGGTTTGCTTATCAGCACGAAGACATTTTGCCTGACGTAGTCACTTCTGCTAAAGCACTTGGAAATGGCGTCCCGATTGGCGCATGTCTAGCGCGAGGGATTGCAGCCACCATATTAAGTCCGGGAACACATGGTTCTACTTTTGGTGGCAATCCTCTGGCGTGTAGTGCAGCGCTTGCGGTGTTGGACGTTGTAAGTGAGGAAAATCTTTTAGACCGGTCTAGATTATTGGGAAAATTTTTTCTGACCGCCTTCCAAAAAAAACTCGCGAGTCGGGATGAAGTATTAGAAGTAAGAGGAAAGGGGCTAATGGTTGGCATAGAATTAGATCGTCCTTGTGGGGAGTTGGTTAAGAGCTGTTCCGCGAATGGTGTTTTAATAAACGTAGCTGCACAGAACGTTGTTCGTTTGCTCCCACCTCTGATCATTAGCGACGATCAGGCGACGGAAATTGTTGAAAAAGTTTCCGCTTCAATTTTTGATTTTTTGGATTAAGCATGGTGGGCTACGAGTGAGCGGACTTACAAGACATTTCCTTAGGTTGGATGATTTAAACCGAGATGAAGTTATATTAATTATCGAGCGGGCTATCCAGCTCAAGGCCCGCCGGGAACTTGGGCAGCGTCCGTCAATTTTAGAAAACAAAACGCTAGCAATGATCTTTGAAAAATCTTCGACTCGGACTCGCGTTTCTTTTGAGGCGGCTATGGCTGAAACAGGCGGTAATGCTATATTTCTTTCGTCTTCGGAATCTCAGTTAGCTCGTGGCGAACCGCCGGAGGATACTGCTCGAGTACTTTCAGAAATGACTGATGCTATTATGGTGAGAACTTTCGAGCATGAAATTCTGAACACCTATGCTGATTATGCCTCGGTACCAATAATTAATGGTTTGACCAATGATTTTCACCCGTGTCAAGTTTTAGCAGATCTGCTAACTTGGTTTGAGCTTCGAGGCGATATTAAAGGTAAAAAAGTAGCTTGGGTTGGTGATGGGAATAACATGTGTAACTCATATATCAACGCTTCTACTCTAATGGGCTTTGAACTTGTAATCGCGTCACCTTCAGGTTACGAAACAGATTTTAGTGGTGAATGGGTCAAGAAAACTAGCTCAGCTGAGGATGCAGTCGAAGGCGCTGATCTAGTAGTCACAGATGTCTGGGCTAGTATGGGGCAGGAAGACGAGGCGGAGCACAGACAGTCTGTGTTTAAGCCTTATCAGGTTGATGAAAAGCTTATGAGCCTTGCTAGAGAGGACGCGCTGTTTATGCATTGTCTGCCTGCGCATAGAGGCGAGGAAGTGACACAACAAGTCATCGAGGGAAACTCGTCTGTGGTTTGGGCTGAGGCGGGAAATCGTCTTCATGCGCAGAAAGCGCTACTAGAGTTCTTGATTAATTATAACTAACCCCTGCCAAAGGAGTAGCACCGGTGAGTGAAATCGACGGGATCGGAATGACATCGCAGCGTTCCCGTAATCGTTTGGTCGATTCTTTGCGGGAAATGGGTATTAAGTCGGAGAAAGTTTTAGAAGTTATCAGGACTGTCCCAAGGCATCTATTCGTTGATGAAGCACTAGCTTCTCGAGCTTATGAGAACACTGCGTTGCCAATTGGGTATGGCCAGACTATTTCTCAGCCTTATACCGTTGCTTTGATGACCGAAGCTTTATATGACAGCGGTTCAATGAAAAAAGTCCTTGAAATTGGTATTGGATGTGGCTACCAAACCGCAGTACTAGCACAAGTGTCGCGGTTAGTCTTCGGTGTAGAAAGGGTCAAGGGTCTATTCGTCAGGACGGATAAGCGTTTGCGGGCACTTAAGATCTTGAATACAAGGCTCAAACATGGTGATGGATTTGAAGGGTGGGCCGCAAATGCTAGCTATGACGCGATACTAGTGGCGGCGGCTCCGGTATCGTTACCGTCTAAGCTAATTGATCAATTGTCTCTTGGCGGGCGGCTAGTTATTCCTGTTGGCAGATCAGGAAAACAAGAACTGCGTATGTATGTTAAAAAAGCAAAAGGTGTCGAAGAAGAGTGTCTTGAGCGGGTTAGTTTTGTCCCTTTACTTGATGGTCTCAGATAGTGAAGTCACTCTCAGTATGTAAAGAAATATTTCCTTATGCCTTAGCAGTTGTGGTTTTTTTTTTAGTATCGGGTTGCACTAAACCAACTAAGCCTGTGCCGGTCAGGAAAATAGAGATAGTCCCTGCACTAGAGCCCTTGTTATTTCTAAAACAGAATGAAATTCCAAATGTTCGGGACGCTTCGGCCAAGGAACACCGGCACAAAGTTTTAGAAGGTGACACACTATACGGGATTGCTTGGAGGTATGACCTAGATCCTGAGCAGCTAGCTCGCTGGAATAAAATTGGAAATCCTGATCTGATTTTAAAGGCTAAAACGTTGAGGCTAACGCCGCCTCATTCGGAATCCGTGAAGAACCTAGGTTCTATCTCCGGCGTGAATAGAGCGGTGAACCGCTCCGCACAGTGGGTTCATCCTCACACAGCTTCTGGCGGGCGTAACCGACAATTGATTGGCAAAAGCGTGCGTTATCGTGGAAAGGTTGGTGATATTGTTATCGCAGCGGCTGATGGACTGGTTGTTTACAGCGGTTCTAATTTAAAAGCATATGGGGAATTAATAATCATTAAGCACGACGATGAAATAATGAGTGCTTATGCTCATAACAGTCGCCGACTAGTGATGGAAGGGGAGCGTGTTAAAATTGGCGCGGAAATCGCTTTGATGGGTAAATCTGCTTCAGGGGAGAGCTTGTTGCATTTTGAAATTCGTGTGAGAGGACGGCCGGCAGATCCGAGTACCTACCTACCTGCGTTATGATTCTTAATCTGTCGCGACACCGATCGTAAAACGCTATACGATCATGTAGAAGATTCCTACGATCGATCGTTCTTCTGCTAAAAGTATGTTGAAGGAGCGGCAAGCCGCGGCCGTATCCATGTATTCAACACCGATCCGCTGTTTGGTCAAGGTTGAACTAATCTTTTGATCTAAAAATAATTGCTTCTTACCCGTACCAATGATAACCAACTCAGGGTGCAATGAAACAATAGGTTCCATATTCTGAATGTTTAAATCCATGATGTTATTAGGAAGAGAGTCCACACTAAGCGTCGTACGTGTTACTAGACAAGGCTTGTCAATCTTGCTCTGCGCGATCTTAATCCACCCAGGACCGTAAGCCGTGATTGTATTGCTGCTGTTAGGATCGTCTACAAGTGCATTCATTTTAATGTCTTCGAAACTTTATTTCTTAAGGAAAATTTAAGATTGCTAGAGTTATTTTATATTTAACTATGCTAAGTCTGAATCAAGTATACAAAAAAAAGCCAGATCGTGTTTATAAAGTAGGTACAATACTATTTTGAGCGCTCTATTATTTCGACTAAAACCCTGTTAATTTAAATTATAGAAAAAGGAGAGGAATGACTATGCGAATAATTCTGTTGGGGGGGCCGGGGGCAGGCAAAGGTACCCAAGCTGATTTTCTCTGCGAGCATTTTGGTATTCCTAAGATTTCTACAGGAGACATGCTGCGGGCCGCTGTGGCGGCCGGCTCTGAGCTAGGCGTTGCTGCAAAGGATGTGATGAATAGTGGGGGTTTAGTGTCGGATGAGTTGATTCTAGATTTAGTTCGTGAAAGAACAATGCTACCAGACTGTCGAAATGGTTTTTTGTTCGATGGTTTCCCTAGAACCATTCCACAGGCAGAAGGTTTAATGGAGCTTGGTTTGGGTATTGATAAGGTGATCGAAATTTCAGTAAATGATGACGAGATAGTTGACAGACTCTCGGGTCGAAGAGTTCATTCCGAATCGGGGCGAACTTATCACATCAAGTATAACCCTCCAATTGAAAATGGCGTTGATGATGTCAGTGGAGACATACTTATTCAGCGTGACGACGATAAAGAAGAGACCATAAGACACAGATTGGCTGTGTATCATGAACAGACAAAGCCTCTCATTAAATTTTATCTCGATACTGCAAAAAGAGATTCTAGGCTAACTTGCCTTAAAATAGACGGAGTTGGGTCGGTCGATCAAATCCGCGAACGAATTTCCGAACGTTTTTGAGTTGTTAATAATAGACTCAACAGAAAATTTATCACCACTCGTTTGTAAAATTAATCACTTATTTATTTGCAGATTATCTTCTAGTGTTGTATATAAACGTTGCAGGTACCAGTAATAACTTAATTAACTCGATGGGAGAGTTCTAGTATGGCTAAAGCCAAGAAAAAAGTAGCTAAGAAAAAAGTTGCTAAGAAAAAAGTAGTGGCTAAGAAGAAAGTAGCAGCTAAGAAAAAAGTAGTTGCTAAGAAAAAAGTAGTTGCTAAGAAAAAGGTTGCTAAGAAAAAGGTTGCTAAGAAAAAGGTTGCTAAGAAAAAGGTTGCTAAGAAAAAAGTAGCCAAGAAAAAAGTAGCCAAGAAAAAAGTAGCCAAGAAAAAAGTAGCCAAGAAAAAAGTAGCCAAGAAAAAGTAGCCAAGAAAAAGGTAGCCAAGAAAAAGGTAGCCAAGAAAAAAGTGGCTAAGAAAAAAGTAGCTAAGAAAAAAGTGGCTAAGAAAAAAACAAGTCGACGGCGTTAACAAGTAATCGATTTGTGGCAGTTCTGGTTGTGAAGTGGCCTAATGACGCTTGCCAACCTGAGCTGCCTTTCTTTTAAATCGTTGCGTTAGGATTACATAAGTAGCTATTCGTCCTCTACATCCAGCCTGATATTGTAAAATTTTAGTGTACTAATAAAGCCATTATTAATCGGTTACACTTCTGTAATAATAAAATTGCTATTAATCGGTTACACTTCGTATGTTCGCTTATTTATACTCGCTTTGGGGTTGGCATCACAGTGTTTCAATTTTGTTTAATAATAAGCTCTGCTAGGTAGGCGAGATTTGAATATTCTTCCCGGAAGAAGAGTTTTGATCGCAAGCATATTAATAGCGACATTCGTTGTAACACTTTTAGTTGTTTTATATTGGGCTTGGTTAGACAGGAAAGTGGCTGATACTTTTGAAACTAGTCGCTGGTCGCTCCCCGCTAAGGTATATGCTCGCCCTCTTGAGCTATATGTGGGGCAAGAGCTCTCTACTTCCCGTCTTCTTGCTGAATTGGTCCAGCTTGGATACTTGCAGACAAATGAACTCCAAAAGCACGGGCAATACTCTGTACGCAGAGATTCAATAGAGATATTTACCCGTGGTTTTTCTTATTGGGACGTACCCGAACCACCACGTGTCGTTTCTGTAAAGATAATAAATAATCGGGTAGCTCTTATTTCAGGCGATAAGGGCGATAAATCTATTCCATTAATGAGACTAGATCCTGTGCTGATCGGAAAACTTCATCCCCGGAGGTTCGAAGACCGAGAGCTTTTATCTTTTGATTCACTGCCAAAGGATTTCGTTGACATATTAATAGCGGTAGAAGATCAAAAGTTTTTTCTTCACAAAGGTATAGACTTTTCCGCTATCTTCAGAGCTGCAGTTAACAACTTCCACGCTAAGCGTTATATGCAAGGCGCCAGTACTCTGACACAACAGTTAGTGAAGAATTTTTACCTGAGCTCTGAGCGGACCTTGAAAAGAAAATTTACAGAGATTCTAATGGCACTTTCGTTGGAATTTCGTCATAGTAAGGAAGATATTTTAGAAGTATATTCCAATGAAGTTTTTTTGGGCCAGGATGGTAACAGAGCGATCCATGGTTTTGGTTTAGCCTCCTTATTCTATTTTGGTAAACCGCTCGACGAGATAAGTGTCCCAGAAATTGCTATGTTAGTAGGGATGGTCAAAGGACCTTCAATTTACGATCCGCGCCGTCACCCAAGAGATTCCTTAAAACGACGAAACGTAGTCATTGATGTCATGACATCCGCAGGATTAATAAGTGCGCTTCAGGCTCAAGATTATAAAAATCAAGCGATTGTGCTGTCTCAAGTCCGAAATCTTTCGAAAAAAAAGCACCCTGCCTTTATGAATCTTGTGCAGCGACAATTGCAACGAGACTATTCCTATAAAGATTTGAATGAGTCTGGGCTCCACATCTTTACAACGCTTGATTGGCATCTTCAAGCACATGCTGAAAAAGTGTTGCCTGAGACTATTCAGGCCATAGAAGCAGATCGCTCCAAGAGAGATTTTCAAGCCGCTGCGGTAGTTGTTGACCCTAGGAATGGTGAAATATTAGTGTTGGTTGGTGATCGCAATCCGCGGACTGACGGATTTAATCGGGCAACAGATGCGATCAGGCCTATAGGGTCGGTTATTAAGCCCTTTGTATATGCATATGCTTTAGGTCAGCCCACTAAATATTCTTTAGTGTCCCTTTTAAACGATCGAAAAATTCAATGGACAGATCCTAAAGGAGTCATTTGGTCACCAAAAAACTATGACGGAAAGGAATACGGAACCGTGACGATTCTTGAGGCGCTTACTAAGTCGCTAAACCTATCGGCGATTGCCTTGGGCTTTGAGCTAGGGCTAGAGCAGATTCGTGATTACTTGATAAGTTTGGGAGTAGAAAGGAATTTTTCAGCAGTCCCATCTTTATTGCTTGGCTCGGTTGAAATGTCTCCGCTAAAACTTACAGAGCTTTATACTCCACTAGCTAACGATGGCTTTAGAGTGCCGCTTCAAAGTATAAAAAATGTCACCACAAAATCGGATCAAGAAATTACTAGGTACGGTCTCGAAATGCAAAAAGTCATGGAGGTTGAAACGGCGAACTTAATAAGGCACGCTCTCATGCGGGTGGCGTCGATTGGAACTGCACGCTCGTTGCAAACGAGTCTCCCGAACGCTCAACCTCTAGCTGGGAAGACAGGAACCTCAAATGATAACCGAGATAGTTGGTTTGTGGGCTTTGGAAGCGATAAGTTAGGAGTAACGTGGGTTGGGCGTGATGATAATTCTAGTACTGGACTAACCGGAGGTAGCGGTGCACTTCCTGTTTGGGCTGCGATTATGGAGGGTGCTGTTTTAAAGCCAGTAGTCGGCAGATACAGTAGCAAAATTAATTTATCAAACATTGATTTGCTTTCTTCCTCAAAGATTCCTGCAAATTGTTCTAACGGCGAGCTCGTGCCGTTGCATAGTGACTCTTGGATACGCGAGGTTGGCGACTGTGACTCAGCTGTTTCGGAAGGTGTCTTCTCTCCTGTTTCTTCGTCAAGGCAGACAGTTAAACAATCTATGCTCGATCGATTCAAGAATTTTTTTAACTGAAGTTATAGTAGGCGCGCTATCTAGATTGGTATACTTTAATCATGAGGGAAAAGGAATCTTCTTTTAGGCGTCGTAAACTGCTGGCAACCTGCACTTTGGTACTAATGGTGGCTAGTTGCAGCATGCATATTCCGTATGTGAATCCGAAAAAACCCCCTCCGGAAAGGCCTGCTGTTACTTACGATGAGGTCGGCACCAATAGCTCAGATGCTGAGCCTTTGGAACTTTCAGTGGAGCTCTTCGCTTCTGAACCCGAACCTGGGTTAAATATTAAGAGCGAAGGAATCGCGCTGCTTAATAATCCAGCGGTGGCTAGTCTGTCAGCGTTGGCGAACCAAGCAGTTTTAAAAAAAGATTGGGAAAAAGCAAAGTCTGCACTCGAGCGCGCTCTAAAGATTGCACCGGAGGATGCTTCTATATGGCGACGGTTAGCCTATTGTTACCATCAGACGGGGAATTACGAGCAGGCATTAGCGCAGGCTCAGCGAGCGTCAAGTTTGTCTCTCAATAATGCTAGAGAACAAAATTTAAACAGAGAGTTGATTAGACTGATAACCCATAAGATGTAGGTCACGTATGGTAAGTATTTCTAGTAGTCACCCTCAGGCATTTTGAGTCCCAAATGAATTGGTTCACGCTAAAAATGTTTTGTATAATTTGACTTTTTAGACTTGAGGAATTTGGATGTCAATCTTCGCAGACACCGCAACATGTAAAAATTTTATTCAAGAATTGAATAAAAATTCTGAATTTTCTACTCAAACTCAAGCTTTTGATGGCAGTATACAGCTTGAGATTGGAGACAGTCTTCTGTGGTTAAAAATTTACAAGGGCTCAGTGATTGATTTTTCTACCGAGCCTTCTGTTTTCGGATATACCTTTAAGATAACTGGCGTTGAAAAGTCATGGGCGTATTTGTTTAGTGGGGAGCGACGCTGGGCTGACTTGACTTTCCCTGGGAAGAGAGATTTCTCTGATGACCCTGAGTTAAGCAGGCTAGGAGAAATGACCAGTGAGATTTCTATTCAGGGAAATCTCCTCGAAGCAGGGAGATTAACAGAGGCGGTTTTTGAATTGGCCTATACCTTGAGAAAGGTAGTGACTATTCAACAAAGTGCAAAGGGAGGAGGGTGAATCGTGACGAAACCAGAATTAATTAATGGTCACTATATAGATGTCCGTGGCACAAGGACATTTTATGATGAAATAGGCTCAGGCAAGCCCCTAGTGTGTATTCATACTGCCGGAGCGAGTTCTCTGGAATACAGATATATCCTGCCAATGTACGCGGAGCAAGGTTTTCGTGTATTTGCACTTGATTTGCCAGGGCATTCTAAGACCTATCCGTCTGATTGGACACAAAATAGAAGTATTCACGAGCATGCTGAATTTGTTCATGAATTTGTCAAGGCTTTGGGATTAAGCTCGCCTGTTATTACAGGTTGTTCAATAGGAGGCGATATAACCTTCGATCTTGCAGCAAATTACTCGGTCGAAATGTCGGCTGGAATACCCATGGAAGGTCTGGCGAGGTCGCCAACTTTTCCTTGCCCTAGTTCTAAAATGCATCCTGCTTGGGCCCCAGGTTGGCAAGATATGATGGAAAGAGCTGCCATAGAGTCACTGGGGAGAAATACTACGCTAGAAAAAATCAACGAACTTCGTTGGCAACATAAAAATGCGCAATTAAGTGCTGTGGGTGATTTGGAGGGCTGGTCTCAACATGATGTGTTGAATGAATTGAAGTCGGTGAAATGTCCAATGCTTATTATAAGAGGAGAAGATGATTTCTGGGTGCCTAAGGAGCTAGTGGAAGAGTCGGCCGCCGCCCTACCGGTAGGCGAATGCGTTCATATTCCCAATGTTGGGCATTACCCGATGTTCGAGGAACCTGAACTAATCGCTGAACTAACTGGCGATTTTTGTCGAAGGCATAATATTTTGTGAGACGTAATGCTATTCGATGTGCATTGATAGGTCTTGTCGAAGCCTATGGTAAGAGCGTAGTGAACCTCAGTTTTATTCCTTGCAGCGACAGATAGTCCTTGAAGTCTTGGTGTAGTATCATTAAACTTCCACCTCACAGTTGCGGGGTGGAGCAGTCTGGCAGCTCGTCGGGCTCATAACCCGAAGGTCGCAGGTTCAAATCCTGCCCCCGCTACCATAGTTTTAAAGGCCCCGGGTTTTCGGGGCTTTTTTGTTTTAGTGGAGAAAGAATTTGCAAGATGCGTTGCATTTATCAATAGAACCTGCAGTCATCGGGCTGGGATACGAACTACTTGGTATAGAGCGGGGTAGAACAGACGGCGGACAATTAGTCAGGGTCTTTATCGATAGTGAGAACGGAATTTCGGCGCGTGACTGTGAGACCGTTAGTAGACAGATTAGTGACGTAATGGACGTAGAAGGCATAATTAGTGGGGATTATGTTCTTGAAGTTTCTTCCCCTGGGATCGACAGACCTTTGTTCACATTGGCACAGCATGCGAAACATCTAGGTCAGAAAATCAAGGTAAGACTGGGGAACCTCATTGAAGGACGACGTCGAATAACTGGAGTTTTAAAAGAAGTGACAGAGGACTCAATTTTGATACAAATTGAGGAGGGAGACATACATGTCCCGTTTATTGAAATTGAACGTTCTCACTTGACAGATAGTAGTTATGACTTCAGCGACAAACAAAGATAGATAAAAAGATAGGCTACGTTAGGTTATGAATAAAGAAATACTCACAGTTGTTGATATGGTCTCCAATGAGAAGGGAGTCCCTAAAGAAACAATTTTCGAAGCGCTAGAAGCTGCATTAGCCACAGCTACCATGAAACGATACCCGGAGGATATTGATTGTAGGGTGGAAATCGACCGTACAACCGGAGCGTACAAAGCGTTCAGACGATGGGAGGTTGTTTCAGAAGATCGGGAAATAGTTTTGGACCTTCAGGATGAAAATTATGAAGAGGCAAAGCTAGCGGCCGACATGCTCGCTGTAGGTGCTTTACCTTATCCTGATAGTCAAGTATGGCTAAAAGATAATATAGGAGAAAACCCTGACTTAGCAGATGGACAGTTCATAGAAGAACCTCTGGAAGCGGCTGAATTTGGGAGGATTGCAGCTCAAACGGCCAAGCAAGTTATTGTGCAAAAGGTGCGGGAGGCCGAGCGTGTTCAGGTCTATGAAGCCTATAAGGATCGAGTTGGCGAGCTTGTTATGGGCGTGGTCAAGCGTGTTGAAAGAGGTAATGTTTATCTCGACTTGGGTGGGAGCGCAGAAGCTGTCATCACAAGGGAAGACCTGATTCCTAAAGAATTAGTTAGAACTGGTGACCGAGTGCGAGGATATCTAAGTGAAGTTCGTTCTGAGAAACGAGGTCCCCAGCTATTTATTAGTAGAACTGATAAAAATCTATTGATTGAATTATTTAAGATCGAAGTACCTGAAGTTGGTGAGGGGGTTATAGAGCTCCTAGAAGCTGCTAGGGACCCTGGTATGCGAGCGAAGATCGCAGTAAGGAGTAAAGATCAACGGATTGACCCAGTAGGAGCTTGCGTCGGCATGCGTGGTTCTCGAGTGCAGGCTGTGTCCAATGAAATAGGGGGCGAACGAGTCGATATCATTTTATGGGACGATAATCCTGCGCAATTTGTTATGAATGCCATGTCTCCTGCGGAAGTGGTATCCATACTGGTCGACGAGGATAGTCGGACAATGAATGTGGCTGTAGTCGAAGATCAATTGTCGCAAGCAATAGGTCGTAATGGTCAAAATGTCAGACTAGCAAGCCAATTAACAGGTTGGGAACTTAATGTGATGACTGAGACTGAGGCGGAGCTCAAGAATGAGCAAGAAGTTGTCAAGCATCAAAAAATGTTTATGACTTATCTCGATGTCGATGAGGAAGTGGCAGTTATTCTGGTTCAGGAAGGCTTTACATCAGTTGAAGAGGTGGCGTACGTACCTGAGCAAGAAATGCATGACATAGAGGAGTTCGATGAAACATTGGTAAGCGAATTGCGGCAGCGGGCGAAAGATCTACTCCTAACTCGTGCTATCGTGAACGAAGAAGCTATTGGGGATGCACGTCCTGCTGAGGACTTGTTGCAAATGGAGGGATGGATGAAGATTTGGCATTCCGGCTTGCAACTGCAGGTGTGATTACTATGGATGATCTTGCTGAAATGGCCGTTGACGAACTGCTAGAAATTGACGCTATAGATCCTGATAAGGCTGCTAGCTTAATAATGAAAGCCCGAGAGCCTTGGTTCGCGGACGCAGAGGTACAATCAGATGCTTGAGGTAACTGTGCGGCAATTCGCAGATGTGGTTGGGATTTCTGTAGATAAGTTAGTGCAGCAACTTGGTCAGGCTGGCATAGAGGCTAAAGGCCCTGACGATACTATTTCCGACGAAGAAAAAAGTACACTGTTGTCCTACCTGCGTAAAGCTCACGGCAAAGACAAAGGCTCGGCTGAGCCTAGTAAAATTACCTTGAAGCGTAAGACCGTGAGTGAACTGAAAGTAGCTCCGGAGAGAAGTAGTAGACTCAGAGCTCGCGGATCAGCCCCAGGCTCTGCTAAAACAGTAAGCGTGGAGGTCCGGAAGAAGCGGACTTATGTTAAGAGGGCTTTAGTAGCAGACGAGCAAAACGAGCAAAACGAGCAACAAGAGGCAGAAGCTGAAGCGCTAAAGCAAAAAATGGAAGCGGCGAGACTTTCTGAAGAGAAGGCTTTGAAAGATGCTGAAATTATCGCGGAGGCTGAAGCTAAGCTTAGGGCCGAAGAGGCTGCGAAATATGAGGCCGAACGACAGGCGGAGGCGGAGACGAAGCGGAATGCGGATATTGCCGCTGAAAGAGCATCCAAACAGGATGCTACTCCTCCCGTCGTTTCCGTGGATGATGCACCTCTGGCAGATAAGAAAAAAAGTGGAAAAAGTAGAGCTAGAGAGCGAGAAGAGCGAGAAAAAAATAAAAATATAAGTCGTAGAGAGCTTCATGTCGCGAGTGATAAGTCGGGCAGGCGGCGCAAGAAAAAACCTGTGTCTCGCAAAGTTTTAGCGAACGCCCCTGGCAAGCACGGTTTTGAAAAGCCAACAGAACCGGTTGTGCGAGAAGTAAACCTGTCCGACACTATTACAGTCGCCGAGCTGGCTCAGCAGATGTCAGTCAAGGCGGGTGAAGTGATAAAGACTATGATGAACTTAGGTAGTCTCGTCACCATTAATCAAGTTCTTGACCAAGCAACTGCACTTGTGGTCATTGAAGAGATGGGGCACCAAGCAAAGCTCATTGACTCTGATCCTATTGAGAATTTAGAAGATATTCAGGACGATAGTGAGGATGAGGAAAAGGAAGAAAGAGCTCCAGTCGTTACTATTATGGGGCATGTTGACCATGGTAAAACTTCACTTCTAGATTATATTAGAAGTACTAAAGTCGCATCAGGTGAGGCTGGCGGCATTACCCAACACATAGGCGCCTACGATGTAGATACTTCCCAAGGTTCGATTACATTTCTAGATACCCCGGGGCATGCTGCCTTTACGTCAATGCGGGCCAGGGGTGCGCAAGCTACAGATATTGTTGTCTTAGTAGTGGCCGGGGATGATGGAGTAATGCCTCAGACTGAGGAAGCTGTAAAACACGCGAAGGCGGCGGATGTACCCTTGATCGTTGCGGTCAATAAGATGGACAAAGCTGAATCTCAGCCCGATAGAGTCAAACAAGAATTGGCAAATCTTGAAGTTATTCCAGATGATTGGGGAGGAGATACCCAATTTATAAACGTTTCAGCTCTTACGGGCGATGGCGTCGAAGACTTGCTCGAAGGTATCTCTCTGCAAGCAGAGATCCTCGAACTTCGGGCATCCAAAAATGGAGCAGCTAGAGGTGTCGTGATCGAGTCCCGACTGGACAAAGGTAGAGGCACCGTAGCAACAGTGCTTGTGCAAAAAGGGCAGCTACAAAAGAGCAATGTGATAGTTGCCGGTAGCGAATTTGGTCGTGTTAGAGCTATGACTAATTCGGTTGGAGAACCTGTCGTTAACGCCGGACCAAGCCAAGCTGTTGAAGTGTTAGGCCTATCTGGCACGCCTAACGCTGGTGATATGGTGACGGTGGTAGAGGATGAGAAACAAGCTAGAGAGATCGCGACTTTTAGAGAGAATAAGACTAAAGAAAACAAGCTTGCAAGACAGCAAAGTTCTAAATTAGAAAATATGGCTGCCGAGATGTCTGGTATTGATAAAGGGTTTGTACGTATTTTAATCAAAGCCGATGTGCAAGGGTCTGCTGAGGCACTTTTGGATACGCTTCAAGGCCTTAGCCACGAAGAAGTTCTAGTAGACGTAGTAGCGAGTGGTGTAGGCGCTATCAGCGAGTCCGACGTAAACCTGGCGATGGCATCAGGTGCGAGTATATTTGGGTTTAATGTCAGAGCGGACGTGACCGCGCGGCAATTGGTGGAAAAAGAAGGGGTAGAACTAAGGTACTATAGTATCATTTATGAAGTAATTGATGATGTAAAGGCCGCAATTTCTGGTCTATTATCGCCGGAAGTAAGGGAGAAAATCATAGGGGTTGCGCGCGTACAAGATGTATTCAGATCATCTAAACTTGGTTCTATTGCTGGTTGTATTGTTGAGGAAGGAGCTGTTAAGAAAAACAATCCTATACGAGTTTTGCGTGATAGTGTCGTAATATATGAGGGGCAGCTGGAGTCATTGCGTCGGTTTAAAGAAGATGTAAACGAAGTCAAATCGGGAAGTGAGTGTGGGATAGGCGTAAAGGACTATAATGACGTGAAGGCTAATGATCAGATCGAAGTATATGAGCGAACCGAAATTGCGCGTACTGTTTGATCTGTGACATCGAGTAACCGTGCAGAAAGAATATAATAGAACAGATCGTGTCGCAGCAGCTATTCAACGGATTCTAGCGCAGCCTTTAGCTGACTTGGCTTCTGAAGCCAGTGGCGGACTAGTCACCATGAGCGATGTCGATGTCTCACCAGATTTAAAAAAAGCAACAATTTTGGTTACCGCCTATTCAGATAGAGACTCATGGACGTCGTTGGAGAGTTATTTAAATGAGAATGGATATATTCTTCAAGGAATTCTTTCAAAAGAATTGCGATCAAAACGAACACCAATTCTATCATTTAAAGTTGATGACTTACTTGCAGAAACCGATCGAATTAATAAGCTGATTTTTGAGAATTCAGATTAAACGAGGAATGCGATTTAGAGATGAGGCTCATGGGGAGTGATATAGCTCATGGGGCAGTTAACGGTATCCTTCTCATAGATAAGCCCGTGGGACAAACTTCAAATCGAACTCTTCAAGAAGTCAAAAAGATTTTCAAGGCTAAAAAAGCTGGGCACACGGGCAACTTAGATTTGTTAGCGAGTGGGCTACTACCAGTATGCTTCGGAGAAGCCACCAAGGTCTCCCAGTTCCTTTTAGATTCCGATAAGCTTTATGAGGCTGAGTTTACGCTCGGAAAGACTACTTCGACAGGCGATTGTGAAGGCGAAGAGACCAGCGCGACTGCAACGAGTGGGATCGATGAGCAATTAATTAACGAAGCGATCGCAAAGTTAACTGGGGATATTTTTCAGATTCCCCCGATGCACTCGGCTCTTAAAGTTAATGGAAAGCGTCTATATCACCTTGCTAGGCAAGGCGTTGCAGTTAAGCGTGAGAATAGACCGGTTAAAATATATAGCTTTGAGATGGTCACTATGAACATTCCAAAGATTTCCGTTCGTGTGCACTGTTCTAAAGGTACCTATATCAGGGTGTTAGCTGAAGATTTGGGTGAATTGTTAAATTGTGGTGCCTATATGTCTAAGTTGAGGCGAATATCCTCAGGGCCTTTTCAGTTAACGGAGTCGCATACGCCCAACGAACTGCAAAAAATCCAAATAGCTGACGGTCCTAGCGGCTTAAAGAGTCTTCTTTTGAATACTGATCAGGCTTTGATGCATCTGCCTAAAGTGAAACTGTCTAAGGCAGACACTAGGTCTTTGAAGTTTGGGCAGAAAATAGAATTCGGTGAGCTACTTGATATTAGCGAAAGTATTCGGCTTTATGACGAGTTAGGTAATTTTTTTGGTCTGGGCGAGGTGATAGACCGAGCCATAATCAAGCCAAAGAGACTGTTCAATTTATAAATCAGCACAGTTAAATGCCGATTAGACGATAAATGGGTTGTCGTTGTTCATCCACGCGGTTAGAATTGGCCCGATTTTACATAAAATATTAAATATTAGTGCTTTAGGGAAATATTAAATGGCATTGTCTAACGAGCGCAAAAGCGCAATTATAAGTGATTATCAGAGAGAAGGTACCGATACTGGCTCACCTGAGGTTCAGGTAGCTTTGTTGTCCGCGCAAATTGACAGTTTGGCGGAGCATTTTAAAGTTCACGCGCACGATAATCATTCTCGCCAAGGGCTTCTAAAGATGGTCAACAGCCGACGTAAAATGCTTTCCTATCTGAAGGGTAGAGATGTAAATCGTTATAGCGAACTAATTTCTCGTCTCGGCTTGCGAAAGTAAGCAGCGAGCGTTGGTTTTTACTTCCTTTTTTCGTGTCTGGTCGACATGAAATGCATCATAGATTAACTATATAGGTACAAATAATATGGCGGCATCAGCTGTTTCATTTCAATACGGAAATTCAAGCGTCACCCTAGAGACAGGCAAGATTGCTCGTCAGGCATCGGGGTCCATCATGGCTAGTATGGGAGATACCGTCGTCTTAGTTACAGTCGTAGGTAATAAGTCAGCTGATCCTGGCAGGGATTTTTTCCCTCTTACGGTAGATTACCAAGAGAAAACCTATGCCGCAGGCAAGATTACCTGGAGGGTTTTTTAAGCGAGAAGGTCGGCCCACCGAGAAAGAAACACTCACGTGCCGGCTTATTGATAGACCAATTCGTCCTTTATTCCCCAAAGGGTTCAAAAACGAGGTGCAGATAATTTGCCAAGTTATTTCGTTGGATCCCGAAGTCGATCCCGATATTCCTGCCTTGCTTGGGGCGTCCGCAGCCTTATCTATTTCCGGTATGCCTTTTGCTGGTCCGATAGGCGCGACTAGAATAGGCTATAAGAACGGAGAATACGTTTTAAATCCTAGCTTCAGTGCTTTAGATGATTCGGAATTGGAGTTGGTTGTCGCAGGAACCTCTTCTTCAGTATTGATGGTTGAGTCGGAAGCCAGTGGCTTGAGTGAGGATGTGATGCTAGGCGCAGTGACTTTTGGGCATGAGCAAATGCAAGTTGCGATCGATGCGATCAATTCTTTGGCCGAAAAAGTCGGAGCAACTCCATGGGAATGGACAGCTCCAGAAAAAAATACCGAAATTGTGTCTACTATTTCCGATAAGTACCGGGAGCGTGTAAGTGAGGCATATGCTGTTGTTGATAAGTTAGCTAGAAGAGATATGCTTTCAGCACTAAAAACTGAAATTTTAAATACGGAAGTAGAGGGCAATGATTTAGATGCGGGCGAAGTAACCTCCGCTTTGTACGATCTAGAGCATGAGGTAGTTAGGAGTAGCGTGTTAGAAGGTAATCCACGTATTGATGGTCGCGCTAAAGATGAAATAAGGAACATCGCGGTGGAAGTTGATGTTTTGCCTCGTACTCATGGATCTGCCCTGTTTACCCGTGGGGAAACTCAGGCTATCGTAGTCGCCACACTCGGTACGGCTCGAGATTCTCAGATAATTGATGCTATCGAGGGTGAAAGGCGTGAAAGCTTTATGCTTCATTATAATTTCCCTCCCTTCTGTGTTGGAGAGACAGGCCGAGTAGGTACCCCTAAGCGTCGTGAAATTGGGCATGGGCGATTAGCCAAGAGAGGTATTCAAGCCGTACTCCCCTCAATAGATGACTTTCCCTATGTTTTGAGAGTGGTTTCCGAAATTACCGAATCGAATGGCTCTAGCTCCATGGCCTCTGTGTGTGGCACAAGTCTTGCGCTCATGAATGCAGGTGTACCTACAAAAGCTCCAGTCGCTGGTATAGCGATGGGACTAATCAAAGATGGTGACAAATTTGTTGTATTGTCTGACATTTTAGGCGATGAGGATCATCTGGGGGATATGGACTTTAAGGTCACAGGTACTCTTGATGGGGTAACTGCGCTTCAGATGGATATAAAAATAGACGGAATTACTCCTGAAATTATGTCGGAAGCGCTGCGGCAGGCAAAGGCAGGCCGAATACACATACTGGGTGAAATGAGCAAAGTTATTTCTGTGCCCCGAGAAGAGATGTCCGAGCACGCACCGAGGATTGTTACTTTCAAGATACCCCCTGATAAAATACGAGATGTCATCGGTAAAGGCGGTGCGACGATAAGGCAGATTACGGAAGAGACTGGAGCTACAATAGATATCGACGATGATGGAACTATCAAAATTGCCTCTGTCGATAATGCTGCAGGATTAGCGGCCAGATCTAGAGTAGAGTCTATCACGGCAGATGTGGAAGTTGGAGCTGTGTATGAGGGAAAAGTCGCTAAACTAATGGATTTCGGTGCATTTGTTAATATTCTTCCAGGTAAAGATGGTCTAGTGCATATATCTCAGATTTCTGAAGAAAGAGTTGAAAGCGTCAGCGATAAGCTTAGCGAAGGAGATATGGTAAAAGTGAAGGTCCTCGAAGTAGACAAGCAAGGTCGTATTCGACTTAGTATGAAAGCAGTAAATGGTTGACCTTGAGTTTCAGACGACTAAGTTAGATATCTGAGCACGCTCCGCGCGACAATTAATGAAACGTTTCTCTGTGACGATTTTGTCGATTTGAATGTCATTTTGAGCGAGAGGTAAATTGTTAACAAGTGTTATGTCGTACGCTAGTCCCATAGCATGTCCGTAGGAATTATTTGCTAACCAGCGGTCATAAAACCCAGCACCGCGACCTAATCTGGTGCCCTCTTTCGTAAATGCTAATCCGGGAGTGATTACTAAATCAATGTGGATAGGGCTACATATAGCCATAGGTGGCTCAAGTATTCCCCACTTGCCGGGCCTTAAGTCGTCTGTCGTCACTAACCTATGCGCGCTCATATGGTTGTTCATGATTTTGGGCGCATATACTTTAATTTCACTTTCCAATGCCAATTTTATCAAGTGGCGTGTGTTCACTTCGGAAGGTTCTGAGATATAGACGAATAGCGACTTAAGGGTATGTAATATTTCTGACGTAAGAAAAGATTTTGTTATTTTCTCCGAAAAAGCATCTTTGGAAGAGTCACTTAAGGTCAGCAAGTGCCGTCGAATACTGCTTCTGATGGCATTTTTCTCAGTTTTTATGTCGGATTGTCGAGTTTTCATGAGAAAAGCGCAACAATAACCTTTATTTTATAGACCACAGCTCTTAGAATGCCTCCTCGTTAAACAATTCTGACTCAATTATATACTTTCCTAAGGATTTATTTTAATGGTAAAAATTAGACTATCACGAGGCGGCTCAAAGAAAAGACCCTACTACCATATTATCGTGGCGGATCAGCGGAATAAAAGAGACGGAAAACACTTGGAGCGGCTCGGTTTTTTTAACCCGCTAAGCACGGCAGAGGATGTTGAGAATTTTCGTGTGGATAAGGAACGATATGATTACTGGATGTCTGTCGGCGCGCAACCCTCTGAACGTGTATCAAAATTAGTGAAGGCTCATACTGAAGATTCGGCATAAAATCCTATGTGCGTGATTACCGTTACGTCATCAAAGCACTAATGTATTCGCTCTTATAAGGGCCAATAAGTGGACCCAATAATAATAGGTCGAGTCGTTGGGGCAGTTGGGCTGAAAGGCTGGGTAAAAGTCCAGTCATTCACTCGTCCCTTAGAAAATCTCCTTTCTTACGGTACCGTTTTCCTTCAGAGCGGTTCTGAGTGGAGAAAATGCCCTGTAAGTGACACTCAACATAAAGGCTCTTCGCTTAGAGTCTTGTTCTCAAGCTGTAGTGATAGAAACTGTGCATCTAATCTGATTGGCTGTGACATAGGGCTATTTCGAGCTGATTTGCCGGATGCCCTTGGGAATGAGTTCTATTGGGTGGATATGATTGGTTTAGATGTAATTAATCAGCAGGATGAATTACTTGGAAAAGTAACAGGATTGCTTGAGACTGGTGCACATGATGTGCTCGAGATCTATGGCGAGAGGAACTACTTGATTCCTTTTGTTCAAAATGTGCATGTCATAGAAGTTAGTTTGGCTCGAGGCTGTATTCGGGTTGATTGGCACATTGATGATTAAAGAGTTTACTGTAATTACTTTATTTCCAGAGTTCATTAGTGACTATCTGAGAATTGGGGTGGTTGGTAGTGCAGTTGATAAGGGTATCATCAAACTTAATTTAATTGATTTGCGTGATTTTTCCGAATCTCGGAATGGACGTATTGATGACGCGAGCTATGGTGGCGGTCCAGGGATGGTCTTGGCTGCTCCGCCTGTCCGGGCTGCAATAACTAGTGCCAAAGTTAATGCGAGCGAGGACTCTCATGTGATGTACATGAGCCCTCAAGGAGCATGTTTCGATCAATCTGCAGTGGAAGACTTACGAGATTTAGAACATATAATAATACTTGCTGGTCGATACGAAGGCATCGATCAAAGATTAATTGATCGAGACATAGATTCTGAGTGGTCCGTTGGAGATTATGTGCTCAGTGGTGGAGAGCTACCTGGTCTGATAGTTATCGATGCTATCACTAGAACAATCCCTGGGGTGTTGGGCTCAGATGAGTCTGCTAAAAATGACTCGTTTTCTAATGGACTTCTTGATTTCCCCCATTATACCCGGCCTGCTGTGATTGAAGATGCTCAAGTTCCTCAAGTTTTGTTAAGTGGCAACCATGCAGAGATTGCTCGCTGGAGGCGAAAAAATGCCTTAGGACGGACTTATGTTGAGAGACCGGATTTACTTAGTAATAAATTTCTGTCGGACGGTGACAGGGAACTTTTAAGAGAATTCCTACAAGAAAATGATTTTCTGTAAATTGTTTAGTCGGCTGAGCTAACAATATTAGGATAAAAATTAAATTGTTAGTGAAATTACTAGGCCATATGATGTAGAATCTCGCGCAGTAATTATGCGAAGGCGCGACCGATGAGTGATATTATTAAAGAACTTGAAAACGAGCAACTGAGACCGGGGCTACCAGAATTTTCGCCCGGGGACACTATAATCGTTCAAGTAAAAGTAAAAGAGGGGAATAGAGAGCGTCTTCAGGCGTTCGAAGGGTTTGTATTAGCTAAACGCAATCGAGGGCTCAATTCTTCCTTTACGGTTAGGAAGATATCCCATGGTGAAGGTGTAGAGCGAGTGTTTCAATTGCATAGCCCGTTGATTTCGAGCATTGAAGTTGTTCGTAGAGGTGATGTGAGACGCGCTAAGCTTTATTATATGAGAGACTTACGAGGCAAGAAGGCCCGTATTAAAGAGAAAATTTAGTAAAAAGAGATCAGCCGAACTTCTGTAATAAGTAGTTCTTAATATCATTAGACTCGTATAGCCATATGCTGGTTCCGTCTTGCTGTCCGATGCGTAAGCATGGGACTGTCGGCTTCCCGCCATTGGCAACTAAGTCTTTCATGTGATCGTCATTCAAGTGAACGTCCCGGGTATGTATAGTTAGCTTTAGCTGACGTATCGTGCTTTTGACGCGAGCACAAAACATGCACGTTTCATAATGATATAGAGCCATCGTGGAGGTTTCTTTATCGACGCGTGTTTGCTCCTCGCTAGTTCTAGACACGGCTTTTTCGGTTTTATTATTATCGAACCATTCATCGAACATAGCGCTGACACCTTTTTCATCTTGCATTGTTAATATCATTAGTATCTCATAGAAACTCCAAGTCCGCAGAATCGATGATATGGAACTCGAAGAAAACTATTTGGAGTCTTTTCTAGAACACCTCTGGGTAGAATACGGGCTCAGTTCCTCCACCGTATCATCATATCGGAGTGATTTGACGCAGTTCTTCAAATATCTTTCTATAGATGAATTATCTCCTCTAGCCGTAAATCCGAGTGATATACTGAGCTTTATAGGTGTTGACGGGAGTCTCTCAGCGCGAACAAGCTCTAGGCGTCTTTCTAGCATTAGGAGATATTATCGTTACCTGAAGCGTGAGAGCCTCATAACTACGGATCCGAGTGGAGATCTGGAGAGCCCAAAACCTGGTCGGCTGTTACCAAAAATAGTTAGCGAATTGGACGTAGAGCGATTACTAGCGGCCCCAGATATTTCTTCGGTATTAGGCTGTCGCGATAGAACAATGCTTGAGGTTTTATATGCCACTGGACTTAGAGTGAGTGAGCTGGTCAACGTAGAGACAGCTCAGATCAATCTGAGGCAGGGAGTCATAAGAGTTCTCGGAAAAGGGGGGAAAGAGAGGCTGGTCCCTATGGGTGAGGAGGCATTGGAGTGGGTAAGAAACTATTTGTTTCATAGCCGCGAAAGTATAGTTGGTGATAAAACGACTCGAGCACTTTTTCCTACTTCCAGAGGCAATTCTATGACTAGACAAGCTTTTTGGTATAGAGTAAAAAAATATGCACAACATGCTGGAATCTCCAAATCACTATCGCCACATACTTTAAGACATGCATTTGCTACACATCTTTTGAATCATGGGGCTGATCTGCGTGTTGTACAGATGCTACTAGGGCATTCTGACATATCGACAACTCAAATATATACGCATGTCGCCACCATGCGCCTGAAAAACCTCCATGCGGCTCACCATCCGAGAGGTTGAATATATGTTAGGAGTTATTGGCCGCTCGAAATATAATTCATTAAGTTATCGTAAAATCTCAGGGCTTCTTTATGCTATGTTTTAAAAATATTGTTTTTATGATTTTCTTTCTTGTAAGTTTTATTTATTGGCGGGTGCTGACTTTGCTGTAAACAAGACACTTGCTTCTATTTTGCCACCAGATAAGGAAGCGAGAGTGAGCGACACACCTGTCCCTGTGTTGAAAGAAGTTGTGGTGGATGGATCAATATTTTACCTGAGTCAAGACGGACATTATCTATTCGAGGGCGATCTCATTGACGTGAGGAACGGAGTAAATTTGACTGCTCAGGCTAGAAAGAATGTCCGGAGTGATATGTTTGCCTCTTTGTCTGAGTCAGATACGATTACTTTTCATGGTGCCGATGGTAAAAAGCTAAAAACAAAAATTTATATCTACACAGATATAGATTGCGGGTATTGTCGTAAGTTGCACCTTGAAATACCGGATTTGAATAAAGCCGGAATCACTGTAAGTTATTTAGCTTTTCCTCGAGATGGATTGAAAGGAGACTCTCATTCTAAAGCAGTTAGTGTTTGGTGTTCAAAGGACAAAAAAAAAGCACTAACATTAGCAAAGCTAGGAAAAGCCGTAGAATCATTGATGTGTGATAATCCCGTAGCAGAGCAATATAATTTAGGGCAAACTATGGGACTTAGGGGAACTCCGGCTGTATATTCGGAGGACGGAGGATATCTAGGAGCGTACTCGACCGCGGAAGCTATAGTGGCGCAATTAGCCCACTAAATTGAGTAGGTAAGCTTGATTGGGTTTCAGTTAGGCTGAGAGAACTTTATTAATATGGCTGTGGTCTTTTTGTGTTTCGAAAGAAGCTCTATTTTTACTGGGATATAATTCAAGTTCTCTGCGAGCCATATTTTTACGGCTTTTCCTGAGCTGTTGGTTACCCTAACCATTTTTTTGCATATGAATTTGCCTAGTTTTGTGGCGACCAACTCTGTTTTTTCATGTCGAAAAGTATAAAGTTTCTGCTTATTCTTTTTTTTTACACGATATTCGTAGTTATTAATTTCATTTAGTAAATCTGCTCGTAATTGCGCCTGATATGATAGCTCGTCAAATAGTGTCGGTGTTAAGAGGGGTTTAACGTCAATATTGTTAGTTCGTAGATCTGGACGATCGAATTCTAACTCGTAACTGCGTTTTTCTCGTTGAGCTTGGAGAGAATAGCTGATGGGAGTGAATTGCCCATCAATGTACTTTCCTGTGCTTATCTGGGTTCGAGAGAGGGAAGAAAATAGCTTGCCGACGCCGGTTGTCGACAGTATGGATAAGAACCGATAATCGCCATCCTCTTTAATCGAGAGTTTTTGTTCTATCAGGCCTATATCGATATTTTTAGTGCTTAATTTATAAGAAGCGCTATAACTTTGGATAAGCTCTTGAGCTTGCGTAGAAAGCGGCGCAAACACGCAGATAAAGAATATTGCCAAGCGGTACATATCTGTATGGTAAGATGTAATATATTAGTATGGAAGCGTTATATTTCGCTGGTTACCTTTAGTTTTGGTAGATAAAAACCCTTATGAAGTTCGATCTCGCACGCGTTAAATTCAATAAAGTTCTTGTAGTTGGAGATCTTCTTCTTGATAGATATTGGATTGGCGATACAAATAAAATATCCCCTGAGGCTCCGGTTCCTGTTGTGCTGGTTAAAGATTCCTTCGAAAAACTAGGAGGAGCAGGTAATGTGGCGGCAAATGCATCTAGTCTCGGCAGTGATAGCTGCCTGATGGGTGAGATTGGCTCAGATTCTGATGGAGATAAGTTTCTTGCGCTTTGCGATGGCACAGCAATCGAGACTGAGGTTTTAAGGAATCCTAGAAGGAAAACTATTGTTAAGCATAGGATTGTTAGTCAAGGACAGCAGCTACTTCGTGCTGATTTTGAACCAGATCTGGCGGAAACTGGCAGTAGTGCTCTGTTGGATACGTTTTCGAAGCGAGTTGAGGACTATGATGTAATTGTAATCTCAGACTACGCGAAAGGTAGTGTTAAAGATGCTGGGAAGTTTATTGCTTGTGCCAAAGAATGCGGTAAGAAAGTTCTAGTAGATCCTAAAGGAGAGGATTTCTCCAGATATATCGGTGCAGATTTGGTTACTCCAAACCTGAAAGAGTTCGAGGCTATGGTAGGGAAATGCAACAACCCAGAGGCCATGGTTTTAAAGGCTCGAAAGATGCTCCTTGACTATGATTTCGGTTCGTTATTAATAACGCGAGGGTCTCATGGGATGACTCTTGTGACAAAAACTGGGGACTATTCCTTTAATGCGAGGAGTCAGGAAGTTTTTGATGTCACGGGTGCTGGGGATACGGTATGCGCCACTATAGCTGCGCTTTGGGTTGATCAGGTCGCTTTGCCGGTAGTGTGCGAAGTGGCAAATGTTGCGGCAGGTATTGCGGTAAATAAATTTGGTGTCGCGACAGTTACTTTGGAAGAAGTTCGTGGTGAATTAACTTTGTATAACAGTCCGATCTCAGACCGCTTTGTAACTGCAGGTCTAGACACGCTGCCTGCCCTGGCAAACGTCAGATCAAAAGGATTGAAAGTCGTCATGACCAACGGATGCTTTGATATATTGCACACCGGACATGTTCGATATCTGAACGAGGCTAAAGCGTTAGGGGATATTCTTGTAGTTGCAATCAACGATAATGCTTCGGTTGCGCGTTTGAAAGGGACGGATAGGCCTGTAAACGATCTACACTCACGCGTTCACTTACTAGAAGCGCTAAGATGCGTGGATTATGTGATTCCGTTTTCTGAGGACACGCCCGAGCGATTGATTACAGAGGTGAGTCCAGATATTTTAGTCAAAGGGGGTGACTATGAGGTTGAGAATATCGCTGGTGCAGACTTTGTGCTTGCTAACGGTGGGGAAGTAAAGATATTGAGTTTAATTGAAGGGTATTCCACGAGCGCGGTAATTGATAAATTATCTAGACAATTTCGGAGAAGCGGGGGATGATTTTAGTCACCGGTGGCGCTGGCTTCATAGGTAGTAACTTAGTTCGACAGCTAAATGATCAAGGAGAGAGAAATATATTGGTGGTCGATGATTTGACTGACGGACAAAAATCAAAAAATTTAATTGATTGCGTGATCAGCGATTATGAAGACAAAGATGAATTCATGGCTTTGTTGGCGAACGACAAGTACGACCGAATTAAGGTAGTTTTTCATCTAGGAGCTTGTTCCGATACTACCGAGTGGGATGGACAATACATGATGCGCGATAACTTTAGGTATTCTCGTGAGCTATACCAGTTCTGTGTTGCGCGCGACATTCCTTTTATCTATGCGTCTAGTGCTGCTGTTTATGGAGCGCCTTCTCCGAAGGAGAGTCTCAATTTGACCGAGATATTCGATGAAATTGCAGCCAATGAAAGACCGCTCAACATGTACGGCTATTCCAAACTCGCTTTTGATCAGTATGTAAGAGCGAACGCTAACGACAGGACTAACCTCGTTGTAGGATTACGCTATTTTAATATCTTTGGGCCAGGTGAGGCGCACAAAAAGACCATGGCAAGTGTGGTCTATAACTTCAATAAGCAAATAACCTCCACGGGCGTGATTAAGGTGTTTCGCGGTTCTCACGGGTATCCTGATGGAGGCCATGAAAGAGATTTTGTTCATGTGAGCGATGCTATAAAGATGACCCTGTGGGTTTCAAAGTTAGCAGCGTCTGCATCTGGTATATATAACTGTGGTTCGGGTGTAGCAAGAACCTTCAATGAGCTAGCGCGTCTCGTGCTTGATTTTCATGGCAAGGGCAAGATTGAATACATTGATTTCCCTGAAGGCTTGTCAGATTGCTATCAACCTTATACTAAGGCGTTAATGAGGCGCTCTAAAAATATTGGATACTCCGATGAGTTTAAGACGTTAGAAACGGGAGTAGAGGAGTACCTTACCTGGTTAAATTCTTAAATATTCTATACACAACTGCCTTATGTTTGGCGGTGCCGTTTCTATTGGGACGCGCAATTATAAAGAATCATCGCGAACCCGAAAAATGGTTGTATTTGGCGCAAAGAATCGGTCTGGCGGTAGTTCAAGTTAGAAGATCTAAAGTCATATGGATTCACGCGGTTTCAGTGGGCGAGGTTGTTGCGACCATACCACTGGTAAAGAACTTGGCTCAAGGCTATCCCGAACATCAAATAATCTTGAGCACAACCACTATTGACGGCGCTAAGATTGTTAGAGCTCGGCTTGCCAGTTTTGTTACCCACGTATATTTTCCACTCGACATTCCTTTTGTTATTTCTAGATTTCTTAATCGACTTAAACCTACGCTTTTTATAATGATCGAGACCGAACTTTGGCCGAACTTGTTATTGAAATGCAAACGACGTGGAATCCCCTCCGTAATATTGAACGGGAGGTTGTCCGACAAATCAGCTAAATCTTACCTGAACGTTAAGAGTATTAGCAGGGAGATGATGTCTAATGTCAGTCTGGTGCTGGCGCGTGATGCGATCGATGCGAATAACTTTGTTAGGCTAGGTCTGTCTTGCGACAAGGTCCGAGTGATAGGAAATATGAAGTTTGATAGCAAACTTTCTCCAGATATTATTGGTGACCATGCTAGTGAGAATTGTTCCAAGCACGGACTGATAGCGTGTTTTGCTAGCATTCACGAAGGAGAGCTTACAATTCTTATAGACGCCATGCTACGACTGCGTAGAAAACTCCCAAATATTCAGTTTGTACTTGTCCCAAGGCATCCAGCTAAGTTAGAGAAGTATGTCAGTTATCTTAGAAGGCACGATATTAATTTCGTGTCCGGTAATTATCAGACCTATACGCGCTGTGAGCAGCCATTGGATACTTTTGTAGTAGATTCGATAGGGGAGTTGCTAAAGTTTTATAGTGCTTCTGATGTTGCTTTTGTTGGAGGAAGTATAGTGCCGCTTGGCGGTCAGAACCTATTAGAGCCTATTGGTGTCGGTGTACCTGTAATTACAGGTACGTCTCTTTATAATTTTCAAGAAATCGCTGATGCACTTATTTCATTAGATATAATAGTGGCCGTGTCCGATGCTCCCAGCATAGCTAAGGAGATTTGGCACCTCTTAGAAGATGGACAGGAACGGGAGAATAGATCCGCGAGAGGCAGAGACTGGCTGATAAGCAAGCGAGGTGCTACTCAGCGCGCCGCGGATGCCCTAAGGTTATTTTTATAAGTTAATTAATTTGGATTAATAGATTGAAAGGTGTTGATGTAATTCTAGTTCAGTAGTGATTGCACTTTTAGATAACTGGGACTTGTTAGGTCGTTAGCCCATTCAAATAGCACCGACTCTGCGCATGTCATAATTACATCTGAATTGCTTAGTCGTAAGAGCGCATTCTGATAGCTTTCTAAAGTGCGCGAGCAAATTGAGTCTTCTACAACAAAGACTGTATACCCTTTTCGCACCAAATCTATAGCTGTTTGTAGTATCGACACGTGCGCCTCTGTACCTGCTAGGATTATTTGAGATCGCTTAGATGCATCGATAGCATCTACAATTGGCTTATCTTTGTAGGCAGAGAAATTGGTTTTAGAGAAAATATTCTTTGGCTCGATGAGTGACAAAATTGATCGCTCAGTGCTGCCCAAAGTATTCGGGTTTCGTTCTGTTAGGATTATGGGAATATTAAGTATTCCGGCGGCCCTCATAAGTAAGTTGGTATTTTTCACTACCCTTTTAATAACTTTGTTTGGGATTGATTCGGCAATGTGCTGTTGTACATCCACTACGAGTAGCACACATTCCGAGGCATCTGCCAAAGTATTCATACGGTTATTCCTTGAGTTTGAATGGAAAAATGCAGTTTAACTTGGTTAAGCAGCACCACTTATTCGCCTCAGTCTTATTTTACGATCTTGTCAGTAGCAAAATCCAAATCAGATGGAGCTTAAAGTTCCAGTTGCCCTTTTTAGCCTTAGAACTTCTAGCACATAGTCGTATTTTGCTCGTGCATAGTTTCGTTTTGATTGAGATAAAAGCTTTTCAGCTGTTACTACGTCGACAGCAGTTCGAGTGCCGACCTCAAAACCGGCGCGTGTTGAGTTGAGTGCAGTAGTTGTAGAGACAACTGCCTGTTCCAACGCTAATACCGTACTGATTTGGCTCATGATCCCCAGATAGGCTTGTCGAGTTTCTCGCTGTACAGCACGTCTAGTTGATTCGAGTTGTTCTATGGCCGCGTCATGTTTGTATTTCGCTTCTTTTGTCAATGACAAGGTTTTCCCACCTTCAAATATAGGCATATTAAACTCTACGCCGATATTACTTTTGTGGATTTTGCTCGCCCCAAAACGTCCTCCTTGTCTACCATAGCCGTGCGAGCCAATTACATCTAAAGTTGGCAGGCTCTTTGAAGACTGTCTCCTTATTTCTTGTTTAGCAATCGCACTGGTCAGATTTGCCGATTTTAATACCAAGCTGTTTTCAACCGCAGTTGCGGTCCATATTTCAATGTCTGACGGATCCGGGGTTAGTAACGGTAGTTCGTCGACAAGTGGCGCTAGGGTCGAGTGATAGCGCTCTGTTATTTCCCACAATTTCTCTTGCGTGTCGTCAATTAAATGATTTGCCTGGATCAACTCGGCAGTAGCACGGTCATAACCCGCTCGTGCTTCTTCTAGGTCTGTTACCGGAATTAGTCCCACACCGAATCGCTGTTCGGTTTGTTTTAATTGATCCTTCAATGACTTAGTTTGTGCTTTTGTAAATAGCAAGTTATCTTGCGCAGCGAGTACTAGAAAATAAGTTTCGGCGACCCGATAGATTAAATTTTGGTGAGCTATGATGACTTCCAATTGAGCCTTTTGTACCCTTTTATCGGCCTGCGAGAGAGTTATTAATCTATCGTGATGGTAAATAGGCTGCGTTAAATTGATACCGTAACCACGGGAATTATATTTAGTAATACCGTTAGCGCCGAATGACGTGGTCGAAATATCGTCTCTCACGCGGCTGGAAGATGCTCTTATAGCAATTTGAGGGAAAAATATCTGTGCTCGCGCTTGGGGCACTTTCTCGGCCGTGGCTAAAGCGCTCATTTGCGCCTCTTTGTAAGTAGGGTCACTTTCCTCAGCAATCTTAAGTATATTAGCCAGATCCTCCATTGCTGGGAGTGTCGAAGATACTAGCAATATCGTTAGAGTTATAAGATGCTTACAAATATAATCGCAATAAGATTGCATAGCGTCGATTTTAATTATCATTATGGCCCTATTTATCACAACCTACGTTTTTGTATTTAATTGCCGCTAGCAGCTAATCTTATCGTAGACAATTTTTTTAAAATTCAAATTCTTCTTTACGTTCGGCGCCAATTAACGAAGTTATGTCTGTTTCAAACAAACACTCCGTAGTCCAACCTTTTGTAGCGGTTCGTGTGATTAATGTAGCTTGCATACTGGGAGACTCGCCTATCATGCAAAACATACGCCCGCCAATTTTAAGTTGCTTTTCTATATCGGGCTTTCGACAAGATATTCCACCTGTAAGCATTATAACATCGTACATTTCGTGAGGATATTGAAGCCCATCAGAATTATTGACGATACAGTTTTGGATGTTTGCTCGCAGGAGGTTTTGTCGTGCCGTTTCGGCAAGAGTTTCACTGATTTCAAATGAAGTGACGGTTGAGCCAAGAGTAGAGAGCAATGCCGACATGTAGCCACTACCGGTTCCTATTTCGAGTATATTTTCTGTGTTCTTAGCACCTAGTGCTTGGGCTGCGCGAGCGCAAATTTTGGGAGTCATCATTTTTTGCCCGCAGGAAAGTTCAATCTCGACATCCGAGAAAGCTAACTCTTTGAACGTTGCTGGTACGAAAAACTCTCTTTGTACGCTTCCACATGCGTCTAGTACGTTTGGATCTAATACTTCCCAAGTTCTGATTTGTTGCTCAACCATATTGAATCGTGCTGTTTCTTTATCCATTTACTCAGCCTTTTTTTACACCGTTTAGCATTGAAAATTGGTCCCGCTTATTTGTTTGGAATCATTGCAATCGGGTATTATACATCCGATGGGCATGCGAAACACGAATTAATGAAGATTGTTTCTCTAGCTGAGTATAAGGTTGATTCGGTGTAAATCCCTTAGGTCGCAGTTACGGATTTTAAAGCCGCGACTATATCGTTTATGTTTAGTTCTTTCCCACGGGATTGACATGGTTAGGGCTCTGCCGCCAGGCCTTGGAATTTGGTTGGCCATGAAACAAGTTAATCATATGTTGAGACATACTCCTCAACGGGATATTGTGTGTAAGCTGGTTTTGCATGTATTCAATATAAAGAGCGGCAACGCCTGGACCTAGACAGCTGCTTTGAGCTCGCTTGCGAATAGTTGAGAATCGAATTCCATTAGTGAGTATGGATCCGCATAGGCATGTCTCCCAAGCATTACGCCGTCAATTCTAGTCAATTGAGTTTTAATCTGATCGAGATTTTTTAAGCCACCATTTAACACAAAAATCGTGGTTGGGAAGTCGTCTTTGAGACGATGGACCCAGTCATAATTCAGCGGTGGTATTTCTCTATTTTCCTTCGGGCTTAGACCTTTGAGCAATGCTTTTCTAGCGTGTATATGGAAGGTATTAACTCCATTATCTATTAGTCGTTTTATGAAATTGTTTAGATAGTCGTAACTATAGATATCATCTACACCCAGTCGCGTCTTTATAGTGACTGCGATGTTTTTAGGTAATTTACTGGTGAGCAAGCGAACACACTTGTTTAGGGTCTCCGGGTTCTTCATCAAGCTTGCCCCGAATTCCCCTGATTGGACCCGATTGCTAGGACAACCACAGTTGAGATTAATTTCAGTGTATCCGCAGTCAATTGCGATATAAGCGCTCTCAAGTAGTGCTTTTGGGTCTGAGCCTCCCAATTGCAGGGCGATAGGGGATTGGATCAATGAGAAATCTAGAAGTTTGTGTCGGTCACCGAAAATTATCGCATTAGGGGTAAGCATCTCGGTGTATAAGCGCATATTGGGTGCTAATAGTGCGATCAAATGGCGAAAATGAGTGTCTGTTCTGCGCATCATTGGTGCCAAGCAAAAGCGCCAGGGCGTCGCAGGTGGAATAATGTTCATGATTACCGCGAGCTAGAGCATTTAATGATTTTTTCTGTAAAACTCTGCCTTAAGTAAAAGCCTCGTGGTAGAGTGATCGAGGGCTCACCTAGTTCACTTGTACTTAATCCCTTGGAGTTACTATTTCGCCCCTTAGGCCTTATCTGTAAATATTCTCCTCGCTCACCATGTAATTCTGCAAAGCGTCCGAGGGTAATCAGGTCCATGTGCTCCTCCCAGTCGCTTCGCAGAATTCTTTCATCCTCGGCGGAAGGACTCCATAGAAATGCTCGTCCTACGACTCGTTGAGATAGCTGTATTTTGTTGTCAGCTTGTATCGGCACCCAAAGAACCTTTTCTAGCTTTCGGAATACTCGTGAATTCTTCCATTGCTCGCCTGCATTTCGTTTCAGCGCCGCGCTGCAAACGTGCGTAGATTCAGTGGGGCGACCATCGAACACTGGAACTGTCTTCAACTCAATCCCGAGATTTTCGAAATCGGGGAGTGGCAGGTTCTTATTTTTCTTGTGACGCCGAGACATAATTCAATCAATTCTCCTACAAAGCCTTTGTTTTTTAATAGGTCGGGAGGTACAGACAAATTCACCATATTAGCAATCTCACCTAATGTTTTGCCATATAGGGCATTTGCTTTCATTAGCAATTCCTGTTCAGTATTAGGGTGTGGTGAGATCATACTGACACGTCACTACTACCTAGATTGAATACCTCGTCTGGTCTTTTCGTTAAAACGTCGAAGCCAAAATCAGTGACAAGGATCGTATGCTCCCATTGAGCGGATAGGCTTTTATCTTTGGTAACTACAGTCCAATCGTCCTGTAGCAGCTTAACATCTCGTTTCCCGATATTGAGCATGGGTTCGATCGTGAAAGTCATACCTGCTTCAAGTTCCAATCCAGTATTTGGCGTTCCGTAGTGCAGTACTTGTGGCTCTTCGTGAAATTGTCTCCCGATACCATGTCCACAGTAGTCTCTCACAATCGAATAGTTACTGTTTTCTGCATGCCTTGATATCGCGTATCCAATATCACCTAGTCGTGCACCAGGTTTTACCATGTTAATACCTATACACAGACACTCGTATGCTGTTTTGGACAATCGCTCTGCTTTCACTGAGGGTTTGCCGACATAAAACATTTTGGACGTATCTCCGTGATATTCATCTTTGATAACAGTAATGTCTATATTGATGATGTCTCCTTGCTTCAATACTTTCGCAGACGGAATACCGTGACAAACAACATGATTTACTGAGGTACATATAGATTTGGGGAAACCTCGATAATTAAGGGGTGCTGGAATAGCATGCTGGCGCTCGACTATATATGCATGGCAAATATTGTCTAAGTCCTCAGTCGTTATACCCGGTACGACATGAGGTTCTATCATGTCTAGAACTTGAGCGGCTAATTTCCCTGCTATTCTCATTTTTTTGATTTCTTCTTCTGACTTTATCATTGTATTTCGAATTCCTTGCACTCATATCTTGTTGCAGTAGCATGTTCTATGGTATAAAGCGGCAGCCAAAGTGGCAATAAAGTAATAAAAAAATACTCACATACGTCTAAACTGAGACTTGGGTGTTTGCCAACTCACTGTAGTTGCAAATTAGTTCTCGGGGCGTACGGAGGCAGAACCCTAAAAGGATAGAATAATTATGGCTAATGTCAGTATGCGTACTATGCTGGAGTCGGGGGTCCATTTCGGACATCAAACCCGTTTTTGGCATCCAAAAATGGAACCTTATATTTTTGGAGAAAGAAATAAAATCCACATAATTAATTTGGACAAGACTGTGCCGCTATTTAATGAGGCGGTAAAGTTTGTTGAGAGGTTGGCTGCACGTCCAGGGAGGAAAATTCTGTTTGTTGGGACGAAGCGGTCGGCGCAAGAAACGATTGCACGTGAGGCGGCCCGTTGTAATATGCCTTACGTGAGCCGAAGGTGGTTGGGAGGTATGCTGACTAATTTTAAGACCGTCAAACAATCCGTCAGACGGCTCAAAGACTTAGAAGAACAGATAGCATCCGGCGCATTAGAACTATTATCCAAAAAAGAAGGGCTTACTTTAAAGCGTGAAGCCGCGAAGTTAGACCTAAGTATAGGTGGGATTAAGGATATGGATTCCTTACCTGATGCGATTTTTATAGTCGACGTTGGGCATGAGCGGATCGCAGTGGCTGAAGCTAACAAGTTAGGAATTCCGATAGTAGGAATAGTAGACACTAATAATTCTCCAGATGGTGTGGATTACATTATTCCCGGGAATGATGACGCCATAAGGTCGGTTGGACTATATACTCACGCTATTGCAGATGCCGTGCTATCTGGGAGTCCCGAAGTTTTAGATGTCTCAGAAGCCAGTGATGATGAGTTTGTTGAGGTCGCGGTCGCTAGTCCAGAGGTTGATAGCACTAGTATCGAGGCTGATGCAATTGTTACTGAAGCGGCAGAAGTTTCTGAACCTCAGCTCAGTTCTGAGGAGTCTGAGGGAAGTACCCAAGAGGCTACAGCTTCTATATCTGCTGAAGATGGGGCAAAAGATACTGATACGTAGGGTTTTTTCAATTTTTGTATGGGATAGGGTTTTTCAGATATGACAGTTACCGCTAATATGGTTAAAGAATTGCGCACTAGATCAGGCGCTGGGATGATGGAGTGTAAAAAGGCACTTGTTGAAACAGCGGGCGATATAGAAGCTGCTATTTCGCATCTAAGAAAGTCAGGCGCAGCCAAAGCGGCGAAAAAAGCTGGAAGAATTGCTGCCGAAGGTAAAATTCTGATTTTGTCGGCTACCGACAAGTCTTTTCTGCTCGAAGTTAATAGCGAAACTGATTTCGTAGCAAAAGATTCAAATTTCCTATCATTCTGTGAAGTCGTCGGGACGGCCCTATTAACCGGATCTTCTGGCAATGTTGATGAATTACTTGCTTCAAGGACATCTTCGGGAGAAACCTTGGAAGATAAAAGGTTGGAACTGATTTCTACCGTCGGTGAAAATATAAGTGTAAGACGATTTGAGTCTATTGAGAAGTCATCAGGGCTGATTGAGAGCTACGCTCATGGTGATCGGATTGGGGTGCTGGTAGAGCTTGAGGGAGGGAGCGCTGAATTAGCAAGAAGTATTGCGATGCATATTGCAGCGAGTAACCCTCTTTGTATCTTGGAATCGGATCTGGACAGGCGCTTTCCTCGACAAAGAGAAAACTATATATTTGGCCCAAGCTAAAGAAACCGGCAAGCCTGATAACATCATTGAAAAGATGGTTGAAGGACGCATGAGGAAGTTCAAAAGCGAAGTTACCTTGACTGGTCAGCCATACGTTAAAGACCCAGAGCAAACTGTGGGGGAATTACTTCATGCTAACGAGGCTCGGGTGATCTCTTTTAAACGATTTGAGTTAGGTGAAGGTGTTGAAAAGAAGCAGGAGAACTTTGCGGAAGAGGTTCAGGCGCAAGCCCAATCTGCGATAAAAAGTTAACCATAACTGAGAAACTGGTATGGACAAGAAGACGCGAGGTCTTAAGTATAAGCGAGTATTGCTCAAGTTGAGTGGAGAAGCTTTGCTAGGACAAGAGTCTTACGGTGTTGATCCAAAAGTTATAGCGCGCGTGAGTGGCGAAATAGCCGCCCTATCTGAAATTGGTGTGGAAATAGCTATAGTTGTGGGCGGTGGCAATATATTTCGCGGTGCTGGACTTGCTGCCGGAGGTATCGACAGAGTTACTGCCGATCAAATGGGAATGCTGGCCACGGTTATCAATGCTTTAGCTATACAGGATTCATTGGAACGAGCCGGGCTGTCAGCACGGGTCATGTCCGCGATCAAAATAAATGAGGTTTGCGAAGACTATATTCGTCGCAGAGCGGTCCGTCATCTAGAAAAAGGGAGGGTGATCATACTGGCCGCGGGAACCGGTAATCCATTTTTCACTACGGATTCTGCCGCGAGTCTCAGAGCAATTGAGGTTGATGCGGATTTGCTTATCAAAGCGACCAAAGTTGATGGTATATATACTTCTGACCCGAAGATTGATCCTGGTGCCACTAAATACAGCGTATTGGATTATGATGAGATACTTGAGCGTAAACTAAATGTTATGGACGCCACTGCTATCGTATTGTGCAGAGAAAATGGTATGCCACTGAGGGTAGTTGATATGACAGTCAAAGGAACTTTGGTGTCTGCGTCACTTGGTGAAGAAGTTGGGACACTTGTAACTAACGAGGGCCGTAATGATTAAGAAAGTAACAGATGATGCGGATAGACGTATGAGAAAAAGCATCGAGTCATTCCAAAGCGACTTGTCCCGAGTTCGAACTGGGAGAGCGCATCCCTCACTACTCGAGCATATTACAGTTGAATACTATGGTACTGAGACGCCCATAGGCCAAGCGGCTAGCGTGAGCGTTGAGGATGCGCGTACTTTGACGGTCACCGCCTGGGACGCTACATTAGTTCCTCTCATAGAAAAAGCCATACTCGAGTCCGACTTAGGTCTAAATCCTTCTACTGCAGGGACCGTCATCCGAGTACCAATCCCCGCGTTAACGGAAGAACGGAGGAAGAGTTTGGTTAAATTGATAAAGGCTGAGGCTGAGCAAGCCAAGGTTGCAGTACGTAATATCCGCAGGGATAGTATTAGCAAGCTCAAGGAGCTAAAAAAGGTGAAAGATATTTCCGAAGACGAGGAGCGGAGCGCGGATGTAATAGTCCAAAAGTTAACTGATAGTCATGTAAAGAACATTGACGACATAGTTACAAGTAAAGAACAAGAAATCCTTGCGATTTAAAACGTATAGTAAACTATCTATATAGTGAAGTCGGTCATGTCTACATTAGACCCAGGTCATCGACTTCCGCGCCATATAGCGATAATTATGGATGGCAACGGGCGCTGGGCTAAATTGCGAAATCTTAGTCGCAACAAAGGTCACGTGCGGGGTATTGATGCGACTCGCGTCGTTATAGAGCATTGCGTCCGGCTTGGTATTGAAAATTTAACACTGTTTGCTTTTAGTACTGAGAACTGGAATCGATCAGGTCAAGAAGTGGATAATCTCTTAGCGCTATTAGCCGAAACTTTAAAAAGTGAGTCTTCATTGCTTTTGAAAAATAATGTAAAGGTTAAGATTGTGGGCAATCGTGAGGATTTCTCAGGAGAATTACAAAAAGCTATAGCGAAACTTGAAATTGCAACACAAGAGAACCAGGGTCTTAGACTTTTTATTGCAGCTGGATATGGAGGTAGATGGGATATCACTAACGCGGCGCGGACGGTGGCGAAAAAAGTTAGTGCTGGCACTCTAGGCATTTCTGATATTACAGAGAATAGTTTTTCTGAGTTTTTGAGTTTAGGTAGCGTTACTGATCCCGATTTACTTATTCGTACAGGAGGCGAGCAAAGAATAAGTAATTACCTTTTGTGGCAACTTGCGTATAGTGAACTCTACTTTACTGATTGTTTGTGGCCGGATTTCAGCGAAAATGAATTAGAAGCTGCGATAAAAAGTTATTCGGGAAGACAGAGAAGGTTTGGCTTGATTGGCGAATAGTTGGCGGTCCGCTGATAACGCTTTAACAAATGTTACTGATCGAGATGTCGGGAGAGGGAATGTTTAAGGCGAGATTTCTGACGAGCACTGGTTTAATATTTGGTGTTCTTGGCCTGACCTACTTTGCTTCTAACGTGGTTGTCGTAGCTGTGTTTACGGGAGTGTTATTTTTGGCTGGTTTGGAATGGGCAGCCATGGCCGGATTGCAACTTTTTCGAACACGCTTGGCTTTTACATTTTTGTTGTGCGTTTTATCTTTTTTAGGAATTTATGGACTATCTTCTGGGCTTGATTCGGCTATCCAATATTGGCTAGGCGTTTATTGCGTGATGTTCTGGGGAAGTATTTCAGTTTGGATTTGCTACTACCAAAAAAAGGGAGCTCCTGCTGTGAAGAATCAGCTAGTATTGTGCTGCCTAGGAATGCTTGTTCTTCTACCGTTCTTCCTATCCATTTTTTTAATTTGGCGCTCGGGGCCTATAAGTTTTTTAACTTTAGTATTGATAGTCAGTGCTGTCGATATATTTGCGTTTTTGGGGGGTAGAAAGTGGGGGAAATCAAAGTTTGTTTCTCTAGTTAGCCCAGGGAAAACGTGGGCCGGTGTTAAATTCGGGTTTTTGGGAGCTTTTGTAGTGGGTAACTTACTTTATTTGTCTTTTGAAGGATTTCTGTCACTTAAATTGTTTCTTTACTGGAATCTGACACTTATTTGCACTATCTTCGCTGCGATCTTGGGAGATTTATTGGAAAGTTTGGTGAAACGATTTGGAAATATTAAAAATAGCGGTGTCATACTTCCTGGACATGGGGGCGTACTTGATCGGATAGACAGTCTTTGCGCTGCGGCCCCAGTATTTTTGTTTTTTAATTATATGTTTCTTGGGTCCTAAAAATATGCCAAATTTAACTATTCTAGGGTCTACAGGAACAATTGGTGTCAATACATTAGACGTCGTTAGTCGATTGGGGCCGCAATTCGAGATATTTGCATTGACCGCTAATAGTAATGTGGCAACTTTAGCAGAACAATGTCGTGTTTGGAAACCGAGTTACGCCGTTCTTACGAGTGAGGCTGCGGCGGATGATCTAAAGAAATTGATCAAAGCGGATTCCCCTGACACAGAGATTCTTTTTGGTGTCGAAGGTTTGTCTTGGGTTTCTGGGCACGATAAGGTCGATTACGTTATGGCTGGGATCGTGGGGGCAGCAGGATTAATACCCAATTTGTCTGCCGCCAAAGCAGGCAAGCGACTATTGCTGGCGAACAAAGAATCATTGGTTATGTCTGGTAAGCTGCTAATGGATGCTGTATCTGCCTCAGATGGAGAGCTTCTACCTATTGATAGTGAGCATAATGCAATTTTTCAATGCTTGCCAAAAGAGTCAAATGGTAAAGTAAGTTGTCAAGGTGTTGACAGCATTCTTTTGACGGCGTCCGGAGGTCCATTTAGACAGACCCGGGCTCGCGATTTGGAATTGGTAACGCCGGAGCAAGCCTGTGCTCACCCAAATTGGGTTATGGGTAAGAAAATTTCTGTTGATTCAGCCACCATGATGAATAAAGGGCTAGAAATCGTTGAAGCATGTTGGCTTTTTAATACTAGCCCTGAGACTATAAAAGTAGTAGTTCATCCGCAAAGTATCATCCATTCGATGGTGCAATTCGTAGATGGGTCTGTGGTCGCTCAATTAGGACAACCTGATATGCGTACCCCCATAGCTTATTCGTTAGCGTGGCCTGAACGCTGTGAATCAGGAGTTGAAAATCTCGACATGTACTCCGTAGGCCAGCTAGATTTTGAGAGACCTGATTACGCGAGGTTTCCGTGTCTCCGCTTAGCTGGAGAGTCCTTTAGCGGGGTGGTACTGCGCCAACAATTCTGAACGCAGCAAATGAGATCGCTGTTCAAGGCTTCCTCGATAGAAAACTACGGTTCACGCAAATTCCGCAACTGGTTGAGCATGCTTTAGAAAAGATCCCAAGTGTTGACGTGCGCAATTTGGACGACGTTTTGGACGCTGATGAAGAAGCCAGAGACTTAGTGCATGCTCGGTTGAAGGTTGTCTCGTTCTGATGACTTCAATTCTTTTTTTTGTTATCGCGATTAGCCTACTAGTTGGCGTCCATGAATGGGGACATTTTATCGTCGCGAAACGAGTTGGGGTTAAAGTACTTCGGTTCTCTATTGGCTTTGGTCCAAAACTCTTTTCTCGGTCTTTTTCTGAGACAGAATTCTGTGTTTGTCTAATTCCTCTTGGTGGCTATGTGCGGATGTTAGACGAAAAGATCGATGAGGTTAGTAACAAAGAAATAGAGCGCGCATTTAACCAACAGTCGCTCGGTGCGCGGACCGCAGTTGTTCTGGCCGGGCCTACAATGAATTTTATTTTTGCCGTAATCGCATATTTTTGCATGATGTTAATAGGATTTGCCACCCCTAAAGCCATCGTTGGGGATGTGGAGGTGGGCTCCATGGCTGCTATCGCGGGCTTGAAAAAGGGTCACGAAATAACCGCAGTGAATGGTGTTAGTGCGATTACGTGGGAAGATGTGATGAGGAGGACTCTTAATTCCGCGATGACACAAGAGTCCGTTATTTGGCAGGTTCAATCTAATGATGATCGGACAAAGTCAGTTACGCTTCATATACCCCTGACACTAATAGACCAAATTGCTGGGAGTGACTTTTTGTCTGTTCTTGGAATTGACGCGTTTACAAATCCCCTCGAACCCGTAATAGATAAGGTTTTTGCCGACGGTGCAGCGGCCCGCTCAGGCCTACAGTCTGGCGATTTGGTGATGGTCGTTGATGGTGAGTCTGTTAGCTCTTGGGAACAATGGGTTAGCCTGATTCAGTCGAGCTACGATAGAACATTAGAGGTTGATGTGTTGCGCGAAGGTGCCATAAAACGCTTGTTACTTGCGCCTGATAAGGTTGATCGAGATGGTTCAACCATGGGTAGAATAGGGGCAACGACTCTCATTCCAGATGGCTTTGAGCGCGTTCCTAATGTGGTAGTGCGTCCAGGAGTTTTTGATTCTGCGGTAGCAGCATTGGATAAAACTTGGTCGATGTCGGTTTTGACGTTGAAATTCATTAAAAAAATGATTACGGGCGGACTTTCTACAAAGAACTTAAGCGGACCTATATCTATAGCAAAATATGCTGGGCAATCGGCGGATTTAGGGCTTTCTCGCTACTTAGAATTCCTAGCATTGATTAGTGTCAGCCTTGGAGTTTTAAATCTTTTGCCAATACCAATGCTAGATGGAGGACACTTGCTTAACTACCTGCTAGAATTTACGACAGGAAGACCAGTTCCGGAGACTTTGGAGGCTATAGGGCTTAGAGTTGGTTTTGTTATACTAATGGGATTAATGGGGACAGCCCTCTATAACGATCTGACTGGTTTAATATAGAAATTGGTTAGATTAGTAACTCGTAATAAATAAGAATAACAATATGAAAAGAGTTTTTTGCCACATAACGCTGATATTAATGCTCAGTTGCGTTTCCTTTGTGATATTAGCTGTCGAATCTTTTGTCGTAGATGACATTAGAGTTGAAGGGTTGGAGCGGATCACGCCTGGCGCAATATTTAATTACCTGCCGATAGGCGTGGGAGACGAATTAGACGAGATAAAAACTAGAGACTCTATCAGGACACTTTTTAAAACGGGATTATTTAAAGACGTAAAGCTCTCTAGGGATGGCGATATTCTCGTAGTCACAGTCGTTGAGCGAGAAACAATTTCAGAAATTACTTTCGAAGGTAACCAAGCTATCAAGACCGAGGATCTGCTAGCCGGGCTTAAAGACGTAGGTTTCGCCGAAGGGGAAGTGTTTAACGACGCAAAACTTGATAAGGTTGTTCAAGAGTTGAAGAGGCAGTACTTTGCAAATGGGAAGTATGGGGTAAAGTTAGACCACGAGGTCATTCCTGCGGGAGATAAGGCAGTTGTAGTTGCCTTCAATGTTGCTGAAGGTAAGGCGGCGAAAATCCGACAAATAAATCTAGTTGGTAACAAATCCTTTACTACTGAACAAATCTTAAAATTATTTGAGTTAAATACCACTAACTTGCTAAGCTGGTTCAGGAAGGATGATCAGTATTCAAAAACCAAGCTTTCAGGCGATCTGGAAACGCTCCGGTCACTGTACTTAGACACCGGATTTATTAACTTTTCTATCGACTCCACACAAGTGTCAATAACTCCGGATAAAGCGGATGTTTATATTACGATCAATGTAGATGAAGGTGAGCGATTTCTAGTTGGAGACGTCAAGCTTTCAGGTGAGTTGATCGTTGAGCCTAGTCAACTTTTTCGGTGGGTGTTTACTCGCAAGGGCATGGTCTTTTCTAGGAAAGCGCTGCAAAGCTCTAGCAAAAACATCACAGATCGATTGGGTGATGAAGGGTACGCATTTGCTAATGTTAATGCTATACCTGAGATTGATGATGATACTGGCACTGTAAGTATCACATATTTTGTCGATCCCGGTCAGAGAGCGTACGTTCGGCGAGTCAACTTTTTTGGTAATGCAAAAACACGTGATGAGGTTCTTAGAAGAGAAATGCGCCAACTAGAAGGTGGGTGGATCTCGACAAAGGCAGTAGAGCGTTCAAAAACACGCCTACGTAGGCTTGGGTATTTTGAGGATGTGAATGTTGAAACGCCCTCGGTTCCTGGGACACCGGATCAAGTAGATGTCAATTTCACGGTAAAAGAGCGCCCGTCAGGAAACCTAATGCTCGGTTTTGGGTTTTCACAGTCAGCGGGTTTTATTCTCAATACTAGCGTAAATCAGAATAACTTCTTGGGCAGCGGGAAAGCAGTAAATTTCGCGTTCAATAATAGTGAAATTAACAAGACGTTCCGCCTAGGATATATGAATCCGTTCTGGAGTGTGGACGGGGTTGCTCGTGGGTTCGATCTCATGTACAGCAAAACAGATGCCGGAAACTCGTCGATGGCACGCTATGAAACTGAGTCGATCTCTGCTGGAATGAGCTTTATTATTCCAATTACGGAATATCATGTTGTGAGTGCCGGAGCCGCATACGAGTCGACTGAAATAAATACTTCTCCTCAATATCTAGATCCGATTATTCAACGATTTTTGATTTTGGAAGGTAGAAAATACGATAGCTTTAAGTTGAATACGTCGTTTGCTTACGACACTAGAAATGCTGGCATATTTCCAGACAGAGGGGTATTGCAGCGTATACAGGCGACAGTGGCGGTGCCAGGAGGCGATCTTCAGTACTACAAATTAAGTTACGATGCTCGTCTTTATACGCCTTTAATTAATGATTACACTCTAGTCTCTAAAAACACAGCTGGGATACGGTGAAGCATACGGTAGTACTTATGAGCTGCCATTTTTTGAGAACTTCTATGCAGGAGGTCCGAGGACCGTGCGCGGGTATGACGAATATAGTTTAGGTCCTCAAGACATATACGGCAGAGCATTAGGGGGGAACATTAATATTATCGGTAATGCGGAAGTTATTATACCTGTGCCTTTTCTAGAAGACTTTAAGTCTGTGCGGTTTTCTGGATTTTATGACATCGGAAATGTTTGGGCGGACTATCAAGATTTTGATTTAGGGGATTTACGGATGTCGACTGGTTTATCTGCGACGTGGATGTCGCCTTTTGGGCTATTGTCGATAAGTTATGCCTTGCCGATACGCGATCAAAAATACGACGAGGTACAAAAATTTCAATTTAATTTCGGCGCGCAATTCTAGTGCGTCACTCGTCGAGATATTCTACTTTCATGGCTTACTTGTGACACAATTAAGTGAGATATGTAGACTAAAGTATAATTATTTGTAACAACTAGTTTGATTTGCCTTTTGGAGTTTTAAGTGAATATAAAATTACTAATATCAGTTTTAATAGTATTTGGTCTCAGTTCAATAGCGCCCGCTGTAATGTCTGCAGAATTTAAAATAGGTGTAGTTAATCCAACAAAAATACTAGAGGCTTCCCCGCAAACGGATGCTGCAAGGCAACTGTTAGAAAAGGAATTTGCAACTCGTGATCGGGATCTAGTCGCTGCGCAGCAGGCTCTGAAAGAGCTTGAAGATCGGTTGGCCAAGGATGGGGCTATAATGAGCGAGAAAGAAAGCGAAAGGATACGACGGGACATTGCTACTCAGCAACGCGAATTGAAAAGGGACATGACCACTTTTCAAGAAGACGTTAATTTTCGTCGCAATGAAGAAATGGGTAAAGTGCAAAAGCTCATAGGAGAGGCGGTTATCGCTGTGGCGGAAGAAGGGGGTTATGATATCGTTCTTGCCAACGTTCCTTACGTGAGTCCTAAAGCTGATATATCAGACTCGGTAATCGAAAAATTAAAGAAATAGAAGTCTTTAATAATTGAGAATATGGGCTGAGGTAGTTCCTAATGGGCGCCGGCCCCTTTTGGGTAGGCTGTATTAAAAAATATTAAAAATGTAATTCAAGATTCCTAGTTCTCTATACCAAAAGCATTAGGATAAATAGGTCCGCAAATGGAAGATTTAGACATATCGACGATTCTAGACACCCTGCCTCATAGATATCCGTTTCTGTTAATTGACCGCGTCATTGAATATACGGCTTTTGAATCGATCACGGCTATAAAAAATGTATCCATCAATGAACCGTTTTTTCAGGGACACTTTCCAGGCCACCCTATAATGCCTGGCGTGTTAATTTTAGAATCTATGGCCCAAGCTACGGGAATGCTGGCGTTTTATTCTAATAAAGCTAGAAGTGAATCTGGTCACGTATATTATCTGGTTGGCATCGACAAAGCGCGATTTAAAAAGCCGGTAACTGCAGGAGATCAGCTGGTATTAAAAGCGACTCTAACTCGAGAGTTGAGAGGTATCTATCGGTTTGAAGCCAGTGCCACAGTAAATAACGTAGTTGTTGCCACTGCCGAGTTTATGACTACAGAACGAGCGATAAGCAATTGATCGATCCTTTGGCACGAGTAGATCCTCGGGCCTTAATAGCTAGCGATGCAGAGATAGGTCCATGGGTAAGTGTCGGGCCAAATGTTACAGTAGGGTCTGGGACTAAGATTGAAGCGCACTGTGTAATCAAAGGACCGACCACTATTGGGGAAGATAACAGGATCTTTCCATTTTGTACTATAGGTGACGACCCTCAGGATAAAAAATATCAACCGGATGGAAATTCGATTCTTCAAATAGGAGATAGAAATACGATCCGAGAATACTGCAGTATAAATCGAGGTACTTCGCAAGGGGGTGGTCTAACCAAAATCGGGGACAGATAATTGGATAATGGCTTACTGCCACATTGCCCATGATTGCTTGATAGGCAGCAATTGCGTCTTTGCCAACAATTCGACCTTGGCGGGCCATGTTGAAGTACACGACTATGCTACATTAGGCGGGTTTTCAGGGGTCCATCAGTTCTGTAGAGCTGGGTGAAAATAGTTTCTCGGCTATTTCTACAATAATAGTCAAAGATGTACCCCCGTTTTTTATGGTGTCTGGAAATACAGCTCGTGCGAGAGGAGTGAATAAAGTCGGGTTGAGGCGCCGAGGGTTCTCCGACATTAGTATCGAAGCAGTAAAAAAATGCTATAAATTGTTATACATGAAGGGTATTGGTTTTGATGAGGCAATCAAAGCGATTGCTAAGGAAGGCGAAACAGATCCGCAAGCCTCACAAGATCGATCAATTTATTAAAACGTCTGAAAGAGGGATCGTGCGTTGAGAGGCGATCGGCGCACGAAGATACGTACAGATTATTCTTTTTGCCGCGAAGCAAGGCTAGGAGAGAAGTCTGAGGTGTTTGGCAAACCTCGACAGGTTGTCATCGTTGCCGGTGAAGTGTCCGGGGATAGGCTAGCAGCGTCCCTTATTCGAAAGGTTAAAGAATTATTACCCAATACGGTGTTCCGAGGTGTCACTGGTCCTGCAATGCGGTCAGAAGGTTGCCTATCTGACGCTTATGTAGATGACATATCGGTCATGGGGTTGAGTGAGGTAGTTCGAAATTTACCCAGATTGATACGGCTACGGAATACACTTATTAAAACATTTCTTAATAGCTCGCCGGATCTCTTTATAGGAATTGATGCACCTGAGTTTAATATTCCTATTGAGAAGAAAATGAAGAATAGAGGAGTTTATACTATTCACTACGGATGTCCTCAGGCATGGGCTTGGCGACCCGGTAGAGCGAAAAGTTTTTCGAGCGCGATGGATTCAATGTTCGCGCTTCTCCCGTTTGAAGTTGATTTTTTTGAACACTTTGGTGTTAAGACGACTTTTGTTGGACACCCTTTGGCAGATAAACTTCCTCTGAAGCCCCTAAAGAACGAAGAAAAGCAAGCTTTACTTTTTCAGCCCGATCGCGACTTGATAGCATTAATGCCGGGCAGCAGACCGCAAGAACTTATCCGACACCTAAGCGTGTTTATGCAAGCCGCAGTAATCCTTAATGAGAAAAGGGAAAACCCGCAGTTCGTTCTTAACCTAGTCAATGAAAGAGATTTACATTACGCTAAATCGGTATGCGAGAGGTTCGATCTAAATGTGAGAGTGTGTTCCATTGATAGCAGTGAAATATTGACTGCGGCTGATGTGGCTTTAGTCGCGTCAGGTACAGTCACTTAGAATCTTTGTTGTGTGGGACTCCAATGGTAGTTGGGTACAAGCTGTCATTCGCTTAGTTTTATAGTCATTAGTCGGTTGGTCCAAATTAAAAGCGTTGCTTTACCTAATATACTTAGCGGACAAGAGTTGGTCCCCGAATTTATCCAGTCTGCGATGACGCCAGAGAATTTGGCGGGCGGCATGATAAATTGGTTGAGCAATATAGAAGCTAGAGCTGATTTTTACGAGCAAAGTCGTTTACTTCACCGGCAGCTGGTTTCGCCGAAATACTCGGCGGGTGATTTTGTTGCTGAGGTTTTGCGTGGATAACAGAAATGGATTCTTAGCCGGTGTTGATGAGGCAGGTAGAGGGCCTCTAGCTGGCCCTGTTATTGCAGCTGCGGTTGTGTTGGGGAATCGCGCAATAAAGGGAATCGGTGACTCAAAGAAAATAAGTGAGAAGAACAGAGAGTCATTGTTCGAGGAGATTAAAGCCAAATGTGTGGCATACGCAGTCGGTTCTTCATCACCTGTAGAGATTGATTGCTTAAATATCCATAATGCTACACTTGCTCGCGATGAAACGGGCAATTATGGGATTAACAGTTCCTCTGAGATTAGTTATGGTAGATGGCAAATTTACTCCAAATCTACCATTCAGGATGCAAGCTTTGATTAGAGGGGATCAGATCGTAGAGGAGATCGGCGCTGCTTCTATACTGGCGAAAGTAACCCGTGACAAAATAATGGAAAGTATCATTTGCGCTATAGTGATTTCGATTTTCATCAACACAAAGGTTATCCCACTAAATCGCACTTAAAGGCCTTGAGGAATTATGGATTATGTCCGATTCACAGGATATCTTTTCGGCCTGTGAAGGCACTGTTGCAGGGAATGGGGTAATACAAGTAAATGACGCCACGTTTTGTCCATCTGCACTTGCATAGCGAGTATTCTCTAGTTGATGGTCTTGTTAGACTCCCTCAGCTAATTTCGCACTGCGTTCAACACAAGCTACCAGCTGTCGGATTGAATGATCAATCAAATGTGTTTGGAGCGTTGAAGTTCTACCGGCAGGCTGTAAGCGCCGGTATCAAACCGATAATCGGGACCGAATTATGGATATCTGAAAAGGCAAATGGCTTTGGAGACTATCGATTAGTGTTGCTATGTCAAAATGCCCTAGGATTTCGAAACTTAAGTAATTTGGTTACAAAGGCTTATAGGTACGGTCAGAGCCAGGGTGTTCCTAAGGTTCAGGCAGAATGGATGGACTCCGAGGTATTAGAAGGCCTGATTTGCCTTTCTGGAGGCATGGACGGCGACCTTGGTCAGTGTTTCCTATCTGGACATAAGGGCGCTATTGACCCGCGTGTTCGTCAATGGATGGAGTTATTTGACGATCGATATTTTGTAGAGATCACTAGGACGAATAAAGAACGAGAGGAAGAGTTCATACAACTCTTAGCGCCAATATGTGAAAAAAATCAAACTCCCATGGTGGCCACGAACAATGTTCGATTCCTCCAAAAGTCTGAGTTCGAGACGCATGAGGCAAGAGTCTGCATTCAGGATGCGAAGATCCTGGATGACCCTCGGCGTCAAAAGTCGTATACATGTGAACAGTATCTGAAGACCGAAGAAGCAATGTGTGAATTGTTTTCTGATATCCCGTCAGCTTTAGAAAACTCTGTCAACATTGCTATTCGTTGCAATTTATCATTTGATTTCGATACCTACCATTTGCCTGAGTTTCCGTTGTCAAAAAATGTAAGTGTGGATGATTTTTTACATGAGAAAGCCAAAGCAGGATTAATAGAACGAGAGAATAGTGGGAGAATAAAAGGGGGGTTAACTTCTCCACAAAAACGACTTATATACTCTACCCGTTTCGATCAAGAACTGTCTGTCATAAAGAAAATGGGTTTTTCCGGTTACTTCTTGATAGTGGCAGATTTCATAGAGTGGGCTAAAGAGAACGATATTCCCGTGGGACCTGGGAGGGGGTCGGGCGCTGGTTCATTGGTCGCGTTTAGTCTAGGGATTACTGAGCTCGATCCAATTGAGTATGACTTACTATTCGAACGTTTTCTCAATGATGAAAGGGTTTCTATGCCAGACTTTGACATAGATTTCTGCATGGAGAGGAGAGACGAGGTCATCGAATATGTGTCGGAGCGATATGGAAGAGACAAGGTCGCACAAATTATTACTCACGGTACTATGGCTGCAAAAGGAGTTTTGCGAGATGTTGGCAGAATATTAGGTTTTCCGTATGGATTTACTGATCAACTAGCTAAACTTATCCCATTTGAATTGGAGATGACTTTGGACAAGGCATTGGTCGAGGAACCAGTTTTACTAAGTCGCTACAAGGAAGAGCCTGACGTAAAAAAATTATTTGATTTAGCTAAAGAGCTAGAAGGTCTCTCTCGTAATGCGGGAAGGCATGCAGGTGGATTAGTGATCGCTCCAAGGTCTTTAACTGACTTTATGCCTCTATATTGCGAAGAGGCGAGTGCTAGTGTTGTGACCCAATTCGATATGAACGATATCGAATCTTCTGGATTAGTTAAATTTGATTTCCTTGGGTTGCGGACTTTGACAATAATTGATTGGGCTGTCAAAGACATCAATAGATCTGCATTGGAAGGCAAAGGTTCTGAACTAAGTATTCTCGATATACCTCTTGATGATAATGCGACATATGACCTGGTACAGGCTGGGGGTACTACAGCCATATTTCAGTTGGAGTCTCGTGGCATGCGAGAGCTGATAAAAAACCTTCGGCCCGATTGCTTCGATGACTTGATTGCACTCGTCGCATTATTTAGACCTGGCCCCCTGCAATCGGGAATGGTGGATAATTTTATAGATACTAAGCATGGTCGGTCCAAAGCCCAGTATAAGCATCCTAGTCTAGAGCCGATTCTAAGCGTTACTAATGGGGTAATCTTATATCAAGAGCAAGTGATGGAGATTGCGAGAGTTTTAGCCGGATACACATTGGGCGAGGCTGATTTGTTGCGAAGAGCAATGGGGAAAAAGAAAGTAGATGAAATGGCATTTCAAAGAAAAACCTTTATAGCCGGCGCGACGAAAAACGAGATTCCTCAGGAAGATTCAGCTTTTATTTTTGATTTGATGGAAAAATTTGCTGGATATGGCTTTAATAAGTCCCATTCTGCGGCTTATGCCCTAGTAGCGTATCAAACAGCTTGGCTTAAAACTCATTATCCAGCAGCGTTTATGGCAGCGGTTCTATCTTCAGATATGGATAACACTGACAAAGTTGTTAGCCTCATCGAAGAATGTCGTCTTCTGGGTTTACAAATCGTATATCCGACAATTGACGATTGTGTTTATAGATTCAGTGTAAAAGATTCTAAATCGATACGTTATGGGCTAGGTGCTCTTAAAGGTCTAGGTGAAGGGGTTATTGCGGCTCTTGTAATTGAGCGGGAAAATAATGGGCCATACCTAGGCCTGGTAGACCTTTGCACTCGGAATAGCGGTAGCCGATTAAATCGTAAAGCACTTGAAGTTCTCGTTAAGGCGGGAGCATTAGATTGTTTGGGGGAAGAGAGGCACGAGCTGATGGCTGGCCTGGATCATGCCCTTCGGGTTACGGAACAGGGGTCGAGAGATTCCGCATCAGGGCAAGAAGATCTTTTTGGCCTACCCTCTGACGGCAAAGCTGTTGAGTCAGCGGTTTGTGAGGGTCAGACAAAAATACCTAGTCAGTCAGTTGCTTGGACGCAACAACAAACATTGGTTTATGAGAAAGAAACTTTAGGACTCTATTTAAGCGGGCACCCGATTGATAGGTACTCTGAAGAATTGAGTGCCTTTGTATCCTGTAAGTTAAACGACATTAGTTCAGGCAAACGTCGTATAGCCGGACTTGTAACCTCTATACGCACTTTGAATACGCGTAGGGGTAAAATGGCGATTATTTCCTTGGATGACGGCTCAGCTCGTATTGAGATTGTGATCTACCGTGAAGTTTTCGAGCGCCATGTCGAGAAATTGTATGTGGATAATATCGTTGTAATAGAGACTAAGTGCGGTGAAGACCGATATTCTGGAGAGTTTAGGATTGAGGCGACTGAGGTGATGAGTATAGACGATGCGCGAAACAATTTAGCGGTTGGATTATCACTTTTAATCAAAGGGAGTGATGCCGATGCAGGGCTATTGAGTGAATTGTATAAAATTATTGGTGCGCATACCGCTGGGAAAATTCCGGTGTTCGTCGACTATGAGGTTAATAGAGACCTCGCTAGGCTCCGATTGCCCGAAACTTGCGATGTTTATTTGTCAGACAACTTAATAGATAATTTGGCCAAAAGTTTAGGCGATGACTGTGTAAAATTAGAGTATTCTAACGATAGCAGTTACCGAAAAAACTAACGAGTGAGAATTGATTTATGAGTGAAAATCCTCAAGAGACATACCAAGCAAACCTAAATTTTTTGGATTTTGAGCAACCAATAGCTGAATTAGAGGCTAAAATTGAAGAGCTTAAGTTAATTGGTCATGACTCGACGGTTAATATTAGCGAGGAAATTGACCGACTTAGCATGCGATCGGACGAGCTGACTCGACGGATTTTTGCAAAACTAAGTTCTGCGCAAATTTCTAAATTAGCCCGTCATCCTATGAGGCCTTATACCTTAGACTACGTGGGGGCTCTTTTGGAGGAGATCCACGAGTTACATGGTGATAGGGTATTTTCTGATGATAAAGCCATCGTTTGTGGCATTGGACGGTTTCAAGGAATTAGTGTTGCATTTATTGGTCACCAAAAGGGCCGAGGCACAAAAGAAAATTTAGAACGTAATTTTGGTATGCCGCGACCAGAAGGCTATCGGAAAGCTCTTCGTATCATGCATTTGGCTGAAAGACATAAGATGCCTATTCTTACTTTTATAGATACTCCGGGTGCTTATCCTGGGATGGATGCCGAAGAGCGGGGGCAAAGTGAGGCGATCGCCACGAACCTACTGGAAATGTCAGCCCTAAAAACCCCTGTAATCGCCTCGGTTATAGGCGAGGGCGGTTCTGGCGGTGCTTTAGCAATAGGTGTCGCAGATAAGGTACTAATGTTACAGTTTGCAACTTACGCGGTGATATCCCCTGAAGGCTGTGCTTCAATTTTATGGAAAAGTGCGGAAAAGGCCCCTGAGGCAGCCGAAGCTATGGGGATAACCGCTCCTACGTTATTGAGTCTGGGTTTAATTGACCGTATTGTGGATGAACCGATTGGTGGCGCGCATCGCGATATGACCACAGCAATTGATAACTTACGGGCGGGGATTGTTGCAGAACTTTTGCCGCTGCTAGATGTTAGTGCCGAACAACTCGTAAGAGAGCGACGGGCAAAGCTTGCTTCATATGGGAATTTTAGAGAGAAGTAAGGAACCTAGGAAGCTAGTAATGAGTTACTTATAGTAGTGTTGCATGCAACCTGACGATCTATTTAATAATTTTAGCTCGAAGCTTAAAGAGCTTCGAGACGAAATTGATGTCGATCACTTTGTCGTTGCTCTGAGTGGCGGCTTAGACTCAATGGTACTTGTTGATCTTGTGGGCAGATACTTTGGCCCAGGGAGCGATAGCTACTCTATCGTGCATGTGGATCATGGTCTAAATGTATCAAGCAAGTGTTGGGCTAAACATTGCGTGGCAACTGGTGAGTCGCTAGGAAAGGTGTGTGAAGTTATTGAGTTGGATCCTAATGAGCGTAAGCCTGATGGGATAGAAGCTTGGGCACGAACTTCTAGATACGCATCTCTTGAAAAATTCGTGGGTTTGAGGTGCTGTTTGTTAACCGCGCATCACAATGAGGATCAAGCCGAGACTATTTTAAAACATGTGCTGGAGGGCGCCGGCCCATATGGCTTAAAAGCAATGAGGTATGTGCGAAGGTTCTATAATGGATATCTCGCTCGCCCACTATTAACAACTTCCCATAGAGACATTGCAGGGTACGCACAAGGGCGAAAGCTCGAGTGGATAGAAGACCCGAGTAACGTAGATGAAAAATTTTTCAGGAACAGGATTAGAAAAACTGTTCTACCAGTGTTGAAGTCAGTTGTTCCAAATGCTGTTAAAGGTCTATTGAAAATGGCCGAGCTTCAAGGGGAACTCCTAGAAGGATTAAACGATATAATTGATTCTCATCTTTCAGAGTTTCAAATTCCTGAGCACCAAGTAGATCTTGATATATTAAATAGAGTTCCCGGCAGCCTACATCCTTATATAATAAAAAGAGTTATAGCTAAGCTTGGTATGGACAATCCTCGACAATGCCATATAAGCGAAATACTTAAGATGATCGATGCCAGCTATTCTGCGAGTCCCGTTGTTACTTGGGCAAGCAGCGAGGTTCGGTTATTTCGGAATCGCTTGTATTTCATGAGAAAGATACCATTACGCGCCCCTAAAGATTTTAAGTTGACGAAAGTACCCTCGAAGCTAGAACTTCCTGGTGGTTGCTTCCTTACTAGCAGTACCGTAGGGAGCGGCCTAAGCCGAGAAAAAATAATCGGGAGTAATTCCAGAATCACCTTCAGAAAAGGAGGGGAAATATGCCAATTACCTGGCCGCTCTCATCATCACAAGCTGAAAAAACTCCTTCAAACTTGGAATATGCCTCCATGGGAGCGTAACTTTGTGCCTATTGTGAAAGTTAACGAAGATATAGTCGCTGTGGGAAATCAGTACGTAAATCATAATTATGTTGCAGGCATTACAGAGAAAGGTTTTACAATAAAATGGGAATCAAATTTGTATATTAAAATACACCAGTAATGGATTCGATTGGCCTTATTTGTCTGGGATTGACGGGTCAGGTAAATCGTAAAAATTAATCGCAATTGATTCATCCCGGGTCTGGGCTGCTCCAACCTTCGTACTCATTTCCCCATTTTCTAGATTTGTAACTTCACCTAACTGGCCTATGCCTTTAATGATTTTATTCTGCGCTTCGGCTAGTTTCTTGTGGAGTTCTTTTTTGTAGGGCAGTGCGTACGATCGTGGCGTCGCCGTGTGACTCCAAGCTCTTTGCGCGTCGATAGCCCACACATATATAACGCCTCGATTTCCTTGGGCGTTATTGGGCTCATATATTACGGATGAAACTAATTTGAATTGATTAGGGAGTGCGTCTCGCACTACAGGCCAGCCCAAAATTTTTGGCATCGTTAAATAAACAGCAAAATAGAATGAGGTGGTAAGCAAAATTAAGCTTACCTTATATGGCGCGGATAGTTTTGACCTTATACATGCAACTACTAGCAAGGTCCCAATAAGTACATATGCTAGGATTAAAAGCCAAATAGCTGTATTCGCCACGTCTTACACCTCGTAAAATTAGAAAATCACTATATTTTTTTGCAGCTTGTTGATAGCTATGATGTCGCCTTCGCGATTAACGGTGAATCTAGCAACAGTACTCTCATCCCCTTTACTATGTAATATGGTTTCTCCATAAAAGGCGACGTTCAGTATTGGGTTAACCTTTGAGATAGTGACATTGGCAGGCACGGGAGATTGGTTCACTGTCTCATAGTAATGTACGTTCACTATATATTCTCCTGGTAGTACGCCTCGTATTGTTACAATTTCTTGATTGAGGGGATTATCTATTGTCTTCCCATCGAAATCTATCGTATCGTTGATATTTCCTCTGTCATCTCTATCTAGGTGAACCAATCCTGCTTCTTTGTTTCGAAACCATATAATGTTACCACTTGGGTCTTCGACCCATATATCGAGATCATTTGGATCTTTGTCAGGCCAGTTAAGAGAAATAATATATTCAGCTTTGGGGTTAATGATGGCTTTTTTAGAAATCGGATTCATAAACAGTACTGCGACTAAAAATAGGAACGTAAAACCTAGTAGAGCGTTGAAAAGCAAATCGGTAAAAGGATCGCTTGAGGCTCTTCGTTGGTTCCATCGGGTAATATAACGCATAGGTTAGGTCAGGCCGAGTTCTCAGAATTTGAAAAGTCTAGCGCCAGCTGTATGCTCCTTTCTATTAAGCAGTCGGATCCTCGTTCAACGAGTAGGTATTGGATGGCTAGAATCATACTAGCTACGAGACCAGTAAGTGTTGTGTAGAGCGCAGTTCCCATACCGTTACTCATGCTTTTTATAATGTTTTGAAGACCTGCTACGTCCATGCCGTCAGATACGGACACTGATGCTAGCATAAGGATAAATCCAATTATTGTCCCTAGTAATCCAAGTTTGACAAGTACGTCCACCATAAACCAGCCGGTGTCATGAGAGTTTTTAGCTTTTGAGATTAGGATGTCGAGTAAAGCGCTAGGGTTGCTATGACTCTTCGTACTGGTACTGTCTAGTATATTTGATTGTGCCAAGTACGATAAGGATATTGAGTGGCTAGACACGCCAGAATTAGTAATCAGCAGTTTTCGTTTGTTAGCATCGCCTGACACGAAATTAGGGTGTTGCTTGATCTTCTCGAGATCTCTCAGTTGATTGATTTGAGTCGAAACATAGATCGCCCTGGTGCAGCAGTGAAAAGTGCCTACCAGGAACACACAGGCTATTACAGAAGATACTCTACTTTGGTCGGTCTCTAAGACAATGGTGATTAAGCCCCTGTCCCAGCAGACAAAGATACCAAATACGATAAGGCCGGCAAGCATTAGCCAATATAAGGCTAGCTGCCACTTATAGTGGGCGAACATAGACCTTCCTTGTTTAAGTCCTGTTATAAGCAATTAATTAATTCTGAATTAGTCTTTTATTACAACATGTATGCCTACAGAAAGAAAAGCGAGTAAATCTTCTAACTCATGATTACGGAGCGCTATACAGCCTTGCGTCCAATCTAGAGTGTTATGCATATTAATTTTCGACTGTGATTCGTCGCCTATCCCATGGATACCTATTGCTCCACCCAGTTTCGTATCCTGTGGTGGCGTCATATTGTTATCTAAGGCTTCCAGAATAGCATCGTATTGGCGCTTATTGATTAGTCTGTCCCTAAATCCTCTTAGGGCATCGTTTTCATTGGGATAGTTCAGCCTAATAAAATAAAAAAAGTCACTATTCGGTTTGAAACCAGAAACTTTATATCTACCTGTTGGGGTTTTCTGGTCGCCTAACCGATATTTGTCTCCTGGGCCACCCCGACCGGAAGCAATCGAATATGTTTTCAATGTGACTCCTTTTGCACTGATTACTGATAGCTGGCGACTAGATTTGCTAATGAGTATGTGGTGTGCGGTTTCTTCGGCACTCGCAACATGTGAGACTAGGAGCGACATGATTAATACAATAATTAAAAAAGACAACATCAGTATTTGATAATATTTGTTATTGCGAATCGCTCTGTCTCTAGGTATTGGCCCGTTCATTTTTTCAAATATTTTGGTGGGCAGTGTGGCGAATATTCTTGGGTCATTTTTACTCATTTTGTTATCATATCGAGGTTTATACCAACTTTGACAGGAATTATGTCTGAACAATCAAAATATACGACGGTCGCATCAACTCTGCATTGGGCCGTCGTTATTCTCGTTTGCGCTCTGTTCGGGTTAGGTTGGTATATGACTGATCTACCTCCTGGACCTGACCGAGGTTTTTATTTTGCGACGCATAAATCAATAGGTATTAGTCTGTTTATCGTAATGACGGGAAGACTCGCGTGGCGCATATTTAACAGTCCTCCAGCCCTACGGGTGGACCTCCCAACCTGGAAGTTATTGTTGGCTAAAAACGTACACTTTGCTTTTTATATTCTTTTATTCGCGCAGCCGTTGACAGGATATTTGTCGTCGAGCTTTAGTGGTTACGACACCAGCCTCTTTGGATATCCGTTGCCGTCGTGGGGGTGGAAGCAGAAGAATCTCAATGACTTCTTTTCTGTCGCACATTCATCATGTTCTATTGCGATTTTGGTTTGCGTGACGCTACATATCGCGGGAGTGGTCTCTCACGTGTATCAAGAGGGCATTTCGTTTCTTAATCGGATAAAGCCATGGTAAAAAAAAGGGACCCAGAAAGTCCCTTTTTTAGTTGCATTTAGTTAGCTCTATCGGTTGTTGATGTACATCGTTACCTCGAACCCAAAGCGAACATCTTGATAAGACGGTGTTTCCCAAATCATTCTAATTCCTCCACCTAATATAAAAAGATTTAACGATTCTCCCGAAGCGCATGAGAATATTTAAGCACTGAATCAACTGTAGATCAAGACTTTAGATGAATTTTGTGAGGCTAAAGTGAAGGAAAGGTAAACCAATGGCATTATTTTATGTAAAATAAAAAAAATTTGGCGACTAGCAAATAACCCCAATCAGATGTGAATTACTTAAGTAATTGAAAAATAAGGAATAAAATTTTGGATAAGGATACGAAAACAGAGATAGAAGCAGCTACGTTTCGGTACTTGAGAGACTTTTTGCGAGAAAATACGGACGTGCAAAATATTGATTTAATGAATCTTGCGGGTTTCTGTAGAAACTGTCTGTCAAAATGGTACGTGGCCGAGGCCGCAGAAAGAGGTCACGAAGTAGACTACGAGTCTGCCAGAGAAGAGATCTATGGCATGCCATATAAGGAATGGAAGTTATTACACCAAAAAAGCGCATCAGCGGAACAAATGAATAAGTTCGAAGAGAATGAGGGCAAAAAGTAGGCTTTATCCGTAACGGGTATACAGAAGACAAACTACTGTATTCGGAATTTATAATATGCCAGCCTTTCATCTAGCGTTATGGTTTTTCTTGTCCTTTTCATCGGATGTGGTCGCTGACCGTATAGAAGACGAAATTCATATTATTGCGCAAATGCCAATGCTGGAGACTAATACATCCGCGCTAGTTTCGCACTCTATCTCTGCCTCGGATCTAGATGGATCTAAGTCCGCCGATCTGACCGATTATTTACATTCTAATACACCATCAGTGACCATTAATTCCGCCCAAAATAATCCGCTTCAACCAGACTTGCATTTCAGGGGATTTAGCGCGTCTCCTTTACTCGGACTCTCACAAGGATTAGTTGTCTACCAAAACGGTGCTCGCGTGAACGAGCCGCTAGGTGATGCAGTAAACTGGGACTTAGTCTCAGATAGTGCGATCGATCGAGTTAGTTTGCTTGCTGGCGGCAATCCTCTTTTCGGATTAAATGCTTTGGGCGGCGCTATCTCGTTAGATATGAAAACTGGATTTACTTACCAAGGCAGTGAAGCAGAAATACTGGGTGGCTCTTGGGGGCGCGTCAAAAGTACTTTGCAGGCTGGAGGGAATGATGGGGTTTGGGGCTATTACGCAAATATATCTTTTTTTCGAGAGCATGGTTGGCGTGACTTATCTGATAGTGACGCGTTAAACCTATACGCAGGCGCTAGTTACAGGGGGGCGAGCTTCGAGAGTGATTTAGGTATGTTCTACGCGGACACAGATTTAATTGGCAATGGATCATCGCCTAAAGGACTCCTGGAGATATCTCGTAAGGCTATCTTTACTGCGCCTGATATCACAGAAAATGAGATGAAAATGTTTACGCTTGAGTCAAAAAAATATTTTGGTGATGCCTTCTCGGTCACAAACAATATGTTTTATCGAGATGTCTCCACTAATAGTTTTAACGGAGATGGCTCCGACTACAGTGTTTGTGAGTTAGATGCTGGCGAAAAACTGATTGATGGTTTCGACGAGGACAAATTGGAATTGATTGGTTTGGACGACGACGACGTTTGTGAAGATAATGTTCTAGGGGCATCTTCAGTGTCTCAGCTCGAAGACAGCTTGAACGCACATTTCGATGATGCCGAGTTGTACTTTAATTTAGAAGATCTAACCAACAAGGTGTATGGTGGAACGACTTTTAGTAGCGAGGCGATAAACAATATTTCTTCGAGAGACCAAAAGAGTTATGGCCTAGACTTACAGAGTCTCTACACCTCCAAGTTCCTCCAATATAATAGCGTCTTTTTCGCAGGTTTTGGTTATCATCGAGGAACGTCTAAATTTGATTCAAAGACCGAGCTGGCGACGTTGGATCCCATTAGTAGAAGTACGCAAGGACGGGGGCTAGGTACTTTCCTTACAGATGAGGAAACTAAGGTGTCTACATCCTCAACAACCTGGAGCGCATACTTTTTGGAGACCGTTGACTATGAAAACCTAGTATCGGTTAGTTTGGGCGGAAGATATAATCGTACAAGGGTTGTGTTGAAAGACCGAACTAACCTGCATCCTGAAATAGAAGGGCGCCATTTGTTTCAACGATTTAACCCAACTGTATCTGGGGTCTTACGGTTCAACTCAAGTGTCGACTTGTATGCTAGTTACAGCGAATCATCACGAGCACCAACTCCAATCGAGTTAGCTTGTAATGATGATGTGTTCGAGATTGCTCGAGCAGCTGCGTCGCTGAGAGGAGATGACCCAGATGATATTGATTTCGAGTGCCGACTTCCTAATGCATTTCTTGCAGATCCGCCGCTGGATCAGGTGGTGGCAGAATCGATTGAAGTAGGTAGTCGTGGATCATTTAAACGCTTAAATTATCAGCTTAGTTTTTTTCGAACGAATAGTAAAAACGATATTATTTTTCAGACAACAGGCCGCGGAAGAGGGTTATTTAGTAATGTTGACAATACGAGACGACAAGGTATCGAAAGTTCAATTGCTGGGAAGTATCACCGTTTATCTTGGGCTACGTCTTATAGCTACATTAAGGCCACATTTGAGGACGATTTCATCGTCTTAAGTCCCAATCATCCTCTTGCTAACAGCAAGGGTAATATTTCCGTTGGACGAGGTGATACAATCCCAGGAATACCTGAGCATCAATTCAAATTCGTGTCTGAAATTTCTATCACTGAAAAAATGACGACGGGACTAGAATTTTCTATTTTTTCCGATCAAGTGTTGCGCGGAGATGAGTCGAATCAGTTGTCGAAGCTTGGAGGTTACGCAGTGACCAATCTTCGACTATCGTATGAGGCTTCTGCGCAACTTGATCTTTTTGTTCGCGTTTCAAATGTTTTTGATAGAGATTATGAAAACTTTGGTTTGATAGGTGAAGATCCTGACGAAGTAATATCTACACTCGACAACGATAGTCCCATCTTCCTAGGCTCAGGGGCTCCTCGCGCAGTTTGGGCCGGAGCCAAGATCTCATTCTAGTATTCGTTTAGTCGTGTATAGCTACCCCCCATGGGAATTTTCCAACGGGTACAGTCGCAGACACTTTTTCCATCGTAGTGTCGATTACTGATACTTGGTGATCTACTCCGTCAGTAGTATACAAGGTTGTACCATCACTCGATAACGCTAGCCCCCAAACCCTTTTCCCAACAGGTATTGAATTAAGTATTCGTAGCTCTTTTTCCTCTAGTATAAAAATTTTGTCACTACGACCACCAGCGACGTAAAGTTTGCTCCCGTCATTGCTAACTAAAATGTCTTTGGGTTTAGCTCGGGCGTCACCAAGTGATGCTTTTTGTAAAATCTCTCCCGAGTTAACATCGATTTTGATTATTTCACTACTGATTTCAGATGTGACATAGACAGTTTTACTATCTGAGCTGAAGGCAGCTGAGCGAGGTCTCGCTCCGACGACGACATTGTGTAAAATGTTGTGCGACGGTATTCCAATAATATGCAACAGGTTGGTTGACTCACTAGTGACAGCTACCTTAGTTCCATCCGGAGAAATTGCTACTCCCTCCGGTTCGAGGCCAACCTCAATTGTATCGATAAGCTTACCATTCGATGGGTCATAAACTGAAGCGATAGCATCTTCTTCATTAGAAATATAGATGTTGCCATTTGGGTGAACTGCAAAAGCTTCAGGATCGTCACCACAAGAAAATGTCCGAATGACTTCAAGTTTAATGGGATCAATTACAGAGATTAAGTTGTCTATACTGACGGCCACATAGACTTCAGTTCCGTCAGGAGAAATACCCACACCTCGTGGTCGTTTGCCGACAGAAATCGTCGAGATAACTTGATTAGTAATACCGTCGAGAACACTCACGCTATCGCCACGCTCGTTTGATACGAAGACACGACCAGTATCGGCGATGGCTGCGTTACAGACGAAAACTAGTATCGATAGTTGTAGCTGTTTAGATATTGTTGTGATTATTTCCATCGGCGTCCTCATTTTTATTTTTAGCTGCGAGTGTCTCACAATTTGAATTGGCATCTCGGAGTGTGTTGATTTTCTCTATACTTATTTCACTTACGATTGCGCCATTATCTATAATAAGCAAAGGTTGTAGAAGCTCTAGTTCTGAATTGAAGTTTAGGTCCACGCCTTTTTGTCCATCAAACGCTAAGATACTCGTTTCTTTTGGATTTAAGAGTTGCGTACTAGGGTTCGCGCTTTTTGCAGCGACGTCAGAAAATAATTTCACTGCGGCCCATGCGGACCACGATTCGTCGCTCATCGGCTTGGCCGCAGCTTTTTCGAAACGTTTATTCAATTGAGCGGCGGCATACTTTTTAAAGGTGTGGTGCCATAACTGTGCGCGACCATTTCCGCTTGGATTTTCGGCGCGCCATAACGTGGTTACTTTTTCCATAATTTGAGAGCTAGGTCTAATATAGAGAATATTGTTCGCACATGGTCGTGATTGAGCGCTAGAACTCGGTAAGATTGCGAATATGGGGACACTGGGGTACTCAGTGGCTAATTTGCTGTTACGCCGAGCCGATCTGGCGGAGACGATTATCGTGGAGGTTCGATCTTGGATACTGTTTAGATGGCTAAAATTGGCAATGATGTATTTCAGATTGAGGAATTTTCCCTGAGTATTAGCCTCTTCGATGCCTTGTTGGAGTCCAAGCCATGCATCAGTTTTTTTTGAGCCGTCAAAAACAATGTTAAATTCCTTCCCTAACGCACTTCCTGTTGTTAGGAGCATTAGACAAATAACCATGAAACTTCTGAGCATTTTTAAAAACCGTTTATTGAACATTATACAGCACTCTATTACCTCGTGCGTTTGCGGGATTTGGTTAACTCGGCAATAGTTCACACGGCGGCTAAATGAGAATGAAAATCATTTAAAAAATAACAACTTACGGTGGTCTTTTGATCAAATTCTAGGTACGCTATGACCTCATATCTAACTAGGTTACTGGGAGAACACTAGTGCTTAAATCGCTACAGCTTGAACCAGAGAAATGCACCGGATGCCTGCAATGTGAAATGGCTTGCTCATATGAGAACGAGGGGGTTTTTAATCCTGCCAAATCACGTATCAAGGTCTTTAATTTTCACGATGAAGGACGCTTCGCGCCTTACACGTGTACACAATGTACCGAAGCCTGGTGCTTACACGCGTGTCCCGTAGAAGCAATTGTTATCAACGAGTCTACCGGTGCGAAAGAAGTTATTGAAGATGTTTGTGTTGGCTGTAAGGTGTGCACCATAGCCTGCCCATTCGGTACGGTCAATTACAATACTGATTCAGGAAAGGTTATGAAATGCGACCTGTGTGGAGGTGCCCCCGCTTGCGCCGATGCCTGCCCAACCGCAGCTATAACATACGTTGATTCTAGTTACACAGGGTTAGATCGTATGAAGTCGCATGCAGCACAAACAATACCAAAAACGTAATAAGTTCATGTTAGGAGGATTTTAGAGATGGCGTGGCAAAAAAGAATTCTAAGAGTAAATCTTAACGATCAAAGTTGTACTGAAGAGCCTCTAAACATGGAGTGGGCTCAAAAGTTTCTTGGACAAAGAGGTCTCGCGACAAAATACTTGTCTGAGGAAATTGATCCAAAAGTAGATGCCTTGTCTCCCGGAAATAAGCTTATCATGGCGACTGGGCCACTGACCGGAACCATGGCTTCGACGGGCGGTAGGTATTCAGTTATCACGAAAAGCCCTCTTACTGGGGCGATAGCTTGCTCTAACTCCGGTGGTTTTATTGGTGCCGAATTGAAACAAGCTGGCTGGGATATGATTATCTTCGAAGGTAAGTCCGATAAACCCGTTTATCTTTACTTGGAGGATGACGTCGCATCCCTTTGCGACGCAGCTGAGCTTTGGGGGAAGTCTGTATGGGCCACCGACGAGATGCTACATGCTAAATATCAAGATCCGCTGATTCGTATAGCTTGTGTCGGACGATCGGCCGAAGAAGGATGTTTATACGCTTCGATTGTTAATGATCGACACCGAGCAGCCGGTAGGTCTGGTGTTGGGACTGTCATGGCATCCAAAAATTTGAAAGCCGTCGTTGTTCGAGGGACTAAGGGTGTCGGGAATGTGAGGGACCCGAAGGCGTTCTTCAAAGCAACTAGCGAAGGAAAGAAAACACTATCAGATAACGCGGTTACAGGAGAAGGGTTGCCTGCTATGGGCACTCAGGTGCTGATGAATGTTATCAACGAGGTCGGCGCGATGCCTACTAGAAATATGAGGGAGGTGCAGTTTGAAGGTGCTGCGAAAATTTCGGCGGAGGCGATGGCTGAACCACGAGAGAGTGATGGTAAACCTAATTTAGTAACTAATGCCGCCTGTTTTGGTTGCACAATTGCTTGTGGTCGGATCTCTACAATTGATCCGCAGCACTATAGCATCGAGAATAAGCCGGAATATATTGGAGCGTCAGGTGGGTTAGAATACGAATCGGCCTGGGCTTTAGGCTCCAATGTTGGCGTGGATGATTTAGATGCACTGACTTACGCTAACTTCCTCTGCAACGAGGATGGTATGGACCCCATCTCTTTTGGCGCCACAGTCTCAGCTGCCATGGAGCTTTTTGGCATGGGAGCTATCACCTTGGAGGATACCGGGGGAGTGGATATGTCGTTTGGTTCCGCTGAAGCCTTGACCATCTCGGCAGAATTAGTTGCTAAAGGGGAAGGCTTCGGGCGAGAACTAGCTATGGGCTCGAAGAAATTGTGTGAAAAATATGGGCACCCTGAAATTTCCATGACAGTAAAAGGGCAAGAGTTTCCTGCCTACGATCCTAGATCGATCCAAGGCATGGGGCTGGGTTATGCAACGTCTAATCGCGGCGCATGTCATTTAAGAGGTTATACAGTTTCCTCCGAAATTATGGGAGTCCCTGTTAAGACTGATCCTTTGGTAACAGAAGGGAAACCTGAATTAGTCAAGTCTTTCCAAGATGCTACGGCGGCGGTTGATTCGACGGGGTTGTGTACCTTCACTACGTTTGCTTGGACGCTTGAAGATATTGCGCCCCAAGTTGATGCGGCATGTGAGGGTGGTTGGACTGCAGAATCCATGCTAGAGGCTGGTGAACGAATCTGGAATCTTGAACGGCAGTTCAATCTAGATGCTGGCCTGACTAGTAAAGATGACACTTTGCCGGCTAGATTGCTCAAAGATGCTGCTAAAACCGGTCCTGCCAAAGGTTCTGTAAATCGGCTTGATGAAATGCTACCACAGTACTACTCGTTAAGAGGTTGGAGCGCTGAAGGAGTTCCGAATTCTGAGACTATGAAAAGACTGGGATTGTAATCTCGCTGCTCAAGGCGCACAGGGAAGGAGTTAACTAAGTATGAGGCATGTAATCATCGGCACCGGTCCAGCGGGTGTGACCGCTGCTGAGACGCTTAAAAAATTAGATCCTGAGTCAGTTGTAACAATGATTGGCGATGAACCAGAACCGCCTTATTCGCGAATGGCTATCCCATACCTACTTATCGATCAGATAGTTGAATCAGGAACATATCTGAGAAAAAACAGCGAACATTACAAGGAGCTTGGCATAAGTCGTGTTGAGGGACTAGTCGACTCGATTAATCAAGAAAAGAGTGAAGTAAATCTTAATGGGGGTGCAACGGTTGGTTACGACAGGTTGTTGATAGCATCTGGCTCCACGCCGGTGACACCGCCAATAGATGGAGTAAAACATCCTCTGGTCAGTAGTTGTTGGACTCTCGAGGATGCGCGGCGTATTTCTGAAGTCGCGAAACCCAATACGGATGTGGTCTTGATGGGGGCGGGGTTTATTGGTTGCATAATACTTGAAGCGCTGGCTAAAAGTGGTGCTAATCTGACAGTGATCGAGATGGAAGACCGTATGGTTCCCAGGATGATGAACGACACTGCGGGTAACTTGATTAAAGACTGGTGCGAAAGTCGTGGTGTAAGTGTAAATACATCCACTAGAGTTGAATCGATAACGGAGGCAGGGCGTGGTCTTAGTGTTTCCTTAAGTAATGGTAAAAATATTCCAGCAGATTTAGTAGTTTCAGCAACCGGTGTAAAGCCTAATATTGGTTTCCTCGATAGCACCGATATAAAAACCGATCTTGGGATACTAGTAAATCGGCAAATGCAAACTACCGATCCTCACATTTTCGCTGCGGGTGACGTTGCACAAGGTAAAGACTTCTCCAGTGAAGAGTTTTCGGTCCAGGCGATACAACCGACAGCTGTAGAGCACGGTCAGTTGGCTGCTAAAAATATGTTTGGGCTTAAGAATGCTGTTCATCAAGGTTCGGTAAATATGAACGTTTTGGACACCCTTGGCCTTATTTCCAGTTCTTTTGGACTATGGATGGGTGTCGAAAACGGAGAGTCGTGTGAGTTACTAAATAAAGAGCGTTTCCGATATATCAATTTACAGTTTTGCGAAGATGTATTGATTGGTGCCACGAGCTTAGGGCTAACCGAACACGTAGGAGTTTTGCGTGGGTTGATTCAAACTAAAACTAAGTTAGGTGTTTGGAAGGATCGACTAATAGAAGATCCGACTAAAATCATGGAGGCCTATTTGGGTTCCACTCACGCGATAGGGCATAATGCCAATATAATGAAATAATTGTTGGTGTCCAAGAATGAGCAGCATTACTATAGCGTTAAAACTATATGCTTCTTTAACAGAGTTTTTTCCTGAAAGAGTTAAAAATAACAAGGTCGAAATAAAACTCCCACAAGGTACTAGTGTGGCTGAAGTATTGTCTAGTTTTCGAATTCCTTCTGAAAGAGCTCATTTAGTTTTAATCAATGGAGTCTATATTCCTCCCGAAGAGAGAGACGGAAAGTGTTTGCTTGAAAAAGACGTTCTCGCGGTCTGGCCACCCGTTGCCGGTGGTTAACGGTCTGTAGTGACCGCACACGAATAAGAACTTACTTGCTCATGTTTTGAAAGAGCTATGACCGCTATAACAATTCACTCAGAAGGATTAGGTATAAGTCACGGAGATTTCTTTAGGATTATTCCCAGACTGTTTCCCGAGGCAACCCTGAGGGTTCGGGATGATGGTGCGGGAATAGAATGGTCCGACGGTAGGAAGGTGAGGATAGTGTTGGGCGTTGAGAAAGTTCGAAATTTAGGATTACTGAGGTTTCCGATGACTGATGTTCATTTTAGCTTTCGCGAATGTCATCAAGACTTTATCGATGAATTTATGGTTGTATTTGATCGCAGTTTCCAAAAAGGCGGTGGCTAGAAATTGGTACTTATCGATGACAAATGTTGATAGTAAACGTGAGCTATTTCCTTCTATTGAACCAACAGACTCTTTGCATCTCAAAGTCTCTTTTGGGCATGAGATCTATGTTGAACGATGTGGAAACTCTAATGGACTCCCTATAGTATTTTTGCATGGGGGCCCCGGAGGTGGGTGCAAGTCTGACCATCGTCGTTACTTTGATCCAGGTATTTATAATATTATCTTGTTGGATCAAAGAGGCTCGGGCCGATCGCGTCCGTATGGGGGAGTGGAAGACAACACTACGCAGCTGCTGATTGAAGATCTGGAAACTGTGCGTTGCTATTTTGGCTTGGAAAAATGGTCTCTTTTCGCAGGGTCTTGGGGAGTTGCTTTAGCGTTGGCATACGGGCAAATGCACCCCTCTCGTATATCGGGTATGGTGCTGCGCGGAATCTTCCTAGGCCGTGATGATAACGTCGACTGGTTTTTTGAAAACGGTGCTAATCGATTTCTCCCTACCGAATGGTCGGATTTTTTAAGAGAAATGGACTTTAGTACGGCTAAGCCAATAAAAGATCAGCTGTACGATAAAATATTCAGTAAAAACATCAAGATAGTGCAGAAAACAGCAAAAGCTTGGGAAAAATGGTCCGGAGCTGTTGTGATGTTCTCACTGAAGTCTACCGCTGTTGGGATAGGTGATGTTGCCAGCGAATCCGCTATCGCGAAGGCCCGGATCGAGTTTCATTATGCAAAAAACCGATATTTCTTTGCTCCGAATGAGCTCCTATTAAATGCAAATCGTATACCAGATATTCCGATTTATATCGTTCACGGGTCAAGAGATTTAACTTGTTTGCCCGAGAACGCCTGGAATCTTCATCAATCCTTGTCCTCGTCAAACATAGAGTTTTTGCATAATGCCGGTCACCTCGGGAGCGAAAAGGATATGATTGATGCACTTGTCAGAGCAACTGATTCACTCTCAAATGATTTAAAGTAGTCTAATGACGATGTTGAGCGGCAATAATTCAAGGATTCGGGAAAATCCAGATCTGGTCCAAGATGCGTGTATCATGGGCGTGCTAAATGTCACCGAAGATAGCTTTTCCGATGGTGGTGATTTCATGGCGTTAGAGGCATCCATCGATAGAGTCAAACAGATTTATCGAGAAGGCGCTAAGATCCTGGATATTGGAGCCGAATCGAGTAGGCCTGGTTCGCTACCTGTACCTTTCGATGTCCAAATGCGGAGAATCTCGCCTATATTCTCAGAAATCAATAAACTAAATCTAAGGGGACTTAGTATTAGTATCGACACCACCCATTCTAAAGTTGCTAGCTTGGCTCTACGGGAAGGGGCAACTATAGTAAATGATATTACTGCTGGCCGAAGCGATCCTGACATGCTTCCGATGATCGCGGATACCGGAGCATCGATAATTCTAATGCATATGCAGGGAGATCCGATAGATATGCAAGAAGCTCCATACTATGATGATGTTGTTCGTGAGGTGACGGAATTTTTGAGTGAGCGTATTGAAGAGGCGCTTGCTCTTGGTATATCTGAGCGGAAGATTGCAATTGACCCTGGTATTGGTTTCGGTAAAACATTACGCCATAATTTAGAGTTGCTTGATAGCTTAGCGGCTATTGCGTCGTTAGGCCCGCCAGTTGTTATCGGCGCTAGTCGGAAGAGATTTCTCGGTACTATTTGCGAAACGTCACCACCATCCAATTTAGTAGGGGCGACATGCGCAACTACTATTCTGGGACTTAACGCGGGAGCTAAAATATTCAGAGTCCACGATGTAGCACAAAACTATCAGGCATTGAGAGTTTGGCAATCGCTCCGTCAAAATTAGTCGAGGCTCGGCGTACCTATGTTTCCCGAAAAGCACTACACAGTTGCGGATAGCTAAGTGATTTTAATTAATCACTGTTATCTGAGAGTGATTTGGAATTACTCATATTTCTGAAAACAATAGGCGCTCCCTGTAGTTGATGGACGTCTTGTAATCCCGCCACTTTATCGGACAACTTTTGGTGGTGTGGCGATTTCGAACATACCGGATCGGCATTAGTTGCATCTCCAGTTAGCTTGAAAGCTTGGCAACGACAACCGCCAAAATCCTCCTCTTTTTCGGGGCACGTACGACAAGGATCCTTCATCCATCCAAAGCCACGAAATTTGTTAAACGCATCTGAATCGTTCCATATGTAGTTGATACTGCGGTCCTTCACATTAGGGAACTCTATATCTGGAATACTAGCCGCCGCGTGACAAGGAAGCGCACGCCCATCCGGCGCGATGGTCAAAAATACTGAGCCCCATCCATTCATACAGGCTTTTGGTCTTGTTTCATAATAATCAGGCACGATATACAGAATTTTCATCTTATTTCTATACTGATCTTGATACGCATGTGCGATGCTCTCTGCTCGTTGAAGCTGCTCTCTACTGGGTAAGAGAGAGTTGACATTCAAGGCAGACCAGCCATAGTACTGAGTACTGGCGAGCTCTACGTAGTCGGCCTTAAGTTCTACTGTCATCTTTAAAATATCTTCAATATGATCAATATTTTGCCGATGAATAACTATATTGAGAACCATTGGATAGTTATTTGCTTTGACCGCGCGAGCCATATCAAGTTTGTGCTGGAAACTCGAAGTTCCTCCAAGGAAATCATTGAGCTCTTTATCGCTCGCCTGAAAGCTTATCTGTATATGGTCTAGACCAGCTTCCTTCAGAGCAACTACCCGTTCTTCGTCCATTCCAACACCGGAAGTGATCAAATTACTGTAGTAACCCAGATCTGCGCCTTCCTTGACTATAAGCTCAAGATCTTTGCGCACAAGTGGCTCACCACCAGATAGGCCTAATTGCATTGCGCCTAATTTTCTTGCCTCTCGGAGAACTTTTAACCAATCATCTGTGCTCAATTCGTTTTTATAACTGGCTATTTCTAATGGGTTTGAGCAGTAAGGACATTGCAATGGGCACCGATAAGTTAGCTCTGCTAGCAGCCACAATGGCATACCTGACAAATTAGCGGTTGAGCCAACCATTCTCAGTAGCCTGATTGATAAAGGTAATGACGTCAGAGGTTAAGTCAACATCAGGGAAAGTAGATTGCAAATCGCGTATTATATCCTGCACCGACGATTTTCCGTTTATTCTTTTTAGTATCTCGCCTGCACTTTGGCTCAGCTTTACCATTCCTTCAGGGTAAAGTAGTACAAAACTGTTTTGGGCCTCCTCCCATTGTAGGCGAAAAAATGAGTTGATTTCAGGTATTCTGTCCTCGCTCATGATACGGACTCGTTAAGACTACAGTTGTAGTAGGGAGGCATTTCCTCGACGTATGCTAACCACATAGAGTCTAGCATTGACCATAGTATGTCTAATTTAAACTGTAGGATATTTAAGGCGTATTCCTGCTCGTGGCGTCGTGTAAAATGTTCTAAGGTAACTCTTAGCCCGTGTTCGACGTCTCTACGTGCTTCAGTCAAACGTCCCTTAAAGTAGTTATAACCTTGGGAGTCGATCCAGGGATAATGAAGCGGCCAATTATCAAGCCGCTTTTGGTGAATTGTTGGAGCAAACAGTTCTGTTAAGGAGGAGCAGGCGGCCTCTTGCCATGTTGCAGAGCTCGCAAAAGTAACATACGCATCCACGGCGAAACGGACTCCTGGAAGCAAGTGAGTATTGTGAAGTAAGTCTTCGCGGGAGAGCCCCACGGCTTCGCCAAGTTGCAGCCAAGCCTCAATGCCGCCCAATCCTTCACTTTGACCGTCATGATCTACAATGCGTTGTACCCAGAGTCGTCTGGCATTCACATCGGTGCAGTTAGCCAATATCGACGCGTCTTTCATAGGTATATTTTGTTGGTAATAAAAACGATTCGCTACCCATCCTTGGATTGCTTTCCTATCCATTTTTCCCTCATTCATGAGAGATTGATACGGGTGATTAATGTGATAAAGGGATTCTTTTTCGCGGAGCTTAGCCTCAAATTCGTTGGCAGACCACGCGGGCAAATTACTTTCGTTAGGTTTGAAAATCGTGTGTCTTGTCATTGAACAACCCTGTTGAAGAGATTTAGTAATTATTTTACGCGTCTGATTGAGTAGTGATGTTACCATAGCCACAGTATGAATTGCTCATGTAGGTAGGAGAGGACATGTCTAGAGATAGTAGTGGCGATGATATTTTTAGTCGAGACAGAGGTAGATAAATATCTCCAAAAGCATCTGTTAGATTGGACAAATGAAGGTATCAGCATCTGCCGCAGATATAAAACTACTGGCTGGCAGTCAACTTTGATGGTTGTTAATGCGGTAGCTTATTTAGCCGAAACTGGCTGGCATCACCCCGATTTAGAGGTGTCTTTTGATTTGGTTACTGTACGTTTTACTAACCATGATGCTGGAGGGCTTACTCAAAAAGATCTTGAAATGGCCGCTAAGGTTGAGCAATTATTGTCGTGGTCGCCAAATGAAGATCGCGATTCGGCGCTAGGAAATCCTTATAATAAAACCATAATTAACAGATAGTTATGAAATTTTAATAAAGTAATTTCGATAAATAAATTAGCAAAATTCATCTAAACGTTCAGCTCGGCATTACGCCAAATGTATAAGCCTGGCGAACAAAGTCTAAACCCCTTCTTCCGGAAGAGTTTTCTGATGTGATCCTCGCAAAGGACATGTCTAAATTAGTAATTGTTTATTTATGTTCCATTTTAGTTGAAGCTCGATCGCCTCAATCATCATTCCTGCGATATCTTTTTCTGTCGCGGATTCGATCCCTTCGAGTCCTGGGGAAGAATTGACTTCCAGAAGCAGAGGACCCGCTTTCGAACGTATGATATCCACACCGGCGACGGCTAACCCCATTGCCTTTGTCGCTTTAACAGCAAGGCGGCGCTCCTCAGTACTCGCTCGTATCACTGCGGCCTGTCCACCTTGGTGAATATTGGCACGAAACTCTCCTGGTGCTGCTGAACGTTCAATAGCTGCTTTGACTTTCCCATTTATTACAAAGAGGCGTAAATCCTTCCCGTCAGCCTCTTTAATGAACTCTTGAACCAGCAGGTTAGCCTTGACTGCTTTGAATGCATTTATCACGCTTTGCGCAGCTTTCTTTGTCTCGGCCAGCACTACTCCACGACCTTGACTACCTTCAAGAAGTTTCACTATTAATGGAGCGCCACCTACCATGTCTATCAACTCATCAGTATCTATCGGAGAATTTGCAAAGCCTGTCAGAGGAATATCTAAGCCACTTTTGATTAGTAGTTGCAGCGAAAATAATTTATCTCTCGATTGACTGATTGCCATTGCACTATTGAGTGCATAGACGCCCATACTTTCAAACTGTCTGGTAAGGGCGCAACCATAGAAAGTTGCACTGGATCTAATACGAGGAATTATCGCATCGAGATCGTCAACTATGTGACCACCTCGAGAGTGTACTTCCGGCATCTCGTCATCAAGCTTCATATAGCACTCTTTGATGTTGTAAAACACCATTTCGTGACCGCGTTCCTCACCTGCTTCCACGATACGTCGATTGCTGTATAAGTCGGGATTACTCGCAAGGAGGCCAATCTTTAGCCCAGTACTCACATTGGGTGTTATACCGTACATTTCGCGTAATTCTAAATCACTGATACGGCCTAAATTCATACTCGCAGAGGGGTCGACTAACACTCTACTGGTCATCGCTTCGCGTCCTAAAAGCATGCGATAACCCATACTATCTCGATTACTTAGAGTAAGTTCTATATCCCAGATTTGGTCGCCAAGTCGCATGGGGACTTTAATAACATATCGTTTCTCGCTAGCGCCACTAGTATTTTTGACCATGCGACGATCATGGATGATCGCCTCGCAACGCAGAGATACTTTCCGGTTATTTTGAAGTGGGTGAACGTCAAATGATACCCAAGGCAAATTAGATCGTTTAAAAGTGTGGATGTTAAAAGCGTGGATGACTGATGTTTTTGCTCCCGAATCAACTCGTGCTTTCACCGCTGGAATACCAAGTTGCGAGAAAGCGCACCATTCTTCACTACCGATAACGATCTTCTCGTTTATTTTAGTATCCATATGTTTTCACTTTCTAATCGAAGTATGTGATTGCAGAATTAAAATTCAATATCTGATTGAAGTACAGTACTATTTTGAATTTTGACCAAAAAATTGGTTGATTATTGGAGATTTCTTGGAGCGATTTTAAGTTTAATTTGTTTGCAAGAAGCGCTCATAGCGCTTCATCTGTTTATAACAATAAATGTGGGATCAACTAAGATTCAAGTTCTAGGAAAAAAAATGAAATTATAGACATAGGTTTTTGTCTTAAGCGCATTGCGATGCTCCCCTAAGGCGTCAAGCTTGTTACAAGCAGTTAACACTCCGTTGCGAAGGAAATAACCCCAGTAACCGTATTTTTCCACTTCGGATATAAGCTCTTGTATTTCAAAGCCCGTATGCCTCTCTTCAAGCTCAACCATTAAAGTAGGTTTATTTTTAGCCAAGGTTTTTTTAGCTCCTGCTAGAACTGATAACTCATGTCCTTCCACATCTATTTTTATGAATCCGACATTGCTGAATTGGTACGAGTCGAGTGTCCGGCTTGTCACCTCGATTTTTGCGTGCTGGCCACAGACTTTCACTTTACTGAGACTTGCCCCTTGATTTGAGTATGTTCTACGCTTTGCATTAAACGGGATCAATAACTGGGCAGTCCTCGAGTCATCAGATAATGCAATAGGATATGTAGACGAGTTGACAGGACAACCTGCGCAAAGTATTTGATATATCTTCGGATTAGGCTCAAAGGCATGAACTAGGGGTACAAGTTTCGAAAGAGCGTGAGTATAAATGCCTTTGTTAGCACCTATGTCGATCGCATTCTTTTCGGGGTTTATTAAAAATGGAAGAAGGTTAAGTTCCTTGTCTCCGTGCTTTTGGTGCTTCCGCAATAGATACCGAGCATAAAGTTTTGATGGTAGCAGAAGTAATTTGAGTTTTTCTGACCAGGTTGTGCGTAAGGCAGGGTGTTGTGATGTCATATTACGAAGATAGCTAGGTTGATTTACTCACTAGTTTCTCTATACCACTCGCCTGATTTACCGCCGCTTTTTGTGAGTAGCTTGATATCGGAAATCACCATTCCTTTGTCGCTAGCCTTACACATATCATAAACTGTCAAAAGAGCTATATTTACGGCTGTTAATGCTTCCATTTCTACTCCCGTTTGTCCTTTCGTTTGGACTGTTGCCAAGCATGATACGAGGGAGTTTTCTTGGTCAATCCTTAGCTCTACTGCAACCTTAGTAAGCATCAAAGGATGACACAGTGGAATCAGCGTCGATGTTTGCTTGGCGGCCATTATCCCGGCTATCCTTGCAACACTAAGAGCATCTCCTTTTTTATTATCTCCCGCGACTATCAGGTGCAGAGTCTCGGACGTCATGGAAATTTGTCCAGATGCGGTGGCTTGTCGATGGGTGACTTTTTTTTCGCTTACATCGACCATTCGAGCGTGCCCTTTATCGTCTAAATGAGTTAATTTCGACATGATAGGTAAATCCTTTATGATTATGGTTTAAAATATCCTTAATCGTAATTTTATTATACTACCGTGTGGTGTCTTTTATGAGTATTAAAGTTCGTTTTTTTGCCAGCTTGTCTGACATGGTTGGAGAAAGTGAGGTGGAGTTAGAGTTTGCTGAGGGTTTGACTGTGCTCGACGTATGGGCAAAGACCTCCCCTGATGACCCATTACCTTCGGGCAGTTTGTTTGCCATTAATCATAACTATAGCGAGCCAGAAGATGTGTTAAAGGATGGAGATGAAATAGCATTCTTTCCTCCATTAACCGGTGGCTGAGCTAGTGAGAATTAAAGTCGTTGACAGATTGTTTGACCCTCTCGAAGAGATCCGAACTGCTGAAAATGAGTTGGCCCCGCGCCGCTCAAGGATTGGCGCGTCGTCTTTTTTTGTCGGGAGCATGAGAGACTTCAATGAAGGTGATAGCGTCCAATCTATGTTTTTAGAACATTACCCAGGAATGACTGAAAGTCGATTGGAGGAAATTGCTGATTTAGCAAAGATAAAATGGGATTTGGATTGGGTATTAATTATTCACCGCGTAGGGCAGATACATCCAGCGGAGCCGATCGTACTTGTTGCCACTTGGTCAGCGCATCGTGCGCAAGCCTTTGACTCTTGTCGGGCTATCATGGAACAGCTTAAATCTACCGCGCCATTTTGGAAAAAAGAGTCGCTAGATGATGGTACTCGGTGGGTCAAGAATAATACTGCAGGTTATTCTGTAAATGATTAATAATACAGTCAAGGGAAAGAGTTAATGTATGTTCGTGTGCTTGGTTCAGCTGCTGGGGGTGGATATCCACAGTGGAATTGCAATCACCCCAATAGTCGTAGAGCTCGAGCGACTGATTCCCGAGCTACGGCTCGTACTCAATCGTCAATAGCAGTTAGTGAAGACGGGGATAATTGGTGTCTTTTCAATGCGTCACCAGATCTTCGGCAGCAAATTAATGAGAACAGTATTTTGCACCCTAAAGATTCGCTACGACACAGCCCCATAAAAGCCGTTCTCCTTACAAACGCCGATGTTGATCATGTTGCTGGGTTATTAAACCTGAGAGAATCACAACCTTTAAATTTATATGGAACCGATCGGGTTTTATCAGTGTTAGCATCAAACAGTATTTTTAATGTGTTGAACCCTAAGTTTGTAAACCGTCGTGGACTAGAGTTAGAAAGCGAATTAGAGCTGTCGGCGCACGACGGAAAAAAACTCGGTGTTACAGTTGTTCCTTTCGCTGTTCCAGGAAAAGTTGCTTTGTGGATGGAAGACGAAAAATCGGGGAAAAATTTCGGCACAGTTGATGAAGATACTATCGCCCTAGAAGTGAAATCTCGAAGTGGCAGTTTTTTTTATATTCCCGCGTGCGCTCGTATGACTGATGCACTCGGAGAAAGAGTCTCAGGCGCTGATTTAGTCTTTTTTGATGGGACCCTCTGGGTAGATGATGAGATGATCCGAGAGAAAGTCGGCGTAAAAACGGGACAACGCATGGGACATATCAGTGTCTCTGGTGAGAATGGCGCACTATTAGCCTTTGCAGATTTGGATGTTAAAAGAAAGATTTTTATTCACATTAACACCACAAATCCTATTTTAGTAGATGACTCTGTTGAAAGAGCGGCAGTCTTAAGCGCGGGATGGGAAGTGTCGTATGATGGAATGGCGATTGAACTTTAGATAATCGGTATTTAAAGAACTTCGTTGAACGGGATTATGGTTACTGTAGATCCTGCTTTTATATCAGAGCACTCTAATGGCAGGACGATAAAGCAATTGGAGCGGGACATTGACATCAAGATTCCTGAGCCTTGATCGCCAGTTGGTTTTACTTGCAAGTGGCCATCCGCTCCTTGGCTCGTTATACCTCTTTGAAACTCAGTTCGGCCCGGGCGCTTTCTGATTGTCTCGCTAGCAATCGCGGTTATGTACAGGGGACGCGAATAGTCAGCTCCTGAGAGTTTTGTGAGCGCAGGAGCTACAAATTGATGGAAACCTACCATGACCGAGACAGGGTTTCCCGGCAGACCAAAAAAATGAGCATTACCTATAGAACCAAATGCTAGAGGTCTTCCTGGTTTCATTGAAACTTTCCAAAACTTAACTTTGCCTATGCTTGCAAGTACATCTTTTATGTAGTCGGCTTCTCCCACGGAGACACCGCCAGAAGTAATGATAACATCGGCTCTTGTACTCGCATCGACAAGTGCAGCCTTTATACCTTCGTAAGTATCTTTCACTACACCCATGTCGATTTGGTCGACATTAGCTTTTTTAAGCATACCAAACAGCGTGTATCTATTGCTGTCGTATATATCTCCCGGGCCCAGTTTGGAGCCGATTGATTTTAATTCATCACCCGTAGAGAAGAATGCAACCTTCGGACGTCTGTATACTTTTAGATCACCCATTCCAAGAGAGGCTGTCAACCCGAGGTCTGCTACCGTTATCTTATGTCCTTTCTGCAACACCGTTTGATTTCTCTTAATGTCCTCTCCAGCTAGTCTAACGTTCTCTCCAACCTCAGGGTTTTTCATTATTTCCAGAGTGTTGTCAAATACAGAGGTGTTCTCTTGGATGACTACAGTATCAGCGCCTTCGGGAATGACTCCGCCGGTCATGATGCGAACAGCTTCTTCTTGGCCTACTTTGGCATCAAACGGCTTGCCCGCGAAGGTTGTCCCAATGATTTTATATTGGTTGTTTGATTTAGTTATCGAGTCAGCATGTTTATAAGCGTAACCATCCATTGCAGAATTTGCTTGCGGTGGGACGTTTATCGGCGACACCACATCTGCGGCGAGGATTCTCCCGATACACTCGCGGATAGGAAGCACTTCAACAGATTTAACACGCTGAATATGCAATAGGATGTTTTCGACCGCTTCATCTACCGATAGTGACGTTTTGTCATATTCTGTAATGGGATCTTTAGCGCTTTTTGTCATGTCATAAATTATCCTCCACCAGAGATTGAACGCAAGTAATTATTCGAAATTTGACATATCACGCCAGTTACGCACATAAGGCCCTAGTTTAATGAGCAAGTCTTTAGGTGAGGCGTACTGCTGTCCTGTGTTATTCTTAGCTGGATAAGAATACGGACACGATGATTTTATAAATTTACAGAGGGATTGTGATGATTTCAAAATTTTCCTACGAGTACGATTGTCGAATCGCGTTCGCGCTAAGCTTGATGCTTTACATACTCACACTTACAGCTAATGCTGCCGAGAACCAGTCTTATACAGAACTAGTAAATTGGATCAAAGCAGATGCGCCAGACACGTCATCGTTAACTACTGGCGAACGTTTAACCATTAATGATCGAGAACAGTATTTGGATGGTTTGATACCTGTGTCCGCTTGGAGTTATTACATTTTTGATGATATGGATATGGAGTTTGCGGAGCGAGGGAGCTATCCTCCCGCACCGGACTGGGGTGTGCGAATGGATCGTGACTACAGCATTGATGAGCGTGGTGTATTGCTTGACTTTACTGGTGGTGGTTTTCCGTTCCCTGATATTAATGAGGACGACCCATTTGCTGGTCAAAAAGTAATCTGGAACATGTTATGGCGTCCTGGAAATGTTGATTATGATATGCCGATGACTACGTGGCTGCGGTCGGAAGGCGGCAAGCTTGATCGAAAACTGGAATTTACGTCTGTAGCGTCCACGTACGCACGAGGGGATCATTGCCTTGTTGAAGGTTATGAAGAAGTGAAAAGTAAACGAGTGATGGAATTTAGATCTCCTAGAGATATGGCCGGAGCAAAAGATATGTCTATCACTTATGTCGATCACGACCGAGAAAATTCAGGATGGATGTACATACCGTCTCAGAGAAAACCTCGGCGTACCTTAGCTTCTGAGCGAACAAGCGAGCTGATGGGTATGGATATGATCCGAGAAGATATCAATGGATTTGGCGGAAAGGTATATGAGAATAAATGGACTTATCTTGGTAAGCGAGAAGTTCTTGCGACGATTAACGTTCGAGATAATCCTGAAGCGGGCGGTCCTCACTTGTGGGTGCCACACAAAGCTAGGTGGGAGGTGAGGGAAGCTCATGCAGTACTAATTGAGCCTCGTTCTGAAAGCCACCCTTATAGCTATAAAATTGTGTTCGTTGACGTTGAAACCAATTGGACCTTATGGATGTTTGCGTTTGATAGACAAGATGATCAGCTTTTACGGATGAATCAGCACTACCTCAAATATTCCGAGAGCTACGCCACTGAAATGCCTCAGCAAGCGCCGTATGTGAAGCAAGATTTTTCTGACAACATTGGACATTTTGTGATGCTTCATTTGGGGGAGTCAGATATTAATGCTAAGAAACCCCATGCTACGATAACTCATTGCTATGTGAGGAAGCGAGATTTTAGTTCGGCGAGAGCCAAACAATTTTATTCTCTTCGAAACATGATCAGCGGTCGACGCTAGAGAAAATAAATTTTACGTCATTCGGTGTGCCATTAAATTGGTGGCCGTTAATTTGGAGCCTCAGAAATTGAAAAGAAACCTATGTCTTATTCTAGTTTTTATCAGCCTATTCAAACTGACTCACCTGCATGCAATTGTCTCTTTGGGTGATAGCGTAGAAGTAGAGGGAACTCTGAAATTTCAAAATATATTGCGGACCCCTAAGTTTAAAGACGCTGAGGCTATAATGCAGCGGAATACGGCGCAATTGGAGAGTAAGTATTATTTTCTAAAAGACGGGGAGGCCTTCGGCAGATTCAACAGTGGTCCAATTGAAGAAGCGACACTGACGGTAATAGGTCGAGGCGTATATGACTCGATTTACGATATTCGCGGCAGCTATGCTGATTCATTCACGAAAGAAGACAATAAATATGGTCGAACGGAGGCTAGCCTTCGTGAGGCGTTTGTTGACATTGTACTTCCTCCTTTTTCTCTCCGTCTTGGTCGCCAACAGGTAGTTTGGGGAGAAACTGATGGTTTCCGCGCTCTGGATGTTATAAACCCTTTAGATCTTAGCTGGCATTGGAGTCGCGAATCTTGGGAAGACATCCGAATTCCACTTTGGATGGCTAGAGGGATCTATGATATTGGCAAATTCAAGTGGTTCGATGAATCTTTTGTGGAAGCTATTTGGATTCCGACGGACTTTAGACCAAATCGGATCTCCACCGATCCTCGAAACCCTTGGGCGTTTACCGGAAATGGTTTATCCGAAACCGCTAACGCCATATACAAAGATGGAGAGTTGCTTAATTTAGACGTCGAATTTCGAAATCGAAGGCCAAATAAAAAATGGACAAATGGTCAAGCAGGTGCTCGTTTCAAGGCAATCTGGGGCGAGGTCGACTTCAGTCTTAATTACTTTTATGGTTTTTCAGCAGATACTGGTGTGAGAGTGCAGAATGCTCTGGCTCGAACGACTGGTGGAACTCATTACATGGTAAAAGACCTAGTAAATCCGCGGACTCACGTATTAGGCCTAACTGCTAATTATTCTGAGGAGCGATTTACTCAGTCCGTATTGCGTATGGAAGCCACTTTCACTACTGGGATTCCCGTTAAGTTCGATTCTGAGACGCCAATTTCGGTCGACCCCGATCAAGATCAATTTGATACGGCGCGAAGAACTGTATTAATGCTCGCAGCTGATAGGCCTACTTGGATAAAAGCCCTCAATAAGCATCGGACTATCTTTTTATCATCTCAAGTATTTTGGCGCCATTATTTGGATTACAGCAAGTATTATCGGGGGATCTCTACAGTAAAGCATGGAGTAGTTGCTGGGGAAAAAGTGGGTGGTAAGTATGTGAGCTTCAACACAGATAAAATCGATCGTGATGAATTTGTTATTACGTTCTCTGCCTCTACAAGTTATGGCCCCGCTGGGTTGATTAAACCAACTTTCATAATGGCTTTAGATCCTCGTTCAACTGGTGTGTACAACAAGTTTGCGGTCGATTATTTTTGGTCCGACAATGTACTTCTTCGTTTTCAACAGTCTATTTACTGGCGTGCTGCGAATCATGATCCTGGTCCCTGGGCATTAGGCGATATTTGGGGGCATACGACATCCAACAGTCGGCATGAAACTGATGTAAGCTTGATTCTTCAGTTTTAGAATGACTTCTTTAGCTAGTAAATCTTGTGAATCAGGCTAATCTGGATCTGCTGAGAGGACTGTAATTTTTTTACGATTGGGGAGAATTATTTGATGGCAGGATAGAGTCTGCCAGTAATAACGATATATGAGTAAAAGTCAGAAGAGCAGTAGGGCGCAAATGAGGAACCGAACTGTCAGTCATTGGGATTAATATTTAATTTTGTCTCCGCTTCTCGCAAGTCGTCCGCCGTATTAATATTGTCGAAAGCCATAGAGTCTGGGAAGCTAACGGTAGCGTATTTTTCACTTTCTATCCAATGACGTATCTTTCGTCCTCCGTTCGCAAGAAATTTACCAAGTGAATTTTGTAGATCGGTACTAACAATTGCAAAAACAGGCTGAGGTCTTCCGCCAGCGACTGCCATGCTTATTTGAACGC